>NZ_JBIRGM010000029.1:0-49884 GCF_044328025.1 Streptomyces sp. NPDC018000
GCTGGTGCTGGTCATACGGGTGGTTCTCCTGCTCGTTCGTCCACCCAGGCTAACTGATCACGCTAGGGTGTCTCACCCAACGATGTCAGAGAGGGATCGCCTGTCCTACGTCGTACTTCCTGCCCGTGCGTCCGAGGCAGTCGAGGAGCAAGGTTGCGGCATGGGTCTCACCCTTGGCGCTCTGAATCGTCCCTGCGATAGCCGTACCCTGCCGGGCAGGCATACCGGTCTGCACTCGGTCGGGCTCCAGGACAGTGTCCAGGCTGGACAAGTCCAGAGCTGACCCGTCCGCCAGGTCGCGAAGGCCTGCGGCCAGGCGGGATGTGACCACTGTCCATACTTCCGGTTCTTCCATCGCCCCGGTGAGCAGGTCTAGGAGAATGGCTCTCGTACGCCCGCCTGCGGTAGCAGGTGCTCGGTCCAACCTGCCGAGCGCGGGCAGCGGCGACGCCGCCCTCGAGAAGGTAGGACAGGTCAGGGCGCGGATCCCGTTCCAAAGGTCGACCACCGCCGCTTGTCCCTGCCCGGTCTTCCATCCGGCTCGCGCCTCCCGCACGATCGGGGCGAGCAGGCCTCGCGTCGCGGTCGTCTGGTCGTCTTCGACGGCGCCAAAACCAGGTACGTAACAAGCCAGGCTCTGCGGATACTGCTGTGCGGCGCCCCGCTGCTTCCGGGCGCCAAGTACTCTCGGGGGACTGGCCGCCAGCAGCCCTTCGGGGACCATCTGAGCCGCCAGGTACTCGAAGGCGGGAACGACCTCGTGGACTGACTTCTCGTCGAAGAGGAGCAGGGCGACTGTGCCTTCGGGCCCGTGTCCGATGATCTCCTGACGGCGGTGAACCGTGAGCTGAGCGGCGAGGCTCGCTATCCTGCCGCCGAACCGTCGGCTGACGGGTAGCTCCCCCGCCATGGGCATGGGGAACGACGAGGCACCGGCGCCTCCGATCGAGCTGCCTGAGAAGATCCGCTGGTTCACGTCCCCTACGCGCTGCATGACTGTGCCACCGGCACCGAATACCTTGTCGAGCAGACGCTGCTGCACGGCGTCTGTGTCCTGCATCTCGTCCAGGAGAACAAACGGGAACCGACCCGCTACAGCTCGCGCAAGATCAGGTGCGCGCGCGAGATGGCGCTCCGCTATGGCGTACATGTCCGCGAACCGGAAGATGCCGGACCAGGCGATCCGATGTTTGAGGGCCGTGAACTGCTTACCGCTCTCCGACTTCGCGCCGAAGGGGAGGGGACGGAATGACACTACCTCGAGGTCCGTGCCCTCACAGACATACGACGCGTCAGAGAGCAGACGTTCCCCGTCGGTCTGGTGTTTCAGCGTCGTCCGCAGCTTTGCGTAGGTCCAGCTGGTGTGCAGGATGCGCTGGGCGGCTGCGGCGTACGCGTCGTCGTCCACCACGAGCACCCGCCCGCCCTGACCGCGAATCGCAGGGGTGGCGAGAAAGGTGCGCGTGAAGGACTGGATCGTCCCGATGAAGTGTGGGTAGCGCAGGAGCCTGCGGCCGGCCAAAGTGCCGACGACACGCTTCCTGACCTCGTCTTTGGCCGTATTGGTGTGGGACAGGACGCACACGCCGTGGGTGGCCGACGTCCAACCCTGAGCGAGCAGGGCCAGCTTGAGGCCGATCAGGCTGGTCTTCCCAGACCCTGGGGCAGCCTGCAAATCCAGGGTGTAGAGGCTCTGCAGGAAGTCCCATTGTTCCTGGTGCGGAAGGGTGAGCCCCATCCCAACCGCAGCGGCATCGACCTTCTCCTTGGACAGTGCGTCCGGCGTCAGTGGCAGCTTCATTGATCAGGCGCCGCCGCACAGGTGGCTGAAGGCTTCGCGCAGGTACGTGGGCAGCTTGTCCGGACCGATCGATCCCGGCTGAAGGAGCTGTGCGGCATATTGTGCAGTCACGGCCTTGCTGGCCTGCTTGCCCGGCTTCCTACGCAACGGCTGATATACCCGCATAGCCGCTTCACTCGGAGACATCCCTTCCCGCTGCCACGCCTGGACTTCCTCGGCCGCACGCGCCTGAATGTCGGCCAGTTCGGTGCCCGAAGGCCACTTCTTCGTGGACGCCCATGCAGATCGAACGGCCTGATGCATGATGGTTGTTAGAGGCCACGAAGCTGCCGCAACGTCGTACTCGAGCGTCCAGTGATCAGAGACGAAAGTCTTCACCGGTCCTGCGTCCTCGTCTTTCAACCCCGCCACGTGTTGCTCGACCTGCTCAGGGGTCATGTCCGTGACGCAAGGGAGTTGGCCACGCATGTCGGCCGGGGTCGCAGGTGGCAGTAGGTCTCGGTCACGAATGCACGCAACAGAAACTGGAATCTGGTCACCCTCCCGCTGGAAGATGCGGCTGTACCGGAAGAGACCGGTGTGCCCCACGTTGACGATGCTGACGCCGTTCTCACTGAACGACCAGCCAGCGGCCTCCGCAAGGGCTGGCAGCAATAGAGCCTCCGCATCCCCCTCGACCAGAGCTACGGCCCGGGCAAAGAAGAGGTTGGCTTTGGTCGCATCCAGGAACTTGAACAGGAAGGCGTAGTCGCTGGGTTCGAGCCGGGTGGCACCCGGTGCGAGACCGTAGGTGCGACCCCCAGCGACGAGGGTGATCCATTCGACCGGCACTGCCGAGGCGAGGTGTGGACTGTGCGTGGTGAGTATGACCTGAACCCGGCCGGCGGCGTCCTCCCCACCGGCAGCACGTCCGAGTAGGAGGTCCATGACCCGTGTCTGAAGTTGGGGATGTAGGTGGGCTTCGGGTTCCTCGATGAGCAGGAGGGGTGCAACGTCGCTATTGCCGAGCAGCAGGAGTTCGGCTGCCATGAAGAGTGCGTTGTTGTAGCCGAGACCACGCCGAGTCCATTCAGGCGCGTCGGCGGCGAGTCGAAGTTCCAGCCGCTCTAGTGCCCGGGAAAGAGTCGCATCCCCTGCGACACCAATTTCCCCTCGGAGCTGATCGGTACCGATGGAAAACTTCTGCAGATAGCCGCTGTTAATGTCATCGAGCGCGGCAGTGACCGTGATATTGGAGCGGATGTGATGCTCGGCGCGACGCAGGATGCCGACCAATGTCTTCGCCGTGTCACTTCCTGCATCGAAGTCGTCTGCCCCCTCGTCCTTCATCGTCGGATAGCCGGCAAGGATCTGCGAGAGGCGGGAGCCACGCCCCGCCTTCAGTTCCCCCTCGGCATCCCTCAGCGGACGGAGATACGTAGCCTTCAGATGCTCCCGGGCAGCGCCGTCCACGGCTGGGCCGTCACCGTCCAAGCCGGTCCGTGTCGTGATGGACACCCGATGCGGCGGTAGTGATTCCATCAGCTGAGCCTTGAAGCTGATATGCAGAGATGTCGTCCCATTCTGGTCCGTGGTGAGCAACTCCAGGAAGATGCTCTGCTCCTCCGTTGACAAATCCTTGAAACAGCACGAAATGGTGAAGGTGTCCGCTCTACCTTCCGGTCCGATATGGAAGTCGTCCTTGGTAACACGGTAGTAGTCCACTGCTGTCGTTAGCAGGCACAGTCGGATTGCATCTATGACAGCGGTCTTCCCTGCGTCGTTCTCCCCGAGCAGAACGGACACTCCAGGCTGCAGCTCAAGACTGAGCGAGCTCCCGGAGTCCTCCACCGACCGCCGAGCACCGAAAACTCGGAAGTTTTCGGCGGTGAGTTTGGCTAGATACATCAGACCCCCGCGACCGTGCCACCGCCCCGTGGAGCGCAGGCGCATCCTCCGCACCAGACTCCCCAGCTATGCGCGGCTACTCCGCAAAGCGTACGACCCAAGCCACGGATTGATCAGCAAATTTCAGACATCTGCAGAGCGCTGGTCGCCCGTCGCGTGTCGGGCTGCGGCCAGGCAAAGGAGGCCGGGGACACCGGTGACAGTGTGATAGAGCTGGAAACCCGACAGGGTTTCTTGGACCAGGCGTTCGCAGCGGGGTACTCCGACGCGGCGGGAGAGCTGAAGCATCTCCCGGGCCGCGTGGGCCTCCAGTTTTGGCTTCTTGCGACCCAGAGCCCGGGAGGGGGTGAGCACGGAGGCCGGTCAGGCGCTGTGGCACCTCTGTTCACGGTGATCGCCGCGGCGCTGCAGCGTAAGTACCGTCGTCTTCCCGCACGGCCGGTGGGTTCGGGGGACGGGCTGCGAGCGAATCCGGGGCGGCTACCGGTGCTGCACCCACCACACAAGGCCCGCCACGCATTCCGAACCCGCCGCCCAGGCAGCCCCGCTGGCGAGGCTGACGAACGCGGCGTAGGTGAGCTGGCGGGTGATGGGTATGGGCTTGTCCATGGTTTCACTCCTGGGTGTTCGCCCGGCCCCAGCGGCCGGGCAGGACGACCGAGGGGGTGAGGGGAGGGGCTGTCCGAAAGGGCGGGCAGGGCGGGAAACTCCCTCTACGCTCCTGGCCATCGGGGGTTCGCGCTGGGCCCGCAGCGGGCAGCCGGGCACAGCGGGCACCGGGCAGCAAGGGGGGGCGGATGGAGAGGTCTGCCGGACATGCCGGGCGGGCCGGTCTCTCATGCGCTTGGGCATGAGGAACTACGCCTGGAGGCCCTGGCCGCGCTGGGCGACGTGACCGGATTCGAGCAGCAGATTCATGCCTGGGCAGACGGCTACCGAGCCCGGGGCTGGCCGGGGGGCACCCCCGACTACCTGCTCTACGAGGTCGCCGGCGTGAAAGGTCTCTACTCGCACGTTCCCCTGACCATGGAGCAGGAGATTGCCGATTCGCTGCGAACCAGGTGGCCATGCTTCGTGGCCGGCGAGGGGGAGAGCACTGGAAAGCGACATCTCCCACTGCTCTCCCAATCAATCTAGAAGAGTGGTAAAACAGCAGGTCAGAGCCTCTCAGAACCTCGACTTGAACTGGTTCATGAAGTTCATCACGACCAAGAGCTTCATGCCGTTCGTCATCTACCGCGTACTTCTCGGGCTGGTCCTGCTTCGCGCTGATTGCGGCCGGGGTGCTGAGCCCGCACGCGGGTGAGTCGGCGGGATAGGGTCTGCCCGGCCCTGATCCGCCGGACAGGCCATGGCCGGCTTACACATGCCCGAGAGGCCGGCTCCCCGTCCGCCGGCTCCCGTTCGTCGGCTCAGCGCTTCGCCCGGCGGTGGGCCAGGAGCCCGCCCATGACCAGTCCGGCCAGCAGGGTCACGGTCAGTACCGCCCAGAGCGGCAGGCTGACGGTGGGGATCCACAGCCGGATGCCGACCGATTCGGTATTCGCGGCGATGAACCAGATCGCAAGACCCGTCAGCACCACGATCCCGATAGTGCGTATCCGCACGTCCCGACCCTTGACGGAGAGGGTCGGCGGGGCGTGCGGTCGAGACGTCTTCTGTGCCATGGTTCCAGTATTGAGCGATTCAGGCGATTAGTCCTGACATGCCTTATGCCGACCGGCACATGAGGGCGGGCTCATCGGCACCGTGTCGGCCGCGCCCGTACGACGTGGTGCGACGGTGAGACGGGTCAAGGTATGTCACCCTGCCAGTCCCACCGGTCAAAGTCGCCGTCCCTGGGCTCGTACTCCGCTCGGCCGCCCGGGCCGAACCGCCCGATCTCCGTGTTCAGAGCCGCCCCTTCGCGCAGCGCCGTTTCCGTCCAGCCGGTCACATCGAGGAGCAGCCCGTCGAGCGGGCCGCCCACCAACTCCCGGTAGGAGTGACCTGGCTGGGGCCCCGGGTCGGGATCGTCGTGATCGGCGCCGTACACGCGCCGTTGCCGCATCAGCTCGTCCATGGGGGCAGGATCGCACCCGGCACTGACAATCGCAGCGGGCCGGAAGTCTCACGGCCTGCGTCGGCACCCCAAGTGCGTCTCGATACCCTTGATTGTCCCGGCGTTGGACTCGAACAGGAGCCCCCGCATGCCGGTCGCCTCCGCCGCGCTGACGTTGACCGCGACATCGTCGATGAAGAGGCAGTCCGCGGGCTTCACACCCAACCGGGCACACGTCACTTCGAACGCGGCCGCTTCGGGCTTGCAGATGCCGATCTCGTGCGAGTAGACGATGTCGTCCACCAGTTCACCGAAGCCGTACAGCTCCTCCTCGCGTTCCCGGGCACCGACAAAGCTGTTGCTCAGGATGCCCAGCCTGCAGCGGGAACCGAGGGTGCGTACATAGTCGATCAGTTCTTCGTTGGGGCTCCCGAGGTACTCGTCCCACAAGTCGGCCATGAATGCCTCCGTCTGCACCGGGTCCAGACCGAGGTCCGCCGCGACCCGTTCACGTACCTCGTGCTCGGTGAGTGTCCCTGTACTCCCCGCATCCCAGACATCTCCCAGCCGCTGATGCATGGAACGGGGCGGAAGGCCGAGTCGCTGCTCCCACGCCACGTCCCATCCCGTTGCCGGAGTCATCTCCAGCACCCCACCGATATCGAAGACGACGCAACGCGACTCCATCCGGACCTCTTCCGCTCCTGGGGACCGGGGCGGGTGTACGTCCCGGTCATTCCGACAGGGACACGATGCCGCCTGCCCGGAGGGGAAGGTCAAGGGGCGGGTGAGCACTCCCACGCGTCAGTACGCGACGACCACCCGCCCGAGGAGGCGGGCCGGCACGGGCAGCACCAGGACACCGGTCCGTCCCGGCGGACCGCCGTAGACGGCGGGAACGACTGGATGAAGCAGCCCGAAGACGCCTCTGTCGCGTGACAGAGCGAGCGACCGGCGGGGGCGGTCGCCCTGCGCCCCGCGGAGTACCGGTGATGCCGTCGCCGGACCGCGACCGGCCGTAGCATACGCGGCGTGCCGCGGCCTGATGCGCGCGGCGGCCTCCGCCTGGAACTTCCCGGACAGATGGGGCCGAAAGTCCCTGCCGTACGACGTGTGCGCGTACCAGCCTGGGACATGTACTGCCGGAACCTGGAGGGAAATCATGACCACCACCGAGCTTCCCGTGATCGCAGCCGTCGACGGCTCGTCGCACAGCCGTGAGGCACTCGAATGGGCCGCCCGCGAAGCCGTCCGCCGGGGGCTCCCGCTGGTGATCGTGCACGCCCGGGCTCCGTACCGGCGCGCCGACCAGGAGACGCAGCAGCGCGAGACGGAGGAACTGCTCACCCAGTCCGTACGAAGGGTGTCCGAGATCGCTCCGGATCTGCACCCGTCGACGCTCACACCGCTGGACTTCCCCTCGGCAGCGCTCACCTCGCTCAGTGGTGGTGCGTCGCTGGTGGTTGTCGGCTCACGCGGTCTGGGCGGTTTCCGGTCGCTCATGCTCGGCTCCAACAGTCTGGCGACCGCCTCGATGGCCCAGTGCCCCGTCGTCGTCATCCACAGCGGACCGTCGGACGAGAGCGAAGCGGAGGCGGCTGAATCCTTCCCCGACATTGTCGCGGGTGTGGCCGCCGACGAGAGCAGTGAAGCGGTGCTGGAGTTCGCCTTCGTGACGGCCGCTTCCCGGCCCGGTGCACGGCTGCGGATCGTGCACGGCTGGACGATGTTCTCCTCGATGCTTTCCGGCGGCCCGGTCTTCGACCGCGACGCGGCGGCAGGTGCGGCCGAGCGAACCCTCGCCGAACTCACCGCAGGCTGGCGGGAGAAGTACCCGCAGGTCGAGGTCGTCAGAGAACCGGTCGGCGGCTCCGCTGCCCGCGCCCTGGTCACGGCCTCGGCAACCGCTGCGCTGACCGTGATCGGGCGGCGCAAGGGCGGTGAGTCCCTCGGGCTCGGGCTCTCCCCCGTCGCACAGACCACGCTCACGCATGCGCTCGGCCCGGTTGCCGTCGTGCCCTGCTGACAGTTGTGCCGGCCCGTCGTGCGTGCACGCCCCTTGGCCTCGGACGCCGGCGGGCAGACACTGACCCGATGACGCAGCGCATGGATCTCTCGACCGTGATGGACCAGTTGTCCATCGATGCACTGATCACCGGCTATGCCATGGCGGTGGACGACGGCGAATGGGTGGGCTACCGGGCCCTGTTCACCGCGGACGGCCGCGCCGACTACCGCGGCGCGGGCGGTGTCGAAGGGCCTGCAGCCGAGGTCGCCCAGTGGCTCGCGGAGACCATGCGGCTCTTCCCCGTACGCCAGCATCTGATCGTCAACCGCCGGCTCGACATCCAGGACCTGGAAGGCTGTCCCGGCGACCGCGCCGAAGTGCGGGCCGACTACCTGAACCCGATGCGGCTGGAGGGCGCGGCGGGCGGCGAGGACGGCTCCGGGGTACGGGCGACCGCACCGAACTTCGTCTCCGGTGGGCGGTACGCCTTCACGCTGTCGCGTACGGGGAGCGGCTGGCGGATCCGGACCGTGACCGTGCATGAGAAGTGGCGCGGCACAGCGGGCTCGCCCATCCCCGCATGAGCCCGCTCACCAGCACTTCCGCCCTCTCACGCCGGGAAAGAACTGCGCGACGGCCGAGCAGGGGGGACACTGCTGATCAGCAGGACGAGGAGGCGCAGCATGCGGATTCCGGCCAGTCGGCGCGAGCAGGGGGAGCGGATGCTGCGGTCCGGCCTGTCGCGCGACTGCGTCGCGCTGCTCGCCGGTGCGCTGCCCGCGCTCGCGTTCCCGGCGCCTTCCCTGTGGTGGCTCGCCTATGTCGGTCTGGTGCCGTGGCTGCTGCTGATCCGGTCGGCCGGCACGGGGCGCCGGGCGGCGCTCGACGGCTGGCTCGGCGGGATCGGCTACCTGATCGCCGTCCATCACTGGCTGATGCCGAGTCTCCATGTGTTCATCGTGGTCCTGGCGGCGCTGCTCGGTCTGTTGTGGGCGCCGTGGGGGCTGCTGGTCTTCCGGATACTGCGCGGGCCGGTGTCGGTCGCAGCCGCCGCGGCCGCGATCGTCGTGGTGCCGTGCGGCTGGCTGATGATCGAACTGGTCCGCTCCTGGCAGGGGCTCGGTGGTCCCTGGGGGCTGCTCGGCGCGAGCCAGTGGGAGGTGGCTCCGGCGCTCCGCGTGGCATCCGTCGGCGGGGTGTGGCTGGTGAGCCTTCTGGTGGTCGCCGTGAACACAGCGGTTGCCCTGCTTTTCGTGGCCGCCGCCGCCCGTACGGTCGCCGTCGTCGGTATCTCGGTGTGCGCCTTGGCCGTGGGGGCGATGGCACAGTGGGCGCCGCGGCCTGAGCAGTCGGGCGTGGCCAGGATCGCCGTCGTGCAGCCAGGTTTGATCACGGGCCCCGACAGCGTCGGGCGCCGGCTCGCCGTCGGAGAGCGACTGACCCGCTCGCTGGCGGGGCGCGATCTCGATCTGGTGGTGTGGGGCGAGAGCAGTGTCGGTGTGGATCTGTCCCGGCACCCGGACGTCACCGCCCGGATCGCGGCCCTCTCCCGTCGGGTGGGCGCGGATGTGCTGGTCAACATGGACGCCCGGCAGACGGATGGATCGAGGCGGGCGGGCATCTTCAAGTCCGCTGTGCTGGTGGGACCGGGCGGGCTGACCGGGCAGCGTTACGACAAGATGCGGCTGGTGCCGTTCGGCGAATACATCCCGGCCCGCTCTGTGCTCGGCTGGGCCACGTCCCTGGGCAAGGCGGCGGGCGAGGACCGGCTGCGGGGCACCCATCAGGTGACGATGTCGCTTCCCGGTGCCGCCGGAGGGAAGGGGCTGCGCATCGGGCCGCTGATCTGCTTCGAGTCCGCCTTCCCCGACATGAGCCGGAGCCTGACCCGGGATGGTGCGCAACTGCTGGTCGCCCAGTCGTCGACCTCGACGTTCCAGCACAGCTGGGCGCCCGAACAGCACGCCTCGCTCGGAGCGCTGCGTGCCGCCGAGAACGGCCGCCCGATGGTGCACGCCACGCTCACCGGGGTCAGTGCGGTGTACGGCCCGCAGGGCGAGCGGATCGGCGCCCCGCTCGGTACGGATACGAGCGGGGCCGCCGTGTTCGACGTACCACTGGCTTCCGGTACGACGCTGTTCGTCCGGCTGGGCGACTGGCCGGTGCAGGGGGCGGCGGTGGTACTGGTTGCGTTCTGCGCCTTCGAAGGGGTGCGTTCGCTCAGGAGGCGTGACCGGGTCGGGCCGGCCGGTGCGAAGGGTGATGCGGCTCCGGTGATCGCCTCGGGCGGCGGACCCGCCGGCCGTTCCGGGCCGTAGGAGGAGGCGGGACGGGCTGTCCGGGGCCGTTCGCCGAGACGACGCGGACCTCGCGACGCCGCCCCCATGTGCCGGTCGGCCTCAGGCGCAGTCCAGGTCGCGCAGGATGCGCTCGCACAGCTCATGCGTCTGCAGGGCGTCCTGGGCGCTCAGCACCCTTCCGGCCCGCACGGCGTCCAGGAAGGACAGCACGCTCTGCTCGATGCCGCGCTGGCGGGCCACCGGCACCCAGTCGCCGCGCCGTCGTACGCTCGGCTGCCCCTTGTGGTCGATCACCTCGGCGAGGTTGACGACCTCGCGCTTGGAGTCCTGGCCGGAGACCTCCAGCCGCTCCTCGGTCGAGCCGCTGAGCCGGTTCATCGCGCCGATGGCCGTGAACCCGTCACCGGCCAGTTGCAGCACGACATGGTGCATCAGACCGTCGCGGATCCTGGCCTGTACGACGGTGTGCTCGATCGGCCCCGGCACCAGGAAGCGCAGGGTGTCGACGACATGGATGAAGTCGTCGAGCACCGTGCTGCGCGGTTCCTCGGGCCGGCCCACGCGGTTCTTCTGCATGAGGATCAACTCGCGCGGGTGCTCGGCGCACTGCGCGTAGCCGGGCGCGAGCCTGCGGTTGAAACCTACGGCGAGGCTCACCCCTCGCTCTTCGGCGAGGCTCACCAGCCTCTCGGAATCAGTGAGTTCGTAGGCCAGCGGCTTGTCGACGTACGTGGCGACGCCCGCGTCCAGCAGTCGGCCCACGATCTCCGGGTGTACGGCGGTCGGTGCGTGGACGAACGCGGCCTCCAGACCCTGGGCGAGCAGTGACTCGAGGTCGGCGTGGCGCTGCCCAGCCGGGATCCGGTGGGTTTCGGCGACCGCGATCAAGGTGGCGGGGGTACGGGTCTGCAGATGCAGTTCGACCCCGGGCAGGGCCGTCAGAACCGGCAGATACGCCTTCTGCGCGATGTCGCCGAGCCCGATGCAGCCGACCTTCACAAGGTCTCCCTCCGATTGGCGCGTGCCGTGTTCGTGTCCTGCGTCCGGGCAGCATACGTGTGCTGCGGCGGCTGCCAGTCCATGATGCCGTCGAAGGTACGCAGGACCAGGGCAGGCCCGAATCTTGAGGCGACGGACATCAGCGTGTCGCGTACCGCGACGGCGGGCGCGTTGGTCAGGCTCATCAGCCGGGCCGTCTGTGCGGCCTTGCGGACGATGGCGCTCGTCCGGGGCAGCCGGTCTGCGCTGTACGCAGCCAGAGCCGCCCCGAGGTCGGCGTCGGGCGTCGCGTGGTGGGCGAGCACGATGCCGTCCTCGATGGCCTGGTTGCCGCCCTGCCCGAGGCTGGGTGCCATGGCGTGCGCGCAGTCGCCGACGAGGACGGTACGTCCGCGGTGGAACGCGGGCAGCGGGTCGAGCAGATGGTGCACGTCGTTGCGCAGGATCTGGCCCGGCTCGACGGCCGCGATGATCCCGGGGATCGGGTCGTGCCAGTCACCGAACCGGCGCAGGAGTTCGGCCTTTTCGTCGTCGGCTGCCCGGGCCCCGGCGGGGGCGACGGCGGCCGCGTACGCGTAGATCCGGCCGTCCTTCAGCGGCTGAGTGCCCCAGAGGGCACCGCGCCCCCAGGTCTCGTGCGGGGCAAAGGGCTGATCGGGCGCGGGAACGACGACGCGCCAGGTGGTGAATCCGGCGTACGAGGGTCGGGGGTGATCGGGGAAGAGCAGAGTGCGTACGGCCGAGTTGACGCCATCGGCGCCGATGACGAGGTCGGCCTCGATGTTCCCGGTGGGTGTTTCGACCACGGCGCGGGCGCCGCCCGCGGTGCCGGGGTCCACGACCTTCGCCGCCGTTCCGGTACGGATTCCGGATACGGGCAGCTCGGCGGCGAGAACTCCGATCAGCGTCGCACGGTGCAGCAGGACGAGCGAACCGCCGAACCGCTCGGTCGCCGCCGCGCTGTCCGTCCGAGAGATCCAGCGGCCGCTCGGACCGCGCATTCCGCCGTCTCCCTGCCAGGCGGCGAGGGATCTGATCCTGTCGCCCAGCCCGACAACATCCAGGGCGCGCTGGGAGTTGGGGGCGAGGCTGATGCCCGCACCGACGGGCTCCAGGGAGGCGGCCCTTTCCAGGACGGTGACCTCCCAGCCGCTCCGGTACAGGGCAACGGCGGCGGTCAGACCGCCCACTCCACTGCCGACGACGACCGCATGGGGCTTGTCCACGACTCCTCCTCCACCAGATGGCACTACACCTGTAGTCGCGAAGTCAGCATACTACAGGTGTAGTGTCAGCGGTATGTTGGTCCCATGGGCACACGCAACATCCCCTCCGTGGGCACCTCCCGGGCGAACCGGATCACCGATGCCGCGCTGGCACTTCTCGCCGAGCGCGGCCTGCGGGGTCTCACCCATCGAGCGGTCGACGAACGCGCTGGACTCCCCCAGGGATCGACGTCCAACTACGCGCGCACCCGGCAGGCGCTGCTGGAGGCCGCGGTGCGTCGCCTGGCGGAACGGGAGGCGCAGGTACTGGCTCCGGGCGGGCTCTCGATGCCGGACGCCGGACCGGACAACAGCCCGGACGCCGGACGGTCGGGTGGCACAGGCCTCGGCGCGCAGGACGGTTCGGGCAGCGGTGCGGAGAGCGGACCGGACGCCGGAGCCCGGGCGCTGGCCGCCGTTCTCGCGCCGACCCTGCACCGGTATCTCACCCGCCACCCCGAACTGCTCATCTGCCGCTACGAGCTCGCCCTTGAGGCCACCCGGCGCCCGGAACTGCGGGAGTTCTTCGACGCGACGGGCCGGCAGTTCCGCGAGCCGCTGATGGCGCTGATGACGGCGGCCGGATCGGCCGAGCCCGAACGGCACACCCTGTCCCTGGTGGCCTGGTGCGAGGGGCTGATGTTCTCGTGCGCCGCAGGGTCGTACCACCGCTCCGTGCCGACCGAGGAGGAGCTGCGCACCGGTTTCACCGAACTGCTGCGCGGGATGCTCGGATCGCAGGCGGCATTGCGCTGACCGGCGTAACTCGTGCGGGCCAATCCCGGCTTCCGGGCTCACTCAAAACCGGGTGCGCACAGCAGAGTTGATCAGGTGCAACGAACCCGAATCTCCGTGAAGATCCTGGTCGGCGTGGCGGTCACGATGCTGTGCGGCTGTGTGTCCGTGGCGCCGCAGCCGGATGTTCCGTCCCGCCCCGGGACCAGCAGGTCCGCCCAGGACATGGCGCCGGCGATCGTGCGGCCGCCGGTCCACGACAGCCTGGGAGCCCTGCCGGTCCCCGAGCCGCCCGCATCCGCGTCCGCATCCGCCCCGGCGCCCGGCCCACCGCCGGGCACCCGACGCGCCGCGCCCCGCGCACCACAGCAACGGGAGCACCCCGGGGCGGCGCAGCCCCGGCCGAGTCAGGCCCCGCCCGCTGTGACCGCACCCGTCCCGGCTTCACCGGCCCCCGTCATCAGGAAGGATGCCTGCGCTCTGGGACGGAGGTACGGGCACTGGCCCGCGGGCAGCCCGCAGTTCCGGATCTGCGAGAACACCTACGGTCGCTGAGCGCGGCAGGAGAGAGACGAGCGGGTGGCCCGTCCTCCTCGGACGGGCCACCCCTCACAGCTCCCGCAGCCTCAGCTCCAGCCGCGCGATCGCCGCGCGGACCCCTCCCCCGTATCCGTCGTCCGCCCCGTCGTCCGCGAGCACAGCGGAGGCAGCGCGCGCCCTGTCCAAATGAATCCGAGCCGCCTCGGGGCTGTGGAGCTTCATATAGTCCGCCGCGAGATTGAGATGGAGCGAGGGATAGAACGCCCGCATCGCGAGCGCATCGGAGTGCTGTGCCGCGCGCTCGTCGGTCAGACTGCCGGCCGCGGTCAACGCCCTGAGGTCCCAGGCCAGCTCATCACCAGGGTCGTCCTGCGTGTCGGCCATGTAGTGGGCGAGGGTGCACCGGTGCAGGGCGTCCCCGTCCTCGCCGATCTCCGACCAGAGCTCGCCGAAGCGATTGCGGGCCTCCTCCCGGTCGCCGCCGTGCAACAGCATGATCGCCTGGCCGATCCTGGTCATGACGGCATCCTTCGACGTCTCCCGCTGCTCCGTCACTGCGGCCTCCCTGTCCACGTCCACCCGTTTCCGTTCGACGCTAGCCGCAGCCGCGGTCAATCCCGCTGAGGCTCGGGCGGGCGTCCAGGACCTGTCCACCGGGCGCCCACCCCCGGCCCGGGCCGAACCCCCGGCGTCAGCCCAGGTCGGGGATGCGCCAGTCGATGGCCTCGTGCCCCTGCGCCGCCACCGCCTCGTTGATCTGCGTGAACGGACGGGAGCCGAAGAACTTCTTGGCGGACAGCGGTGACGGGTGCGCACCCTTCACCACCACATGGCGCTCCTCGTCGATCAGAGGAAGCTTCTTCTGCGCATAGTTGCCCCACAGCACGAAGACCGCCGGATCGGGCCGCGAGGCGACCGCGCGGATCACCGCATCGGTGAACTTCTCCCAGCCCTTGCCCTTGTGCGAGTTCGCCTCGCCCGCGCGCACCGTCAGCACAGCGTTGAGCAGGAGCACGCCCTGCTCGGCCCACGGCATCAGATAACCGTTGTCCGGGATCGGCAGGCCGAGCTCCTCATTCATCTCCTTGTAGATGTTCCGCAGGGAGGGCGGCGTCTTCACGCCCGGCCGCACGGAGAAGCACAGCCCGTGCCCCTGCCCCTCCCCGTGATACGGGTCCTGGCCGAGGACGAGGACCTTCACCTTGTCGTAGGGCGTGGCATCCAGGGCTGCGAACACATGGTCGCGCGGCGGATAGACCGGCCCCTTGGCCCGCTCCTCCTCGACGAATTCGGTGAGCTCCTTGAAGTAGGGCTTCTGCAGCTCTTCGCCGAGGACGCCGCGCCAGGACTCGGGCAGCAGGTCGGTGTCGGTCACGTCAACAACCTCCGGTAGGTAATCAGTTCTTCGACCGAGAACCTACCGGGGGCCACTGACAACGGACCCTGTCGGCCCTACCGGTGCCTACCAGCTGGCCTTGCGGTACAGCTCCCACATCTGCATGACCGTCTGCGGATCCAGGGCACGCTCGCCGCCGCCGATGTCCTCGCCCGCAGCGACGTACAGCTTGCCCTGCCACAGCGGCAGCAGCCGCACGTCGTCGACAAGGATCTGCTGGGCCCGCTCGAACTCCTCGCTGACCGCACCCCGGTCGCTCTCCTTACGGGTCTGCGGCAGCACCTGCTCGGTGATCTCCTTCTTCATGTACGGCATCCCGGTGATGCTCTCCTTGCCCACGAAGGGGGCGATGAAGTTGTCCGGGTCCGGGAAGTCCGGGAACCAGCCGCGGCCGAAGACGGGGTACTGCCCCTTGTTGAAGCCTTCCTGGAACTCCTTCCAGGGCTTGCTCTTCAGCGTGATCCTGAACAGCCCGGAGGCCTCCAGCTGTCGCTTCAGCTCGTCGAACTCGGGGGCCGTGGACGAGCCGTACCGGTCGGTCGTGAACCAGAACGTCATTGCGACGGGCTCGGTGATGCCCGCCTTGACGAGGATCTGCTTCGCCTTGCCCTTGTCCCGGTCGCCGTAGGCGTCGAAGAAGCTGGTGGTGTGTCCGGCGATGCCCTTTGGAACCATGGAGTACAAGGGCTCGGCCGTCCCCTGGTAGACCTTGGCCACCAGGGCGTCACGGTCGACGAGCTGGGCGATGGCGCGCCGTACGGCCACATTCCCGGCGGCCGGATCCTCGGGGTTGAAGACCAGGAAGCGGATGTCCGCGCCGACCGTGTCGACGATCTGCAGATCGCTGTTCTTGTCCTTGTTGTCTTCCAGACCGACGACCTCCTCGGCGGTGAGGCCGCGGTAGATCGCATCGATCTCGTTTTTCCTCAGCGCCGCGACCACGGGGGCGGATTCCTTGAAGTACCGGATGGTCACAGCGTCGTTCTTACGGTTGGCAAAACCCTTGTAGTCCGGATTCTTCACCAGCTCGGCCCGGTTCCCCGGCTTGTAAGAATCCAGGAGGTAGGGTCCGGATCCGGTGACCTTTCCGTCGCTGCGGACTTTGTCCTTCGAATAGTCGCTGGGGGCCACCAGCGACATCGCAGGCGTGGCGAGGATGAACGGGAAGGTGGCGTCCGGCTTGGTGAGATGGAACACGACGATGTCGTCCCCCTTGGTCTCGACCCGGTCGAGCGAGCCGAGCATGCCGACGGGGCCGCCTTTGACCTTGATGGCCGTGATCCGGTCCATGGAGTACTTCACGGCCTCGGCGTCGAGTTTGTCGCCGTTGGAGAATTTCAGGCCCTTCCGGAGTTTGCACCGGTAGGCCGTGCTGGTCGTGTCGGTGAACTTGCACCATTCCGCCGCATCGGGCTCGGGGCTGGTGCTGCCGGTGGGGAAGCTCACCAGTGTCTGGAAGACATTCCGCATCAGTTCCCAGGAGTTGTCCCACGCCGCCGCCGGATCGAGGGTGGAGGGCTCGCTGGTCGTACCGACGACGATCTTCTGTTCCACTTTCGAGCCGCTGTCGGAGAGAAGTCCGCAGCCTGCCAGCAGGGAAAGGGAAGCAAGGACTGCAGTGGCCTGCAGACTGGCCCGGTAGAACACGTGAACGCTCCTCGATCAGCCATGGATCGGCAGACCATACCGCAGTGCCCCGTCGGGTCAATCCGCAGGCCCGACAGGGCACTTGAGTCAATCAGGGCCAAACCCGCTCAGGCCGTTCTCAGCTCATGCCCGCATTCAGGCAGATGCCGCCGTCGACCACCAGGGTCTGTCCCGTGATCCAGTCGCTCTGGCTCGACGTGAGGAACGCGGCGGCGCCGCCGATGTCCTCGGGGACGCCCAGCCGGCCGAGCGGATAGGCCGCAGCGACCTCCGCCTCGCGGCCCTCGTACAGCGCCTGGGCGAACTTCGTCTTCACGACCGCGGGAGCGATCGCGTTGACCCGGACGACCGGCGCGAACTCGTGCGCCAGCTGAAGGGTCAGGTTGACCATGGCGGCCTTGCTCATCCCGTACGCGCCGACGAAGGGCGAGGCCGAGATACCGGCGACCGAGGCGATGTTGACGATCGCCCCGCCGTTCTCCTTCTGCCAGACCTTCCAGGTCTGCTGGGCGAAACCGAGCGCCGAGATCACATTCGTCTCGAAGACCTTGCGGGCGACATTGAGGTCGAGTTCCGCGATCGGGCCGAAGACCGGATTCGTACCGGCGTTGTTGATCAGAAAATCGAGACGGCCGAACGCCTCCATGGTGCGCTCGACCGCCGCCGCCCGGTGCGCCTCGTCGTGCGCCTTGCCCGCCACGCCGATGACGCGGTCGGAGCCGAGTTGCTCGACGGCGTCCTTCAGGGCGTCCTCGCGGCGTCCGGTGATGCACACCCGGTCGCCGCGCGCCACGAGCGCCTCGGCAATGCCGTATCCGATGCCCCGGCTCGCGCCCGTGATGAGCGCGACCTTCCCACTGTCCTGCACAGTCATGATGCCTGCACCCCTTCGGATCAGTTGAGCGGTCCGCCGGAGACGTACATGACCTGACCGGAGACGAAGCCGGCCTCGTCGCCCGTGAAGAAGGCGATGGCGTTGGCGACGTCCTCGGGGCGGCCGACACGCTGCACCGGGATCTGGGTGGCGGCAGCGGCCTGGAACTCCTCGAAGCCCATGCCGACCCGGGCCGCGGTCTGCGCGGTCATCTCGGTGACGATGAAGCCGGGTGCGACGGCGTTGGCGGTGATGCCGAACTTGCCGAGCTCCTTGGCAAGGGTCTTGGTGAAACCCTGCAGACCGGCCTTGACGGCAGAGTAGTTGGCCTGGCCGCGGTTGCCGAGCGCCGACGAGGAGGAGAGCGAGACGATGCGGCCGAACTTGGCGTCCACCATGTGCTTCTGAACAGTCTTGGCCATCAGGAACGCACCCTTGAGGTGCACGTTCATCACGGTGTCCCAGTCGGACTCGCTCATCTTGAAGAGCAGGTTGTCGCGGAGCACGCCCGCATTGTTGACGAGGATCGTCGGGGCGCCGAGCTCGGCGGCGACCCGCGCGACCGCGGCTTCCACCTGGGCACTGTCCGACACATCGCAGCCGACGGCGAGGGCGGTGCCCCCGGCAGCGGTGATCTTCTCGACGGTGTCCTTGCAGGCCGCCTCGTCGAGGTCGAGTACGGCGACGGAACGGCCCTCGGCCGCCAGGCGTACCGCGGTGGCGGCGCCAATGCCCCTCGCCGCTCCGGTCACGATGGCGACGCGCTGCTCGGTGGTGGACATGCTTGGTTCTCCTCGCCCTTGGATCGCGGCTCAGCGGACGTCGGGGCACCCCCGGCACGGAACCTTCGTGCGCGGAGTCTTCCCGATAACTGAGCAACCGCTTAGTACCTTCAGCAGACGAGACGCTAGAAGCCCTGGCACTCGGTGTCAACGGCCCACGGTCGCAGGGGTACATGTCACACCCGGCGGCGCCGCTGCCGCAATGGCTGCGGGCGGCGCCGGGGGCTGCGGATCAGCGCACCAACAGGTCGAGCAATCGTTCGACCTCGGCCTCCGGGTCGGTCGTGAGGCCACTGTGCACGGGGCTCGGCTGGACGACGGTGGAGCGCGGGGCGATCAGCCAGCGAAAGCGGCGTCCTGCGTCGTCGCGGGCCGCCTGGCCCGCGTCCGTACCGCCGCGGCACACGCTCTCGACGGCATGCAGGGCGGCCCGTACACCGACCACGTCGGCGGTCGGGTCCAGGGCCTTCAGCTTGGTCTCGTCGAGATGGGTTCGGGCGGCGACGAAACCCTGGGCGTGGCAGTAGACGACCACACCCGCGTTGAAGAACTCGCCGCGCTGCACCCGCGGCACCACGCGCAGCAGCGCGTACTCGAAGACATCGCGGTGGGTCACGGCTGGCCGTCCTTGTCGTTCTTCTTCTTGGTGGGGTGCGGCCAGGGGGTGAGGTGTTCGGTGAGCCAGCCAGGGGCCTGTGACGGCTTGGGCTCGGTGGGGCCCTCCATCGTGATGCGCTCATGAATGGTGGCGGCGCGCGGCAGCAGCACCTCCACATAGGCGCGGCGCAGCTCGTCAGTGGAATCGAAGCCGGGCTCGTCCACCAGCCACTCGTCGGGGACATCGGCCGCGACCTCGGTGAGCAGCTCCTCGGTGACCAGCGGGGCGAGCTCGGCGGCGGCCGCCGCAATATCGGGGGCGAACGGGGCCAGCGCATGGTCCGAGGCGTTGTACGGCTTGGCGGCGGACGCCTGGGCGCCGGGCCAGTTGTGGTGCCAGATCATGGTGGCGCCATGGTCGATGAGCCACAGGTCGCCGTGCCAGATCAACATGTTCGGGTTGCGCCAGGAGCGGTCGACGTTGTTGATCAGCGCATCGAACCAGACGGCACGCCCGGCTTCCCGGGAGTCGACCTGGTAGGCGAGCGAGTCGAAGCCGATCGAGCCGGGCAGGAAGTCCATCCCGAGATTGAGCCCGCCGCTGGCCTTCAGGAGCTCCTGCACTTCCTGGTCGGGCTCGGCGAGCCCGATGACCGGGTCGAGCTGTATCTGCACGAGGTCAGGGACGCGAAGGCCGAGTCTGCGGCCGAGTTGTCCGCAGATGACCTCCGCGACCAGTGTCTTGCGGCCCTGTCCGGCGCCGGTGAATTTCATGACGTAGGTGCCGAGATCGTCGGCTTCGACGATCCCGGGCAGCGATCCGCCCTCCCGCAAGGGCGTGACGTAGCGGGTCGCCGTGACTTCGGTGAGCATTTCCCCAGGCTATACAGCTCGGACGCCTTGTGACCCATGGCATGTCACCAACCGCCACAGACCGTGAAATCGCCGCGGTCAACCCTGGAGGGAACGCGACAGCTCGCTGACCTGCACAGTTACCGCACCGGACATCCCGCAGACGTAACGCCTACGAACACAGCACCGCCACGACGCGGCTGCGGAGAAGCTCATACTCCTCACGGAGCCGCATGATCCGGGCAGGCCGTTCAATCACATCTCCGCCGACGACTGTCTCTTCGGGGCCGAACTGCTCGCGGGTGAGATCGACTTCGATCCCCATGCCCAGACGGTTCCACCAGTGGTAGTCCACTCGCTCGCCATTGACATGAACCTCACCACGGATCAGCTCACCGCCCAACAGATCGTTCACCACCAGGGCCGTGACACCGCACTGGTCGCGCGCCGGATTGTCCGGGGTCCAGTTCGGACGGTGATCCGGCGTCGTGGTGTCCGCGCCCCAAGCGCCGCGAATGGCCTGCTCAAAGTCGTTGAAGTTCCTCAGTGTCATACCGCTCAGCTTTGCAGACGCCTCTGACAATGACGCGCGATGCGTGTTCTCCCGGACGGCTCGCGGTCCTCGCCGAGGCTCCGCCGGTCGCCCCGTGCGCGGCTGGTTGTTCAGCGGGTACCTCGGGGCTGCCGACGTGCTGCGTCACCCGGAGGATTTCCATGCGGCGGTCGCCGGTGGTGCGCGTACCGACCGACGGCTCTACGACAACCATTCGGAGGAACGGTTTCTCGGCCACACGGATGTACTTCCGGAGAACTACGAGCGCAGTTCACTGCTCTCGGAGGCGGCCGGGCCGACCCGCCCGCTCATGCTGGTGCACGGACTTGCCGATGACAATGTGGCCGTCGTCCACATGCTGCGGTTCTCCGCCGCGCTGCTGGCCGCGGGCCGGTCGCACACGGTGCTGCCGTTGTCCGGGGCCGGGCTTCTGGTCACCCAGGAGGAGACGGTGAGCAATCTGTGCTGCTGGAGCGGGACTTCCTCAAGAAGTCCCTTGGGCGTTGAAAACGGGGGTCGCGCTGCGCGTACCCCTGGTCGGACACGGAAGTCGTGCACACCGAAATCGTGAATCGCGGAAGGGAAAGCCAGCATGAGCGCATCGCAGGACCACGAGGTCCGTCCCGGGCGTCGGGCCGTTGTGGCAGCGGTCGGGGCCGTCTCGGTGGCCGCCGTACTCACCGCGTGCGGCAACCAGAAGGACTCGGGCGGTTCGGATGCGGTCGAGCCGACCGATGACGGATCGGATGTGGTCGAGCCGACCGATGACGCATCGGCCAGCAAAGCCGCTCTGGCAAAGACCGCCGACATCCCGGTGGGCGGCGGAATGATCTTCGCCGACCTGGGCGTAGTGGTGACGCAGCCCAAGGCCGGCGAATTCAAGGCGTTCTCGTCGAAGTGCACCCACCAGGGATGCGCGGTGTCGAGCGTGTCGGAGGGCACCATCAACTGCCATTGCCACAGAAGCAAGTTCGATGTGGCGACGGGCAGCGTGATGGCAGGTCCGGCCACAAAGCCGCTGCCCGCCCGACCGATCACGGTCGAGGGCGACTCGATCACGCTCGATTCCTAGTGCCGGTCGCGGCACTAGCGCCGGTCGCGGCGCCAGGCCCTGTCCGGGCCTGATCGCCCGGACAGGGCCCTGGCCCGCTCTCGGCTCAGCCAGCAGTCGAGTACGTCATCGGTGGTCGTGATGGTGGCGACAAGGGCGAGTGTGTTGCGGATCAACGCGGGGGTGTAGTCGGCCGGCACCCCCGCGATGGCGTCGGACGGCACCACCGTTGTATATCCGAGATTCACCGCGTCGAACGCGGCGTTGGGGATGGCGACATTGGCCGAGACCCCGGTGACGACGAGCGTCCGGCAGCCGAGGTTGCGCAGCAGTGCGTCCACATCCGTACCGGCGATGGGCGAGAGGCCGTGCAGTCGGCGCACGACGAGGTCCTCGTCCGCCACTTCGATGGGCGCGGCGATCCGTACCGCCGTGCTGCCCGAGTGCTGTTGTACGGGCAACCGGCCGGCGGCCCGGAAGAGGCGGGCGTTGCTGTTGGCACCCCGCCCGTCGGGACGGCGTTCGGCCACCGCGTGCAGCACCTGGACCCCGGCCTCATGGGCGGCTGCGACCAGTCGGGCGACGCGGTGGAGGGCGCCGGAGGACCTGGCCTCCTCGGCCAGTTCGGGCAGCGCGCTCCCGGGGCCCACGACACCTTGTTGGCATTCGACCGTCAAAAGCACGGTGGTGGCAGGATCGAGCTGCGCGGCGAGCTGTTCCTTGGACGGCACGGCTGCCCCTTTCGGTGACGGATCGGGCGCGCGAGGTTAACCGCCATTGCGTGATGAGGGAAGAGGCCCCATGATCTCTGACACAAAGTCAGCTATCAAGAGGGGGCGTCCCATGGCCGCCATTCAGCGACGGGGCCGTCGGATCATGATGACGGACGCGGAACGCGACACCTATCTCGCCGAACAGCGCACCTGCCGGATCGCCACCGTGTCCGCGGACGGCCGCCCGCATGTCGGCGCCCTCTGGTTCGTCTGGGACGGCACCTCGCTCTGGCTGTACTCGATCATCCGCAGCCTGCGCTGGTCCCAGCTGCGCAACGACCCGAGGATCGCGGTGATCGTGGACGACGGGGTGGAGTACGCGGATCTGCGCGGCATCGAACTCTCCGGCGCGGCCGTCCCTGTGGGCGAGGCGCCCCGTACCGGCGAACCGTGCCCCGAACTCGACGCGCCGGAGCGGCTGTTCGCAGCGAAATACTTCGGGATGGACACCATGCCGCACGACGGCCGGCACGCCTGGCTGCGACTCACCCCTCAGGCCATCACCTCCTGGGACTTCCGGAAGCTCGCAGGGCCGTCCACCACCTGAAGACATGCTTTCCCGTCCTACGCCGACGGCGCATCCAGCTCCCGGCCGGCCATCCGCAGCGCCGCCACCGCCGCCCTGATCGACGGACGCCGGTCCGCGTCGGTACGCCATACTGCATGGACGTGCCGGCGCATCTTCTGCCGTACCGGCACGAGCCGCACCCCGTCAGGCACCGGCCCCCGGCCCAGTCGCGGTGCCACACAGACCCCCATCCCCGCTGCGATCAGGGCGAGTTGGGTGTGGTGTTCGCCCGCCAGATGCGCGATGCGCGGTTCGATACCCTTCGAGCGCAGAGTGAACATCAGCCAGTCGTAGCAGAATTCACCCTCCGGCCATGACACCCATTCGTCGTCGGCGAACTCCTCCAGGTCCACCTCCGCCCGGTCCGCGAGCCGGTGTCCGGCCGGCATCGCGACGTCAGGTGCATCGTCCAGGAGTTCGACCTTGGCCAGGCCACCGGACACCGGAAGCCGCTTGTTGCTCCAGTCCAGCACCACCGCAAGGTCGATGTCGCCCCTGATCACTGCACGGATCCCGTCCTCTGGCTCCAATTCCCTTGTCCGTACGCGCAGTTCCGGGTGGTCTGCACGCAGTGCGAGGAGCGCCGCGGGAAAGAGTCCGCGGGCCGCGGTCGGAAAGGCGGAGAGCCGGATCTCACCCACCACCTCACCGTGCTGCGCCTCGATGTCGGACTGGGCCAGCTCGACCTGGGACAGGATCCGGGCCGCATGGTCGGCGAGCAGCCGGCCGGCATCGGTGAGCCGGACTCCGCGGCCGTTCTTGGCGAGAAGCTGCTGGCCAACCTCCCGCTCCAGCTTCGACATCTGCTGAGAGACCGCCGATGTGGTGACATGCAGCCCCTCGGCGGCACCGCTGACTGAACCGAGCCGGGCGAGGGCATCCAAGGTGCGCAAGCGCTCCAGGTTCAACATGTAAGCAACGCTACGCGAATTCGCGCGCAAATTCTCACTTTTCCTACGTGGTTGTCTTCGTCATCGTTGCCCCCCATGAGCGCCGCCGCCACGCCGAGAACCACTCCTCCCGCCAAGTCCCCCGCTCCCGCCCTTCCGGCCGGGACGACCGCTCCGGCCTCAGCGCCCGCCGCGCGCCGGGGGTACGGCGTGAGCGGCTGCCGCGCGGCGCCCGCACGTGGGGGCATCTGGCCGTCGCCGCGTTCTTCCTGAACGCACTGCCGTTCTCGCTCTTCGCGTATGCCGAGTTGAGCATCCCGTCGACGCTGGCCGGAATCTGCAATGCGACCTCGCCCCTGTGGGGCATGGCGCTTTCCCTTCTCGCACTCTCCGAGGACCGGCCGACCCTCGCCGCGTCGCCGGACTCGGGCTCGGGTTCCTCGGTGCGCTGACCGTACTGGGCACCTGGCAGGGCTTCTCCGGTCCGGACTTCAGCGGTACGGCCATGGCCCTGCTCGCCTCCCTCAGCTGTCCGATCGGCTGGATGTACGTCCGCAGAACGCTGGCTCCCGGGCTCAGCCGTAGTTCAGCGGCTTCACCGGCCCCGCCGCTGCCGCCACGGCATCGGCCAGCGGCTCGATGTCGGCCTCGGTGAGCGGTGAAACGGTGAGCCGGATGCCCTGGGACGCGGCCATCCTGAACCGCGCCCCGGGCGCCACCGCCCAGCCTGCCTGCAGCAGCCGCGCCACCGCACCGGTCTCGTCGCTGACCGGCACCCACACGTTCATGCCGCTGCGTCCGTGCGCCTCCACGCCCCGCTCCTCCAGCGCCTCCACGAGAGCGTCCCGCCGTTCTGCGTACGCCCGTGCCACCTCGCCCGAATCGACCGCGTCCGAGGACCACAGATGCACCACGGCCCGTTGCAGCAGTCTGCTGACCCAGCCCGGGCCCAGCCGCTGCCGGCCCGACACCCGGTCGACCGTGACCGGGTCGCCGGTCAGCACGGCGACCCGCACATCCGGTCCGTACGCCTTGGCCACGGACCGCACGAATGCCCACCGGTCCGTGGTGCCCGCCAGCGGGTACAGCGGCAGATCGACGATGGCGTGCCCGTGGTCGTCCTCGATCAGAAGGACGCCGCGGTGTCCGGCGAGGACGCCCCGCAGCTCGAAGGCGCGCCCGGCGCTGATCGCGGCCCCGGTCGGATTCTGCGCGCGATCGGTGACCACGAGTGCGCGGGCACCGGCGTTCAGCGCGTGCTCGACGGCATCGGGCAGCGGTCCCTCGTCGTCGAGCGCGACGGGCACGGGGCGCAGCCCCAGCGCAGGTACAAGATCCAGCAAACTGCCCCATCCCGGGTCCTCGACGGCCACCGCGTCACCGGGCTTGAGATGCGCGACCAGTACGCGCTCGATCGCATCCAGTGATCCGGAGGTCGCGACCACGGACCCGGCCGGCACTCCGTCGGCATCCAGCGCGGCGCGGGCGAGTGCGGCGAACTCCGGGTCCACCGGCGCCTGGCCGTACATTCCGGGCCGCCGCGTGTACTCACCCGTGGCCACCGCGAACGCCTCCCCCAGCGCGGGCAGCAGCGCCGGATCGGGGTTCCCCTCCCCCAGGTCCCGCACCCCGGGCGGCGCCTCGACCCGGAGCGAACCGCGCGCCGTACTCGCGGGGCGCGGGCGCACCCTGCTGCCCCGGCGCCCGGCCGTCTCGATCACCCCGCGCTCGCGGAGCGTGCGGTAGGCGGCCGCCACCGTATTGGGATTCACCCCCAGCAGGTCCGCCAGCTGCCTCATGGGCGGCAGCACCTGTCCGGGCGCGAGGTCCCCCGAGCCGACCCCGCGCTCCACACTGGCGGCAATTTCCGATGCGCGCCGCCCAACAATCCGATACTCTCCTAGCACAAACACGATTATGCACTAGTACAATGGAGTACCGCAATGTCGGACACCGCACCGCCGCAGACCACGGGCCCGGACGCCGCGGCCGGATATCAGCCGACCGAGCGCACCGTCCCGACCCGTTCCCGCGATCGCGCGGCGTACGACCGGGAACTGGTCCACTCGATACTCGACGAGGCGTACGTCTGCCATCTCGGCTTCGTCCGTGACGGCGCACCGGTCGTCCTGCCGACACTCTTCGGCCGGGTCGGCGATCGGCTCTACGTACACGGCTCGACCGGTTCCCGGCCGCTGCGGGAGGCCGACCGGACCGACCCCGGCCTCCCCGTCTGCCTGACGGTCACACATGTCGACGGGCTGGTGCTTGCCCGATCCGCCTTCCACCACTCGATCAACTACCGCTCCGTGGTGGTCCATGGCATCGCGCGCACGGTTACCGACCCGCAGGAGCGGCGGACCGCCCTCGACGCGATCGTCGACCACGTGGTGCCGGGCCGGTCCGCGGACTCGCGGCCCGCCGACGAGAAGGAGCTGGCAGCGACAGCGGTCATCCGCCTGGATCTTCAGGAGGTTTCCGCCAAGATCCGCACCGGCGGCCCCAATGACGAACCCCGCGACCTCGAGCTGCACCACTGGGCGGGCGTCGTCCCGCTCGCCCACGGTTACGCGACGCCGCTCCCCTCGAACGACCTCGATCCCGCCATCAGGGTGCCGGACTACATCGCCTCGCTCTGATCGCCCCCGGGGTGGCCGGGCCCGCCGCCGGGGAGACCGGCCCGTCCACCCCGGTGGTCAGGCCGGTACAGCCGCCCGGCAGCGGGCGCGCGACGCTGCGCGCCTCGGCAAATGCCGGCCCCGCTATCGGCCGCGAGCAGCAGCGTGCCGACGACGGTGGCCGCGGTGAGCTGTTCGCGGAGCACCACCACAGCAATGGCCGCCGCGCTGACCGGTTCGAGCAGCGTGATCACGGACACGGACACGGACACGGCCGCGGCACGCACCGCCGCGCCCGCGTACGGGGGCAGCGACGGACCGCTCGGGGACTGCCCGAGCCCGGTCTTCGTCAGGAGTGGCCGCCGCACAAGGCAGCAGGCGGCGAAAGTACGGCCGAACGCGTGATCGTCACATCACGTCGCAGCGCGACCCGCGGACAGCTCCCCCTCGGCAGGGGCTCGGCCTCCGTCCGATCCTGCAACGTGCCCCTCGCCCCGTCCCGATACGACGGGACCCGAGGACGTCCTCGGTGTCGACGACTGGGCGATGAAGGCACCGATCAGCACCATGGAACCGCCGATGAGCTGCGGCGCCGACAGGTGCTCGCCGAGCATCACCCAGGCCAGCACGGTGGCGACGACCGCCTCAAGACAGGCCACGACGCCCGCCACCGCGGGTGAGAGCAGCCGCACCGAGATCACCCCGGTGACGTAGGCGATCACCGTCGACATCAGCACGATCCAGGCGAGCAGCAACCAGGCAGGCACATTCGTGCCGCCCATGCCCGCGCTGCCGCCCAGGACCGACCAGTCCATGTCCCAGGGCCGTGCGACCACGGTGAGGAGGACCGTGCCGATCAGCAGTCCGTACGCAATGACACCGACCGGATGCGGAGGTTCGCCCCCTTCCGCGCTGTCCGCGCTGCCCTGGTCCGACAGGACGAAGTAGCCGACCTGGCAGCAGGCGGCGCCGAGCGCGAGCAGCAGCCCGACCACGTCGAAGCTCAGCCCCGACCAGATCTCGACCACGCAGGTGAGTCCCCCGACCGCGAGCACCACACCGACCGCGGCACCCCGGGTGACCGGCCGGCGCTGGACGAAGCGGACCCAGCCGAGGACGAGCGCGGGTGCCAGATACTCGACAAGAAGAGCGACGCCGACGGGGATACGGGAGAGCGCGGCGAAGTAGAAGGCCTGTACACCGGCCACGGCGAGCAGCCCGAACCCCAGCAGCAGGATTGGCCGACTGCGCACGAGCTCCCGGTGGCGCCAGGCGACGGGCAGCATGACAAGGGCGGCGCCCGCCACCCGCAACCACACCACATGCAGCGGATCGAGTCCTGCCTCGATCAGCGGCTTGGCCGCCACCCCCGAGCAACCGAATGCGAACGCCGAGGCCAGGGCAAGTCCCAGGCTGGCGCTTCTCCCCTGAGACGCGTACATCGACACATCATGACAGCTGCGGTCAGGCGTCGGCTTCCCGCCACCCCTGGCCGGGCGCCCCGACGATCCGGGCTGCGAGCTGCTCCGCGTCGACGCCGGCCCGCTGCAGCACCTCGACGGCCCGGCACTCGTGGTCCGAGGCCAGTGCCGCGAACAGATCGAACCCTCCGGCCCGTGCGTCACCGCGCAGCTCCGCCCGCGCACGGGCTTCGGCCATCGCCGAAGCAGCCGAGGGCGACCAGCCCTCAACTCCCTTGTCCCGCACAGCGGAATCCAGGTCCGCGACGACCGGGACAGCACCGGAGTGCTCCACCGCGCCCTGCCAGCGGAGCCCGTATCCGATACTGCGCTGGACGAGATAGCCGAGCACCTTGGCCAGCTGGGGCCCGCCCTCGAATGCCGCCCGCACCTCCGGGTCCGATTCGATGAGGGAGTGCAGCAGATGCGCAGTGTCGATCTGCCGGTCACCGTCGCGCAGTGCGCGCCTTCGGGCACCCGCCACCACGGCGGCCAGCTCCACTGTGAGTCTGGCGTCGAACTCAGCACGGTTCGGTGCGGGCTGCTGAGGGATCCGCGGCGTCCGGTTTTGCACACCTCTTACCCCATCAGTCCCACGGCGCCGAAGCATCGCCGGAGGGGCCCATTTAGGCATCCCACACAAGTTGGGCACACCAGAGCGGTTTCTCCTCCTTACGGATGAGATATCGCCACTCCCGGATCCGATCCGGGAAAACGGCGCGCGCCGCCTTGCACCGCGCGCGCTGAGCAACTGCGGACTCTTCCCGGCCGCGTTCCACTGCCATGACGACGGCCCGCACCCGCGCGTCTCCGACCGATTCGACGCCGCCCTGATCTGGCGGGCGGGATCGGACGGAACAGACCACATGGATCTGACAGTTCATCAGTATTGAATGTTCACGTCGCTCCGGCTACGTTCCGCGACACCGTAACCCGCCGAGAAGGGGTGGTCGCATGGCCGAAGTCAGTGCAGAAGCACGCATCGAAGCACCGGCCGAGAAGGTCTGGGCCCAGCTCACGGACTTCACCGCGTACGGCCAGTGGAATGCCACCCACACGAGTTTCCCCGAGGGCGGGCCGGCGACACTCGAACTCGCAGCCACCTATCTGGAGAACATGAAGCTCATGGGTTTCCCCGCCGAGGTGACCTGGACGGTGGCGGAGCTGGAGACCGCACGCCTGCTGGCCACCAAGGGCAAGGGGCCGATGGGAGTCAACCTGACCATGCGCTACTCACTCGCCCCCGACGGGGACGCGACCACGGTACGCATCGACGGGGAGTTCACCGGCGCCGCGGTCTCCCTGATGGCAGGCAAGCTCAAGGACTCGGCGACCGCCGCACTCGTCGAGTCGCTGCGCAAACTCGGCGGGCTTGTCGCCGCCTGACCGCCACCGGAGCAACGGGAAGGGCCTCGCGGCTCGGCCGCGAGGCCTTCGGCACACGTGCTCAGCGCTCAGTGCCCGTCGGCAAGGATCAGACAGGACAGAACCTGGAATCGGTGGCAGACGGTCGAAGACCTCGTCACCGGCGGAGCTCTTCGTTCCAGCGACACGGAATTGGCCTTGGCCTGCGGCTTTCCGCTGCGCGTACGGTCATGTCATGAGGATCCGAATCGTTGATGCGTTCACCGACCGCCCCTTCACCGGCAACCCCGCGGGAGTCCTGCTGCTGGACTCCGACGCCTTTGCCGACGACGAACAGCTCCAGCGGATTGCCATGGAGCTGAACCTCTCCGAGACCGCTTTCGCCCACCCACTGCCGCCGGGCGGCGACGCGGACTGGGCACTGCGTTGGTTCACCCCGACCAGCGAGGTCGACATGTGCGGGCATGCCACCCTCGCGACCGCGCATGTGCTCCACACCACCCGGACGGCAAGCGGCACGGTGCGTTTCGCGGCGCGGTGCGGCATCCTCACCGCGACCGCCCACCCCGACGGCACGGTCACGCTCGACTTCCCCACAGCCCCGCTGACACCGGAGACCGCCCCGGCCGGGCTGGCCGTCGCCCTGGGCACGGAACCGCTCTCCGTCCACGACACGGGCCCTCACCTCGGCGACATCCTCGTCGAACTGGCCGATGAGAGGAGCGTACGAGAAGTGACCCCGGATCTCGCCGCACTTACCCGTCTCTCCAAGCGGGGCGTCATCGCCACAGCCGCGGCCGAGGACCCCGCCCGCGGCTACGACTTCGTCTCGCGCGGCTTCTTCCCGCGCGTCGGGATCGACGAGGACCCGGTGACCGGCAGCGCCCACACCGCGCTGGCCCCCTTCTGGTCGGCCCGCTTCGGCCGTGACGAGCTGACCGGACTACAGGCCTCCGCCCGTTCCGGTCTGGTCCGCACCTCACTGCGCGGCGACCGCACCCTGCTGACCGGCAACGCCGTAACGGTCATCGACGGCGAACTGCTCACGGAACTCTGAGCCTTCCGACGACCGGGCAGAGGGCGTACGGACCATTCCCGTACGCCCTCTGTGCCGAACACCACCCACGGACTGCTTTCGTACGCCCCTGTCGGTGAACACCACCCAGCGGCGCCGACCGCACTCACGGCGTAGGCAGCCACCCAACCTTCCCCGCCAGCAGGGCATATCCGACAAATGCCCCGATATCGAGCAGCGCATGTGCCGCGACCAACGGCCCGACCCGGCCCCAGCGTCGGTAGAGCAGCACGAAGACAACGCCCATCACCATGTTGCCGATGAAGCCGCCGATGCCCTGATACAGGTGGTACGAGCCGCGCAGCACCGAGCTCGCCACCAGGGCGGCCATCGGCGTCCACCCCAACTGCCCGAGTCTGCGCAGCAGATACCCGGCGACGATCACTTCCTCCACCACGGAGTTCTGGAGTGCGGAAAGGATCAGGACCGGGAATTTCCACCACACATCGGGGAGTGATTCCGGGACCACGGTCAGATTGAAACCGGCTGCCCGCGCCACCAGATAGAAGGCGAGCCCGGCGCTCCCGATACCCGCCGCAACCATCATGCCGCGCCCCAGGTCCAGCCATGGCCTGGTCCGGTCGAAACCGATGGCGCGCAGGCTCGTCCCCTCCCTCATCAATAGATGCGCGACGAGGGCGACGGGCACCAGAGCCGTCGCGATTCCGAAGAGTTGCCAGGCGAGATCCAGCCATGGACGCCCTGGTGCGTACGAGCCGTTGAGCGTTGCGGCCTGTTCCTTCAAACTCCCTGGTTTCGTCAGTGATCCGACAAAACTGATCAGGGCAGACACCCCGCTGGCGCCCAGCGAGAGAGCCAGCACCAGCACCGTTTCGGACTGCAAGATCCGCCGCGACACGGTCTCTTGGCGGAAAGATTCAGCCACGTACCCCGCCTCCACCTGTACACCTGCCTTGAGTTGTGCATTCACGCCCCATCCTGCTCCCCGTCCCGCTAGGGTCTCGAATGCAGGTACGAAGATCATGCGCGACAGTCCGGGGGCAACCACCATTGGCGATGGTGTGGTCCCCCTTTTCCTTGTTCATCCTCAAGGAGGGGCACCACCGTCATGGGACGTCACAGCTTGCCCGATGACTACGCGACCGACGGCAGCGGGGACGGTCCGCCGCCGCACCGTCGCCGCACCGTCTCGATCGCAACCATGCTCGTCCTCGGAGTGGCGGCGGGAACGGCAGTCGCGGTGCAGGGCGGCCTGCTCTCGTTCTCGGAGTCCTGCGAGGAATCCGCCGTACGTCTGTCCATGGTGGCCTCCCCGGACATCGCCCCCGCCGTGCGTGCCGTCGCCGACAAGGCACGCAAGGACAATGTGAAGTCCGACGGCCACTGTCTGTACGTGCGGGTGGTGGCGCGCGATTCCTACAAGGTCGCCGATGCCCTCAGCTCCGGCAACCGTGCCCCGGACTACCAGATCTGGTTGCCCGACTCCGACCTCTGGCTCGACCGGGCCAAAGGTTCCGGTGACGGCATCCCGATCACACCGGGCGATTCCGTCGCCTCCTCCCCCGTCACCCTGGCCATGGTGCCGTCGGCGGCCAAGAGTCTGGGCTGGCCGAAGAAGAAGTACTCCTGGGCCGCGTTGACGGCCACGGCCATGGACTCGGACAAGGTGCGCCTCGGCGCGGCCGACCCGGCGCGCAGCGCCACCGGTCTGCTTGCGCTCTCCAGCATCGGCGCGTCCTCCGAGAAGCAGGGCGGCGACAGCGACACCAGGGTCGCGGCAACCGCCAAGCTGCTCGCGCAGCGCATGTCGGACGGTGACACCCAGGTGCTCGAAACGCTGGCGCACGGCGATTCGGGCGCCGAGCAGGACAATCCGAAGCGCAACCGTGCGTTGCTCCTCTCCGAGCAGGCCGCGTTCGCCCACAACGCGCAGTCGACCGGCGGTGGAAGGCTCGATCTCTTCTATCCCAAGGACGGCACCCCGCTGCTCGACTACCCGTACACGCTGGTGGACGAGATGAGGATGAGCACCTTCGAGGGCCGGGCGGCCCTGCGGTTCATGGCACTGCTGAATGAGCCGGGCGCGCAAGCCATCCTGAAGGAGCACGGCTTCAGAAGCGTGGACGGGTCGGCCACGGAGTCGGTGGTCGCATCGGCGGGCGGCAGGAAGCCCCAGCCGTACGCCACCACAGCTGCCGCAGCGCCGTCCGCCAAGGCGCTCCAGCAAACGCTCGGCATGTGGACGATCACGGTGCAGAGCGCCCGGCTGACGACGGTCGTCGATGCCTCGGGTTCGATGGCCACGATCGTGCCGGGGCGCAACCAGTCCCGGATGGACATCACCAAGGCGTCCCTGATCGAGGCCCTCAATCAGTTCACCCCGAACGACGAGATCGGGCTCTGGGAGTTCGCCACCACGCTCGACGGCGACAAGGACTACCGACAGCTGGTGCCGACCGACCGGCTCGGCAATCCGGCGAAGGGCGGCGGCACCCACCGTGAGAGGCTCGCCGCGGCCTTCTCCGCACTGCAGCCGGTGCCGGGCGGCGCGACCGGCCTGTACGACACCACTCTGGCCGCGTACAAGCACGCCCAGGCAACGTATGTGAAGGGCAAGTTCAACGCTGTGGTGATCCTCACCGACGGCTCGAACCAGGACGACGGCTCCAGCTCCCGCAGCGCCCTGGTCGCGGAACTGAAGCGGATCGCCGACCCGGAGCGTCCGGTGCCGCTCCTCGCCATCGCGGTCGGCCCCGAGGCCGACCGCGAAGAGGTGAACGAGATAGCGAAGGTGACCGGCGGCGGGGGCTACCAGGTCACCGACCCGGCCGAGATCCAGGCCGTGATTCTGCAGGCTGTCATGACGGCCGGGCACACCAGCCACGCAGCCCAGGAGTAGCGCTCAGCGCAGTCGGGAACGGCAGCGCTTGTTGGCGCCACGCCACAACGGGTCACGGCGCGGGGACACCCGCCGGCCAGCTGTGCACGGGTTCGCCGCTGTGCATCAGTTCGGCGTACCGGCGGGTGGTCGCGGCCAGTGCCGCATGCCGTTCGAGTCCGGCCTCCCGTGCCCGGTGGTAGGCGTCCACCTGCCAGGACGCTCCGTTCACCCGCCGCTTGCAGCGCTCCTCGATGACCCCGAGGTAACGGTCGCGGTCCGCAGCCTCGATGTTCCAGGCGTCGAGCCCCGCAGCGGCCAGCGGTAGAAGTTCGTCCCGTACCAGCTTGACCGCCGGCACCCGGGTCAGCCCGCCCGAACGGCCGGGACTGGGCCAGATCAGCTCCGCGTCGATGCCGTGGCGGCAGGCGGTGTCGAAGTTCTCGGCCGCTGCTGCGAACGGGAGCCTGGTCCACACGGGACGGGATTCCTCGGCCAGCGCCCGAACGATCCCGTAGTAGAAGGCGGCATTGGCGATCACATCGGTGACGGTGGGGCCGGCGGGCAGGACCCGGTTCTCCACCCGCAGGTGAGGTACGCCGTCGGCCAGCCCGTACACGGGCCGGTTCCAGCGGTAGACCGTACCGTTGTGCAGCACGAGTTCCTGCAGCCGCGGCACCCCGCCCTCGTCGAGCACCCGCAGCGGGTCCTCCTCGTCACGGATCGGCAGCAGCGGGGGGAAGTAGCGCAGATTCTCCTCGAAGAGCTCGTACGCCGAATCGACCCACCGCTCGCCGAACCAGGTCCTGGGCCGCACCCCTTGGTTGTGAAGTTCGGGCGGTCTGGTGTCCGTGGCCTGCTGGAAGAGCGGCGGCCGCGATTCCCGCCACAGCTCCCTGCCGAACAAGAAGGGAGAGTTGGCGCCGAGGGCGATCTGGACCCCGGCGACGGCCTGAGCCGCGTTCCATACGGCCGCGAAGCGCGCCGGTGTGACCTGCAGGTGCAGCTGAACCGATGTGCAGGCAGCCTCGGGGGTGATCGAGGAGGAGGTGGAGACCAAGCGCTCCACGCCTTGGATATCGAGGGAGAATTCCTCGCCCCGCGCAGCCACCATTTGATCGTTCAGCAGTGTGTAGCGTTCCGCGGCCGAGAGGTTCGCCACAACGAGGTCCTGACGGCCCAGGGTGGGCAGAATTCCGATCATCATGATCCCGGCACCGACCTCGCCCGCCTTCCTATGGGCATATCCGAGGCCGGTCCTGAGCTCTTCGGCCAGCTGGTCGAAAACGCGTCCGTCCAGGTGGTGCGGGACTATGTTCATCTCCAAATTGAACATCCCGAGTTCGGTCTGGAAATCACGGCTCGCGATGCGGGGGAGCACCTCCCCATTCACCATCTTCGGCATGCCGTCGGAGCCTGCCAGATTCAGCTCGATCTCCATGCCCATGAGGTTGCGGGGGCGGTCGAACCTCCGCTCCGCCAGGAGCCTCTCCAGCCCCTCCACGCACTGGTGGAGCTTCCTCCGGTACCTCTGCCGATCGGACAGATCAAAGGCGCCCGCCACGACCTTCTCCCCCATCGAAGCGTCCCTCCCTCGAGTGGGCGGCCCGCGGCCCAGGCCGCTCGCGTCACGATCGATAATGCCCAGGCCCGGTGATCCATAACGCCCCCACGAACGCAGCGCACCCACTAATCTGAGGGCGGCCGACCGGGCACATTCCCTTGGCATGATGCAGTGCACGGTTTCCGCCACCCCGCACGTAGAGAAAACGCCGACTCGTTTCGGCCGACCGCGCCCAGGAGAAAGTCCCTGGCGGCGGCTGCGCCACTGACGAAGAATCAGCATAATCTCCGCATAATTAAGTCCTGATACCGCCTTGTCGGCAATACCTGCGGCGGCTAGTGGAATCACTGCGCGAACACGTGTCGTATAAACTTCGCGGACGAGGCAGAGAGTTGACGCACCGGCCCAGTCACCGGCCTCCTCTGGCCCCGCACGCCGACAGCGCCGTCTGCACCCGCCCACGCATCACCGTGTCTCCGAAGTGAGAGGCGACCCACTATGCCGCTGCATGTTCCCCCGGCTCCCGCGCCCGCTCTGTGCAGCGTTCTCGCGGCACTCGGTTCACCCACCGCAGTCCGCGAGGCCCGCACACCCGCTCTCCGAGCCGCCCAGGGGCCCCTGAGCCCCGAACTCCCACTCCCCGTCCACGTACTGGACCGGATCGGCCCGAACGGGCTCGCACCCGCCACCCGGCTTGCCGCGTGGCGGTTCCTGATACGCAGCTCGGAGCAGGCCATCGCCGCGGCGGACACCATCCTCACCCCGGAGGGCTGGACCTTCTCGCACTTCTTCGAGGGTCCGTATATCGCCTCGACCGAACTCGCCCTGCGCCAGGCCGAGACGGTTACACCGCACTACCAGCCACGGCTGCTGTCCATTCCGGAGCTCTACATGCTGGCGCTGTGGCTGCACACCGACACCGAGGCCGACGCCTCCGGCGGGACGCTCGCCCCCGCCGATCTCCTGGTACCGCTGGCACCCGCACCTCCGGGCATCGCGGCGCATCGCCCGCATCGGGTCGCCGATCTACTCCGCGTGATGACGCTGCGTATCACCCCGGGCACCGGTCCGTTGCTCGGATCACCGGCCTGACCACGGCCGCACCCCACATCACCGCACTGTGCCCCGCCACCTTCTCCAGTGGCGGGGCACAGTGCTGCGGGGCGCGCATCCCGCCCATCCGGACTAGCCCGGTCCGGCCGCCCCGAACCACCCGAAGGGACAGTGCGGTTGCGGTGAACCGTCCGGCCGGGTGACGCGTCCTCGGAGTAAGGAGAAGTGCTGCTGCGAAATCCCTGCGGATTGACGCTCGTGGCGCAACACTGGGACCGGACCGATCGATACGGGGAGCGGCCATGAACACCTCATCAAGCCGCAGGACATTCACCACAACGCAGCGAAAGAACCCATCCATGTGCCAGCACCAGCCACCATGCCCGACCGCCGACTCAGCCGACCGGGAAGCCGCCCGCCTGACGGCACACCACCCGGAACAGGGCTGGAGCCTGCTGTGCAACGGCGTCCTGTTCTTCGAGGACACCGGTGAGCTGCTCCCGGACGGGCAGATCATCGCCCCGCACCGGCCCCTGGGGACCGGCCGGGTGATGAAGGCCGCCTGACCCCGGTACGAACTGGGGCCGGCCCGGAGGACTCTCCGCACCGGCCCCGACGCATGTCCGCGTCACGCCCTACCACTCATGTCTCAGTTGTCGTACTCGTCCAGCGGCGGGCAGGAACAGACGAGGTTGCGGTCACCGAAGGCACCATCGATTCGGCGCACCGGCGGCCAGTACTTGTCGGCGGCCGAGACTCCGGCCGGGAAGACCGCCACCTCACGACTGTATCCGTGGTCCCACTCCCCACCCAGCATCGCCGCGGTGTGCGGAGCATTGGTCAGCGGGTTGTCGTCCGCGCTCCACTCGCCGGAGGCCACCTTCTCGACCTCGCCGTGAATCGCGATCATCGTGTCGCAGAAGCGGTCGAGCTCCGCGAGGTTCTCGCTCTCGGTCGGCTCGATCATCAGCGTCCCGGCGACCGGGAACGACATGGTCGGCGAGTGGAAGCCGTAGTCGATCAGACGCTTGGCGATGTCGTCGACGCTGACGCCGGTGGCCTTGGAGATCGGCCGCAAGTCCACGATGCACTCGTGCGCGACGAGCCCGGCCGGGCCGTTGTACAGGATCGGGTAGTGCGGTTCGAGACGCTTGGCGATGTAGTTGGCGGCGAGCACGGCGACCTGCGTCGCACGCTTCAGGCCCTCCCCGCCCATCAGACGTACGTACGCCCAGGAGATGGGGAGAATGCCGGCCGAGCCCCACGGTGCGGCCGAGATCGGTCCGACACCGGTCTCCGGGCCCGCCGCGGGCTGCAGCGGGTGGTTCGGCAGGTACGGGGCGAGGTGCGCACGCACACCGACCGGGCCGACGCCGGGGCCGCCGCCGCCGTGCGGGATGCAGAAGGTCTTGTGCAGGTTGAGGTGCGAGACGTCGCCGCCGAACCGGCCCGGCTTGGCGAGGCCGACCAGCGCGTTGAGGTTGGCACCGTCGACGTACACCTGACCGCCGGCGTCGTGCACCTCGGCACAGATGTCGGCGACGTGCTCCTCGAACACACCGTGCGTCGACGGGTAGGTGATCATGAGCACGGCAAGCTCGTCGCGGTGCTTCTCGATCTTGGCGCGGAGGTCCTCGATGTCGACCTCGCCATCGTCGGCCGTCTTGACCACGACGACCTTCATGCCGGCCATCACGGCGCTGGCGGCGTTCGTGCCGTGCGCGGAGGACGGGATGAGGCAGATGGTCCGCTGGTCGTCGCCGTTGGCCCGGTGGTACGCACGCACGGCCAGGAGGCCCGCGAACTCGCCCTGCGATCCGGCGTTCGGCTGGATCGAGACCGCGTCGTACCCGGTGACCTCGGCGAGGCGCTCCTCCAGCTCACGGATGAGGGTGAGGAAGCCCTGCGCCTGCTCGGCCGGCGCGAAGGGGTGCAGTGCGCCGAACTCGGGCCAGGTGATCGACTCCATCTCGGTGGTCGCGTTCAGCTTCATCGTGCAGGAGCCGAGCGGGATCATGCCGCGGTCCAGGGCATAGTCCCGGTCGGCGAGCTTGCGCAGGTAGCGCAGCATCGCGGTCTCGGAACGGTGCTGGTGGAAGACCGGGTGGGTGAGGATCTCGTCGGTCCGCAGCAGGCCCTCGGGCAGCGCGTCGGCAGCCGCGGCGTCCAGCGCCTCGATGTCCCCGTCGGCGCCGAAAGCGGCCCAGACGGCGGCGATCTGCGTACGCGTGGTGGTCTCGTCGCAGGCGAGGGACACCAGATCGGCGTCGACGAGACGCAGGTTGACACCGCGCTCGCGGGCGGCGGCCACGACATCGGCGGCCTTCCCCGGGACGCGCACGGTGAGGGTGTCGAAGTAGGCGCCGGTCACGACGTCGATACCGGAGGCGCGCAGGCCCTCGGCCAGGATGGTCGCGTAGCGGTGGGTGCGCCGAGCGATCGTCCGCAACCCGTCCGGGCCGTGGTAGACGGCATACATCCCGGCCATGACGGCGAGCAGCACCTGAGCGGTACAGATGTTGCTGGTGGCCTTCTCGCGGCGGATGTGCTGCTCGCGGGTCTGCAGGGCCAACCGGTATGCCTTGTTGCCGTCCGCGTCGACGGAGACGCCGACGAGGCGTCCCGGCAGGCTGCGGGCGAACTTCTCGCGTACGGCCATGAAGCCGGCGTGCGGTCCGCCGAAGCCCATCGGCACGCCGAAACGCTGCGTGGTGCCGATGGCGATGTCCGCACCCAGGTCGCCCGGTGAGGTGAGCAGGGTCAGGGCCAGCAGATCGGCGGCGACCGTGACGATCGCACCGAGCTCGTGGGCCTGCTCGATGACGGGCCCGATGTTCCGTACCGCCCCGGAGGCGCCCGGGTACTGCAGCAGGACACCGAAGACACCGCGCTCGGCGATCTCTGCCGGGATGCCGTCGGAGAGGTCGGCGACGACGACCTCGACACCGGTCGGCTCGGCACGGGTCTCGATGACGGCGATCGTCTGCGGCAGAGCGTCGGCGGCGACCAGGAAGACACCGTTCTTGACCTTGCCGACGCGCCGCGAGAGCGCCATGGCCTCGGCGGCCGCGGTGCCCTCGTCGAGCAGCGAAGCACCGGAGGTGGGCAGCCCGGTCAGCTCGGCGACCATCGTCTGGAAGTTGAGGAGCGCCTCCAGGCGGCCCTGCGAGATCTCCGGCTGGTACGGCGTGTAGGCCGTGTACCAGGCGGGGTTCTCCATGACGTTGCGGAGGATCACCGGCGGGGTGAAGGTGCCGTAGTAGCCGAGCCCGATCATCGGGGCCAGCACCTGGTTGCGGTCGGCGAGGGCGCGCAGTTCGGCGAGAACCTCGGCCTCGGTACGGGCGGCCGGCAGCTGGAGTGCCTCCGCGCTCTTGATGACGTCGGGCACCGCGGCCGCAGTCAGGTCGTCGAGCGAGCCGTAGCCGACCTGAGCGAGCATCTTCGCCTGTGCCTCGGCATCGGGTCCGATGTGGCGCTGTTCGAAGGGGATGCCCTGCTCCAGCTCGGAAAGCGGAGTGCGACGGGGGGTCATGGTGGAGGCCTCCTGGTCTGTCACGACCTGCGAGGGGCACCACGGCGCGGGTGCCCGAACGGCCTCCCCCTCTGTCATCTCAACCTGAGAGCTTCACCGGCGCACCCTGAGGCGTACCGGCTTTCACCGTCGGTGAGGAAGGGAACCGTACCGGCGCTCGGCCGCACGGAACCCGCCCTGCTTTCCAGAGTGACCTCGTCCGTGCGGTACGGGGGCCTGAGAGATTCCGGGGAGGATTTGCTCCTTCGGCGCCTTCGGATTCGCTCCGGAGGACTCTCCCGCACGGGGTCAGCAGCCGTAACCAGCGTACCAGCGGGGTTCACGGCGCAATTCTCGAGTGGCCAACCCCCCGGATCTGCACTTCTGTAGTGCTAGTGGAGTAGCCGCGACCAGTGGGAGGGACCGTGCAGACCGACATCGACCCGCGCCGCCTGATCGGCCGCAAGGCGTTCGACCGCAAGGGCACCAAGATCGGAACCGTGGACGAGGTGTACCTCGACGACGCGACCGGTGCGCCCGAGTGGGCGGCCGTTCGCACCGGACTGTTCAGCCGGGACGCGTTCGTCCCGCTGGAACCCAGCGAATTCGTGGAGGATTCGCTCCGCGTCCCCTTCGACCGTGCACTGATCAGGGACGCGCCCGACTTCGGCGTCGGCCGCCATCTCTCGCCGGAACAGGAACTCCAGCTCTACCGTCACTACGGTCTGGACTCCCCGCCCGAGGAGACCGGACCAGACAGGGACTTCGGCAGACTGGCCGGCCAGGACGAGTAGTCCACCGGGTTCCGCACCAGCGGCAGCGGATCGGCCGGCTGCAGCTCGGGATCGTCGATCCGGAACGTACGCACCCGGCCGGGCGCCGACCCTGGCTCCTCGAACCGCACGGTGACCCGGCCGACTCCGCTGCCCTGTACCCAGCCCTGGCCGTATGTGTCATGCCGCACGTCGTGGCCGGCGGGCCAGCGCCGTGCGGCGAGTTGTTCAGCGGTCTCCGGGGTCTCCTCCTGTGCGCTGTCCGCCAGCTGGTCCCCGTCGTCCCCCGCCGCTGTCTCCTCCTCGACCGTTTGCCCGGTCGCGGCCTGTTCCCCGGCGGCCTGGGCGAAGAGGTCCTCCTGCGTGTAGTCGGCCAGGCCCGTGACGCCCACGCCCAGGAGCCGTACGCCTCCGGTGGTGTCCACGGCCTCCAGGAGCCGTGCGGCGGCCTCCCGGACCACTGTGGGGTCGTCCGTGGGCCCACGCAGCGTCTCGGACCTCGTGAGCGTGGAGAAGTCGTACCGCCGTACCTTCAGCACCACCGTCCGCCCGGACCGCCCCGCGCCCCGCAACCGCTCGACACATCGGTCGGCCAGCCGTTCCACCTCCGTCCTGACCCGCACCCGGTCGTGCAGGTCGGTGTCGAAGGTGTCCTCGACCGACACCGATTTCGCGTCGCGCTCCGCAACCACGGGCCGGTCGTCGTATCCGAACGCCATGCGGTGGAGCGAGCCGCCGTGCGCCTTGCCCAGCAGCCGTACGAGCTCCGCCTCACCCGCCTCGACCAGGTCATTGACCGTCGTCATCCCGGCGCGGCGCAGATGGTCCGCCGTCGCGGGTCCGACGCCGGGAAGGATCCGTACCGACATGGGCGCGAGCAGCTCACGTTCCGTTCCGGGCTCTATGAGCAGCAGCCCGTTCGGTTTCGCCTCCTCCGAAGCGATCTTGGCCAGCATCTTGGAGCCGGCGAGCCCGACCGAGCCGGTGAGTCCGGTGACCGCCTTGATGGCCGTACGCAACTGCTCACCGATCTCCAGCGCGGAGGCGCTGTCATCGGCCGTCCCACCGGCTTCCAGGTCGACAAATGCTTCGTCCAGGCTGAGCGGCTCCACCAGCGGGGAGAGCCGCCCCAGCAGTTCCATCACCTGGTCGCTGACCGTCCGGTACAGCAGGAAACGGGGCACCAGATAGGCCGCGTTGGGGGCCAGCCGCCGCGCCTGCGCCGTGGGCATCGCCGAGTGCACCCCGAAGCGCCGTGCCTCGTACGACGCGGTGGCGACGACTCCACGCGGCCCCAGCCCGCCCACCACGACCGGTTTGCCGCGCAGGCTGGGCTTCGCCGCCTGCTCGGCAGCGGCGTAGAAGGCATCCATGTCCAGATGCAGGATGGTGGGCGCGGCTCTCACATCAATCGATGCTGCCCTACGGCACTGACAATTGCCGCGCCCGAATCCCGGGCCGGGTCAGCCGGCGCGGTTGCGCCGACGCGCGAGCTCATCGGTGGGGTTGTTCCCGACCAGCGTCTCGCCGGTGTCCACCCGCTCACCGTGCAGCTGTGACAGCGCCGCGTCGACGTCCTGCCACACCACACCCACGGCGATACCGAAGACCCCCTGGCCGCCCTGGAGCAGATCGACGACTTCGTCGGGCGAGGAGCACTCGTAGACCGTCGCCCCGTCGCTCATCAGCGTCATCCGCTCAAGATCCTGGAAACCTCGGGCCCGTAGATGCTGGACCGTGGTGCGGATGTTCTGCAAAGCGACGCCCGTGTCCAGGAAGCGCTTCACGATCTTCAGCAGGACGACGTCCCGGAAGCTGTAGAGCCGCTGTGTGCCCGAGCCGTATGCCGGACGCACGCTCGGCTCGACCAGCCCCGTACGCGCCCAGTAGTCGAGCTGCCGATAGGTGATCCCCGCAGCCGCGCAAGCTGTCGGCCCGCGATAGCCGATGTCGCTGGCCGATGCCACGCCGCCCCCCGCCACCGCTGCCGGTTCAACCGGTTGCCTGATGGTGCGGCCGGCTGTACTCCCCTGGTGCGGATACGGCCCACCCACTGCCGTACCGTCGCCGCTGCTTCTCACGCCGACCTCCGTCCTTGACCTGCCATCTCGAAGGTAGGCAGTCACTCGGGGTGCGTCAACGATCGCCACACTCGGCACGCCGAGTGATAATCACCCTGAGGGTGGTTTCCCGTGTCTCTCGAGCGGGAAAGGCTTGTCGGATGCGCTGAATGCGACCCCGTAGAACGGTTACTGACTGTTGGTACCGAAGTCCTCCGGTGAGATCTGGTCGAGGAACTCGCGGAACTTCTCCACCTCGTCCTCCTGCTCGTCCGGGATGGCGATACCGGCATCGTCGAGCACCCCGTCACTGCCGTAAATCGGCGTTCCGGTGCGCAGTGCGAGCGCTATGGCGTCGGACGGCCGGGCGCTCACCTCGATCCCGCTGGCGAAGACCAGCTCCGCGTAGAAGACCCCTTCACGCAGGTCCGTGATACGGACCTCGGTGAGCTCCTGGCCGACGGCCTCGAGCACATCCTTGAAGAGATCATGGGTCAGCGGCCTGGCCGGAGCCATGCCCTGCTGGGCGAAAGCGATCGCGGTCGCCTCACCAGGACCGATCCAGATGGGGAGGTACCGGTCGCCTCCCACTTCACGCAGGAGCACGATCGGTTGGTTGGAGGGCATTTCCACCCGGACACCCACAACGTCGAGCTCGTTCACACAGCAACCCTAGGACGTGCGCGGCAGGTTTGGGTAGTCGGGCACCGACGTGATCAGTGGAGCCGGACCCGCAGAGCGGTCTGCACAAATGACGAATGAAGCCGTACAGACAACTCTGCGAGCTCCCTCGCGGTGGCCTCCGCATGTGCCCTGGTCTGCGGATTCCGGTGCCGACGCAGAGGCGCGATCACCTGCTCGATGAGTCCCGCCTCACGGTCCGCAGCTGCCCGAATGGCACGCAGGTGACGCGGCTCCAGACCGAATCGCCCCAGATCCGCCACAAGCTTGGCCACCGTGACCATTTCCGCGTCATAACCGCCCTCGACGGCCGGAGCGACCAGGCCGTACGACTCCCACTCATCCAGGTCACTCTCGGCAACCTCGGCGGCCGCAAGCAGCTCGGCGCGGCCGATACGGGCCGCGGTCGCCCGTCCGGGGTGGGCGTCCCAGCCGCCGTCGGTCAGGTCCCGCGGGCCGCCCTCGGACGGCAGGGTGGACTGTTCACCGCGGGCGAGGGCATCCAGATGCTCCCGGATGACCTTCAGAGGAAGGTAGTGGTCCCGCTGCATACGCAGCACCTGAGCGAGCCGCTCCACGTCGGCCCCACGGAACTTGCGATAGCCGGAGGGGGTCCGCTGCGGCTCGACGAGACCTTCGGCCTCCAGGAAGCGAATCTTGGAGATCGTGACCTCGGGAAACTCGTCCCGCAGTTGCAGGAGCACCGTGCCGATGCTCATCGGGCGGTCGTCGGCGGAGGCGGTGCCGTGACCGGCACCGCCCGTCGATGTTCTCAGCATGGACCTTCCCTGACGGGTCAGATGCCCCGCTGGCTCGCGTAGAAGACCAGCCGGTACTTGCCGATCTGCACTTCGTCGCCGTTGGACAGGGCGACGGAGTCGATACGCTCGCGGTTGACGTAGGTACCGTTCAGGCTGCCCACGTCCCCGACCGTAAAGCTGCCGTCGGGGCTCCTGCGAAACTCCACATGCCGCCTCGACACCGTCACGTCGTCGAGGAAGATGTCGCTCTGCGGGTGGCGGCCGGCCGTGGTCAGCTCACCGTCCAACAGGAAGCGGCTGCCTGAGTTCGGACCACGTCGCACCACCAGGAGCGCCGAGCCGAGCGGAAGAGCGTCGACAGCGGCCTGTGCCTCGGGCGAGAGGGACGGTAGGGGCGTTTGCCCGGTGGCCTCCGCGTCGTACGCCTCAAGTCCGGAGATGGAGATGGTCGAGGTCGTCTCCGAGGCACGCTCGGGAATTCCACCCCTCAGCGGCGCACCACAGTTGGAGCAGAAACGACTGTCCTCGGCGTTGCGATGCCCGCACCTCGTGCAGACCGGCATGGACGAACCCTCCTGCCTGGGGGTGAACCCTCCACCCTTACTTGAGGTTGACGGTTCTCCGGAACCTATGCGGCCGGCACCGGCGGGGTCAACAGACGACGCGCCGGAAGCGCCCGAATTATCACTGCCCGAACCGGACATCTGATCGCGGAAGAGCGGGCGCTGCGAGCCCTGCTCCTCCGCCTGGCCATTACGCGATGCGCGATGGCGGGCAGCTTCATCGCGAGCGCTCTTGCCGAACAACTTCCCAAACAACTTCACGGGCGATTCCCCTTGACCGAAATAGACCCGCCCGTGGGGCAGGACGAACCCTGAACGAACACACCTGCCGACCCGGACATCTTTACAACGTCCGTATCCACTCGACAGTTTCCACCACGCACCACCATTACGATGCGGCGACCCCCCGCAACCTCCTGCCCGTCTCCTTCGGCCCCTCCGTGCCGCGGCCTCACGAGGAGGACGACCGAGCGTAGTCAGGCCGCTTCGCCGGTCGCAAGACGTCCACGACGATGTCGTCGGCCTGCTCCACATGCACGGCGGCCTGCTCCTTCTCCAGTGTCTGCACCACACCACCAGGGATGTTCAGCGCCGTCTCCAGATCCTGGGGCTTGCCTATCACCTTGAAAACGTACGGCGCGGTGATCTTACGGCCGTCCACCTTGACGTTGCCCCCGTCACCGGAGAAGAACGTATTGGCCACCACTCTCACTCCGTTTACCTCGATCGCTTCGGCACCCGCCGCACGCAACTCCTGCAGCGCGTCGAGCAGCATGTCCGCCTTGATCCCGTCTCCCGGGTCATTGACGGTGAGCGTGATCCCGGGCCCGTGTGCCGCCACGGTGCCCGCGAGAATACCGAGTTGCCGCTCCTTTTCCACTGTCTGCTTACGCGCCTCCTCAGCCTGGTCGGAGCTGTTCTCCAACTCCGTACGCTGAGCGTCGAGGCGCTGCTTCTCGTCCTCCAGGCGCTGAGTACGGTCGTCCAGCTCATCGAGAATGCGGACCAGGTCCTCCTGGCGGGCACCCCGCAGTGCGCTGTTGTCGCTGTTGGAGCGCACCTGAATGGCCAGCCCGAGACCGAGGACGAACAGCAGAAGCGCGACGACGAGTTGGGCCCGCGTCACCCGCGGCGGCCAGAGTCCGGCGACCAGCCGCTGACGCCCGGTGAGCTCTTTGGCGGCATCGGCCGGCTGCTCGCCGGTGTGCCCCTTGTCGCTGGGAAGTTCTTCGTTGTTCATCGACCTCAGGCCTGGAAGACGTGCCGGCGGATGGCCGCGGCGTTGGAGAAGATCCGGATCCCGAGCACGACCACCACACCGGTGGAGAGCTGCGCTCCGACGCCCAGCTTGTCGCCCAGGAACACGATCAGTGCGGCCACCACGACGTTCGACAGGAACGACACAACGAAGACCTTGTCGACGAAGATGCCGTCGAGCATGGCCCGCAGCCCTCCGAAGACTGCGTCGAGAGCAGCCACGACGGCGATCGGAAGATAGGGCTCGACCACCGCCGGCACCTCGGGTCGGACCAACAGTCCGACCACCACTCCCACGACGAGGCCCAGTACGGCGATCACGATGTGCCCTTCCCTGCGTCTGCCGCACCACTGCCGGTGTCTGCGGCCTTATAAGGCTCTGCTGTTCGTACGATCAGGCTCGGCGCGACCGGGAGGTTGACCTTCTCCTGGACGGACATGCTCGTCCGGATGTCGAATGTGTCCTTGAGCGCCTGCAGATACTGGCCGTCAGCACTCTCATGGAATGCGGTGCTGAACTGCTTCCCATTCCCCACCGCCAGCACCGTGTACGGCGGCACGAGCGGTCTGTTGTCGACCAGTATGGCGTCGCCGGCCGCGCGGATCGCCGACAGTGCCGTCAGACGCTGCCCGTTGATCGCGATCGCCTCCGCACCGGACTGCCAGAGGCCGTTGACGACCCGTTGCAGGTCCCGGTCGCGGACCCGTCCGGTGTCGGCGAATCCGCTGGTCCCCCTCGGCCCGTCACCACCCTGGTCGGTGTCCTCGGCGTCGTCGACGACAAGTTTCACGCCGGGCCCCTCCACCGGTGTGGCCCCGGCGAGCAGTGCCACCAGCTCCCCCTGGTCCCCCCCGTGCTTCTCCAACGCCTTGCGCTGGCGCCTTCCCACGTCGTCCCTGAGTTTGTCGACCTGCGACTCAAGGGTGTCGGCGGCCGCCGTCTCCGCGTCGATGCGGTCGATCAACTCCTCGCGCTCCTTGGCGAGGACCGGAGCGGAGACACGAGCCTGCGCGGCCCCGAGCGTGACCACAAGTGCAGCAAGCACCAGACACGCGGCAAGGCCGAGTTTCGACTTGAGCGTGCGAGGCATGCCCGCACTCCCATCGGTCTTGCGACGCGCCGACGCTTCGGCATATCCATCGTCCAGGCTGTGGTCCATCACATTGGTCAACAGCGACATGGACGCGTCGGGGCGTGCGGGAGGCGAGGCCGTACTCCGATCGGGGGGTTGCTGCGACATGCCGCACATCGTCGCACGTCGCCACTGCTACCGCCGAATGGCCCCACCGGTGTGCCCGCCGGCGCGGCCGGACGCTTCCAGGCACACCGGTGGAACCCTCAGTGACCTGCGGTCTCCACGACCGCCGCCCATTCGTCCAGCAGCGCCTGCGCGGAGTTGTCATCCGGACCTTCAGCCCACAAATGGGTGACCGCTTCGGCCGGGTCCGGCAGGACCATCACCCACCGCCCGTCGGCCTCGACGACCCGTACACCGTCCGTCGTATCGACGCTGCGGTCGCCGGCGGCCTCCACAACCCGCCGCATGACCAGGCCCTTGACGGCCCAGGGTGTGGCCAGATCCCGGCGTAGGACGTGGGCACGGGGAATGCGGGCATCGATCTGGCTCAGAGTCAGCTGGGTCCTGGCAACGAGCCCGAGGAGTCTCACGAAAGCAGCCGATCCGTCGAAGACGCTGCTGAACTCGGGAACGATGAAGCCACCACGGCCGTCTCCACCGAAGATGGTGCCTTCCTCGCGTCCCACACGCGTCAGATCGTCGGGCGATGTCGTCGTCCATTCGACCTGCGTGCCGTGGTACGCCGCGACCTGCTCGGCGACCCGCGTCGTGGTCACCGGCAGCGCCACCCGCCCGCTGCGCCGCTCGGCCGCCACAAGGTCGAGCATCACCAGGAGCGCCCGGTCGTCCTCCACGATCCTGCCCCGTTCGTCGACCAGGGAGAGTCGCTCGCCGACCGGATCGAACCGCACGCCGAACGCGGCCCGTGCCGAGGAGACGATCTCGCCCAACCGCACCAGTCCTGAGCGCCGGGTATCGGCGGATTCGGTGGGCCGTGATTCGTCGAGGCCGGGATTGATGGTCAATGCGTCCACGCCGAGCCGGCCCAGCAGACTGGGCAGGACGAGCCCGGCACTGCCGTTGGAGGCATCGACGACAACCTTGAGACCCGCGTCCGCAATCCCCGTGGTGTCCACGTTCCGCAGCAGCGATCCGGTGTACGAGTCGAAGACGCTGGATGGGAAGTGCAGGTCCCCGATCTCCCCCGGGAAGGCACGGCGGTATTCCTGACGGGCGTAGACCCGGTCCAGCTTCCGTTGCCGCGCCTGGGAGAGATCCGCACCCCGCTCGTCGAAGAACATGATGTCGACCGAGTCGGACACACCGGGGGACGTACGGATCATGATCCCGCCGGCGCTGCCCCGTGCGGTCTGCTGGCGTGCGACGGGCAACGGTACGTTTTCCAGGTCCCGGACATCGATGGCGCTGGCCTGAAGCGCCGAGATCACCGCTCTCTTCAGCGCACGGGCGCCACGGGAGTGGTCACGGGCGGTGGTGACCGTCGAGCCCTTCTTGAGGGTCGTGGCATAGGCTCCGGCGAGCCGGACCGCCAGCTCCGGCGTGATCTCTACGTTGAGAATGCCGGACACACCGCGGGCCCCGAAGAGGTGAGCCTGTCCGCGGGATTCCCAGATGACGGAGGTGTTGACGAAGGCTCCGGCTTCGATGGTCTTGAACGGGTAGACGCGAACATTTCCCTGAATGATCGATTCTTCACCGATCAGGCACTCGTCCCCGATGACCGCGCCGTCCTCGATGCGGGCGGCCCGCATGACGTCGGTGTTCTTCCCGATCACGCATCCGCGCAAATTGCTGTGCTGGCCGATGTAGACATTGTCGTGCACCACAGCCTTGTGCAGGAATGCACCGCTTTTGACAACAACATTCGACCCGATGACCGTATGCTCGCGAATCTCCACTCCCGCTTCGACTTTCGCGTAGTCCCCGATGTAGAGGGGGCCTCGCAGTACCGCGTCGGGATGTACTTCAGCGCCTTCGGCGACCCATACGCCGGGCGAGATCTCGAAGCCGTCGATCTCGACCTCGACCTTGCGCTCAAGAACGTCCGCTTGGGCCTTCACATAGCTCTCGTGGGTACCCACATCCTCCCAGTACCCCTCGGCGACATAGCCGTAGATGGGCTTGCCTTCCTTCATGAGCTGCGGGAAGACGTCACCGGACCAGTCCACCGAGACATCGGCCTCGACATAGTCGAACACCTCGGGCTCCATGACATAGATGCCCGTATTGACGGTATCCGAGAAGACTTGGCCCCAGGTGGGCTTCTCCAGGAAACGCTCGACCTGTCCCGCCTCGTCCACAATGGTGATGCCGAATTCCAGGGGATTCGGCACGCGGGTCAGGCACACAGTCACCAGCCCGCCCTTTTCCTTGTGGAAGGCGATGAGGTCGGTGAGATCGAAGTCGGTGAGCGCGTCACCAGAAATGACGAGGAAGGTTTCGTCCTTCAGCGCTTCCTCGGCATTCTTCACGCTTCCCGCGGTGCCGAGCGGTTTCTCTTCATTGGCATAGCTGAGCTCCATCCCGAGCTCTTCGCCGTCCCCGAAGTAGTTCTTGACCAACGAGGCGAGAAACTGGACCGTTACGACCGTCTCGTTGAGCCCGTGCCGCTTGAGCAACCGAAGCACATGCTCCATGATCGGCCGATTAGCGACGGGCAGAAGCGGCTTGGGCATGCTTGAGGTCATGGGGCGAAGGCGAGTGCCTTCGCCGCCAGCCATCACGACGGCCTTCATGTCGGAAACGTCCTCCTTGCAGAGACGACGGTCTGGCCGACTTTGCCCGTCAGGGCACCATCCGGGTCATCAGCGGCGGGCCGGCCACACTGCACGGCACCCGCATCAACGAGCTCAATCGGCTGCTACATCCGCCTTGACGAGCCGGCGGACCTGAACGACGTAGAGGATCCCTGCCCACCAATAGAGCGTTGTACCCCAACCTGCGAACGCCCATCCGAAAACAGCGGCCAGCGATGCAAGCCAACCACTTCCGTCGCTGAGCAGCAACAAGGGGAACGCGTACATCAAGTTGAACGTGGCAGCCTTCCCCAGAAAGTTCACCTGGGGCGGCGGATAGCCGTGACGGCGAAGGATTCCCACCATCACGAGGAGCATCAGCTCGCGGGCCAGAAGTGCTGCGGTGAGCCAGAGCGGCAGGATCTCCCGCCAGGTCAGGCCGACGAGGGTCGAGAGGATGTAGAGGCGGTCTGCGGCAGGGTCCAGGAGCCGACCGAGGCTGCTGATCTGGTTCCACCGGCGGGCGAGCTTACCGTCGAGGTAGTCGCTGATGCCGCTGAACATCAGCACCAGCAGGGCCCAGCCATCGCTTTGGGGGCCGCCGAACACAGGGCGAAGAATCAACCACAGGAAGAGCGGAACCCCGACAAGGCGAGCCATGCTGAGGATGTTGGGGATGGTGAGTACCCGGTCCGTCTGAACCCGAGTCTCCTGGACCTCCACCCGGGGGCCTCCTGTGTGAAGAACGTGCCGATGATGCCCCCCGACCTTACACTCAGCCACCGCCGACAGATACACAGGGGTAACGCAAGACCTCGTGAACGCAGAAAAGCCCCGTGCCACAAGGGCACGGGGCTTTCCCGAAAAGGAGTTCGGCGGCGTCCTACTCTCCCACAGGGTCCCCCCT
>NZ_JBIRGM010000030.1:0-46030 GCF_044328025.1 Streptomyces sp. NPDC018000
CCGGGCCATATGATTCCCGCGGCTCAGGTCACGATCGAGGGCCTGCCGCTGACTTCGAACGGCAAGCTCGACCGGAAGGCATTGCCCGCGCCCGCGCAGGACCAGACAGTGACGGGCCGCCGCCCTCGCGGGCCCCGGGAGGAGATCCTCTGCGGGCTGTTCGCCGAGGTACTCGGCGTCGACGAGGTAGGCATCGACGACGGATTCTTCGAGCTCGGCGGGGACAGCATCCTGTCGATCCAGCTGGTGTCGCGTGCGCGCCGGGCGGGTGCGGTGCTGTCGGTGCGGGAGGTGTTCGAGCACCAGAGTGTGGCCGGGCTGGCGCAGGTGGCGGACTGGTCCGGTCAGGACCGTGACGCCGGTGTGGTCGACGAGCCGGTGGGGGCGTTCGCGGGGCTGCCGATCGTGTCGTGGCTGGCGGAGCGGGGCGGCGAGTGGCGCGGCTTCAACCAGTCGCAGGTGGTGCAGACGCCGGCCGGGCTGAGTGAGGCGGCACTGTCCGCCGGGCTGCAGGCGGTGCTGGATCACCATGACGCGTTGCGGTCGCGGGTGGTGGACGCGTCGGCCGCGCCGGTGCAGGTCGAGGTGCTGCCGGTCGGTGGTGTGCCGGCCGGCGGGTGTCTGGTCCGGGTGGACGCCGCGGGGTGTGTGGGCGAGGAGCGGTGGCGTGCGCTGGTGGAGCAGGAGGCGGTGCGGGCCAGGGAGGCGCTCGATCCCATGGCGGGGGCCATGGTCCAGCTGGTCTGGCTGGATCGTGGGCCGTCCGAGTCGGGGGCGCTGGTGATCGTGGCGCATCACCTGGTGGTGGACGGGGTGTCCTGGCGGGTGCTGCTGCCGGACCTGGCGGAGGCGGTGGCCTGCGCCGGATCGGGTGGGGTGCTGGCGCCCGTGGGCACGTCGGTGCGGCGCTGGTCGTCACAGGTGGCGCGACAGGCCCTTACTTCCGAGCGGGCGGCAGAACTGCCGTGGTGGCGGTCGGTGCTGGCGGAGCGGACTCCGGTCGCTGACGGCGAACTCGACCCTGCCCGGGACATGCACGGGACCGCGGGTTCATACGCGATGGCGCTGTCGCCGGAGGTGTCCCAGGTCGTGCTGGCCCGGACCGCGGGTCTGTTCAACGCGGGCATCGACGACGTGCTGCTGGCGGGCCTTGCGCTGGCCCTGTCACGGTGGACATCCCGGGGCGGCGGGGACGGCTGGGTGCTCGATCTGGAGGGTCACGGCCGCGACGAGGAACTGCTGCCGGGTGCGGACCTGTCGCGCACGGTGGGCTGGTTCACCTCGATGTATCCCGTCCGGGTGGACGCCGGTCCCGCATCATGGAACGAGGTGGTCGCCGGTGGCCCGGTGGTCGGTGCGGCGATCAAGCGGGTCAAGGAACAGCTGCGTGCCACGCCCGGCCGTGGGGCCGGCTACGGCATGCTCCGCTACCTCAACCCGGACACCGCCGCCACGCTGCGCGGGTGTCCGCCGCCCCAGATCGGGTTCAACTATCTGGGCCGGTTCACGGTCGGGTCGGGTGAGGAGTCCGGTGGTGACTGGGGTGTGCTGGCCGCCGGTGTGGCCGGGCAGTCGGAGCGGACGCCGCTGGGGCATGTTCTGGAGGTCAACGCGGTGGCGCAGCAGGACCGGGCCGGCGGTCTGGTGCTGCGGGCGACCTGGTCGTGGGCGTTCCGCCTGCTCGAGGACAAGGCGGTGCGCGAGCTGGCCGATCTGTGGGCCGAGGCACTCGCCGGCATCGCCCGGCACACCACCGATCCTGGCGCCGGCGGACTCACCCCCACCGACGCCGCACTCACCTCACTGAGTCAAGAAGAAATCGACCTGCTCGACGACGAATGGGAGACCTTCGAATGAGCACGCAGAAACGCAACATCGAAGAGATTCTTCCTCTGTCGCCGTTGCAGGAAGGGATTCTCTTCCACAGCGTTTACGACGAGAACGACGTCGACATCTACACGGTGCAGATCACGTTCGACCTCGAGGGCGAGATCGACCGGGACCGGTTGAAGGCGGCGGCGGAGGCTCTGCTTCAGCGGCATGGGAATCTTCGAGTCGGATTCCGATACGAGGGCCTTTCACAGCCGGTTCAGGTGGTGGCGCGGTCGGTGCCGGTGCCGTGGCGCGACGAGGACGTCTCGGACGCGGACGACGTCGAGGCGGCCGCCACGAAACTGGTGGAGGCGGACCGGTGGGCGCGGTTCGACATGCGGCGTCCGCCCCTGGTGCGGTTCATGCTGATCCGCCTCTGCCGTGATCGCTACCGGTTCGCGATCGCCCACCACCACATTCTGTGGGACGGCTGGTCGACCCCCGTGCTGCTGCGCGAGTTGCTGGTGCTGTACCGGCAGGGCGGCGACGACCGGGGACTGCCCCGGGTGCGCCCGTACCGCGACTACCTGCGGTGGCTGTCCGAACGCGACCGGGCTGAGTCCGAGCGCGCGTGGCGCAGTGCCCTGGCAGAGCTGGAGGGGCCGACGCTGGTGGGGCCGAATGCCCGGGAAGCGGTGGTTCCGGAGCAGATGCGCGTGTCGGTGGACAGCGGGACGACGCAGGCGCTCGGCCGGTGTGCGCGGGAGTGGGGCGTCACGCTGAGCACGGTGGTGCAGGCGGCGTGGGCGCTGGTGCTGTCGTGGACGACCGGTCGTCACGATGTGGTGTTCGGCGCGACGGTGTCGGGCCGCCCGGCCAATCTGCCGGGTGTGGAGTCGATGGTGGGGCTGTTCATCAACACCATCCCGGTGCGGGTGACCGTGAACCCGGCGGAATCGTTGCGGGACCTGGTGGTGCGGGTGCAGCGGGAGCAGTCCCGGTTGGTCGACCACCACCACGTCGGATTGACCGACATCCAGCGCTGGGCCGGGCACGGCGAACTTTTCGACACCGCCACCGTTTTCGAGAACTATCCGGTGAGCGCCGACCACGTCACGGACTCGGGAGCCGAGTCCCACGAGGCCGAGCCGGTCCGGGTGCGTAACGCCGGTGTGCGGGACGCGACGCATTACGCGCTCACCCTGATCGTCGAGCCGGCGCAGGAATTGGGTCTGCGGCTGGGTTTCCGGTCGGGTGTGCTCGATGGTGAACAAGCGGCCGCGACGATGAGGCGGCTCGTCGCCATCCTCACGGGCATCGCGATCACCCCCGACCGGTCGGCCGGGCGCCTGGACCTGCTCGACGCCGGGGAACGGCACCGCGTCATCGAGGAGTGGAACGACACCGCGGCGGAGATCAGGCCGGGAACGGTGCTGGAATGGTTCGAGCGGCAGGTCGGGGAGACGCCCGACGCGATTGCGGTGGTGTGCGGGGACGAAGAGGTTTCGTATGCGGAGTTGAATGCGCGGGCGAATCGTCTGGCCCGAGTGCTGGCCGGGCGTGGTGTGGGGGCCGAGTCGTTCGTCGGGGTGCTCCTGCCCCGTGGGGTGGACCTGGTGGTGACGCTGCTGGCGGTGTGGAAGGCCGGCGGGGCGTATGTACCGATCGACCCGGACTACCCCGCGGAGCGCATCGGTTACGTCCTGGCCGATGCCGGGCCCGCGGTCACGGTGACCACCCGGGACTTGGCAGGGATGCTGCCGCCGGACGCATCGTCGCTCGTGCTGGACGACACGGCGGTGGTGGAGGAGAGCGCCCGGCAGGACTCCTCCGACACCGCGCTGCGGGTGCCGGGTTCGTGTGCGGCGTACGCGATCTACACGTCCGGGTCGACGGGACGGCCCAAGGGCGTGGTCGTGTCCCGGTCGAGTGTGGCGAATTTGGTGGGGTGGGCGCATCGGGAGTTCGGGCGCGAGGGTTTGTCGACGGTCGTGGTGTCGACGTCGATGAGCTTCGATGTGTCGGTGTTCGAGTTGTTCTCGCCGTTGACATGCGGTGGTGGTGTGCGTCTGGTCGAGAACTTGCTGTCGCTGATGGATTCCGGTGTCACCGAGGGTGCGAGTCTGGTCAGTGGTGTGCCGTCGGCGATGACGAACGTGGCGACCAGCCTCGACGCGGAATGGGACGTCGGCACGGTGGTGCTGGCGGGGGAGGCGTTCACGGCCTCGGCGCTGGGAACGATGCGCAAGGCCGCGCCACGGGCTCGGGTGTACAACTGCTACGGGCCGACCGAGGCGACGGTGTACGCGACGATGTGGCGCGACGCCGGCGGCGACATCCAGGCACCGGGCATCGGCGGACCGGTGTCCAACTCCCGGGTGTATGTGCTGGACGCGAGTCTGGCGCCGGTGCCGCCCGGAGTGACCGGGGAGCTGTACATCGCCGGGGCCGGGGTGGCCCGCGGATACTGGAACCGTGCCGGGCTGACCGCGGAACGCTTCATCGCCGACCCCTTCGGTGGCCCGGGCACACGGATGTACCGCACCGGAGACCTGGTCCGCTGGACCCGCGACGGCGAGCTGGTGTACGTCAGCCGTGCGGACGACCAGGTCAAGATACGCGGTTTCCGTATCGAACTCGGTGAGATCGAGACCGCGCTGGCCCAGCACCCCGGAATAGCACAGGCCGTGGTGATACCCCGAGAAGACCGCCCCGGCAGCCGCCAACTGGTGGCCTACGTGGTGTGCGGTGCCGACGATGCCGATCCGGACGTCCGCGGCTACTTGCGCACCCGCCTGCCGGACTACATGATCCCCGCCGCCGTCGTCACGCTCGACGAGCTCCCGCTCAGCCCCAACGGCAAAATCGACCGAACCGCACTGCCCGAACCCGAACTGCGACACCACACCGCCATCCGAGCCCCCCGCACCCCGCAGGAGGAAATTCTCTGCGAGCTGTTCTCCGAGGTCCTCGGTGTTCCCGCGGTCGGTGTGGACGACAGTTTCTTCGACCTGGGCGGGCACTCTCTGCTCGCCACCCGGTTGATCAGCCGGATCCGCCGGGTGCTCGACGTCGAGCTGTCGGTCCGGGCACTGTTCGAGTCACCCACGGTGGCGGGGCTCGGCAAGGAGCTGGAACGATCCGGCCCGGCGCGCGCACCTCTGGTCCAGGCCGTTCCCCGCCCCGAGCGACTGCCGGTGTCGTACGCGCAGCAACGGCTGTGGTTCATCCACCGGTTCGAGGGGCCGAGTCCGACGTACAACATTCCGTTGGCTGTGCGGATGCACGGCCCGGTGGAAGCCGACGCCCTGCGCGCCGCCCTCGCCGACGTGTCCGTCCGCCACGAGGCGTTGCGCACCGTCTTCGCCGAGGACGACGCCGGGGCAGTCCAGATCGTGCTGCCGCCCGGAAAGACCGTTCCGGAACTGACGGTGTCGGACATCGACGAGCAATGCCTCGACGAGGCGCTCGCCGAGGCCGCGCGCCACGCATTCGATCTCGCGCAGGAACCACCGCTGCGGGGTTGGCTGCTGCGGCTGCACGAGACCGAGTCCGTGCTCCTCCTGCTGCTGCACCACATCGCGGGGGACGGCTGGTCAATGCGACCGTTCCTGCGGGACGTGACGTCGGCGTACTGTGCGCGGCTGGAGGGGAACGAGCCGACCTGGCCGCCTCTGCCCGTTCAGTACGCGGACTACACGCTGTGGCAGCGCGCGGTTCTGGGCTCCGAGAACGACGCGCACAGCGTGCTCTCCGAGCAGATCCGCTACTGGATGGACCAGTTGGACGGCATTCCTGACGAGTTGTCGCTGCCGTTCGACCGTCCGCGGCCCGTCCACGGCACGAACCGCGGCGGCAGGGTGCCGGTGGACATCCCCGCGGACGTGCACGCCGGCATCGTGAAGATCGCCCAGCGGAGCGGCTGCAGCGTGTTCATGGTGATGCACGCGGCTCTGGCGACGCTGCTGTCGCGGTTCGGGGCCGGGACGGACATCCCGATCGGGACCCCGATCGCGGGGCGCACGGACGAGGCGCTCACCGACCTCATCGGGTTCTTCGTCAACACACTGGTCCTGCGCACCGACCTCTCGGGCGACCCCACCTTCACCGAACTGCTGCGCCGGGTGCGGGTGACCGACCTGGCCGCGTACCGGAACCAGGACGTGCCGTTCGAGCGTCTGGTCGAGGAGCTGAACCCGCCCCGGTCGCTGTCCAGGCATCCGGTCTTCCAGACGATGCTCACGTTCAACAACATCGCCGACCTGCACGCGGACATGGACCAGGACGTGGTGGTGCCGGCAGGACTCACCTTGACACCCGAGCGGGCCGGATCCGGAGCATCCAAGTTCGACCTGTTGTTCGGGCTGACCGAACGCCGGGCGGAGGACGGAAGCCCGCGCGGCATCGCGGGGGGCATCGAGTACAGCGCGGACCTGTTCGACAGGGAGACCGTGGAAGCCCTCGTCGGCGGATTGTCCAGGCTCCTCGCGGACATCGTGCGGTCACCGAAGCGTCCGCTCAGCCGACTCGACGTCCTCGACGAGCGGCAGCGCAAAACGCTGCTCGTGGAGTGGAACCACACCGCCGCCGACGAGTCCCGGCAGACTCTCGCGGAGATGTTCGAGGAGCGGGTCCGTACGGCTCCGGCGGCCGAGGCGCTGATCAGCGGCGACGTCGCGTTGTCCTATGCGGAGCTGAACTCCCGCGCGAACCGGCTGGCCCGGCTGCTGCTCCAGCACGGCGTCGGCCCCGAAAGCGTCGTCGGCGTGGCCGTGGGCCGCACCGAACTGCTGCCCGTCGCGATCCTGGCGAGTTGGAAGGCCGGCGCCGCGTATCTGCCGCTCGACCCGGACCACCCGGTGGAACGCAACGCCCGGACCGTGGGCGAGGCCCGCCCGACGCTGACCGTCACGGTCGACGCCCTCGCCGAGCGTGTCCCCACGGGAGAGGCGCCGCTGGTCGCCCTGGACGAGCCGGACGTGGTCCGTGCGTTGTCCGCGCTGCCGGACCACGACCTCGGCGTCGAGGACGGAGTGCGGCGCATGGTGCCGGAACACCCGGCCTACGTGCTGTACACGTCGGGTTCGACCGGCCGGCCGAAGGGCGTCGTCATGCCCGCCAGGGGCGTGCTCAACCTGGCGCGCTGGCACCGCACGGTGTTCGGTGCGGTACCCGGTACGCGCACCGCGCAGTTCACGGCGTCCACGTTCGACGTGTCGGTCCAGGAGGTCGTGGGTACGCTGCTGTACGGCAAGACGCTCGTGATGTGCCCCCAGGACGTGCGCCGCGACCCGCTTGCGTTGGCGCGCTGGCTCCACGACCACCGGGTGCGGGAGCTCTTCGCACCGAAGCTGGTGATCGACTCGCTGGCCTCGGCCGCGCTCGAGGAGAATGTCGAACTGCCCGAACTGAGGACGGTCGTGCAGGCCGGCGAGGCGTTGACGGTGAGCAGCGACGTCCGCGCGTTCTTCGCCCAGCAGCCGGATCGCCGCCTGTACAACAACTACGGTCCGACAGAGACCCACGTGGCCACCGGCTGCGTCCTGCCCGATGCGGTGACGGACTGGCCGGACACCGCCCCCATCGGCACGCCCGTGACCAATACCCGGGTCTACGTCCTCGACGACCGGTTGACGCCGGTGCCGGTCGGGGTCGCGGGCGAGCTGTACCTGGCAGGCGCCGGCGTCGCGCGCGGCTACCTCGGTCGCCCGCCACTCACCTCGGAACGCTTCGTCCCAGACCCGTTCGGCCCGCCGGGCAGCCGGATGTACCGCACCGGTGACGTCGTGGAGTGGCGGCGGGACGGAACGCTGAGCTACCACGGCCGCTCCGACAACCAGATCAAACTGCGAGGTTTCCGCGTCGAGCTCGGCGAGATCGAGACCACGCTGCTGGCGCACGACAGCGTCGCCCGGTGCGCCGTGCCGGCGCCGTCCGGGCCCGAGGCCCGGCTGGTCGCGTACGTGGTGCCGGCGCTCGGGCAGCAGGGAGACGCGGCAGCCCTGCGCGAGCACGTCGCCGGCCGGCTGCCGTCCTACATGGTGCCGTCCGGCGTGGTTTTCCTCGACGAACTCCCCTTGACCGCCAACGGAAAGCTCGACCGCCGGGCGCTGCCCGAGCCCACAATGGTGTCGACGAGCGCAGCGACGCCGGCCCGCAGTCCGCAGGAGGAGTTGCTGTGCGAGCTGTTCGGCGAGGTGCTCGGCGTCGAAGGGGTCGGGGTCGATGACGACTTCTTCCGGCTCGGCGGCCATTCGATGCTCGCGATCCGGTTGCTGCGCCGGATCGAGTCGACGCTGGGGGTGGAACTGACCGTCCGCGACATCTTCGAGTCGCCGACTCCCGCCGGGCTCTGCGCACAGCTGCTGACCGGTCACGCCACGGACGCCTTCGCCACGTTGCTGCCATTGCGCGCGAGAGGTACGCAACCGCCGTTGTTCTGCCTGCACCCGGGTTCGGGCTTGAGCTGGTGTTACGGCGGGCTGCTGAAGCACTTGTCGCCCGACCTGCCCGTGTACGGCCTGCAGGCGCGCAGGCCGTCCGCGGGCGGCAGCTTCCCGGCGACCATGGAGGAGATGGCCGCCGACTATCTCGCCGAGATCCGCAGGGTTCAGCCGTCCGGTCCCTATCGGCTGCTGGGCTGGTCGTTCGGCGGTCAGATCGCCTATGCCGTCGCGACACTGCTGCAGGAGAGCGGCGAGAGCGTCGACCTGCTCGTGCTCGTCGACGCTTACCCCAACGACCAGGAGAAGCCGAAGGACGACAGATACCGGCTGATGGCGCGCAACTTCCGCTCCGCCGGGGTCGACGTCGACGAGGCCGAGCTGGAAGGCGGCATCGAGCCGGTCTTCTCGCGCTACCTGGAAAGTGTGCGCGCCGAGGGCGGTCCGGTCGCGCAGTTGCGCGACGAGGAGATTCGCGATCGCTTCGAGGTCTACATCAACAACATCCTGCTGATGCAGCGGTACGTTCCCACCCTCTTCCGTGGCGATGTCGTGTTCTTCACGGGTACGCACAACGAGAGCATGGACGTCTCCCTCGACATGTGGGACCCGTATCTGGACGGGCGTGTCGAGGAACATCCGACGGGCGTCGCCCACGAGGACATGCTTCGGGACACGAGCGTGCTGGAGTCACTCGGGGAGGTGCTGACCGCGAAGTTCGGGCTCGACCCGCGGCAGCGGTCGGCGAGGTAGCGCTCGCTCCTCCACGATCCGCCGCCGACGCGGCGGTCGGCGCGGTACGGCGCGCGGTCCGGCCCGGTCACCCGGGGCTTTCCCAGGGTGACCGGGCCGGCGGTGCCGGAATACTGGCGCTGCACCCCGGCGGAGGAGTCTGAATCCTCTGTAGCGCAGGACCAGCGGTCGCCTCGTTATCCGGTGCGGTCAAGGCGGGTGGCTTGGTCGTACGACTCCCGGGCGTCAAGCAGTTCGTCCCAGTGTTTCTCCGCCCAGGCGCAAGCGACCGCTATCGGTTGGAGCATGCTGCGGCCCAGCGGCGTCAGTTCGTACTCGACATGCGGGGTGGCCTCGGCGTAGACGGTGCGCTTGACCAGACCATCTCGTTCGAGGGACCGCAGCGACTGGGTCAGGACCTTGGGAGTGACGCGGCTCAGCGGCACGCGCAGCTCGGAGAACCGGCGCGGCCCATGTTCGAGACAGCGGATGATGAGCGCTGCCCACTTGTCGCCGAATCGGATCGGATTGAGTGAGGACGGGCACAGTTCGTCGAACATGTCGGCGGGCAACGGTTCCCTCATGGCCTCACCCTAGCCGGTATCCGAGTGGTAACCGGGGGCCTCGGTATCGTCCGAGAACTGGCCGGGGTACGTGCTCCGGCCCTGGTGAGAGGCGGTACGTCATGAACATTGTGGTCTTCGGTGCCGGTGGCCGGGCCGGGCGGCAGGCTGTCGCGGAGGCGCACCGACGCGGGCACCAGGTCACCGCCGTGGTGCGCGACCCCGCGGGCCACAACGACCTGACCGACGTGCGGGTCGTGGCGGGCGACGTCACGGACACGGCGAGCATCGAGCATGCGGCTGCCGCGCATCACGCCGCTGTCAGTGCCGCCGCGGACCTGTCCGTGCCACCACAGGAGTTCTTCACCGCGTCGTCTCGCGCCCTGACCACCGGGCTGGCCAACGCGGGCGTGCACCGCCTCGTGGTGGTCGGGCTCGCATCGATCATGCCTGGTGCGTCCGGCGCTCCCCTGATGGACGAGCCCGGCTACCCGAACGAGTACCGCTCGTTCTCTCTCGGCCACGCGGCGGGCCTCGACGAGCTGCGGAGGTGTGACCTGGACTGGGCGTACGTGGCCCCGGCAGGCGACTTCGACCATGAGGGCACGCGCACTGGCCGGTATCGGATCGCTGAGCATGGCGACCCGGCCAGCCGGATTACGTACGCGGACCTGGCGATCGCACTGATCGACGAGATCGAGGCGCCCCGTCATCACCGGGCCGCCGTCAGCGTGCGGGAGGCGTGACACCCGGGTTCCACGACAGCCTGGGGCGTGGGGTGCCGTTCCAGTGGAGCGATCACGCCTGTGGTTGAGCGGCGCCGCTGGTTCTCGCGGCGAGTCGGCAAGGCCGGGGATCCCCAAGAGAGGCGTGCTCCGCCGAGCTGGCCGAGTCCGGGGACACGGCCGGGCCGTTGGCCGAGGCGATCACCGCTGTCGGCACCCGTTACCCCGCCTCCGGAGACCCCGGACACCCGTGGGCGGGACGGATGGTGCCGGACATCCCGCTAGGCCAGGACGGCGAGGACAGCCTTGCGGCGCTGCTGACCCGGGCGTCCGGCGAAGCTCAACGCGACCACCCGTGCCGGAGCTGCCCAGTGGATCAAGGACGGCGCGATCCCCGAGCAGGTCGCCGCCGAACTCGGGGTGAGCCGCTCCACGCTGTACCGGGAACTCCGCAAGCACCGCGAAGGCGCCGCCGAACCCGTCGGACCGGACGTCTGATCAGCAGCCCAGGCCACATCCGTGCTGGTCAGCGGTATTCGTTGTGTTTGCGGCGCGAATGCTGCGTGAGGCGATACAGCCTGCTCGTCGGCATCTGGTCTGACGTGCTGTTGGCTGTCGCGTCCGGCGGATGCCGGGGGTGGAAGGGTGCCGGACAAGACCAACGAAATCACCTGATTCGCCACCCTGTTGACCCCTTACGACCTTACCGGCGTGACCGTGACCATCGACGCGTTGCACACCCAGCGCGAACCCGTGATCCGCTGCACCGGCCTGGGCGCGCTGAAGAGGCAGATGAGTCCGGGGCCCTGGCCCCATGTATGTCCGGAAATCACTCTACTCAGCAGGCCTTACGTTCTCTTAACTGTTGCGGACATGTCATCCGGGACCTATTCGGGCGACGAATACGAACCCCTGTAGCCCAAACCCCCCACGTGGTCTGAGACATCCTTGGTTTGCCTCGGCAAGGAGGAAATGTCCCATGCAACGTGCACGACGAAGAACGCTACGAGCGGGACTGGTTGCAGTCCTGGCCATGTTGGCCCTGCTCGTCGGTGGCCTACCAGCCACGGCGAAGCCCGCCGACACGGTGCCCGCCGCACCCGCAGCCCGGCCGGCCGCGAAGGCGAAGGTACGCGACGCGGTGCAACACGACCTCTCCCCAAAGCTGCGTGACATCTCCGCGAAGCCTGGCGGTACCAAGCGCAGCAGCGCCAAGCCCTCAGCGCAGCCCTCCCATTCGCTGGAGCGCGCCGCCGTCAACCCGTCCGCGAAGGAGGGCAGCAGCCAGGTCCAGCGTGGCTTCACCGCCAGCCGGGTACCTGAGTTCAAGGCCGACTTCGAGGGCGTCGGCAACGTCGACGGGGTGCTTCCGCCGGACACCAACGGCGATGTCGGCCCCAACCACTACGTCCAGATGGTCAACCTCCACTACGCCGTGTTCGACAAGAGCGGCAACAAGCTGCTCGGGCCGCTGCCGGGCAATGCGGTCTTCGCCGGCTTCGGCGGACCGTGCGAGACCAGGAACGACGGCGACCCGGTGGTCCTCTACGACGAGACCGCCGATCGTTGGATGATCACCCAGTTCGCCCTGCCGGGCGGATCCGCCGGCAACCACCAGTGCATGGCGATCTCGCAGACCCCGGACCCGACCGGGGCCTTCTACCGGTACGATTTCCTCTACCACCAGACCCGGATGAACGACTACCCGAAGTACGGGATCTGGCCGGACGCCTACTACATGACCACCAACGAGTTCGCGCCGTCCTTTGTCGGCGCCGGAGCGGTTGCCTTCGAGCGGGAGAAGATGCTCGCCGGCCAGCCGGCCCGGATGGTGTACTTCCACCTCGGTCCGGACTTCGGCGGCCTGCTGCCCGCCGACGCAGAGGGTCAGGCGCCGCCGGCCGGGGCACCCAACCCGTTCTCCATGTTCGACGACGACGCGTGGGGCACCTCGCCCACCGACCGGCTGCTGATGTGGGACTTCCACGTCGACTGGACCAACCCGGCGAACTCCACCTTCGGCAACAACCTGGCCCCGAACCGGTCCCTGGAGACCGCACCGTTCGACTCGAACATGTGCAACGGCGCCCGGTCCTGCATCCCGCAGCAGGGCACCTCGGCGCGGCTGGACGCGATCGCCGACCGGTTGATGTACCGGGCGGCCTACCGCAACTTCGGCGACCACGCCTCCATGGTGCTCAACCACACCGTGGATGCCGGCGGCGACCACGCCGGCGTACGGTGGTACGAACTGCGCAGCAACTCGCCCACCGATTGGGCTGTCCATCAGCAGGGCACCTATGCGCCGGACGGCGAGAACCGGTGGATGGCCAGCGCGGCCATGGACGTCACCGGCAACATGGCCATCGGCTACTCGTCATCGGGCAGCACGTCCTTCCCGTCGATCCGGGTTGCCGGGCGACTCTCCGGTGACCCGCTGGGCGAACTGGGGCAGAGCGAGCGGACCCTGATCGCCGGGACCGGTGCACAGACCCACTCGGCGGCCCGCTGGGGCGACTACAGCTCGATGTCGGTGGACCCGACGGACGGCTGCACGTTCTGGTTCACCTCCGAGTACATGTCCCAGACCAGCTCCGCCAACTGGCAGACCCGCATCGGTGCGATGAAGTTCCCCAACTGCGTGAACGGCCCGCGGGGTGAGGTGACCGGCAAGGTCACCAAGTCCGGTGGCGGAGCGATCGCCGGTGCGACGGTACACGTCGGCGGTAGCGGCACCGTCACCGACGATCAGGGAGGGTACAAGCTGACCCTGTCGGCTGGTCAGCACGAGGTGACCGCATCGGCATTCGGCTACGCGTCGAAGTCCGAGACGGTGACCGTGCCCGACAGTGGCACGGTGACGGCGAACTTCGCGCTCGACCCGGTTCCGCTGCGCAAGGTCAGCGGCGTGGTGAAGGACGGCTCCGGGCACGGCTGGCCGCTCTACGCGCGCATCGACGTGGCCGGCAAGCCAGGCGGCCCGGTCTTCACCGACCCGGCGACCGGCGCGTACAGCGTCGATCTGCCGCAGGGGGCCGAATACGGCCTGACGGTCAAGGCGATGTACCCGTCTTACCAGCAAGGCACGGCACAAGTCACCGTCAGTGACAGCAACCTGGTGCGGAACTTCGACCTGGCGGTCGAGACCTCCTGCGACGCCACCGGGTACAAGATCAGCTACAGCGACCCACTCATCACCGAGCAGTTCGAGTCCGGGGACACGCCAGCTGGCTGGAGCGTGGTGAACACCACACCCAACGGCGGCTGGGACTTCACCGACCCGAAGAACCGGAGCAACCTCACCGGCGGCAGCGGCAAGTACGCCATTGCGGACAGCGACAACGCCGGTTCCGGCAAGCCGATGGACACCGCGCTGATCACCCCGGCGATGGACCTGTCCGCCGTACCGGCACCGGTGCTGCGGTTCAACAGCGACTACCGGGCGCTCGGCGGGTTCGCCGGCGTCGACGTGAGCGTTGACGACGGCACGACCTGGAAGAACGTGTCGCGCTGGACCAGCACCAGCCGGCGTGGTCCGGTGCTGGAGGAGATCCCGGTGCCGCAGGCGGCCGGGAAGTCCGACGTGCGGATCCGGTTCCACTACCAGGCCACCTACGCATGGTGGTGGGAGCTGGACAATGTGTCGATCGTCAACCGGGCCTGCGAACCGATCCCGGGTGGTCTGGTGGTCGGCCGGGTGCTGGACGGCAACACCAGCGCCGGGCTCAACGATGCGACAGTGACCAGTGAGGACAAGTCGGCGGAGAAGGCGGTGACCGGGCCGACTCCGGACGACGCCAAACTCGGCGACGGCTTCTACTGGATGTTCTCGACCCTGGCCGGAAACCACCCGTTCACCGGGGCGAAAAAACAGTACAAATCAGTCACATCCACGGTGGATGTGGCGGCTGACCGGGCCACGCGGGAGGACTTCGCACTCAAGGCGGGCCGGCTGACCATCACCCCGCCATCGGTGGAGAGCAGCCTGACGCTGGGGCAGACCAAGACGGCGACGACGACAATCCGCAACGACGGCACAGCACCGGCCACGTTCGAGCTGTCCGAGCGGGCCGGCAACTTCGACATGCTCGGTACGCGTGGCGCGCGCCTGCAGAACATCCGGGTCAAGGGGGGCGGCGTATCGCCCGCCTGGCGGGGCGACAGCCAGCCCGGTGACGTCCTGGAGCCGACCCCGTACGCGCCGCCGTGGACCAACACGGCCAACTACCCGATCAAGGTCATGGACAACGCCGTGGCCGCGTACGACGGAAAGGTGTACTCGGTTGGCGGAACCGACGGCGCCGCCAACCTCGCCAGCAGCTACGTGTACGACCCGGCGGCGAACACCTGGACGAAGATCGCCGACATGCCGGCGGCCCTGGAGAAGCCGGCAGCGACGTTCGTCGACGGCAAGCTCTACGTCTTCGGTGGCTGGGACCCGGCGGGCAACACATCGGCAAAGGTCTACGCCTACGACCCCGGTACCAACGCGTGGGAGACCCGGGCCGGCACCAACCCGGCCCCGCGGGCCGCGCCCGGCATCGGGGTGGTCGACGGCCAGATCTACCTGGTCGGTGGCTGCGTGGACGGAACCTGCAACAAGTCCAATGTGACCGTCCGGTACAACCCCGGGGCCGACACGTTCACCACGGTCGCCGCGTACCCGGTCGCGGTGGCGTGGCAGGGCTGCGGCGGGATCGACGGCACGCTCTACTGCGCCGGCGGCAACGGGCCGACGACGCTGAAGAGCACGTACGCCTACAACCCGGGCGCGAACGCCTGGACCCAGATGGCCGACTTGCCGGTCGACGTCTGGGGCGCGGCCGCGGACACCGCGAACGGCCTGCTGCTGCTCTCCACCGGTGTCATCAACAACTCCGCCACGGTCACCAACCAGGGCTGGGCGTACGATCCGGCGGCCAACTCCTGGTCGGCGCTGCCCAACGCCAACTTCGCCCGCTACCGGGCGGGTGCGGCGTGCGGGTTCGTCAAGGTCGGTGGCTCGACCGGCGGCTTCACCCCGACGCCGGACAGCGAACTGCTGCCCGGCTTCGATCAGTGCGCCACTGTCACCGACGTACCGTGGCTGTCCGCGTCCCCGACCACGGCGACGCTGCAGCCCGGGCAGAGCATCACGGTGAAGGTGACGTTCGAGGCCACCACGGCGGCAGGCGTGCAGCAGCCCGGCAAGTACACCGCTCAGCTCGGCATCAAGTCGGACACCACGCCCGTGGCACCGATCGACGTGACGATGACCGTGCAGCCGCCCAAGGACTGGGGCAAGGCGACGGGCGTCGTCACCGGCGTCGACTGCCGTGGCAACAGCACCGCGCTGCGCGGGGCGACCGTCCAGATCAACGGCAAGAAGGGCTGGACCCACACCCTGAAGACCGATGCGGATGGCCGGTACGTCATCTGGGCTCCGAGGGACAACCCGGTCGAGATCATCGCGGCTCAGGATGGCTGGAAGCCGCAGTCCAGGCTGGTGAACCTCAAGGCGGGCGAGGCGGCGACCACCGACTTCGCCCTCCGCACCACCGCTTGCTGAGAGGAGTCTGATCCACCGGGCCCGCGCCGTTCACCGGCGCGGGCCGTGGCCCAGGGCTCGGGCCTCCGCAATGCCACGTAACCGTTGCTGACCGTGCAGGTCCGGGTGGCTTGGGCCCTGGTCACTGATTCGCGGTGGTCGGTGAAGATGACCGCGCCCCGGAGTCGGCAACCTCGGTCATGATCTCGGCCAGCACGCCGTGAGCGTCGCGCCGAGTACGGCGACGATCCGCCGGATCATCAACCGGGTCTGCCTCGCCGACCTGCTGGGATGCGACCCGGCCGGGGCCGACACCCTGGCGGTGGACGGCAAGAGCGCCCGCGGCTCCCGCCACGTCGTTCGCTCTGTCGCTGCTCATTTCGCGATCACGACACCGACGGGTCCACCGATCTGGCCCTGTTCTCGTATAGCTACGGCGAACGGACATGTAGCGCAGGGTGATGCTCGGGGCTGGGGCAGGCGCGGGGGTCGGCGGTACAGCGATTGGCGGTAGCGGCAATTCCGCTCCGAGATCCGCTTATCGGACTTGCGACACCTGAAGGCTCGTCGGAGCGCTGTCGCAGTAAATGCCGGATTTACTGCGGCGGAGCCTCTACCGTGATCTTCGCGACCTGTGGCGGGCTCTCCGGCCGCCGCAAGCGAGATGTACGCATTTACTGCGGCAGTGCCGGAAGGGCGGGACGGGCGTGGCGATCGAACCGGTGACCGAACCCGGGAGCGGGGGCGCGCTCCGACTGCCGCGCGCCCGGGTCGTGTCGCTGTCCGCCCCTCCCTCGTCGTACACCGCGGCGGTCGAGCGGTACCTCACCGGCGCGGGCATCGCGAAGTCCTCTGCCCGGATCTACCGGATCTCGCTGACGACGTGGGGGTGGATGCTCGCCGGCGAACCCGCGCCAACCGGACCTGCCCGACGCGGCGCGAAGCCGCCTGTCTTCCCCGTCACCGCGATCGACGAACCGGCGCTGCCCGAGGTGCTGGCCGAACTGGCGGCGGCGCGGGCCGACCAGATGGACGCCGACACCGTCAACCGTGAACTGTCCATCGCACGCAAGGTGATCGGCTGGTGGCAGCGCCAGGGTTGGATCACCTGCGACCCGACGGTCGGGATCGAGCGGCGGCCGGCACCGCCCGACCGCACCAAGGCCCTGGCCGAGAACCAGATCACCGCCCTGTGGCGCCTGGACGTCGCTCTGCGGGAGAAGACGTTCTGGAAGCTGCTCTACGAGTCCGCCGCGCGGGCCGACGAGGTGCTGTGCCTGAACGTGGAAGACCTGTACCCGCAGGACAAGCGCGGAAGGATCACCGCCAAGGGCGGGGCCACGGAGTGGATTCACTGGCAGTCCGGCACCGCCCAGCTCTTGCCACGCCTCATCGCCCGCCGTACCCGCGGCCCGCTGTTCCTCACTGACCGCAAGGCCCCGGCCGGGACGCCGACGTTGGACGTGTGCCCGGGGACCGGACGGGCCCGGCTCTCCTACCGGCGGGCTGAGGAGATCTTCGAGGAGAACACCCGGCTGCTGGCCAACCCTCTCGCCTCAGCCGATGACATCGAGGACTTGGACGGCTGGACACTCCACCGGCTGCGGCACAGCGCCCTGACGCACGAAGCCGAGGACGGCACCTCCACCCCGATGTTGCTGGCCCGCTCCCGCCATGCCTCTGTCCGCTCCCTGGAGCGGTGCGCCCGCCCCGGCGTAGATGCTGCCGCCCGACACGTCGCGGAACGTGACCCCGCCGCACGTCGTCGCACGTGATTACCGGCGCCCCCGGTCCCGTCCCGGTAGGAGGCGTGGATCGACGCTTCTGTCTATCCCCCCTGGGTGGGACAGCGCCTCCAGCCCAGTTCCTCCAAGCCGAGCCGCTCCCGCCCCACCCACGCAAGGCAGCGGGAAATTAAACATCGATTTGCTGGCTTATTCAGTACTAGAACAAGAATTCTCCGATTTCATCGGCTCATCTTGTCGCCCATGATGGAAGCCAACGCCGGTCAACGAAGGGGGATTTCGGCATGGCTGATTGGGTGAAGGTCGCGGGCGGTCTCGCTGCCATCTCGGCGGGGTCCAGGACGACGGTGTGGGGTGTGAACCACGGGAGCGCCGTCTACCGGTACACCAACTACGACGCCAGCCCGTGGGTCAACATCCCGGGTGGCCTCAGCGACATCGGCGCGGCCGCCGATGGCACCACGTGGGGTGTCAACGGCAGCAACCAGATCTACCGGTATGCCGGAGACCAGGGGACCACGAACTGGGTGGGCATTTCCGGGAGCCTGGTCCGCATCGACGCGGGATCTCGGACGAACGTGTGGGGGGTGGACTCCGCCAGCGCCATCTACCGGTACACGAACCACGACGCCAGCCCGTGGATCAAGATTCCCGGGGCGCTGAGTGACATCGGCGCGGCCGCCGACGGCACCGTATGGGGTGTCAACGGCGGCAACCAGGTCTTCCGGTACGTCGGGGACCAGGACGGCTCGAACCCGTGGAAGAGCGTTCCCGGCAGTCTCAAGCGCATCGCGGTGGGCTCCCGGACGAACGTGTGGGGCGTCGATCCCGCCGGCAGTATCTACCGGTACACCAACAACGACGCCAGCGGCGGCAACCCATGGATCAAAATCCCCGGCAACGCCCACGACATCGCCGCCGGCGCCGACGGCACCGTGTGGCACATCAACCCCGGCGGTGAGATCTACCGGTACACCGGGGACCAGCCGAGCTGACTCCTGCCCCGTGCTTGCGTGCGGGCCCCTGGCCGGGGCAGGCCGGGGGCCCGCGCCGGCGTCCGGGTTGGGCCGCGTCCGGGTCGCAGAGGGGCCGCAACCCTCGCCCGGCGCCAATTACCTGGGAGGCACCGCAGCCTGGCCCTCAGGAGTACGCGGGCCGGGCACCGCCGCCGTCCCGGCGGTCAGATGCAGGCCCAGGTCGAGGCGGCTGTTCATGTCCAGCTCGAACCGGCCGTAGGGGTTCACGTGGGTCCAGAACAGCGGGGAGAGCGCCCGCCGGTCAGCGTCGGTGAGGGTGTCAGCCCACTTCGGGTCGGCGAGGACCTGCTGCATCAGCAGAGTGTTGACGTGGACCAGTGCGGACTGGAGCAGGTGCAGGGCGAGCATGGACACCTCCTGGGATTCCTTGTCCTGTCCGGCTAGGTCACCGTCCTTGCCGTAGAAGAGGTCCTTGTTCGCGCTGTTCCAGTTCTCCACGACCTGCAAGCCCTCGTGGATCTCCTGCCTCAGTTCGACGTCGGCGAGGTAGTCGCAGACGAATGCCGTGCGCACCGCCCGCCCGAGTTCCTCGATCGCCTGGTAGGTGGGGTGCTTGGGGCCACCGCGGGTGAAGCGGCGCAGGACCTGCTCGGCTTCGGCGGTGCCCAGGCGCAGGGCGGTGGTGTACTTCACGATCTGGTCGTACTGCTGGCGGATCAGGTCCCAGTTGATCGTCTTGGTGGACAGCACCGGCGCAAGGTTCGGCCAGTTGTCGTCCTCTCCGGCGGCCGGCCGGTACAGGCGCGCGGAGCCGATGTTCTTCAGCCTGGGCATCAGCTTGAAGTCGAGCATGTGGGCGAAGGCGAAGCCGACGATGGACGCGCCATGGGTGTCGGTGTACTGGCGGTCCACCTCCATGTCGGTGCAGTGTCGCAGCACGCCCTCGATCATGGAGGCGACCTCGGAGGCCGAACAGGACTTGAGCTGGGAGTAGATGCACACCGACTTCCGCTCGACGTGCCAGTAGATCATCACGCCGGGGCCCCGGTAGCGCTGGTGCCACTCGGTCATCAGGTTCGAGGACCAGGAGCCGAACTTGCGGCTGTCGGAGGCGCAGGCGGTGCCGGTGCCCCACCACATCTCGTCGCGGGCGGCGAAGGTGGCGTTCACCAGCTTCACGAGCGCGGCGCGCATGTTGGCCCGGTTGACGAACAGGTGTCTCACCCTGCGCAGCGTCGCCTCGGACTCGCCGTGCTTGCCGGTCACCGCGACCCGCTTGATGCCCATGTTGGTGCCCAGTCCGAAGAGCACGAGCAGTAGGCGGCGCCGCAGCACGTCCTTGGACAGGTTCTCGCGGGTGGCGACCGAGGTGAACTCGGCGATGAAGTCCGTGTCGAACTCGGCGTACTTCAGGATGTCCAGCAGGTCGATGGTTCCCCAGCGCCGTTCGATCTCCGTCTTGATCGCCACCAGGGACTCCGGCTCGTCCTGCTTGCCGCGAGGGGACACTCTGATCCAGGGCTCGCCATGCTTCTTGACGATCGCCACCCCGCCCGTCGTGCCCTCGGCCAGGGCCTGCTCGAAGCGGTCCAAAGACGCCCGCAGCCTGCCCTGGAGCGCGGCGATGAACTCGCTGGCGTCCTGCGGCTGGCCCAGGGCGGCGTAGTGGACATCGCGGTTGTCCTCGAAATCGGCGGGCAGGTCGTCCTCCGGGTTGCGCCACCGGTTGGCGCCCACCACCCAGATCTCCCGTCGGCGCAGCGCGTCCCGCAGGGACACGAGCACGCACAGCTCGTACGGGATGCGCTCGAGGCGGCCCTTGTCGTCGACGACCGCCGCCCGCCACTGCTCCGGGACCACCCCGTCCAGCGGCACCGTCTCCGCCGGGTCAAAGAACGCGCCCTCCTTCAGCGGCTGCTCCAGGTACCTCTTGAGCAGGTCGATCGCGTCCATCACCGGCCGGTAGGCGGTGTTGTTGCACTTCAGCTCCAGCGCCTTCAGCAGCGGCGCGAGCATCCGCCGCCAGTGCGCCGAGTACGACGACCGCAGCATCGTGCGGACCTTCGCCTTGTAGCGGGCCTCGTTCGCCGCTGCCTCCGCCGCCGGCGCCTTGAGCGTCTTCTCCCCGCCGACCACAGGGAAGATCACCCGCCGCACCGTGCCGGACGGCTCCGACAACGCCGCCTCCGCGACCCGCAGCAGCATCGCCTCCTTGCCGCGGACCTTCTTCAGCTTGGCCCCCAGCTCCTTCTCGACCTTCCGCTCCGCCCGGGTGTTGATCTTCAGCACGAGCTGGATGAACAGGTCCACCAGGGAGTCGGTGATCTCCGTCTGCCGCACATGGCACAGCGTGGCCAGCAGCGTCAGCCGCCGCGGCGGCTTCACCCGCTCCAGGTTCGCCGGGTACTCCTTCGACGCCCGCGCCCGCCAGGCGTCCACCAGCTTCTCCGACACGTCGGCGAACAGGTCCGCGGGCAGCTCCAGCCGACGCACCCGCTCCAGCTTGTTCACCTCGGCCAGCAGGCTCTCCAGTCCCGGCGCCCCCGGGTCCGTCTTCAGATCGGCGAAGTGCGAGCGCCCGCCCCCGGCCACTGCGCCGTCACCGTCGGCGCTTTCCTCCGTGCCGTCGCCCGCGACCAGGTCCTCCAGCCGCGAGCGCGTTGCGTGGCTGAGCCGGTCCAGCGTGTTCCGGCAGAACCGCTTCTCGAAGTCCTTCACCGCCTTGCCCACCAGCCGCCGCACCTGCCCCGGCGCCGGCGGCTCGATGTGGTCGTTGCGGCACCGGGCCACGACCGCGGCCGCGAGCCTGTCGCGCGACAGCTCCACCGGACACAGCTCGGTCGCCAACCACGCGGCCAGCCGGTCCTGGTCCTCCTCGGTGTTCGCCCGGAACCCGTACGCCGCCCGGATCTCGCCCCGGTGCCGCTGGATCGCTTTGCTCTGCCAGTCGTAGCCCGCCCACGCGGCAGCCGGCACCTTCACCTGCTGGGCCACGTACTCCACCGCGGCGGCCGGGACCTCTTTGGCCGACTCCGGGAACCGGGCCTCCACCTCGAAGAACTTCAGCAACAGCGCGAAGCCGAGCCTGGTCGTCCCGGATTTGTTCCGCACCCGCTTCATGTCGTCTTCGAGCAGTGTCCAGACCTCGATCAGGTCCTCCGGCTCCCAGTCCTGCCGCACCCGTGCTCCTCTGTCCCACCCGCGATCACTCGTTCAGCTCAACGAGACGCCCAGCGCAGGGAAACGACGATCACACCGGTCACGCAGTGCTACATGTCCGTTCGCCGTAGCTATACGAGAACAGGGCCGATCTCTCCGCCTGGCCTCCGCTCGACTCCGTGCCCCTCCTCGACCGTGTCGAGCCGGTCGACATCGGACTGCAACTCTGGCGCCACCGACCGCGTTGGGTCGCTCGCACCTGACCGATCCGGTGAACGGCTGAAAACGACTCAACCGTCACGACCGGGATCAACCCGCCGCTCGCCTTCCGCGGTCCCCTCCCGTGACCGCAGTTCACGATCACGGGAGCCCGCATGTCAGCCGCACGTACCGTCCGTACCTTCCTCGCCGCCGGACTCGTCGCCGGGATCACCGCCACCGCGCTCGCCGCGCCCGCCGTCGCCGCCGGGCCGCCGGCCAAGCCGTCCCACGCCGCCACCCAGGAGGCCCTGGACGCGGCCGTCACCGAGGGCGTGCCCGGGGCCGTCGCGCAGGCCCGTGACGGAAAGGCCCGTTGGGTCGGCACCGCGGGGGAGCGGAAGGGGGACGATCGTTTCCGGGTCGGATCCATCACCAAGACCTTCACCGCCAGCGTCCTGCTCCAGCTCCAGGCCGAGGGCCGGCTCGACCTTGACGACCCGGTTGAGAAGTGGCTGCCCGGTGTGGTGCGCGGGCACGGGCACGACGGGCGGAAGACCGCCGTCCGCCAGCTGCTCAACCACACCAGCGGCATCCACAGCTACACCGAGGACCCGGCCTTCCAGGAGGAGGTCTTCGGTCCCGGCTTCCTGCAGCGCCGTTACGACACCTGGACCCCGAAGCAGCTCGTCGCCGTCGCGATGGCGCACGAGCCCGACTTCGCCCCTGGGACGGACTGGAACTACTCCAACACCAACTTCGTGCTGGCCGGGATGGTCGTCGAGAAGGTGACCGGACGTCCTTACGGCAATGCGATTGAGAACCGGATCGTCCAGCCGCTCAAGCTGCGCGCCACCTCCGTGCCCGGCACCGACTCCCGCATGCCCGAGCCGAACTCCCGCGCCTACTCCAAGCTCTCCCGCGAGACCGGCAGGCCCACGTACGACGTCACCGAGCTCAATCCGAGCATCGCTGGCGCCGCCGGCGAGATGGTCTCCGATGCGAACGACCTGCAGACCTTCTACCGTGCGCTGCTCAAGGGCAGGCTGCTTCCGGCGGCCGAGATGAAGGAGATGACCGACACCGTGCAGATCTCTCCCGACCTGCCCGGCGTCGGCTACGGGCTCGGTCTCATGCGGCAGAAGCTGAGCTGCGGCAAGGAGGTCTGGGGGCACGGCGGCGGCATCCACGGGTCCCATTCCGAGGCCCAGGTCACCCGGGATGGGGAGCACTCCCTTGCCGCGAACTTCAACGCCGACTGGACCGGTGAAACCCAGAAGCTGATCGAGGCGGAGTTCTGCGGCACGGCCACGGCGAAGCGGTAGCCGTCAGCGGGGCAGGACGACCACGTAGGCGGCCGGACAGCTGCTGTCCGCTTCGCTGGAAGGCACCCTCTCCTGTGTCCAGGACCGCGCCCGGCTCGTCCGCGCGCTCTACGAGCGGCTCGACCGCCTCGCCCGGGAAGAGCCGCATCAACTGCCCTACTGCACAGGCAAGATGAGCGAATGACCTCCAACTGGGAGGTTCCGCCGTGGCTGTGACCCGAGAATTCTTCGCACATGAAGCTCACGAGTGAGAGCAACGGGCGATTCTCTCTCAGCTTGGAAGCCGCGCGGGGTGAAAGCGACCGGGGCTGTGGGGCTGGCGGCGGATCTACCGATCAAGGGTGATGCGTCAAGTGACCGAGCAAGCATTCGAGTTGGAGTCGGTCGAGGTTGAGGCTGGTCCGGTGGCCGGCGCCGTGTCGGATGACAGTTGATCGCGATGCTGGTGGACCGGGTCCGCTCCGAGGGCCTCCAGCTCACCAGCGAGGGCGGGCTGCTGCTGACCAAGCGGGTGTTGGAGTCCGCACTGGGGGGCGAAATCACTGACCACGTCGGCTATGACAAGCCGACCGGGAGAAACAGCGGAAACAGCCGCAAGGGCACCCGGAGCAAGACGGTGCTGACCGACGTCGGGCCGGTCGAGGTCGCCGTCCCGAGGGACGTGCCGGATGTGGGACCTGCGGCGGCAATTCCGGGCCTGTGCGGACGGTGGTCGGCACGGCTCTGGTGCCGGGTCGGGTCATCCGCCGAGCGCGACCGGGCCGAGGCCGGACGGCAGCTGGCACACAGCCAGCGCAACGGCCTCGTGCGCTGTGGCGAACCGGCCGAGGTCCTGGCCCCGGCCCACCCCATACAGGCCGTCGCTGTTCGCTGTCGGGCACGGTCCGACAACGGTCAGGTGCGGGCGGGTGGTGGTCGAGAAGCGCAGCGCCCAGTGGCTCGTGAACGGATAGAGGGCGCGCAGAGCCTGCTCGGCGTGCGCTGCCTCGATCAGGGCTTGGTACGTCTCCTGTCAGGCGTACTCCAGTTCGCCTGCCTCCTGGCGCATGCTCTGCCACTCGGATTCCGTCAGGCGTGCGGGATCGTGGTCGGGTACCTCGAACCGGCCGGTCAGGTGCACGAAGGGCGCCGCCTGGCGGATGTCGTCCAGGGATGCCCCGTCGTGCCACGCCCGAGCTGCCCTGGCAACCTCCGACAGATCGTTCGTCCTGCCATCGATCAAGGCCAGGCTCTGGAACGGTTCCTCGCCACGGATCGACCACCACCGTTCGTGCAACCATGCGCTGATCTGCAGCGTCTCACGGTGCGGCAGAGTACTCGCGACGGTCGCGTGGAGCATCGGAGCGCAGTCGGGGGACGTGACGGGCACGGCGCCGAGGCAGGCTTCCGCCTCGGCCCGGAGTGCTGTGGCGAGGCTGCCGAAGGTCGCAACGTCGGGGTACAGGACAGTGGGATCAGGAGAGGTGGGCACGGCTCCTGATTGTGCTCGGAAGCACGATGGCTGTCACCGAGGGCCTGCACTGACCTGCGGTTCTTACGAGGTGAGGCATCGTAGCTGCCACCCGACCGGCGAGCTACTTGTCACCGGCAGGGCCGAAGCACCGTTGTTGTCGCCGGCCGGGGCAGCCTGTGGACCGCCTGAGCAGCAGAGGGAGTTCCATTGCAGCGAAGCCCTGCAGAATGTTTCCATGAGTCATGACTACCGGCCCGGAGACGTGCTGTTGCTGGAGTGCGCGTTCACCGAGACCGCTGTCACTGCGGTAAGCCGCTACTACGTGTCCGTATTGTGGCCGTGGTTGAAGGTGGATCCGCAGGCCGAGAACATCAGGTGGAACGGCCGAAGGGCGCTTCCAACGCCCGAAGCCCGTGAGTGGGAGATCTTCCGAACGAAACCGTCGGAGACCGCACTGAAGCCGGGTGGCACCTGTCAGGTCGGAATCCCTGCGACCGTGGTGCACGTCCAGGCGATCCATCACTTCGATCCGCCCCTGGTCACCGGCATGCTGCCCCGGCCGGCGTCCTACCTCGAAGTCCTGCGGCAGGGCGAGACCCGAGACCTCGAACTTGAGGACCAGGGCTACACGATCGATCCGAACCACGGGGAACCGATACATATCGAGCTGCTCTTCCGGCCGTACTCCTTCCTCGAACCGGGTGATGAGGTCGCCGACCGGAACGGGCGTGCCTGGCGGTTCGACGCAGCCTGGGACTGGCAGCCCTTCGACGGCGAGCAGTCGGGCCCCCCGACCTGGCCGCTGACCTTGCTCTCCCGCCAGGGTGAGCCGACCTCGAAGGAAGCTACATCGGTCGCCCGGGCAACAGCATCTGGCAGTCACACGGACGAACTGGAGCGGTGGACCGGACTCACTTCCGCGCGACCGGCCGCCCACCATCCGACAGCGCAAAAGAGCCGCCCACCATCCGACAGCGCAAAAGAGAAGCATTGAGAATCCGACAGCCATAGCGCGACAGGACACCTATTCGGCGAGCTGTCACGTCGCGCAGATGATCTTGGTGACAACAAGCCCGCCTTGGTGACAACTATCGTTCGGCTCAACACCGGGGCTCACTCGTTGTTCGGGGAAGCGCCCGCTACAGGTCGAACTCCAGGTGCTCCACGTCCGTGAAGCGGACCTCCTCCAGGCTCCCGGCGCGGCGGCCACCGTTCTGGAAGTACACCTCCTTGAGCGCTTCGGCCGCGATCTCCTTGAGCCGGTCGTCGCTGGCGCCCTGCTCCTGGGCTTCTCCCTCGCCTTGGCTCGGATCTGCGGCTGCCACCGGGCCTTCACCTCGCGCTCCAGGCGCGCGGCGAGGTCCGGGCGGGGCTTCTTGATCTGGTCCTTCACGTACCGCTCGACGGTGCGCTGGGACACCCGCAGCATCTGGGCGACTGCCTTGGTGCCCTTGTACTGCTTGACCAGGTACCGCATCTGAGCGCTGGCCGACTTCGGTGCCGGGCGGGTGAACGCCTTCTGCACTGCAGCATCCAGGCCGTCCCGGAATATGCTCATCGCCTACCTCCTCCCCGTTGTCGACGTCGGTGACAGTGCCGTCCTTGATGTACCGGGCGAGGTTGAGCTCCGGGGCCTTGAAGTGCTCCCTGACACCTTCGCCCCACAGCGTGGTCTGCGTGCCCTCGTGCTCCACCAGGCCGGGGTCGACCCCGAGCTTGCAGCCGCCCTGCAGCGGCTTGCTCTCCCGGTACGGCAGGAAATCCAGCGGGCTCGCGCCGTCGACCGCGTGGACGACGCAGTCGGAGACGATCGCGACGGGGTACTGGCCGGTGCACGCCGCGTGCTTGAGCAGCTTCCTGTACAGGTTGATCCGGGCCCACTCCTTGCCGACCTTCACCTTCGACAGGTCGACGTGGGAGAGGTCCACCAGCCACGAGGCGGGCAGCTCCGGGTCGAAGACCGGGGCCTTGACGTGTGTCGGCGCTCCGAGGCCGACGTTCAGCCCGTTGGCGTCCGCCGCGAAGGCCATGTTGACGTCGATGCCGACTAGTGTGATGCACCGCAAATCGCGAGGGTAACTATTTCTTTGATGTCTGGCTGGGTGGGTTGATCTTGGCGAGGTAGTCGGCGAGGGATTTGAGGATCTCGTCGGCGGTCTTGGTCCAGGTGAATGGTCTCGGGTCCTGGTTCCAGGTGTCGATCCAGGACTTGATGTCGTCCTCGAGAGCTTTGACGGATGTGTGGACGCCTCGCCGGATGAGCTTGTCCGTCAGCAAGCCGAACCAGCGCTCGACCTGGTTGATCCAGGACGATCCGGTCGGGGTGAAGTGGATGTGGAAGCGAGGGTGCCGGTCCAGCCAGGTCCTGATCTCGGCGGTGTTGTGGGTGGCGTAGTTGTCACACACCAGGTGTACGTCGAGTTCGGTGGGGACGGTTTGTCTATGGTGGTGAGGAACTTCTTGAACTCCAGGGCCCGGTGGCGCCGGTGCAGTTCGCTGATGACGGTCCCGTCGGCGATGTTGAAGGCCGCGAACAGGCTGGTGATGCCGTGCCGCAGGTAGTCGTGGGTGCGGCGTTCGGGCATGCCCGGCATCATCGGCAGGACTGGCTGGGACCGGTCCAGCGCCTGGATCTGGCTCTTCTCGTCGACGCAGAGCACGACTGCCCGTTCGGGCGGGTTGTGGTACAGCCCGACGACGTCCACCACTTTGTCCACGAACTGCGGGTCGGTGGACAGCTTGAAGCTGTCCTGCAGGTGCGGTTTGAGGTCGAACTTCTTCCAGATCCGCCCGATGGTCGACTTCGACAGCCCCGTGCGCGCGGCCATCGAGGCCCGTGACCAGTGCGTGTCCCGGCCCGGCGTCGACTCCAACGTTGTCACCAGCACATCCTCGACCTGGTCGAGAAGGATCGAGGGAGGCCTGCCGGGACGCGGCTCGTCCTGCAACCCGTCCAGCCGCCGCTGCACGAACCGGGCCCGCCAGCGCTCGACGGTCGACTCGTCGACGCCCAGGTCCATCGCGGCCTGCCGGTTCGTCCCGCCCTCCGCGCAGCGCAGCACGATCTTGGCCCGCAGCGCAAGGTACTGTGCGGTCTTCGCGCGCCTTGCCCAGCGCACCAACTGGTCCCGCTCGCCGTCACTGAGGAGCAGGTCGGCCTTCGGCCGACCGATACGGGCCGCATCCTGCAGGCCGGCCAGTCCTTCGGCCGCGAACTTGCGACGCCACTTGCCCACCGTCTTGGCCTGGACGTCAACAAGCCGCCCGACAGCAGCATTCGACATACCGTCAGCACACGCCAGAATGATCCGGGCTCGCTCGGCCGCCCTCCGGTCCCACGCCTCCGCCCGACGCACCAACTCGGCACGCTCGTCCTCAGACAACGTAATCGACACAGCAGAAGGCCCAGGATGCGACACAGGAAAAGGGTGGCAACTTACCCTCGCGATTTGCGGTGCATCACACTAGTCACTGGCCTGCCGTCTGCTCCTGGTCGGACAGCCGGGGCCGCAGTTCGGTGAAGACGGTCTCGCCCTGGCTCGGAGTGAGGTCTACAGAGCGAGCACGGAGGACAGTGCCACGCTGGGCAACAGGTGCCGCAGCAGGGCCGAGGTCCGGCCAGTAGATCCTGGTACGCGCATACGCTCTGCGGCATGGGGGTTTTCATGGGGTGAGGTGCCGGGGGCGGTCTGTTCCCGGACCGCTGGACGGGTTCTGGCCGGCTGGGGTGTTGGTTTTCTTGGCGGGTGTTTCGGTGAGTTCGGTGAAGACGGTCCTGCCTCGTGTTTGGGAGAGGTCTACCGATGCGAGTACGGATGCCAGTATCACGCTGGGCAGGAGGTGGCGGAGGAGGGAGCGGACGCGTTCGTCGAGGTCTTGGTAGTTGCTGAGTGCTTGTGACATTGCCTGGATGCCGGCGAAGCTGCCTACCAGTACGTCAGAGGTTTCGTGGGGTGCAACGTGGGGGAGGAGTTCTCCTTGGGCCTGTGCTTTTTCCAGGAGTCCTCGCATGATCTGGCTCCAGTTCAGGAAGGGGCCGCTGCGGTCGAGGTCCTGTGCTTGCTGGTCCAGGGACAGGCGGACACCGGCGCGGACCATGGGGTCGGTCTGCAGTCGGTGGGCGTGCAGCATGATGACGTCTACGACCTGCTGCGTCTTGCACGGCCGGTCGGGGACGGTGAGGCGCTGGTCCTGCTCGCTGAGTACTCCTTGGGCCAGTTCTCCCTTGGACTGGAAGTGGAAGTACAGGGCTCCTTTCGTCACTCCCGCTTCGGCGAGTATCTCGGTGATGGTGGCTGCTTGATAGCCGTGCTTTTCGAAGACCTTGGCCGCTGCCGACAGGATCGTCTGACGTGTACGGATGGCTCGATCCTGCTTCGCCACTCTCGCCTCCTCCACCTGCATGGTTGATGTATGAGGGTTGCGCCGTCTCTCACGAAAAAAACCGGCTAGTTTGTATCTTACAGTGGTTTGAGGTTCCCCCGAAGTGACACAGCCAGTGGTGAACGGCACGAATTCGGCGTTCACCGCTGCGCATGCCGTGGATGCGCTGGACTGGAGAGCCGTGGACTGGCCGGTGGCTCACGCGGCTGCGATCGCCTGGCACGCGGTGAAGGCGGGGGAGCCGCTCACGGTTCTGTCGCTGGAACCCGAGCTGTGTGCGGGTACCGGCATTACTCCGCTGAACCTCACCTGACCCGCGCCCGGGGTGCCGTTTGCCCGTGCACGCCGCCTGCCCCTCCGCCGCATTCCCCGCCAGCCGCTACCTGCTCGATCGTCGTCTCACTCACTTGGCGTCTCTCCTTGATCAGCAGATCCGCTGTTGATTGGACGCTCCCACCTGGCGCCATCGCCGCGCCCGGCTGGCTGGCGGAGTCAGCGCCGGAACATCCTCCAGAAGGCGAGGGCCATCGTCGGCGCGGAGACCGACGCGTTCTTCGTGATCCAGGTGGTGATCACGCCGATCAAGGCGCCGGCCAGATACGCAGCATGTACTTCGTCCGGCACATCGTCGAACCCGGCAGGGCGGCGTCCTTCGCGGAATGAGGTGACGAGTTCGGTGGTCAGCCGCTCCCGCATGCGCGCGGCGAGCAATGCACTTCCCTGGGGGCCCAACATGCGTCGGTACAGGGCTGCGTTGTCGGCGATGCCCTGGAATAAATCGTTCAACGGCTGGGGCACATCGTCCCCAGGCGCGTCGAGAGGGCACAGAGCTGCCGCATGCGCCACATGCTCGACCGCGTCTTCCATGGCGTCCGTCACGAGCGCGTTCACGTCGGGGAAGTGCTGATAGACGGTGGCCCGGTTCACGTCGGCGTGCTTGGCGACCTCCGACATGGTGATCGCGGCGGGGTCCTTGACCGCGGCGAGTTCCAGGATCGCCGTGCGCAGCCGGGCCCGGCTGCGCTGGGCACGAGGGTCGTCCAGGTTCATGGCTCCACACTAACCAGCATTTGTTGCTTTGGTAATCGACGGGTGTCGGTTAGTGTTCCGGGTATGCGAGTCGAGATCTGGGCAGACATGGTCTGCGCATGGGCATACATCGGTAAGCGGCGCCTTGAGAAGGCACTGGCCAGTCCGGCACTCGCCGATGCCGGGGCCGAGGTGGTATGGCGTCCGTTCCGTATCGACCCGACCACGCCGGACCAGGCGATTCCCATCGAGGAGACATGGCGCGATCCGCTGGTGGACGCCGCGTTGCGGCAGTGCGCCCCGGACCTGTCTCCGGCGGAGAACCGGGTCCGTGTCTCCCAGATCGCGGCGGACGAAGGACTGGGGCCACAGTGGGGAGCGGCCTGGCGCGCCAGCAGCCATGACGCTCACCGTCTTCTCCACCTGGCCCGGGAGCGCGGCAGCGCTGCGCTGCAGAACGAGGTGGCCGAGCAGGTGCTGAAGGCCCACTTCATCGATGGCGACGACATCAGTGACCGCCGTCGCCTCAGGATGGCCGCTGTCCGCTCCGGATTCGCCGAGGGCGCGGAGCTACTGAACACCGACGCGGGTGACCGAGAGGTACGGGAGCTTCTTCTGATCGGCAAAGCGCGAGGCATCACGACATCACCAACGATCGTGGTCGGTGACCGGGCCCTTGCCGGCGCCCAGCCGCCAGAGGTGATCGCGGACTTTCTCGCCGGAGGCGACTTCGAGCGCAAGGTGCCGGAGGAGGTCCAGCGATTGCGCTGGGCCGAGTCCCTGCTGGACCAGCGGCAGCCGCTGGGCGCCCTTACCCTGCTGAAGCCTTTGCTCGACGACCACTCGGATGACCTGAACGTCCGTCGTATCGCGGCCCGCGGCTACTTCCACTCCGCGCAACTGAGCCGGGCCCGTGACATGCTGGAGCAGTTGATCAACGACGCGCCGGACGACTCCTATGCGAGGCTCATGCTCGGTCGCACCCTCCAGCGCCTGGGGGATGAGGGCCAAGCCTCTCTGCATCTGAAGATGGCCGCCGCCATGACGCCCGAGTTCGGATGACCGACACCAGTCGCTGAACACGGCGCGCGAGACGGACCGATCGGGCCCTCGTCTTGGTGGTCGGTCCGCCGGGTGCGGTCACCAAGACGGCCACGACCCGCTCGGACTCGGCACCGCGGCGCGGCATTGGTCGCCCCGGCCGTCGGCGGAAGCGTCCCCGCTCAGTGGGAGGCCAGCCTTGCCGCGGCCGCGCCCGGGCTCGCCGGGCACGCCCAGGCCGTGGCGTTCGACGCGGACACCGACCGCCCGCTGCGCATTTCGCTGGGGCGTGCGGGGTGACCGTGTCGGGGGTCAGCAGCTGCGAGGTGACGTTGGGGTGTCAGGTCTCCCGGTACCCGCTCAGAACAGTGCTAGGCCCTCGCCGCTGGTGTCCGCGATGACTGGCCGGAACTGGGCAGGGAGGCCGTCCAAGCGGTCAGGACCGGCCGCGGCGGCCACGGCAGGGGCCGTCTCGGCCAACCAGAGGCGAAACCGCTCGGCGGCTTCGCGGTAGGGGACTTGCGCCAGGACACGGTGCTCGCCGGAGGGGCAGAAGTCGACGGCGACAGTGAGCAGGCAGGAACGGGGGGCGTTCTGACTGCCCGTCCAGGACACGCGCAGGACACCGCAGGGCTTGCGCCCGCGGGGGGCGCGGTGGGTCGGGCGCAGCGATCGGCAGGCTATGTGGGCGGTCCATGCGGCGAGGTGCGGCAGGGGCAGGGTGGTGCGTGAGCGGCAGCCGGGGCAGCGGTGCCAGTGGCGGAGCCAGTCGTCGGTGTCGGTGTGGAAGAGGCGTGTGTAGCGGTTCGCCACGCGGATGTCGTTGCTGTACAGGTGGTCGGGGCGTTCCTGTGTGTTGCAGGACTGGCAGACGGGGGCGCGGACGTAGCCGTGTTCGTGGCAGTGGTCGAGCACGGTGGCGGGCGCGGTGCGGCAGACGGCGCACGCCCACCCGGCCACCCTGCGGGAGGTACCGGGCTTCCTGCTGAGCACCGAGTACAGCTGGCCTTCCAGCTCTTTCTTGTACGGGCGCAGTGAGGCGGTGGGGCCCTCGGGGCTCGTCGTCTGCCGACCGCCGGCATCTCGGGCCTTCCGGGGGTGGGAGGGCGGCCCGGTGACGGCTGCGCTTGCCTGGTGGGTCCGCGCGGCTTGCACCCACTGCGTTTCGGTGTACTCGGCCGCGTCCAGCAGCCTGACCACAGCGCGCGGCAGCCACCACGTCCGCTGCGTCCCGTCGCGGGTCTGCTCCACGAGTATCTGTCGCCAGTCGATCCCCGCCAGATGGTACGGCCGGCCGATTTCACGTCGTGCTGCCCTCTCGGGGCCGCCCAGCTCCCGCAGTTCCCCCGTGATGCGCCGGCGCCAACGCAGCGGCGTTTCCTCGTTGCACTCCTGCCTCGGCGCCCCACGAAACGGACCGATGCGGACCAGGTCCTGCCGATCCATCCCAACCGCGTTCAGTTCCGCGGCCGCCCGGCGCACCTCAACCTCCGGAACACTCCACTGCCCGCCGCTCGCCCTCACCGTCGCCACCACATGGCCGCCGAGCAGGACGTATCCCACCCGGGCATGGGCAGGAGAGCAGGTGAATGCCCCAGAAGCCGTCGGCACAGCACTGTCGGCCGTCAAATCGACCCACAGAGCGTCCGCGGCACCCAGGGTGATCAGGCCGTCCGTGCGACCGGGCATGACACGCTCTGACATACCGACAGGCTAACGGCCTGCAACGCGGCAACGGGTCTCCAAGCGCTTGCGATCCTCGGCCGCCCCGGAGGGCGACCGCCACTGGCCGGTCGCGTCGTCGGCCACGCTGGTCGCGGTGTTGCGCTCCTCGGCCGTCCCGAACGGCGACCGCCACGCCCGCGTTGATGCCGAGGGTCTGGACATCTGCGAGGTTGCGATCCTCGGCCGCCGAGGTGCACCGTGCCGGCCCGTCCCATATCCGGGTCGGCCCGGGGAACAGGCCCCGAGGTGAGGAGGTCGACCTTGGCGGCGCCGGGGCGGTACCGGAAGGCCCGCAGGTCCGCGCGGTAGGCGCGCGGCAGCAGCGGGCGGGGAGTCGGCATACGGCCGACCACATGGGCGGCGACCTTGGCGAGCAGGGCCGCCGCCTCCTGCCCGGCGAAGGCACGCCGGGCCCACGGTCTGCCGTGGCGCAGCATGCCCAGCCCCAGGAGCAGCGGAGCACGCGGATCCCGGGGAGGCTGCGCTGCCCGCCGAGCGGCGGAGCAGATGTCGTGCACCACGTCGTCGCGGAACAGCGCCTTCGTGCGCAGCCCGCCCTCGATGTCGGCCGCCGCCTCGTACACGGCGACCGACAGACCGGCCCGGGCCATGGTGACCGCGGCCGCCAAGCCGTTCGGCCCGCTGGCCACCACGACGACATCTGCCGCCACGTCAGTCCTCCTTGCTGTGCCCCTGTCGTTGTCAGGCGCCGGGCTCGTACACGAACGGCCGGGTCCAGGTCACCGGCTCGAAGCCCCGCCCGCGCAGGATGGGATCCGAGGTCGGCAGGGCGTCGACGAAGGCGTGCGTGCGGCTCCGGTCCCGTGCCTCCCGGAGCCTGCTGCCCACCAGCGCGGTGAACAGGCCCTGCCTGCGGTGCTCCGGCCGGGTGCGGCCGCCCGCCAGCTCGGCGTACGGGCCGCCCGGTCGGAAGTACACCCGGCCGCAGGCCGCCGGTCGTCCGTCCACATAGGCGATGTGGATGCTCATCGCCCCCGGCACGTCCCGCAGTTCGCAGGCCAGCCGCTGTCTCTCCTGCTGCGCGTCGCGCCTGCCGAGCGCGGCGGCGATCTCTGCGTAGTCGTCGAGGCCCTGCTCGTTCACCACGCGCCGGATGTCCCGGCCTGCCGGGTCGAAGGCCGCCAAGGCGCCCTCTGAGAGCGGCAGCGCCAGCACGCTCTCCCGGTCGTCGGGCTCGAAGCCCGCGGTGATGAGCCGCTCACCGAGGTCCGTGGGAGTGTCGTGCCCGTAGACCTTCCATTCGAGGGTGTAGGACAGCCGTTGTGCGAGGTCGGTCTCCTCCTTGATGACCTCGTCGAGTTCCTCGGGGGCGCAGCGCGCGTACACGATCCGGCGCTCGGAGCCGTCCGCCGCGTGCTCCCGGACGACACCTCCCCGCCCGGTGCTGCTCCCCACGGCCCGGCGCTCTCCGTCGAGTCCTGCCAGCAGATCGTGGTCAGTCATGGGAGGCCCCCTCGCGGTCCAGAATCTGGGCCATCGGCCCGTTCTCGATCATGGTGTCGAGAATAGAGCAGAGCTTCTCCAGCAGGGCCTGGGCTCGTTCGTGGCCGAAGAGCTCGCTGTTGTGGGTCAGGGCGAGCTCCAGCCCACGGGCGGAGCGAAGGAAGACGAACTGGAGGTCGGCCTCCTTCGAGCGCCGCGGCAGCTCGCGCATCTCGAACGAGACGCCGCCGCTGCGGCGCGCCCGCTCGTCGTCGTCCAGCCGGTCCATCGCCACCATGACGTCGAACAGCGGGCTGCGGTCGGTGCCGCGCTCCCAGCCGAGATCGCGCATGGTCCAGCCGTACGGGTACTCCTCGTGCCGGAAGGCGCGCAGCACCTCGTGCTGGGTCCGCGAGAGCAGGCCGTGAACGTCCTCCCCTGGCCGGATCCGGAACCGCAGCGGGACGGTGTTGATGTGGAAACCGATCTGGCCCTCCAGCTCCAGCCGGCCGCGGCCCTGGGTGTAGGTGCCCATGGTGAGGTCGTCCTGCCCGGTCTCGGCGGCCAGCAGGAGGCCGACCGCGGCGCGCGCCACCACGAATTCCGTCACTCCCAGCTCGCTCGCCAGCTCGGCGAAGCGTCGCGCGAGGCCCGTGGGCACGGCAAGCCGCAGGCGGTTGCCCGCCAGCGCGCTCATCGACGGCCGGGGGAAGTCCCCGGTCAGCGGCACCCGCGAGGAGGCGCCGTCCAGTTCCCGCTTCCAGAACTCGCGGTGCGATTGCTGGCGTTCCTCGTCGAGCCGGCCGTTTCGCCAGGCCGCCACGTCCTTGTACTGGACGGGCAGCGCGGGCAGCTCGGCCGCCCGGCCCGCCACCAGCGCGTCGTACAGCTCCTGCCATTCCCGGTGCAGCACGACGGCCGACGTCCCGTCCGAAACCAGCTGGTGCATGGAGGTGAGCAGCGCGTGGCTGTCCTCGCCGGAGCGCAGCAGGTCGGCCCGGACCAGCGGCTGCCCGGTGATGTCGAACGGCTCCCGGATGCGCTGCTCGACGAACGCCTGGAGGCGGGCCTGCGGGTCGGGGGCGGCGGCGAGGTCGTGCGTCCGGAACTGCGGGGCGAGCGCACCCGGCGCGTGCACGGTCTGCACCGGCGGCTCGATGCGTGGGTCGAAGGTCGTGCGCAGGGTCTCGTGACGCTCGGCCAGCAGCGCGAAGGCGCGTTCCAGCAGCTCGGGGTCGACCGGGCCGCGCAGTTCGAGGAGGTCGTTGCGGTTGAACGCGGCACGCTGCTCGGGGGCGTACGCGCTCTCGACGTCCAGGAGCAGCCGCTGCGTGGCGGCGGCTGCGTAGGTGCCGGGGCCGCCGAGGCGGGGGATGGCGCGGGTCGCGTCCGTTCCGGTGGCGCCCGACAACTGCCGCGCCAGCCCCACCACGGTGGGGTGCGCGAAGATCTGCTCCAGGCCGACGTCGGCGCCGAACCGTTCACGGACCCGGGCCAGTACCTGGATGGCGCGCAGCGAGTTGCCGCCCATGTCGAAGAAGCGGTCCGTGACGCCGACGGTGTCCAGTCCGAGCACCTCGGCCCAGATGCCCGCCAGGGCCCGTTCGGTCTCGGTCTGCGGGGCGACGGCCGCCGAGACGGTCCTCGCGGCCTCCAGGGCGGCCAGCGACTTTCGGTCCACCTTGCCGTTGGAGGTCAGCGGCAGGCGCTCCAGGACGACGAACTCGCTCGGCACCATGTGGTGCGGCAGTTCGCGCACCACATGGTCGCGGCAGGCAGACACCGTGCCGCCGGGTTCCAGGACCAGGTAGGCGTACAGCTCCTTGTCCCGGTCGCTTCCGCTTCGGTTCTTGACGACCACCGCGGTCTGCTTCACCCCGGGGGCCTCGTCCACCCGGCGCTCGATCTCGCCGAGGTCGACGCGGAAGCCGCGTACCTTGACCTGGCTGTCGGTCCGGCCCAGGTATTCCAGCAGGCCGTCCTGCGTCCAGCGGCCGTTGTCACCCGTCTTGTACATGCGCCGCTCGGGCAGGAAGGGGTCGGTCATGAAGGCGCGGGCGGTCTGCTCGGGTGCGTTGAGATAGCCGCGGCTCACGCAGATGCCGGAGACGTAGACCTCGCCGCGGGCGCCTTGGGGCACGGCCCGCAGGTGCTCGTCCAGGACGTAGATCAGGGTGTTGGGGACGGGCCGGCCGAGCGGCACGATCTCGCTCTCCACGGCCCGCGCCATGATGTGGTGGGTGACGTCGTCGGAGGCCTCGGTCGGGCCGTACGCGTTGACCACGGGGATCTCAGGGTAGGCCCGCAGCCAGCGGTTGACCTGGCGAGGCAGGCACGCTTCGCCGGTGACCATCAGGTACTCGAGCTTCTCCAGGGCGATCTCCCGCCCCGCGCGCTCCCACGCGTCGAGCATCGCCTCCAGGTAGGAGGGCACGAGCTCCAGCACCGTGACGCCCTCCGCCTCCACGCTGTCGGCGAAGCGGACCGGGTCGAGCTGGAGCGCCTCGGCGACAACGACGGTGCGGCCCCCTGCGAACGGCGCCGCGAACATCTGCCACAGCGAGATGTCGAAGCTGTTGGAGGCGTTCTGCACGAGCACGCTGTCCTCGGTGATCCCGAGGTCGGCGATCTTGGCGTGGAGGTGGTTGAGCATGCCGAGGTGCTCCACCATGACGCCCTTGGGCACTCCGGTCGAGCCGGAGGTGTAGATGACGTACGCGAGCCCGGACACGTCCACGGGCGTCTCGAGGTCGGTGCCGGCGTGGTGGCGGCCGGTGGCCTCGGTGAGCTCGACGGACCGGCAGTCGGCGGGGATCTCGGCGTATATCGCGTCGGGCACCTGCCGCGGGTCCAGGACGACGGCGCGGACGCCGGAGGAGTCCAGCATGGACCGGACGAACGCGGCGGGGTAGCCGGGGTCGACCGGCATGTACGCGGCACCGCACTTCCACAGCGCGAGGATCGACTCGATCATCAGCACCGAGCGGTCCATGACCAGGGCCACGACCTCGCCGGGGCGCACCCCGAGGTCCTCGGCGAAGTACCGGGCGAGCTGGTTCGCCCGGGTGTTGAGCTGGGCGAAGGTACGCCGGTCGGCGGGGTCGGTGGCGCAGGACACGGCGAGCCGGTCGGGCACGGCCACGGCGTGCCGCTCGATGGCCCGGTGGATCTGGAAGGTGTGGTCGAACTCCAGCTCCCGGTGGCCGAGGGTGCGCACGCGCCGCTCCTCCTCGGCGGCGAGGAGCGGCAGCTTCTGCAGCGGGCCGGCCGGATCGGCCAGGGCGGATTCCAGCAGCGTCTCGAAGGCCGCCCAGATCCCGTCGACGGTGGCGGGATCGAACAGGGTGGTGTCGAAGCGGATGGCCGCTTCGAGTGTCTCTTCCTGCTCCGCGAGCATGATGTTGAGCGGAAAGACACTGGTCTCGAGGGTCACGTCGACCGGGGTGACGGACAGCCCGGCGGCGCTCGGCCGGCCGGTGGGCCGCTGTCCGGCGCCCGTGAACTGCTGGAACTCGATCAGTACGTCGAAGAGGTCCGGCTGTTGCGTGATGCCGCGCCGCTGGAGCTCCCGGACAAGGTCCTCGTACGGGTAGTCGGCGTGGTTCAGGGCACCGTTGAAGGTCGTGCGCACGTGCTCGAACAGGTCGTCGAATCCGGCTTCCTCGTCCACGCTCAGACGCAGCGGCACGGTGCGCACCAGCATCCCGACGAGCTGTTCCAGGGACTGCTTGCCTCGGCCGGCCAGAGAGGTGCCGATCACCATCTCGCCGCCCTCGCTCCAGCGGGACAGCACGGCGGAGAAGGCACTGACGACGGAGGTGAAGGCCGTACCCTTCCGGGACCGGGTGAAGGACTTCAGCCGCTGCCACAGGGGGGCGGGCAGCACGTAGTCACGGTAGGCGCCGCTGAACGCGGGGCCTTCGGCCAACCCTGCCCCGGTGGGCAGGGACAGGGCGGCCGGCGGGGCGGCGAACGTGTCCAGCCAGTACGCGGCATCCCGCTCGCGCTGGTCGCGGATGCGCTCCGCCTCCTGGACATGGTGCTCCCGGTAGTTTCCGGAGACGGGCGGCAGGACTGCCGGCCGGCCCTCGGCGGCAGCGGCGTACAGGGCCCACACGTCACGCACCAGCAGGCCCAGCGACCAGCCGTCGGCGACGATGTGGTGGGTGCTCAGCGTGAGCAGATGACGCTCGTCCTCGAAGCTGGTGAGCTGGACCCGCAGCAGCGGTCCGTGCTCCAGGTCGAAGGGCCGGGCGGCGAACTCCCTGATCAGCGGTACGGTTTCGGGCCGGTCGGGAAGGGGGGTCGGCGCCGTGCGCAGATCGACGGTGACAGCCCCATCGGTATGCGGGGTGATCCGCTGGAGCAGGTGCTCCCCATCCAGTGCGAAGGACGTTCGCAGGCCGTCGTGGCGGGCCAGCAAGCCGTCCACCGCCGACTGCAGCGCCGCCGTGTCGACCGTGCCGCCGAGCTCGAAGCTGCGGGTCAGGTTGAAGGCGACGGAGCCGCCCTCGAACTGGGAGGCCAGCCAGACGTTCAGCTGGGCGGGAGAAGCGGGGAACGGCTCGCCCGCGACCGGCGCCGCGGGCTGCGGGGCCCGCGGTTCCTCGGCCGCGACAGGCGCCGCCCGCTCCGCCAGCAGTTCCTCCAGGAGCCCGGTCAGGTCTTCGGGAGTCTCGTACTCGAAGACGGTGAGGACATCGATCTCGATGCCGAAGAGAGTCTGCACCCGGTTGACGACCTGGAGGGCGCTGATCGAGTCGCCGCCGAGGTCGAAGAAGGAGTCCGTGGCGCAGACGTCGTCGCTGCCGAGGACCTCCTGCCAGATCCCTGTCACACCCGTGAGCAGCTCGACGGGGGCAGCGGCCTGCGGTGCCGGTTCCGCCATGGCGTCGGCAGTGGCCGAGGCCTCCTCGTGCTGGACGACGCTCGCGTCGTCCAGCCAGCAGCGGACCCGGTCGAACTGGTACGCGGGCAGTTCGGTGCGCAGGCCGTCGCCCGCCGTCGTCGCCCACCGCCAGTCGACGCCGGCCGTGTACAGGTCGCGGAGCAGGGTGGCGGGCCCCGCGGTCACGGTGACGACGCGGTAGCCGGCGCCGCCGCGTCCGCGAAGAGCGCCGGAGACGGTGGACAGCGGGCCGGCCTCGACGAAGAGCACCGGCTGCTCGCCGCCGAACTTGCCCAGCAGACGGTCCACGCGCGCGTCCAGGTCGGCCGGCCGGCCGGGCTGCCGGTCCCGGTCGGCGCGTGACTGCCGCATCGCGTCCGCGAGCGGGACACGCCCGGCAGCGGCATCGATCACGTGCTTGCCCGCTCCCTCGCCCACCACGTGGCGGAACCCCAGGCCGATCTCCCGCAGCAGCCCGTGCAGGGCGTACTGGAACGCGAACTGCTCGTCCAGCGGCACGTCCTGCGCCTCGGCCGCGCTCTCGCACCGCACATACAGGGCGTCAAACTGCGGGTGCGCGGCCCGGAACGCGGCCGTGAGCTCGGGGGTGGCCGGGCAGCGGCCGGACACGAGCAGCACGGTCACCGGCTCCGGCACCGGATCGGTACCAGGCGCCTCGGCCAGGGCCCGCGTCAGCTCGTCCGTGTCGCGCGCGGTCACGGCGTGGCGGTACCGGTGATGCTCGCGGCCCTCCACCAGGGTTCGGCGGATATCGGCGAGCCGCGGCCACTGTTCGCCGTCCAGCCAGGCGCGCAGGGCGGCCACGTTGGCGGCGAGGGCGGTGGCGGTCTTGGCGGAGACCGGAATCCAGTGCCCGTCCGCCGGCATGGCCGACGGGTCGCCGACGGGTGTGCGCTCCGGTGCCTCCTCCAGGACCGTGTGCACACAGGTGCCCATGATGCCGAAGGAGCTGACACCGGCCCGGCGCACCCCGCACGCGGGCTCCCACAAGGTGAGTTCCCGGGTGACGGTGACCGCCGATCTCGTGAAGTCGATGAGCGGGCTGAGGGTCTGCGCGTGCACGCTGGGGAAGAGCTGCCCCTCGCGCAGCGCCAGGACCGCCTTCACCAGGCCGACGAGGCCGGAGGCGCTCCAGGCGTGGCCGATGTTGCTCTTCGCCGTGGACAGCGCGACGGGTGCCTTCCGGCCGCTGATCCGGTCGAAGGCCAGGTCGAGGGCCTCGATCTCGATGGGGTCGCCGAGGCGGGTGGCGGTGCCGTGGGCCTCGATGTACGAGATGGTGGCCGGGTCGATACCCGCCTTGAGCCAGGCACGTTCGATCACCTCGGCCTGCGCGGTGCTGTCGGGGGCGGTCAGCGAGCTGGACCGGTCGGCGACGTTGTTGGCCGCGATGCCCTTGATGACGGCGTGCACCGGATCCCCGTCGCGCAGGGCAGCGCCCAGCCGCTTGAGGACCACGGTGACGACGGCCTCGCCGGACCCGGTCCCGTCCGCTTCGGCCGAGAAGGCCCTGGTCTTGCCGTCGGCGGACCGGATGCCGAGGTCCAGTCCGTCGTCGTTGGTGCGGGGCTCGCCGAAGAGGTTCAGGTTCACCCCGCCGACCAGGGCGAGTTCGGCTTCGTCGAGCAGCAGGTCGTTGACGGCCTGATGCGTGGCCATCAGGCCTGAGGAGCAGGAGGAGTCGACCATGGCGGCAGGCCCGGTGAGCCCGAGGAAGCGGGAGATCCGGCCGGCCATTGCGGACAGGTGCACGCCCATCACCATCGACGGTTCGATGGTGCGGGCCAGTTGGTGGTACGCGATACGGGTGTCGCCGACGTACACCGAGACCCTGCGGCCCCGGAGGGAGGCCGGGTCGTGGCCGGAGTTCTCCACCGCCTGGTAGGCGGTCTGCAGGAGCAGACGGTGCTCGGGGGCCATCAGCTGCGCCTCACCCCTGGAGATGCCGAAGAAGGCATGGTCGAAGAAGTCGATGTCCTCGATGTAGCCGTTCAGCTGGAAGTCGGTGTCGGCGGGCATCGAGGTGCGTGCGCGCCGCTCGGCGGAGTACGGGCGGACGCTGTCGCGGCCCTCGCGAAGGTTCTCCAGGAACTGCCGGGTGTCGTCGGCCTCGGGCAGCCGGACGGCCATGCCGATGACGGCGATGTCGCGGGCCCCGGCGGCCGTGGCGCTCTCGTCAGAAGTCATGCTCGGAAACCTCGTCTTCGCAGTGGGTAGGGTCCGCGTCGCCGGACGCGGGTGCGGCCAGCCGGGCCTGGAGGGCGATGGTGGGGTGGGTGAACAGCTGCGCGACCCGGAAGGCGCCGGGGAAGCTCTCCTCCAGCAAGGAGTAGAGGCGCAGCAGCTTCAGGGAGGTACCGCCGAGTTCGAAGAAGTCCTGCTCCACCCCCGGCACGGGGCGGGCCAGCGCGGTCTTCCACGCGTCGCGGATACGCAGCTCGGTGTCGCTGCGGGGTGCTTCGGCGGGCGCCTGGGCGGAGTCGAGGAAGCGGGGCGCCGGCAGGGCGGCCCGGTCCGGCTTGCCGTTGGGGTTGGCAGGGATCCGGTCGAGCACGATGAACTCGGCGGGCACCATCGGCTGCGGCAACTGCCCGATGAGGTGGCGGCGGAGTCGGCCCGGGAGCCCGTCGAGCTCCGCGGAGGCGTCCGGGACCACGTAGGCGACCAGGTGGTACTCGTCCTGGAGCGTCTTGTGGGCCACGACCACACAGGCGGACACCTGCGGGTGGCACACCAGCGCGTGCTCGATCTCGGACGGGTGGATCCGTACGCCGCTGATCTTGATCTGGTGGTCGGCGCGGCCGAGTATCTCCAGCAGCCCGTCGGGACGGAGGCGGCCGATGTCTCCGGTGTGGTACAGCAGGTCGTCCGCGTCGCTGCGCACCGGGTTGCGGAAGAAGGCCGCCGTGCTCGCGTCCGGGTCGTCCAGGTAGCCCAACGTGCGGAACGGGGTCCGGATGACGATCTCGCCTGGCTCGCCGACGCCGCACACCGCTCCGTCGCGCATCACGATGCCCTGGGTGTCCGGCAGCGGGGAACCGACCGGCAGCACCGGCGGCAGGGGCCCCTGAGCGGGAAGCCGGTGGGCGAACTTCGCCATCGTGGTCTCGGTGGGCCCGTAGAGGTTGACGATCTCGCCGACGCCGGGAAAGGCGGACCGGTAGCGCTCCACCAGCGCGGCCTTGAGGGGCTCGCCGGCCAGGAAGGTCAGCCGCAGCCACGGCAGCGCGAGACCGGGGGCGTCGGGCAGCCAGGTCTGCAGCAGGGTCGGCACCGCGTGCAGGACGCTGATCCGCTCGCGTTCCAGCCAGCTGAAGACCGCCTTGCCCCCGAGCACGTCGGTGGGTTCGGGAACGACCGTCGTCCCGCCCGAGACCAGGGCGAGCAGCGTGTCGCGCAGCATCACGTCGAACGAGGCACCGGTCAGCTGGGCGCAGCGGTCCTGCGCGCCGATGCCGAAGGTGCTGCTCTGCCAGTTCAGGAAGTGGCTGAGCGACGCGTGCCGTCCGAGGACGCCCCGTGGGGTGCCCGTGGTGCCGGAGGTGAAGAACAGGTAGGCGGGCCCGTCCGGGTCCACGGGCGGCAGCACGCCGGCCAGGGCTTCCCGCTCCATCAGCCCGGTGTGGGCGTCAACGACGAGCGTGGGCAGGCCGACCGGGTGCTGTGGCTGGGCTTCGCCGGTCAGCGGATCCACCGCCGGAACCGGGGCTTCGGCGTGGACGCACAGGGTGGGGCGGCCGACCTTCAACAGGTGCTCACGGCGTGCTTCCGGCAGCGCCGGGTCGAGCGGGAAGAACACGGCGCCGCTGCGCAGGACGCCCAGCATGGCCACGCAGAACCCGATGCCACGCGGGCCGGTCACGGTGACGACCTGGCCGGGCCGGCAGCCCTGGGCCAGCAACTGCCGCGCGACGGCCTCGGACCGACGCACCAGTTCCCCGTACGACAGGCTCCTGGCGCCCTGGGCGACCGCGGCCCGGTCGGGGTCGGCCGCGGCACGCGCCGCGATCAGCTCGGTGACCGGCCGCTGCGCGGGCACGTCAAGGGGCTGCTTCAGCCGGCGGCGGGAGTCGGCCGGGCCGGCCAGGGCCAGGGTGTACGCGCTCAGCGGCTGCTCGGCGGAGTCGGCGACCTGCTCCAGCAGTCCGCCGAACTGCCGCAGCATGGTTGCGGCGCGGGCGGGTGAGAACAGGTCGGGCCGGTAGACCAGCTCGATGTGCGGGCCACGTCCTGCTTCGGCTTCGCCCGAGCCCCCGGCGGCGTCCGTGTCCTCGTCCCACACGTAGAAGGTGAGCGGGAACTTGGCCTCGGGCTCGAACAGCTGGTCGTCGAAGTCGACCGCCAGCCCCTCGATCTCGGCTTCCTCGCGGAGGCTGCCCATGTAGTTGAGCAGCACGTCGAAGACGGGGGTGCGGTCCAGTCGGCGCACCGGGTTGAGCCGCTCCACGAGCAGCTCGAACGGGGCCGACTGGTGGGCGTAGGCCTCGTGGATGCCGGTGCGGACCCGGCCCAGCAGGTCGGCGAAGACCGGGTCGCCGGACAGGTCGGTGCGCAGCACCAGGGTGTTGAGGAAGAGGCCGACGATTCCTTCCAGTTCGACGCTCTTGCGGTTGGCCACCGGGTAGCCGACAACCATGTCCTGCTGGTCGCCCAGTCGGGACAGCAGGAGGTTGAGAGCCGCCATGGTGATCTCGAACGGGGTCGTGGAGGTCCGCTCGGCCAGGTCCCGCAGCAGGCGGCCGTGCGCGGCGGACAGGGTCAGCCCGACCCGGCCACTGCCGCGCCGGGTGTCCCGGTCCGGGACGTCCGTCGGCAGTTCGAGTGCCGGGGCGTCGGCCAGCCGCTCCCCCCAGTACGTCAGGTCGCCTTCCACGGCCTTTTGGTGGGCCGGGTCACGGACGGCGGCCGCGTAGTCGATGTACTGCACGGGCAGCTCCGGCAACGGCTCGGCGACTCCTCCCGTGCGGCGGGCGTACAGGGCCGACAGTTCGCGCATCAGGAGGCGCACCGACCAGCCGTCGCCGGCGATGTGGTGGAGCGTGGTGAGCAGCCGGTGCTCGGTGTCGCCCAGCTTGAGGAGCGTGAACCGTACGGGTGACTCCTCGCGGAGCCGGAAGGGGCGCGTGTCGTCCTCGCGGACCACGCGTGCGACCGCCTCCTCGGCTTCCTGCGTGCCGAGTCCCGACAGGTCGACCAGGTCGAACGCCAGAGGCAGGCCCGGGCATTGCCGCTGGCAGGGCTCGCCGCCGACGGTGTCGTAGGTGACGCGCAGCAGTTCGTGGCGGTCGACGAGATCGGCCAGCGCCGCCCGCAGCGACTCGGTGTCGAACGGGCCGTGGAAGGCGGCGAGCGTGCGGATGTGGTACGCGGTGCTGTCCGGGTCGAGCATGTGCAGGAACCACATGCGTTCCTGCGCGTAGGACAGGACGTGGCGCTCACCACGGGCCACCGGTTCCACCGGGGTCGCCCGAGTGCCGTCGCAGGGCTGCCGGAGGAGTTCGGCCTGTGCGGTGATGGTGCGGTGGGTGAAGACGGTCGCGGCTTGGAGGTCGGTCCCGAAGTGCTGGTTGACGCGGCTGGCCAGTTGCAGCGCCAGCAGCGAGTGGCCCCCGACCGCGAAGAAGTCATCCGTGACGCCGAGCCGCTCGACGGGGAGCAGCGACCGCCAGATCTCCACCAGCGCCCGCTCGGCGTCCGTGGACGCCTCCACATGCTCACCCGCGGCGAGTTCCGCACCCGCCATCCGCAGCAGTGCGCCCCGGTCCACCTTGCCGTTCCGCGTGACCGGGGTCTCCTCGACCCGCAGATAACGCGAGGGAACCATGTACCGCGGCAGTCGCGTCGACAGCGCCTGACGCACCTGATCGGCGGGCAGGCAAGCCGATCCCGCCTGGAGATACGCACACAGGAACTGCGTCCCCGCGCCGTCGCGCTGGGCCAGCACCACCGCCCGCTCGACTCCCGGCAGATCACGCAGTGCCTGCTCGATCTCACCGAGCTCGATCCGATGGCCACGGATCTTGATCTGGTTGTCGCGGCGGCCCAGGTAGAGCACCTCACCATCCGGCAGCCAGCGCGCCAGATCACCGGTGCGGTAGATCCGCCCGCCCGGAACGAACGGGTCCGCCATGAACCGGTCCGCTGTCAGCTCCGGCCGGTTCAGATAGCCACGCGCCACCTGCACGCCGCCGATGCACAGCTCACCCGTCACACCCACCGGACACGCCTCACCCCGCTCGTCCACCACATACAACCGGTTGTTCGGCGCCGGACGCCCCAACGTCACAGGCTGGTCCGGATCCGCGACCAGCAGCGTGGTGACGTCGACGGCGGCCTCGGTCGGGCCGTAGTAGTTGAACAGCCGGGCGCCGGTGCCCGCGGCGGCGTCCAGGAATCGGCGGGCGAGGTCCTGGTCCAGCTCCTCGCCGCTGCACACGCACACCCGGACGCCGGTGAAGCCGTTGTCGACGGTGGCCAGGTAGTGGCTCAGCATCGAGGGCACGAAGTGCAGGGTGGTGACGCCGTGCCGCTGGATCGTGGCGCGGATCGCCTCCGGGTCGGACTCACCGCCCGGCCGGAGCATGACCTGCTTTGCCCCGATGATCCCGGGCAGCAGCAGCTCCCAGACGGAGACGTCGAACGAGTAGGTCGTCTTCTGCAGGAAGACGTCGTCGGCGCCCAGCCCCAGGTCGTCGGTCATCCAGTGCAGTCGGTTGACGAGGGAGCGGTGCTCGATGAGGACGCCTTTGGGGCGCCCGGTGGAGCCGGAGGTGTAGATGCAGTACGCCAGGTCGTTCGGTCCCGCCACCAGGGGCGGGTTGTCCGTACGACCGGACAGCGT
>NZ_JBIRGM010000031.1:0-44056 GCF_044328025.1 Streptomyces sp. NPDC018000
GTCTGCCGCCCCGCACCACACGCACCCGCCCGGCCTGCCGGTCGGCGACAACGGCCGCATGCCGCGCCTCCAGCGCGGCCAGGCGCCGGGACTTGCGGAACCACTCGCTCCGGGAGCGGTAGCCGCCCGCAGCGTGCTTCGTGCCCCGCTCACCGATCGGTAGGGACAGGCGGTGCCGCAGCGTCCTGATCCCGGCTTCCAGATTCCGGATGTGTGCTGCCTGGCCACGGCGTGCGAGCGCCCATTGATCGTGCGTGGCCTTGGTGATCGCGCCCGCGATCCGTGACGACGACAGCGGAGTCAGGTCCCGCTTGCGCGACGCCCAGGTGTCCGCGCTGTGCTCCAGACCATCCGCACAGCGAGCCTTGAGATCACGGGAAGCGAGCGCACCCTGATGCGCACCGACCGCGCGCAGGACTCCCTCGTCGTGCAGCGTGAGGTGTTTGAGACGGTCCCGGATTGCCACCCCAGCAGGCCCCGGCACCACGAAGGACGCCGCCAACTCCCTCAGCCCACCCACCACACCACCCCCTCCCCCGAGGCCGGACACCTGCCACCCAGCCCAACGAGCAACAGCCGCCAAGGTCACCCATTCGGCTCCAGAACCTCCGTTCCCACCCAGCGAACCCACCGCAAGGACTCACCCCCGCTCACCACAACTCACTTCAGTGCAGCAAACCGGCAGCAGCTCGCAACCCCTCGCGATGACATCCTGGTGAGGTGAACGGACCGGAGATCCACCTCGAAGTCGACCCCGAACTGCGGCTCTTCGTCGCTCATGAACGCCGCCGGGGACGCTCGGCCGTGGCCACCGACGGCTCCTCCACCCTCGGCCATGTCGTGGAGTCGCTCGGCATCCCGCTCACCGAGGCCGGACAGCTCCTGGTCGACGGCCGCCCCGCAGCCGTCTCGCACATCCCGAGGGCGGGCGAACTGGTCGAGGTACGCGCCGTGAAACGCCCCCAGCACGTCCCGGGCGCGCCCTTGCGGTTCCTGCTCGACGTCCATCTCGGCACGCTCGCCCGGCGGCTTCGGCTGCTGGGTGTCGATGCCGCGTACGAGAGCGAGGACATCGGTGACGCCGCGCTGGCCACCCGGTCTGCGGACGAGCGCCGTGTGCTGCTCTCCCGGGACCGCGGGCTGCTGCACCGGCGGGAGATCTGGGCCGGGGCGTACGTCTACAGCGACCGGCCGGACGACCAACTGCAGGACGTTCTTGAGCGGTTCACGCCACATCTGGCCCCCTGGACCAGATGCACCGCCTGCAACGGCCCGCTGAAGGCGGCCGACAAGGACTCCGTCAGCGACCATCTGGAGCACGGCACCCGGCGCTCGTACGACGTCTTCGCGCAGTGCACGGAGTGCGACCGCGTCTACTGGCGGGGTGCCCACCACACCCGTCTGGACGCGATCGTCACGAAGGCGCTCCACGACTTCGCGCCCAGGAGACAGCCATGACCACCACCCCGAGCACCTCACCCGACACGGTCGACGTACTCGTCGTGGGCGCAGGCCCCACCGGCCTGCTGCTCGCGGGCGACCTCGCCAGCCAGGGCCTCTCGGTCGCGCTCGTGGAGCGCCGCCCGCACGGGACCAGCAACATGACGCGCGCCTTCGCCGTACACGCCCGCACACTCGAACTGCTCGACACCCGCGGTCTCGCCGACGAGCTCGTCAAGACGGGCACGCCCCTCTCCGCCCTGCGCTTCTTCAGCGGTCTCTCGGTCGACCTCTCCCGGCTGCACACCCGCTTCCCCTTCGTGCTGATCACCCCGCAGTACGAGGTGGAGCGCCTGCTGGAGCGCCGCGCCCGCACCGCGGGCGTCCATTTCCGGTACGGCACGGAGCTGACCGCGCTCCACCAGAGCGCCGCATCGGACACCGTCACCGCCGAATTGCGCGAGGCGGACAACAGCCTGACCACGCTCAGCGCCCGCTACCTCGTCGGTACCGACGGGGTGCACAGCCGAGTGCGTCAGACACTCGGCCTCCCCTTCCCCGGCGATTCCGTGATCCGGTCGATCGTCCTCGCCGACGTCCGGCTCGCCGAGGAGCCCCCAGGCCTCCTGACGGCCGACGCCGTGGGGGACGCCTTCGCCTTCATCGTCCCTTTCGGCGACGGCTGGTACCGCGTGATGGGCTGGAACCGCGCACACCAGGCCGCCGACAGCGACCCCGTCGATCTCGACGAACTGCGCGAGATCACCCGCTGCGCCCTCGGCACCGACTACGGCATGCACGAGGCGCGCTGGATCTCCCGCTTCCACAGCGACGAACGCCAGGTGCCCGCCTATCGCACCGGCCGGGTCTTCCTCGCCGGGGACGCCGCCCATGTCCACTCACCCGCGGGCGGCCAGGGCATGAACACCGGCCTCCAGGACGCGGCCAACCTCTCCTGGAAGCTCGCCGCCGTACTGCGCGGGCAAACGGCCGCCCCGGAGGCACTGCTCGACAGCTATCACACGGAACGGCACCCGGTCGGGGCGATGGTGCTCCGCTCCAGCGGCGCCCTCATCCGCCTCGCCATGGCCCGTACCCCGCTCCAGCGGACGGTCCGGGCACTCGCCGTCAGGGTGCTGTCCACGATCCGGCCCGCCTCCGACAAGGCCATAGGCCTGGTCTCCGGCATCTCGATCTCCTACGCGGCACCGTCCGGCGCCCACACCCTCACCGCGAGGCGCGCCCCCGACCTGAGCCTGCAGGAGGGCCGCCTCCACCAACTGCTGCGCGACGGCACGTTCGTCCTCGTCACCCCCGCCGACACCGCCACTCCGGCATCATCGACGCCGTTGGTGCACGCCCACTGGAGGAGCGACCGCACCACCGCCCTGCTCGTCCGCCCCGACGGCTACATCGCCTGGGCGAGCGACCACGCCGACCCGGCGGCCCTGCAGGCCGCACTCACCCGATGAACACGCCCGGCACCCGCAGCGCCTGTGGCGCCCCCAGCACCCGCATCGCCCACCAGAGGCCGGAAGGCGCGTCAGAACACGTACTCATCCCCGGTGGCCGGAGCCAGCCCCTCGCCATCCTCCTCGCCCCTCATGGCACGCTGCTTCCATGACTGTCGCCCGCTCCGTCGCTCTGTTCGTCGTCGCCGCACTCTTCGAGATCGGCGGTGCCTGGCTCGTCTGGCAGGGCCTGCGTGAGCACCGGGGCTGGATCTGGATCGGCGCGGGCGTCATTGCGCTGGGCGCCTACGGCTTCGTCGCCACGCTCCAGCCGGGCGGCGAGTTCGGCCGCATCCTCGCCGCATACGGCGGTGTCTTCGTCGCGGGCTCGTTCGCCTGGGGCATGGTCGCCGACGGCTACCGCCCCGACCGCTGGGACGTGATCGGCGCGCTGATCTGTCTGGCCGGCATGGCCGTGATCATGTACGCCCCGCGCAACCACTGACCGCGCGCCTGCCTATCCTGACCCCGTACCGATCAGTTGTCCGAGGAGTCCGCCATGGCTGCCACCCCGATCGCCGTCATCACCGGAGCGAGCAGCGGCATCGGAGCCGCGACGGCCCGACAGCTGGCCGCCGCCGGCTACCGCGTAGTCCTGACCGCCCGCCGCAAGGACCGCATCGAGGCGCTCGCCGCCGAGATCAACGAGGCGGGCCACCAGGCAACGGCCTACGCCCTGGATGTCACCGACCGCAATGCGGTGGACGAGTTCGCCACGGCGTTCCGTACCCTCGCCGTCCTCGTCAACAACGCCGGCGGTGCACTCGGTGCCGACCCCGTCGCCACCGGCAACCCCGCCGACTGGCGCCAGATGTACGAGACGAACGTCATCGGCACACTCAACGTCACCCAGGCCCTGCTCCCCGCCCTCACCGAGAGCGGCGACGGCACGGTCGTGATCCTCTCCTCCACCGCAGGCCTCGCCACCTACGAGGGCGGCGGCGGCTACGTGGCGGCCAAGCACGGCGAACACGTCCTGGCCGAGACCCTCCGCCTGGAGATCGTCGGTACCCCGGTCCGCGTCATCGAGGTCGCCCCCGGCATGGTCAAGACGGAGGAGTTCGCCACCACCCGCTTCCGCGGTGACACCGAGAAGGCGGCAAAGGTGTACGCGGGCGTCGAGTCCCCGCTCACCGCCGACGACGTGGCCGACACCATCACCTGGGCCGTCACCCGCCCCAGCCACGTCAACATCGACCTCCTGGTGGTCCGCCCCCGCGCCCAGGCCTCCAACACCAAGGTCCACCGCACCGCCTGAGAGCCCGCGTCGGGCGCAAAAGGCCTCAGCCCTTCACACACACAACCTGCTTGAGCTTGGCGACGACCTCCACCAGGTCCCGCTGCTGCTCGATGACCCGCTCGATCGGCTTGTACGCGGCCGGAATCTCATCCACGACACCGGAGTCCTTACGGCACTCCACTCCCCGCGTCTGATCCTCCAGGTCCCGCGTCGAGAAGCGCCGCTTCGCAGCGTTCCGGCTCATCTTCCGGCCGGCGCCGTGCGAGGCCGAGTTGAAGGACTTCTCGTTCCCGAGGCCCTTCACAATGTACGAGCCGGTGCCCATCGAGCCCGGGATGATCCCGAAGTCTCCGGAACCCGCACGAATCGCGCCCTTCCGTGTGACCAACAGGTCCATGTCCTCGTACCGCTCCTCCGCCACATAGTTGTGATGGCAGGAGATGACGGGCTCGAAGGTGACCTTGGCCTTCTTGAACTCCTTGCGGACCACGTTCTGGAAGAGCGCCATCATGATGGCGCGGTTGTGCTTCGCGTACTCCTGCGCCCAGAACAGGTCGTTCCGGTACGCCGCCATCTGCGGGGTGTCGGCGATGAATACGGCGAGGTCACGGTCGATCAGGTCCTGGTTGTGCGGCAGCTTCTGCGCCTGCCCGATGTGGAAGTCGGCCAGTTCCTTGCCGATGTTCCGCGATCCGGAGTGCAGCATCAGCCAGACCGAACCCGACTCGTCGAGGCAGAACTCGATGAAGTGGTTGCCCGATCCGAGCGTTCCCATCTGCTTCGTGGCACGTTCCTGACGAAACTTGACCGCATCGGCCACACCGTCGAACCGCTTCCAGAAGCCGTCCCACCCCTTCGCCGGGAAACCGTACAGCCGGTCCGGGTCCACGGCCTCGTCATGCATGCCGCGGCCCACCGGAATGGCCTGCTCGATCTTCGACCGCAGCCGGGACAGGTCGCCCGGCAGGTCATTGGCCGTCAGGGAGGTCTTCACCGCGGACATTCCGCAGCCGATGTCCACGCCGACCGCCGCCGGACAGACCGCACCGTGCATCGCGATCACCGAGCCGACCGTCGCCCCCTTGCCGAAGTGGACGTCCGGCATGACGGCGAGACCCTTGATCCAGGGCAGAGTGGCCACGTTGCGCAGCTGCTGCATCGCGACGTCCTCGACCGAGGCCGGGTCGGCCCACATGCGGATGGGAACCTTGGCGCCCGGCACCTCTACATAAGACATAGTTCCTCGATTCCCCCGAAAAGCCTGAAAGCGCAAAACCGGTGCCAAGGTCGGCAAACAAGTCGGTCGACCGGCATTCACAGCGGCGCGTGCGATACACATTGTGTCCACCGGTCGCCGTCGAGCGGCAACCGTTTTTCGCACGAAGGGAGCCCAGGACCGTGCGACGAGTGGCGTACGTACCCGGCACCGTGCTACTGGCGGCGCTTGCCGTCAGCTGCAGTGCCAGCACCGGAACGGGTGGCTCCGCCCCCGACAGCAAGCCCGGCGAGACGGCCGTCACCGTGGCGGCCCCCGGCAAGTACCGCACCCTCCACGACCCTTGCCGCGCCGTTGCGCCGTCCACGCTGAAGGACCTGCTCCCGGGCGCCGCCGAACTCCCCGAGGACCAGCAGAAGAAGGTGTACGAGGGCACGGCCACCGCCACCTATGACACCGACCGAAGGGTCGGCTGCCGCTGGAAGTCCGAGGCCCCCCACTCCTCGCACACCCTCTTCATCGACTTCGAGCGCGTCGTGTCCTACGACCCCGCGGTGAGCGACGACGACCGCGCCCGCGAGGTGTACGCGAAGAAGGAGACCGCCGCCGGTCTGTCCTCGCCCTCCGCCACGCCCGGCAGCGCAGAGGAGGAGCAGACACCCCTCTCCCCGGAGCCCGAGGAGGACTCCGCCTCGCCCTCCCTGCCCGGCCCGGCCTCCCAGGACAAGAACACGGACGAGCCCGCGGGCGGGAGCACCGACGAAAGCCTTGCGCCACGCAACCTCGACGACCTCGGAGACGGTGCATTTCTGGACGATCAGCTCACACGGGCAGGTTCCACCGCACAGAACCGCACGGTGAGCGTGGTATTCCGCACATCGAACGTCATCGTGACCATCGAGTACACCGAGCAGCCGACCGTCTCCACCGTGCTCCCCGACAGCAAAGAACTGCAGGACAAGGCCCAGTCGCTGGCCCGGGCGCTGGTCGAGGAGTTCAACGAATAGCCCCGTCCGGGGCACCCCGGACCGGCGTCACCCACGCCCGTCGGCTGCCCGCCCGAGGCGGCATCCGGTCGCCGTCCGTCGTACCGTGGCCCTCCGGAACACCCGCCGAACCATCCGCCGATCCACCCGCCGATGCCCGAGCCCCGACGCCCGAGCCCCGACCGGCCGAGCCCCGACCGCCCGTGCCCGACCACATGGCAGCACGTCCGCCGCGCCACCCGAGTGAAGGAACCATGCACCGTTCAGCCCCGCGACTCTCCCGCATACTCGCCTGCGCCGCCGTTCCGGTGATGCTCGTCGTCGCCGGCTGCTCGTCGGACTCCGGTGACAAGAAGGACTCGGGTTCGTCCTCGTCGTCCGCCTCGCCGAGCGCGAAGAAGTCGGAAGCGAGCGTCGAGCCGGCGAAGTTCGCCGCACTGCCCGACCCGTGCAAGTCGATCAGCACGAAGACGGTCACCTCTCTGGTCCCCAAGGCGAAGTCCAAGGGCGGCACACCTGCCGGCTCCAGCGACACCACGTACCGCGCGGGCTGCTCCTGGAACGGCCTCGACGACAACGGCGTGAAGGGTTCCCAGTACCGCTGGCTCGACGTCGGTTTCACCCGCTTCGACTCGGACCAGACCCTGGGCAGCGGCGCCAAGCGCGCGCAGGAGGACTACGCGAAGCAGGTCGCCAAGGCCAAGGCGACCGAGGGTGCGAAGAAGGTCACCGAGGCGCCCGTCTCCGGCATCGGCGAGACAGCCACCAAGATCACGTATGACCTCGCCAAGACGAGTGAGGACTTCAAGTACGCAACGGTCGTGACCCGCACGGGGAACGTCGTCATCACCCTCACCTACAACGGCGCGGGTTACGCGGGCGCGAAGACTCCGTCCGCCGGCGACATCCTGAAGGGTGCCGAGAAGGCGGCCAAGGAGGCAGTGGCCTCGGTCGCCGACGCCGACACGAAGTCGGTCGCACCGAGCGGGTCGACCAAGCCCAGCGGGTCGACCAAGTCCAGCGGGTCGACCAAGTCCAGCGGGTCGACCAAGTCCAGCGGGTCGACCAAGTCCGGCGAGAAGGCCAAGTCCAGCGAGAAGACCACGGACAAGAAGACGAGTTAGGCCGACAGGGCCCGCCCCAACGCCCCTGCCAGGAACACTTCCACGAAGCCCGGTCCTCCCCCGAGCACCGGGCTTCGCCCCTCCCTGCGCAACATGCCGCTCCCTCATGTGCCAGGCTGTGCCCGCCAGAAGTCGAAGCAGGACGTCGAACAAGGAAAGCGGGGAGGGGAACGCGGTGGCCGCGATGCAGCTGACACGCACCCACCGGATACTCATCGGTCTCGTGGTCGCAGGCGCGGTACTCATCGCCGCGATCGGGTTCGCGGGTTCGTACGCGGCGGTGCGCGAGCTCGCCCTGCAGAAGGGCTTCGGGAACTTCTCGCTGGTCTTCCCGATCGGCATCGACGCGGGCATCTGCGTCCTGCTCTCCCTGGACCTGCTGCTGACCTGGCTGCGCATCCCGTTCCCGCTGCTGCGCCAGACGGCCTGGCTGCTGACCGCCGCAACGATCGCCTTCAACGGTGCCGCGGCCTGGCCCGACCCGCTCGGCGTCGGCATGCACGCGGTCATCCCGGTGCTGTTCGTGGTCTCCGTCGAGGCCGCCCGGCACGCCGTGGGTCGGATCGCCGACATCACGGCCGACAAGCACATGGAAGGCGTGCGGCTCACCCGCTGGCTGCTCTCCCCCGTGCCGACGTTCCGGCTGTGGCGGCGGATGAAGCTCTGGGAGCTCCGGTCGTACGAGCAGGTCATCAAGCTCGAACAGGACCGGCTCATCTACCAGGCCCGCCTCCAGGCCCGCTTCGGCCGCAACTGGCGCCGCAAGGCACCCGTCGAGTCCCTGATGCCGCTGCGCCTGGCGAAGTACGGCGTTCCGCTGGCCGAGACCGCCGGGGCCGGCCTCGCCGCCGCAGGCATCGAACCGGCCCTGCTGCCCCCGGCTCCGGCCCCTGCCCCGGCTCCGGCCCAGGTCGAACAGGGCGAGTTCCAGCCCGAGTTGCCGTACGCCGGGCCCCAGCCCCAGCGGTACGAGCACGAACACGAACAGGAGCACCAACAACAGCAGTACGAGAACGAGCACCACCAGCACGAGCACCACCAGCAGCAACACACCCACCCCTCCGACCCGGCCACCGCCGAGGAGTGGCCCCAGGAGGACCCCGGCTCGCACGAGAACCCGTGGTTCGCGCGTCCCCGGTTGCCAGACGACGCGCACAAGAGTGCGCCCAACCCGGCGTACGACGAGGGCCTGGAGCCCGCCCCGGTCAGGGTCCCGTCGGGCCCCAACGGCCGCACCCGCCCGCTGGGCAACGTGGGCACCATCGACACCGTCCCGGCCCCCCGCGCCGCGGAACCCCAGCCCGAGCTTCAGCCGGAGCCCCAGCCCGCGCCCGAGCCCGCGCCCGAGCCCGCGCAGGACCCGGTGGAGTGGGCGGAGGAGGACGCGGAGTTCGTCGAGATCGCGTACGAGGCGTTCGCCGCGTTCGTGAACCAGCGCAACGACTTCCCGAGCGTCGATGCCCTGGACATATATGTCTCGGACGGCCACAACGTCAGGCACCCGCGCAGCGCCTCGCTGATCCGCCGCATGATGCCGGAGTTCAAGAACCGGTACCACGCACAACTCGAAGCGGACCACATCGCATAGGAACACCCGTCCGACCCCGTCCGATGCCGTCCGGCACCGTACGCCCCCGCCGTCCGGCGCTTGACGACGCGGACCCGGCAACGACGCAGGGCCGCCACCCGAACCACCGGGTGACGGCCCTGCGTACAAGAACCCCCTACGCGCCCAGCAGCCTCCGCACCCGGTCCGCCCCCACGGCCAGCAGCAGCGTGGGCAGCCGCGGCCCCGTGTCCCGGCTGACCAGCAGCCGGTACAGCAGCGCGAAGAACGACCGCTGCGCGGTCTTCAACTCGGGCGTCGGCTTGGCGTCGGGCTCCAGGCCCGCCAGGATCTTCGGCACGCCGTAGACGAGCGTGGTGAGCCCGTCCAGCGACCAGTGCGAGTCCAGCCCATCCAGGAGCAGCCGCAGCGACTGGCGGCCCTCCTCGTCCAGCGAGCCGAGCAGCTCCTTGTCCGGCTCGTCGCGGACGATCGTGCGGGCCTCGGCCGGAACCTGGCTGGTGATCCAGCTCTCGGCGCGGTCGAGACGGGGCCGGGCCTCGTCCAGCGAGGTCAGCGGGTCCTCCGGGTCCAGCTCGCTCAGGATGCGCAGCGTCTGCTCGTCATGCCCGGCCGTGATGTCGACGACCGACGCGAGCGTGCGGTACGGCAGCGGGCGCGGCGTACGCGGCAGCTCACCGGCGGCCGTGCCGATGGCCCTCGCGTACGCGGCGGCGTCGGCCGCCAGCACCGAGCCGTCCGCGACCTTGCGCGCCAGCGAGTCCCACTCGTCGTAGAGCCGCTGGATCTCCTGGTCGAAGGCGATCTTGAAGGACTGGTTGGGCTTGCGGCGCGCGTACAGCCAGCGCAGCAGCGGCGCCTCCATGATCTTCAGCGCGTCGGCCGGGGTCGGCACGCCGCCCTTGCTGGAGGACATCTTCGCCATGCCGGAGATGCCGACGAAGGCGTACATCGGGCCGATCGGCTGCACACCGTCGAAGATCTCGCGGACGATCTGGCCGCCGACGACGAACGAGGAGCCCGGCGAGGAGTGGTCCACGCCGCTCGGCTCGAAGATCACGCCTTCGTACGCCCAGCGCATCGGCCAGTCGACCTTCCAGACCAGCTTGCCGCGGTTGAACTCGCTCAGCCGGACGGTCTCGGCGAAGCCGCACGCCGTGCAGGTGTAGTTCAGCTCGGTGCTGTCGTCGTCGTACGACGTGACGGTCGTGAGGTCCTTCTCGCAGTTGCCGCAGTAGGGCTTGTACGGGAAGTAGCCGGCCGAACCGCCGCTGCCGTCGTCCTCGGTGGCCGCGCCGGATCCCGCCTCGGCCTCCAGCTCGGCCTCGTCGACCTTCTTCTGCTGCTGCGGCTTCTTACCGCCCTTGGCTCCCGCCGCCGGGTCCTTCTTCGTCCGGTACCGGTCGAGAACGGCGTCGATGTCGGCGCGGTGCTTCATCGCGTGCAGGATCTGCTCGCGGTACGCGCCCATCGTGTACTGCTCGGTCTGGCTGATGCCGTCGTACTCGACGCCGAGCTCGGCCAGCGAGGCGGTCATGGCGGCCTTGAAGTGCTCGGCCCAGTTCGGGTGCGTGGACCCGGCCGGGGCGGGCACCGAGGTCAGCGGCTTGCCGATGTGCTCGGCCCAGGACTCGTCGACACCCGGGACGCCGTTCGGAACCTTGCGGTAGCGGTCGTAGTCGTCCCAGGAGATCAGGTGCCGGACGGTGTACCCGCGGCGGCGGATCTCGTCGGCGACCAGGTGCGGGGTCATGACCTCGCGGAGGTTGCCCAGGTGGATCGGGCCCGACGGGGAGAGGCCGGACGCGACGACGACCGGTTTGCCAGGCGCACGACGCTCCGACTCGGCGATGACATCGTCCGCGAAGCGGGAGACCCAGTCGGTCTCGGTGCTGCTCTGACTCTGAGCCACGGTCTGCACGTCCTTCTCTCTTGTAGGACTCGTAGGAACACCCTTGTGGGACTGGTAGGGGCACCGCCCATTCTCCCAGGTCCCACCAGCAGAGCGAAAACGCGTTTACCCGCCGTGGAATACTGGGTGCGATCCCTTGTACCCCTACGGAAACGGCAGCCAGCCCATGGCCTCGGTCAATTCCCTCGCTTCCACGCTCCAGCAGCAGCTGGCGGACGCCCTGACGGCAGCGCTGCCGGATGCCGGCACCGCGGACCCGCTGCTGCGCCGAAGCGACCGGGCCGACTTCCAGGCCAACGGCATCCTGGCCCTCGCCAAGAAGCTCAAGGGCAACCCGCGCGAGCTGGCGTCCCAGGTCACGGCCGCGATCCCGGCGGGCGGCCTGATCAAGGAGATCGAGGTCTCCGGCCCCGGCTTCCTGAATGTGACGCTCTCCGACAGGGCGATCATCGAGACCCTTGCCGCGCGTGACGCGGACAACGAGGGCCGGCTCGGTGTCCCGTACAACAGCGCCGCGGGCACCACGGTCATCGACTACGCGCAGCCGAACGTGGCCAAGGAGATGCACGTCGGCCATCTCCGTTCCGCGGTGATCGGCGACGCGATGGTGCAGATCCTGGAGTTCACGGGCGAGACCGTGGTCCGGCGGCACCACATCGGCGACTGGGGCACCCAGTTCGGCATGCTCATCCAGTACCTGATCGAGCACCCGGGCGAGCTGAACCACGAGGGCGACGGCGGCGCGGCGGACGGCGAAGCCGCCATGTCCTCCCTCAACCGGCTCTACAAGGCCTCGCGGGCGCTCTTCGACTCCGACGAGGAGTTCAAGGCCCGCTCCCGGGACCGGGTCGTGGCCCTCCAGGCCGGTGACGAGGAAACCCTCTCCATGTGGCAGCGCTTCGTCGACGAGTCGAAGATCTACTTCTACTCGGTCTTCAACAAGCTCGACATGGAGATCCGCGACGCCGACATCGTCGGCGAGTCCGGCTACAACGACATGCTGGAGGAGACCTGCCGCATCCTGGAGGAGTCGGGCGTCGCCGTCCGCTCCGAGGGTGCGCTGTGCGTGTTCTTCGACGATGTGAAGGGCCCGGACGGCAACCCGGTGCCGCTGATCGTCAAGAAGTCGAACGGCGGTTACGGCTACGCGGCGACGGACCTCTCCGCGATCCGCGACCGGGTCCAGAACCTCAAGGCGAACACCCTGCTGTACGTCGTGGACGCACGGCAGTCCCTGCACTTCAAGATGGTCTTCGAGACGGCCCGCCGGGCCGGCTGGCTGAACGAGGACGTCAAGGCCACGCAGCTCGCCTTCGGCACGGTGCTCGGCAAGGACGGCAAGCCGTTCAAGACCCGTGAGGGCGAGACGGTCCGGCTGGCGGACCTGCTGGACGAGGCGATCGACCGGGCGTCCACCGTCGTGCGCGAAAAGGCGAAGGACCTCACCGACGAGGAGATCAACGAGCGCGCCACGCAGGTCGGTATCGGCGCGGTGAAGTACGCGGACCTGTCCACGTCGGCCGCCCGCGACTACAAGTTCGACCTGGACCAGATGGTGTCGCTGACCGGCGACACGAGCGTGTACATCCAGTACGCGCACGCCCGGTCCTGCTCCATCAAGCGCAAGGCGGGCGAGCTGAAGCCCCAGCCGCACCCGGAGCTGGAGCTGGCCCAGGCCGAGCGCGCGCTGAGCCTGCACCTGGACCAGTTCGGCGAGGTCGTGGCCGAGGTCGCCGCCGCGTACGAGCCGCACAAGCTGGCCTCGTACCTCTACCAGCTGTCGTCGCTCTTCACGACGTTCTACGACCAGTGCCCGGTGCTGAAGTCCGAGGTTCCGGGCGATGTCGCCGAGAACCGCCTCTTCCTCTCGGACCTCACCGCCCGCACCCTGCGCCAGGGCATGGAGCTGCTCGGCATCAGGACCCCCGAGCGCCTCTGAGCCCCGTCCGCACACATACGCACCCGGCCCGGTGGCTGTGACCGTTACTCCTTGGTCACCCACTGGGCCGTGTCGTGCCGGTAGATGTACGACGGCCGCGCCTTGATGCTGCTCGTACGGAACGGCTTCCCGCCGTCGTCGATACGCAGCGTCCCCTTACGGCCGCCGCTGCTCCACTCCAGCTCCAGGTACCAGCTGACGTCATGCCCTTCGACATGTACGTCGAGGTCGAACACCTCCACATCGGTGGAGGTCACCCGGAACGGGAAGTCCTTCGGCGGCACCCGCTCGTCCCCCTGCTGCCCCGCCACCGGCGTGACGGCCGGCCGGATGTCGTCGAGGTCGATGTCGAAGGACTGCGGCGTGATGCCGCTCCCGCAGCCGTCCCCCATCGAGTACACCGACCACGGCAGCGGCGCCTTCCGGGACAGCGTCCGCACATGCAGTCCGTTCAGCACGACGGCCTCCCCCGACTTCCCCTGCACGGTGACTTCGAGCAGCATCTGGCCGCCGTCCACCCCGCCGAGCGCCCTGGCCCAGCCGCGGGTGTCCTGCGGCGGGGGTGGCGGAGGTACGTCGTCCGGCTTCTGGTCCAGCACGTAGTACTGATTGCAGGGCGCTTCCCAGTTGTACGAGCTGATGGTGGCGCTCAGGGGCACGCCCCCTCCCGTCTGCGCACCGGGCCCTGCGCCCGCTCCCGCGCCGTGCCCGGTGGACGCGGAGACGGAGGCGCGCTCGGACGGCGGGGACGGTACGCCCGCAGCGCCGGACCTGGTGGGCTTGCCCGACGGATTCACCATGCCGGGCGACGCGGACGCGCTCTCGCCGTGGTCGGGCAGTTCGGGTGCGCCGTTCTCCACGGCGTCCAGGGCGGGAATATTGCTGAGATCGCCGAGGCCGCTGGTGTCCGTGCCCGAGAGATTACTGACGATGACCGCGGTGGGCACGGTGAGCGCGACGACGGCGACGGCCGCGAGCAGGACGCGCATCCGCGGGGAGGACCAGAGCCTCCGGCGCCGGCTCGCCCCGGTCGTCACGATCTCGGCCACGGGCGCGTCGTCGCCCTTGTCCTCGCCCCCGTCCCCGTCCCGGTCCTCGGGCGAAGCCACAGCCTCAGAAGCCACAACCTCAGTGACAGCCGCAGCTCCCGGCTCGGCAACGGACCCGGAATCAGAAACGGAATCAGAAACAGAACCAGGAACGGAAACGGGAGCAGCAACAGAATCGGGAACGGGAGCAGGCCGCCGTCTTGCCGCATCGGCCACGATCCACCGCCGGTGCAGCTCCACCAGCTCGTCCGGGCTCGCCCCGCACAGCCGCCCCAGCCGCTCCACCGGCGCGTACTCGTTGGGCACGGCGTCCCCGTTGCAGTACCGGTGGAGCGTCGATGTGCTGACGTGCAGTCTTCTGGCGAGAACCCCGTAGCTGTGCCCCGACCGAGCCTTCAGTTCCTTCAGCAGAGCCGCGAATTCCTCGGCTTCCGGCGTCGCCACTTCGGCGTTCCCCCTCCTGGTCCGTCCCGGAACACCGTTCCAGGGACGTGGAATCTGCCCAGGTCACAGTACGCGCAAGCATTCCAGCTTCCCCAATGGCCCGTTCGGCGTTGCGGCCGGAATCCGCCGTCCCGCAGTCTGTGACCACACCGCAGAGACCACCGGGACGACGCAGTGCGAACCCATTCCCGCATCGACCTGATCGATGCCGTGGCAATCGGCGTAGTGATCGTGTCCACGATCGTCGTGGTCCTGATCTGCCTCCACTGACTGAACGACCGCACCAAGACACACGGGGAGTACCACCACCATGCGCAGCAACCGCGTCCGCACCACCGTCCTCGCCGCGACCGCCCTCCTGGCCGCCCTCTCGCTCACCGCCTGCAGTGACAACGGCAGCAGTGACAACGGCAAGGCGGGAGCGGCGGCTCCGGCAGGGAGCGCCACCGACCAGCAGTCCCCGGCCGCCGCCACGCCGAACACAGGCAAGGACGCCAAGGACGCCGGCAGCAAGTCCAACACCTCCGCCGCGGATACCGCCTCCACCTCCGCATCCACATCCAAGGGCTCCGCCGGCGCCACGGCCGGCCGGAAGAGCAACACCGGCGCCACCGGGACCAGCAGCAGCTCCCCCGTCACCTGCACGGGCGGGAACACCAAGGTCACCGTCACCAAGGTGAGCCGACCGATCAACCACCTGCTGCTCACCGCGACCAACACGGGCTCCCGCCCCTGCTACGCGTACCACGCGCCGGCACTCCGGTTCGACGACGCCCAGGCCGCCTTCCCGGTCGCCCGCAACAGCATGCCGCAGGCCGTGGTCGCCCTCGAACCGGGCCAGTCCGCCTACGCGTCCATCGGGCTGTTCGGCGAGCCCGACGGGAAGGACCTGCACAAGGGCAAGCACCTCGCGGTGTACTTCATGCCCAAGAGCAACTCGGGCTCCATTGGCGCCCCCGCCGAACTGACGCTCCCGGCCAACACCTACTGGGGCGACAACGGCTTCGTCACCTACTGGCAGAGCAACATGGACGACGCCCTCACGTACTGATCCCTCATCACACAAAGAACCGCCAACTCGTCGCCCCCCAAAGGCAGTAGATCGTAGGATCGGATCTCCAAACCTGAGGGGGGCGACATGCGGGCATCGGCAGCCGCAGCAGCCGCAGCAGCACTGGTGCTGATCACCGGCTGCGGCCAGGCGGCGGAGTACCGCACGTCGGACAAGGAATCCAGCAGCCCCACCTCCTCGCCGACCCCGTCCGTGAACCCGTCCTACGGCGAGCTGTACCTCGCCGAGAACGAGTGCGCCGCCCCCGAGCCCGGCAAGAAGGGCGTCTACCGGGAGGTCCCGTGCGGCGACTCCAAGGCCGTCGCCCGGGTCACCTACCGGATGGAGGCCGGCTACGCCGAGCCGTTCTCGGCCACCTCCTGCTCGGAGACCACCGACTTCGCGATCAACGTGCCGATCAGCCTCGCCTCCCTGGAAGGCACCCAGGCTTCGGGCGAGGGCTACGCCTGCATGCGCAACCTGAAGCCTCCGCACCCCGGCGACATCGGCGGGGGCGGCGGCCCCAGGATCGAGGTCGGCGACTGCGTGCACAGCGACGGGAAGAAGGGGGACGTGATCACGGAGGCCGCCTGCCGGACCAAGGGCAAAAAGGACGGCGCGACCCACAAGATCATAAAGATCGTCGAGGACAGGTTCGCGGTCGGTTTCGACGACCCGTGCGACTACAAAGCCGATGCCGTCTTCACCGAAAACCCGATGTTCGACTCCGACCCGGTCAAGAACGACCGCGTCCTGTGCGGCAAGAAGCTCTAGGGCCTGCGGCCACGGCTAAGGCCACCATCCCGGTGCCTGCGGACCGGGTCCGCAACCGGCTCAAGCGCGGCTCGCTCGGCGGCCGGCCGCCGAGGTTCGACAAGGACGACTACGAGCAGCGGCACGCGGTCGAGTGCGGGACCAACCGCCTCAAGCGCCACCGGGCCGTCGCAACGACCCTCAGACGACGTCGAATTCGTTGCCCTCGGGATCCTGCATGGCGGCGGCGTAGAGCCCCATGTCCGGCTCATCCTTGATCCGCAGCACGGTGGCACCAGCTTTGATCAGCCGTTCCACCGCAGCCTTGACCCGCTGTGTGCGGACGTCCAGTGGGACGTCACGGCCCCCACCGACCTTCAGGTCGAAGTGCCACCGGTTCTTGGCGGCCTTCGGCTCCGGAACCTGCTGGAACCATACCCTCGGTCCACGTCCCGCGGGATCGATGATCGACTCCGGAATATCGCCGGCACCGGCCGGCAACTCTGCCTCGGGCACCCCCATCGCCGCCCAGTAAGCACGCCACGTGGCGTGCTCGCCCGGCGGAGGCTCAGGCACGTAGCCCAGGGCCTCGGCCCAGAAATTCACCATTCTCTGCGGATCGGAGCAGTCGATCGTCAGCTGCACTGTCATCTCCATGCTCGGAGCATCCCAGGCAGGTCTGACAGGCGATCAACTTTCGCAACACACCTTAGGGACGGTGGTCCAGGCCCATGGCCCAATCCCTCAGCACGACGAAGTCGTCAATCGACATACGGCTCATTCTGCACTCCTGGTGATCAACGACGACCGGCGGGCGGCCCGTTACCCGATCCAGGTCTCCGCGGATTCGGCACTGTACGCGGGCGCCCGACCTGGTACACGGCCACCTCGGCCGGCCGCGCACGCACTCGTTAGCATCGCCCGCATGGCAATGTTCGTGCACCTGACACCCGCGGTGAACGCGGCACGCATCCGCCGTTCCGGAATACGCGCCGTCAGCCACGGCCGCGACGTGGCACGGTCGCGGGGCCTCTACTGCTTCCCCGTGCTCCCCTCGTACACCCTCACCCACCAGTGGCTGCGCGAGCTGGCCAGGCACGGCCGCCCGCGCGGCCTCGTCGCCGTGCACATACGTCTGCCGGACGACGAGCCCGTCACCGTGGGCCGCTACTACCGCGACCCCGCGACCGTCACCGCCGCCGAAGCCGTCCGCCGTGTCGCCGCCGTGACCGACCCGCGCGGCTGGGAGGTGTTCGTTCCCAGGACGGTCACCAAGCGCGAGGTGCACCGCATCCGCGCGGTCAGCCAGGTCACCGGCTGGCGGTACCTCCCCGACGCGCACGGCAGGCCGCCCTGCACCTGCTTCGGCTGCCGGGTACGCGGCGAGTACGGATCGCAACGCCTGCGGCAGCGCCGACCGCACCCCCTCGACGGCCCCGCCCCTGCGAGCTCGGTCCTCCTCCGCCGGATCGCTGCGGCGGGCACCCCCGGCGACCCGGCCCGACTCACCGAGACCCTCCGCCTGTTCGGCATGCGTCGACGCGGACCGCTCGACCAGCTGGTCCACCTCGCGGACCACCCCGCCCCGGAAGTCCGGGCAGCCCTCGTCGAGGCGGTCTTCCGCTGGAAGGCACCGGGCGTCGGCGCACTCCTTCAGCGCCTCTCCCAGGACCCCGACGCGAAGGTCCGGGAGGCCGTCGAGTGGGCCACGCCCGACCCGCAGCCCTGACCGAACTCGCACCACACCACCTTGCCCGGGTTCCGCTCCCCGACCCCCCACCGATCGGCCACCGCCGCCACGAGCAGCAGCCCGCGCCCCGACTCCCCGTCCGGCTCCCGCACCCCCGGCTCCCCGTCCCCGCTGTCGTGGACCTCGACCCGCAGCAACTTCCCTTCCTCCCGCAGCAGCAACCGCACCAGATACCCCCGCCCCGGCGGCGCCCCGTGCACCAGCGCATTGGTCGACAGCTCGCTCACACACAGCAGTACGTCATCCAGCCGCGCACCGAACCCCCAGTCGGCGACAGCCCCTCGCACGAACTCCCGTGCAGCAGGCACCGATCGGCGATCACGCCGGTAGAACCGCTCACGCAGCAGCGAGAGTTGCATCGTCTCGTTCATGCGGCGAGAGTCACACTCTGTGACTACGCTGCCGCAGTATGCGCACCCGTACAGATTTCTTGTACGGGTCGTGCGCGCGTGACGTACGCATGTAGGTGGGAGTTCGATCCGTATGCACCCCAGAAAGCGGCAGCGCAAGAACGCGTCGGCAATGAAACTCGTGGGCAAACTGGTCGGCGTATTTCGCATCGCGGCCGGCCTGACCCAGGCCCAGCTCGCGGATCGGGTGGGCCACCAGGTGGAGACGATCGCCTCCATCGAGCAGGGCCGACGCGCACTGCTGCCGGAACTGGCCCGCCGGTTGGACCAGTTACTGGAGACAAAGGGGGCGCTGGAGACGGCGGTGGACAACATGCCGGAGGTGGACCTGATCCCGGCGTGGGTCGAGCATTACCTGGACCTGGAACGCGAAGCCCTGGCACTGTCCTGGTACGACAACCAGGTGCTCCCGGGACTCCTCCAGACAGAGCCGTACGCCCGAGCCGTCTTCCGCAACCGAGTCCCCGTCTTCAGCGAGGACGAGATCGCCATCCAGACCACGGGCCGCCTGACGCGCCAGGAAATTCTGCACCGCCCCTCGCCCCCGACCATCAGCTTCGTCGTCTGGGAACCGGTCCTGATGCTCCAACTCCTTGACGACGAGGGGCATGCCGAGCAACTGCGCCACCTGCGGGCGTGCGCCGCGCTCCCCGGCATCTGCCTCCAGGCCCTGCCACTGAGCAGCCGCACCCACGCTGGGCTCGACGGCCCCTTCATCCTGCTCGAAACACCGGACTTCCAGCGCGTCGCCTACTCCGAGACGCAGCGCGGCAGTGTGCTCGTCTCCGACCCCGACGAGGTCAGCATCCTCGCCCAGAAATATGCGATGCTGCGAGCCCAGGCCCTCAGCCCCGAAGACACCGTGGGCCTGCTGGACCGTCTGCTGGGAGAGCAATGAGCACTGCACGCGAGTGGTTCAAGTCCAGCTACAGCAGCGACGAAGGCGGCGCCTGCCTCGAAGTCGCCTACGAATGGCGCAAGTCGAGCTACAGCGGCAGCGAAGGTGGCGCCTGCCTCGAAATCGCCGCCCACCCCACCGCCATCCACATCCGTGACTCCAAGAACCCCGACGGCCCCACCCTCACCGTCGCGCCCACCACCTGGACGGCCTTCGCCGGCTTCGCCGCCGACCGGCGCCTCGGCTGAGCCCACACTCACGGGAGGAATACCACCGCCATGGCTGTCATCCACCGCACCACCCTGACGCCCACCAAGCTGGAACTCCTCGCCACCTGGCTGCCCGCGCAGCCCTGGTACCGCGGCAAGGCGGGACAGCAGCCGGAGCTGGCCAGGACCGGCGGCTTCCGGCTGGACGACCCGGACGGCGAAGTCGGCATCGAGTTCATGGCGGTCACCGACACGTCCGGGGACCAACCGGTCACGTACCAGGTGCCGTTCAGCTACCGAGGCGCACCGATCGCGGGCGCGGACGAAGCGCTCATCGGCACCACCGAGCACGGGGTGCTGGGGAAGCGATGGGTCTACGACGGGACGCGTGACCCGGTTCTCGTCGCCCAGTTGTTCGCGCTGATCGTCGGCGAGGCCGAGCCGCAGATGCAGAGCACGAGCGACACCCCCGACCCATCCGTCATCGGTTGGTTCGCGGAGTCCGGCACCACAGCGGCGATCGCCTCCACGACCGTGACCGACGACCCGAGCGGTACGGACCTCCTCGTGGAGACGGCATCCGGCAGACGCCGCCTGACCGTCCACATCAACCGCGTTCTCCAGCCCGGCCAGGCCACCGATGGGCAGGCACTCGGCCACGTCACCGCGGACGCGCCGCTGCCCGACGGCACCACCGCACGCACCGCCTTCGCCGTCGTCCGCGCACACCCGTAATCCACACCGAGTCCGGCCGCGGGCGGTGTGGGAAGCCGACCGCACCCCAGCCGCTGTCAGTGGCCGCGTCTAGAGTCGCAGTCATGGCGACGCTCCCGAATCCGCTTTCCTCACTGGCAGCCTCCGGGCTCCAGCTCCCGCCCGGCAAACTGGTCGACACGACGATCGACGAGCCGTGGCACGAGCCGCTGCTCTGGTACGCCGACGAACCCGCGTCCCCCGGGACATGGGCCGCGATGCGCACCGCGGGGCGGCCGGTCGGGCTTCTGCCCGTGCTGGTGGACGGCGGGATACGCGACCACTGGCCGGATTCCTGGTCTCTCGCCCCGGCCATGATGACGTACCCGGGCGACCACGACGCCGAGGACGTGCTCAGCGAGTTCTGGGAGGCGTACGCCCCCGACGAGCTCGACGCCGACAACGAGTGGCCGGGTCTGGCGCCCGCCCCGTCCGTGTCCGGGCCCGACACCGCGGACGACCTCGCGACCGAGATAGCCGACCAGCTCACCGATCCCGGAGGGCCGTTGGAAGGGCTACGGATAGCCCTGGCCCCCGCACGCCGCAGCGCGGACATTCCGGCGGCGATCGGCTGGACGGGCCCGCTCAACCATGAGAACGACGTGGCACGGCTCTGCGCGGTGCTGCGTTCCTGGGAGGACCGCTTCGGTATACGGGTCGTGGCGCTCGGCTTCGACACTCTGATCGTCTCGGTCGGCCGACCGCCCACGACGATCGAGGAGGCACGGGCCCTGGCCGCCGAACACTTCGCGTTCTGCCCGGACAACCTCAACCAGTCAACGCTCAGCAGCCTGGACGCGTATGCGGAGAAGGCCCTGCTGGACCAGGAGACGTGGGCCTTCTGGTGGGACTGAGTACGGCAACTCATGTCCCGCGACAACTGCGGGGTCAGGGGGCCTTGAGCAGATCGCGGAGTTCGTTCACATAGGCACGCACCTCACGCCCGGCGGCGTGCCCATTGACAGCATCCGTAGCGAGGGCCGCACCATGGGCGGCCTGTCGGCAGGGACGGCAGAGGCCGTCGGGAAGCGCGTCGGGGCGGCCGGGCGTGCCGCACTGGGCGCATTCCACCATCACCCGTCGGGCAGAACCGGTAGGGATGTCCGGAGCGGCGGGCAGCGCGGGCGGAATCTTGTCCTTGAGCCGGTGGCGCAGGAAACCGACGGGTGAGTCGACCCGGGCGGGAAGTCCGGCGGTGAGCGCCTGGGTGAGGTAGTCCGTACTCACGCCGCGTGCGAGCCATTCCGTGGCGCGTGCCTCCAGTGCCTCGCAGTCGGCGGCTGAGAGGGCCAGCCGGTGGTCCACGCGCCCGAGCCGCGCCAGGGCCAGGTACGCGGGCGAGAGGCACCCCGGACCCGGCTGCGCGGGTACGGCGGGTACGGGTGTGGGTGTGGGCGTGGCAGGCGTATCGGCGGGGGCCCCAGGTGCCGGAATCGGGACCTGCGCGCGGGTCCGGGGCGACAGGGGCGCGGTCGTCGGTGCTTCCGGCACGGCCCTTGCCCAGGGCTCAGCCGCTGCACAAAGCGCGGGCCTCACCCCGGGCACGGCCCCCGTACCAAGCACCGCCCCCGCCCCGGGCACGGCACCGTCCTCCGGATCGGCCACGGCCCGGTGGTCCTCCGCGTCCAGGTAGGCGTTCCACCATTCGTTGTCGCGCGCGGTGCGGGACCAGAAGGTGCGGAAGACCCAGCGGACCTGCTCTCCCTCGCCCACCAGGCAACGCACCCGGCGCAGGTGCCCCGCCACCGACAAGGCGGTCAGGGCACTGCCGACGGCCTGCTGTCCGTACAGCGGCAGTTGCTTGGCCAGGGTCTTCACATTCATGGCCGCACCGTCGGGCAGGTGGTCGACGAACCCGGCGACATACCGCTCCCGTTCGGGCAGCAGAGCGAAGTCATCGGCGTGAGGCGGACGTTGGTCCGGCGCGGACCGCTTGCCGTAACCGGGCTTGGCCTCGGATACGCGGGGGAGGATGCGGGTGCGCACGGGGCGGGGCTAAGGTTCTGAGTAGCCACGAGATCGCTCTTTCTCTCTTCGATCTTGGGGTGAGACCCTGACCCGGTGCGACGAACACCGTGTCGGGGTCGTTTTGTTGCCGGAACCGTAAGCAGTCGTGACGCCGCGCTGCAAGTCGGTCACGATTAGTCGTACTTGCTGGCCGTGACGGGTCAGGGAGGTGGGGTCGGTTCCCTCAACCACCCTTCCTTACCCCCCGGTTGAAGAAGTCGCTCGAATCCCGGAGCCCGAGTCCCGACGCTCGAATCCGGGCGCTCGCATCCCGACGCCCGAATCCCGAGGCTCACCGCCCGGCTACGTCGACCTCCCGACGTCACTTCCCCGACGTCACGTGCCCGGCGTCACGTGCCCGGCGTCACGTGCCCGGCGGCAGCCACCCCGGATCCCGGCCGGTCACCGCCAGCACCCGTTCGAAGGGCCCGGCCCCGTCCGATACGGGATGCGGCTCACCGAACACTTTCGCCTCCCGTCCCATCGGCGCCATCGCCGCCAGCCCGGGGCCGATCTCACCCAGCACGGACTCGTCCGGGGCGAACTCCTGGCCGGTGGCCCGCGCCAGGTCCCAGGCGTGGACGGTCAGATCGCCCAGCACCATGTTCCCGACGGTCCGGGCCGGGAGCCCCATGGAACCCACGGTCCCCTCGTCGGCACCGGGCACGGCCCAGGCCGCCGCCAGTCTCGCCGTCTCCGCACCGAATCGGGCCCGCCAGTCCCCCGTGACGACGTCCGGCGCCTCCCCGAATTCGACCGGCTCCTTGGCCGCCAGGGCCTGGAAGTTGACGACCACCTGGAAGAGATGGTTGACGAGGGCCCGTACGTCGTACTCCGCGCACGGCGTGGGGTCTCCCAGCCTGTCGTCGGTTATCCCGTCGATCACGGGAACGGCCCGTTCCGCAGCCACTTCGAGCAACTCGCTGACTTTCTTCATGCCTCAACCCTGTGCGCCGGGCCGGTGCACGGCTTGAAGAAACGCGACAGCGCCCGGCAACCGGGCTCCGTGCGCCATAGGATCGCCGCCATGGCAGGTCCTCGACGCGACACCAGGGGCATCATCGACGCCTCCGAACTCTTCGCGCAGGTACGTTTCCGCCGACGCGAGCCCGCCTCCGCACTGCAGCCGTACCTGGAGCACTACTGGCTCATCGACTGGGACCTGAAGCGGCCTTACGCCTCCCACCTGGTGCCACACCCGTCCGTGAACCTGGTCTTCCAGCAATACGAGACCGGGCAGGGCCACGACGCCGGTTTCGCGGAGGTCTCTGGCATCGGTCTGGATCTCTTCACACAGAAGCTCGAGGGCCGGGGACGGGTCTGCGGGGCGCAGTTCCGGCCCGGTGGGTTCCGTCCGTTCGCGCCGGACCGCCCGGTCTCCGCATGGACGGGGCGGCGGCTTCCCGCCGACCAGGTGTTCGCCCCGCCCTCCTCACCGTCGGCCGTGCTGGACCAGGCGGACGAGGACGCCCGGGTGGCCGCGCTCGACGCGTACCTGCTGGCGCTCGCCCCGGAACCGGACCCGCAGGTGGACCGGGCAATGGCCCTGGTCGACCTGGTGCGCACGGACCGCACGGTGCGCCGCGTCGACCAGCTCGCCCGCGTCGAAGGGCTCTCGTCGCGCTCGCTGCAACGGCTCTTCGCCGCGTACGTCGGCGTCGGCCCCAAGTGGGTCATCCTCCGCTACCGCATCCACGAGGCGCTGGAGCGGGCCGAGACGGAGCCGGAGGTGGACTGGGCGGCTCTCGCCGCGGAACTCGGGTACAGCGACCAGGCCCATCTGATCCGGGACTTCACGACGACGGTCGGCGTCCCCCCGACAGCCTTCGCCCAGCGCTGACCGGAGGCTCGGCGCCGGACGGACCGGTCCGTTACCGACCGCCCGAGCCACGGCCACCAAAACGGCCGACTCCCGGACCGTCGAACGGTCCCCAGGCCCCCGGCCGGTCCCAGGCCCTCGGCCGGCGCCGCAGCCCCTGCCCGCAGGTGCCGCAGTTGTGTGCTGACGCGCCCGGGTCAGGTGACGAGCCGCTCCCGCAGCCGGTACAGCGTGGCGAAGTCCAGGCCGAGTCCGTCGGTCAGGAACTTCCCGAACGACCCATAACTCGCGGTGGCTTGATCTCGGAAGGCGGCGAGGTAGGAGGAGCGGACTTCCTGCAAGGGGATCAGGAGGTCGGGGTTCTGCATGTACCCGGCCGCCTTCACCTGGTCCCGCAGCGCCTTGTCGGCGTCGGCACGCAGCTCGTTCGACAGCAGATAGTCGCCCTCGGCCGTGGCTGACGGCACACCGACCGCCCGCAGGATCGTGTCGGCCAGGACGCCCGTGCGGTCCTTGCCCGCCGAGCAGTGGAACAGCACCGGGCCGGCGGAGTTCGCCACCCGCTTCACGGCGGCGCCGAGCGCGGCACGGTTCGCCGAGTTGGTGACGAAGCCGCGATACAGCGCGCGCATCCGCTCCTCCGCCTTGCCGTCGCCCAACTGCGCCTGCTGGTGGGCCGGGTCCTTCGAGAGGACCACGGAGCCGATGAACGCGAACAGAGACGTGTCGTCCACCGGCAGGGCGACGGCCGTGACCCCGGCCGGCAGCTTGTCGGCACCGTCGGCCTGGACCTCGGCCGGTGTACGCAGATCGATCACGGCGGACAGACCCAGCCCGCCCAGCGCGGTCACGCCCTCCGGCGGGAGCTTCGCCAGCGAATCCGACCGGTACACCACGGACCACCGGGTCGTCTCCCCGTCGTACGTCCGATAGCCGCCCACGTCACGGGCGTTGACGGTGCCCGGTATTTCCCGCACCCGACCTGCCGTGAGCGTCGACAGGGATGCGGCGTGTACGGCCGGGGCACGGCCGGCTGCGGCTGCGGCTGCCGCTGCGGCGGGAACGAGCGGGCCGACGAGCGCCACCACGGCGGCGAGCGCGAGCCCACCGCGGACTGTGTTTCTCATCAGGGGGTGTCCTTCCTCCTGCGTGGAGGCGGGACGGTAGCGCGGAGGCCACAAGAACTGAATACCCGACAGCACGGGGCAGCCGGCCAAAAGGGGGATGCGGCCGGTGAACCGTCCCTCGTCAGGATGCCGCACGACGGGCCGCCACCGGGGGCATGGTGTGCAGCATCTCCAGTCGGCGCTGGACGGCGTCGACCGCCCCGGAGCGCCGGCCAGGAACGTGGCGGCGCAACGAGACCAGGGCCGGGCCGAGTTCCCGGGCCCGCTGCGGGTCGCGAAGTTCCTGCCACTGGTGGTGGGCGCGGTCCACGGCTCCTTCTACGGCAGGGTCGTCCGGGGACTGTTGCCGGGCAAGGCGGGCGTCGGCGGCAGCCATCCACAACTCGCAGCTACGCGCCGGATCACCGGCGAGACGAGCGAGGTCGGCCCGGACCTCCAGCCAGTGGATGGCCTGCACGGAGCCCGCGCCGTAGGTACGCAGAGCCCATCCCTCCCACATGGCTATCAGTGACGCGGCCTCGCCGTGCCGCCCCGCGTGGGCGGCGGCGAAAATCGCGGGCAGTGGATCCTCTTCGGCCACCTCGGTGTTCTCCGAAACCGGAGCGGGCGCCGTCGGAACAGGTGCAGGCTCCTGGCGTGACCGGTTCCGTACCTGGACATCCGACGCCGCAGGGGCAGCGGCGGGGACGGCTGTGTCGTCGACGGCCAGGAACAGTGCGTCGTCGGGTCCGGCCTGGGCGGCGGCCTCTTCGTGGAGCTGGGCGAGCGGCGGGTTGACGCCGCTGCGCCAGGTGGCGGCGAAGGCCTTCAGGTAGGCCGGTTCCACGAGCCGGTGGCGGGGCGGCGGCGGGGTGATCCGGCCGTATACGCGGATCCCGTGGCCGAGGACGAGACCCTCGGTACGGAGCTGCTGCCAGGCGTCCGGGGCGGCGACCACATCGGTGACGACGGTGGTGGTGCCCGGGCGGCGCAGTTTGAGTTCGCCGGCCAGCCAGTGCCAGGGCAATCCGGTGTAACGCAAGGTGGTCGGCGTGGTCCGGGCGAGCGCGAGGTGGATCAGGCGCTGCTTGTGGTCGAGATGGAGCTGTCCGGTGATGTAAACGGTGAGTGGACCGGGTGTGGCGGCCGCGGCGCGGATGCGGGTGAGGACGGTCTGCGGGTCGGTCGGGTCGGCGAGCTCGACGATGGTGGCCGCTGCCGTGCCGGTCAGGATGCTGGGCGGGACCGCCGCGAGCGGAGGCAGGACGCTGGTTGCGTCAACAAGACGGGTCTTGCCTACCGGGGCCGCCGCGAGCAGCAGCGCAGTCCCGGATGCCGTGTCCTCCCCGTCGATCATCACAACAGCACCGTAGCGGCTGCCCGGCTCGTGCGTGTAGCCAGCGGCTGATTCCGTCCGATGACAAGTGCCGCGACCGGCAAGGTTTTTCCCCTCGCGACGGGACAAACCTTGCCGGTCGGGTCGGTCCAGGACCCCCCGGCGGCAGGCCCTACGCGCGCCCCAGCCGCTGCGCGACCTCCGTCGCCCAGTACGTCAGGATCATCTGCGCACCGGCCCGCCGGATCCCGGTCAGGCTCTCCATGATCGCCGCGTCCCGGTCGATCCAGCCCTTCTCGGCGGCGGCCTCGATCATCGCGTACTCGCCGCTGATCTGGTACGCGGCAACCGGCACGTCCACCGAGTCGGCGACCTTCGCCAGGATGTCGAGGTACGGTCCGGCCGGCTTGACCATGACCATGTCGGCGCCCTCTTCGAGGTCGAGCGCCAGCTCGCGCAGCGACTCGCGGGCATTCGCCGGGTCCTGCTGGTACGTCTTGCGGTCGCCCTTGAGCGAGGAGCCGACGGCCTCGCGGAACGGCCCGTAGAACGCCGACGAGTACTTCGCCGTGTAGGCGAGGATCGAGACGTCCTCGTGGCCCGTCTGGTCGAGCGCGTCACGGACGACACCGACCTGGCCGTCCATCATGCCGCTGGGGCCGACCACATGGGCGCCCGCGTCGGCCTGGACCTGGGCCATCTCGGCGTACCGCTCCAGCGTCGCGTCGTTGTCGACGCGGCCCTCGGCGGTCAGGACACCGCAGTGGCCGTGGTCGGTGTACTCGTCCAGGCACAGGTCCGACATGACGACGAGATCGTCACCGACCTCCTCCCGTACCGCGCGCAGAGCGACCTGGAGGATGCCGTCCGGGTCCGTGCCCGCCGTGCCCCGGGCGTCCTTCTTCTCGTCCGTGGGGACGCCGAAGAGCATGATCCCCGAGACCCCGGCCGACACCGCCTCGACGGCGGCCTTCCGCAGGGTGTCCAGGGTGTGCTGCTGGACGCCGGGCATGGCCGAGATGGCGACGGGCGTGTCGATGCCCTCGCGCACGAACGCGGGCAGGATCAGATTCGCCGGGTCGAGCCGTGTCTCGGCGACCATGCGCCGCATCGCCGGGGTCGTCCGCAGCCGCCGGGGGCGGGAGCCGGGGAAGTTTCCGTACACAGTCATCCTTCGAGATTAGACCCGTACACATCACCGTCTTACCGACACCCGTACCGGAAAAAGACCGGGAAGCGGACCGGAAACCGGGCCGGAAACCGGACAGGGGCCCGGCCGCCGAAGCAGCCGGACCCCTGTCACCGTCGACCGGGCCGGTCAGGTCGTCGTACGACGCCGCCGCGCCCCCGGACGCCGCTCGCTCGGCCGCGTCACCGGGTCACCGGCCTCCTTCGCCGCCTCCCGGCGCTGCGAACCGAACGCGGCGAGGGCCTCGGCCAGCTTGTGCACCGAAGGCTCCGGCGACAGGACGTCGACGCGCAGGCCGTGCTCCTCGGCGGTCTTCGCCGTCGCAGGGCCGATACACGCGATGACCGTCACGTTGTGCGGCTTGCCCGCGATGCCGACGAGGTTCCGTACGGTCGACGACGAGGTGAAGAGCACCGCGTCGAAGCCGCCGCCCTTGATGGCCTCACGCGTGTCGGCGGGCGGCGGCGAGGCGCGGACCGTCCGGTACGCGGTGACGTCGTCGACCTCCCAGCCCAGCTCGATCAGCCCGGCCACCAGCGTCTCGGTGGCGATGTCGGCGCGCGGCAGGAAGACGCGGTCGATCGGGTCGAAGACCGGGTCGTACGGCGGCCAGTCCTCCAGCAGACCGGCGGCGGACTGCTCACCGGACGGCACCAGGTCCGGCTTCACACCGAAGTCGACGAGCGCGGCGGCGGTCTGCTCGCCGACGGCCGCGACCTTGATCCCGGCAAAGGCACGGGCGTCGAGCCCGTACTCCTCGAACTTCTCCCGGACGGCCTTCACGGCGTTGACGCTGGTGAAGGCGATCCACTCGTAGCGGCCCGTGACCAGGCCCTTGACCGCGCGCTCCATCTGCTGGGGCGTACGAGGCGGCTCGACCGCGATCGTCGGGACCTCGTACGGCACGGCACCGTACGAACGAAGCTGGTCGGAGAGCGACGCCGCCTGCTCCTTCGTGCGCGGGACGAGCACCTTCCAGCCGAAGAGCGGCTTGGACTCGAACCACGCGAGCTGGTCCTGCTGGGCGGCGGAGCTGCGCTCACCGACCACGGCTATGACGGGCTGGTGCCCGTCCGGCGACGGAAGGACCTTCGCCTGCTTCAGGACCTGGGCGATCGTCCCGAGGGTCGCCGTCCAGGTGCGCTGGCGAGTGGTCGTACCGGCCACCGTCACGGCCAGCGGGGTGTCGGGCTTGCGGCCCGCCGAGACCAGCTCACCGGCGGCCGAGGCCACCGAGTCGAGGGTCGTCGAGATGACGGCCGTGGCATCGCTCGCGCCGACCTCGGTCCAGCACCGGTCCGAGGCGGTACGGGCGTCGACGAACCGGACGTCGGCGCCCTGCGCGTCACGCAGCGGCACACCGGCGTACGCGGGCACGCCCACAGCGTTGGCGACACCCGGCACGACCTCGAAGGGGATACCGGCGCTGGCGCAGGCGAGCATCTCGGCGCCGGCGCTCCCGTCCAGCCCCGGGTCGCCGGAAACGGCACGGACGACCCGCCTGCCGCCCCTGGCTGCCTCCATGACAAGATTGACCGCATCCCTGAGCACGGGGACACCGGCGGCTGCAGACTGTGCGTCAACAACCGTCAGCTCAGGCGCGCTTACGCCTGCCCGCGCATGGCAGCGAACGACGCCGAGAACGTCCGGCTCAGCGACAAGGACGTCCGCGCTCGCGAGCGCCTCGACAGCGCGCAGAGTCAGCAGTCCCGGGTCGCCGGGACCGGCGCCGAGGAAGGTGACGTGCCCTTGTGCGGACAGGATCGGAAAGTCGGATGCTGCGGGGCCGGTGGGGCTCAAAGTGCTCGCTCCCCCATAAGACCGGCCGCACCCTTGGCGAGCATCTCGGCCGCGAGTTCGCGACCGAGGGCCGCCGCGTCGTCGTGCGACGTGGGGACGGGACCGGTGGTGGACATCTGTACCAGCGAGGAACCGTCGGTGGAACCGACGACACCGCGCAGGCGCAGTTCGTTGACAGCCTGTCCGTCGACCAGGAGGTCGGCCAGCGCACCCACAGGTGCGGAGCAACCGGCCTCCAGGGCGGCGAGCAGGGCACGCTCGGCGGTCACGGCGGCCCGCGTGTACGGGTCGTCGAGCTCGGCGAGCGCGGCGGCGAGGTCTGCGCTGGTCGCAGCGCATTCGATCGCCAGTGCTCCCTGGCCGGGAGCAGGCAGGACGGTGTCGAGCGACAGGAAGTCTGTCGCCTCACCGGTCCGGCCGAGGCGGCTGAGCCCGGCCGCGGCGAGTACCACCGCGTCGAGCTCCCCGCTTCGTACATATCCGATACGCGTATCGACATTCCCCCGGATCGGCACGGTCTCGATGTCGAGGCCGTGGTTACGGGCGTACGCGTTGAGCTGCGCCATGCGGCGCGGCGAGCCGGTGCCGATGCGGGCACCGGACGGCAGCTGCTCGAAGGTCAGCCCGTCTCGCGCCACCAGTACGTCGCGCGGGTCCTCGCGCACCGGTACGGCGGCCAGCACGAGGCCCTCGGGCTGGGCGGTCGGCAGATCCTTGAGCGAGTGGACGGCGAAGTCCACCTCGCCGCGCAGCAGCGCCTCGCGCAGCGCGGCGACGAACACGCCGGTGCCGCCGATCTGCGCGAGATGCTCCCGGGAGGTGTCGCCGTACGTGGTGATCTCGACGAGCTCGACGGCGCGCCCGGTCACCTCGCTGACCGCGTCGGCGACGAGGCCGGACTGCGCCATGGCGAGCTTGCTGCGCCGGGTCCCCAGCCTCAGCGGCTTGGTGGCGCCCAGGGGTGAGTTGTCGGTCATGACCGCCCTCGATTCGGGTCGTTCAGGTCTGCCCGGGAGACGGCGGCGACCGTCTGCGGGTCGAGGTCGAAGAGTTCCCGCAGCGCATCGGCGTACCCGGCGCCGCCGGGCTCGCTGGCGAGCTGCTTGACCCGCACGGTGGGCGCGTGCAGGAGCTTGTCGACGACGCGGCGCACGGTCTGCGTGATCTCGGCGCGCTGCTTCTCGTCCAGGTCGGGGAGGCGTCCGTCGAGCCGCGCGATCTCACCGGTCACCACATCGGCGGCCATGGTGCGCAGGGCGACGACGGTCGGGGTGATGTGGGCGGCGCGCTGGGCCGCGCCGAAGGCGGCGACCTCGTCGGCGACGATGGCGCGTACCTGGTCCACGTCGGCGGCCATCGGGGCGTCCGCGGACGCTTCGGCGAGCGACTCGATGTCGACGAGGCGCACACCGTCGAGGCGGGCGGTGGCTCCGTCGATGTCGCGCGGCATGGCGAGGTCGAGCAGGGCGAGGCGGACGGGGCCGGTGCCATGGGCGGGCACGGTGGTCCGGCGGGCGGCCTGGCGCACCGTACCGGCGGTGCCGTTCTCCACCCAGGCGGCGTGCCGGTCGGCGTCGGCGGGCGGCGCGGGGACGGTCGCGGCGGGCGCCTCGTGCCCTGGGTCGAAGGCCAGGCCGAGCGCTCCGGCGACGGCCTCGGCGGTCAGCACGAGACCCGTCGCGCCGGTGCACGAGACGACGACGTCGGCACGTGTCAGTTCGTCGGGGACCGCGGCCATCTCCACGGCGTGAGCGGCCACTCCGGTACCACCGGGCTGGCCCAGGATCTCGACGAGCCGGTCGGCGCGGGCCCGGGTCCGGTTGGCGACGACGATCTCGGCGACACCGGTACGGGCCAGGGTGGCGGCGGCCAGCGAGGACATCGAGCCGGCGCCGATCACCAGGGCGCGCTTGCCCCTGGCCCAGTCGGCGACATCCGCACCGGCCGCGAGCTGTTCGAGGCCGAAGGTGACGAGCGACTGCCCGGCCCGGTCGATCCCGGTCTCGCTGTGGGCGCGCTTGCCGACCCGCAGGGCCTGCTGGAACAGGTCGTTCAGCAGCCGGCCGGCGGTGTGGAGCTCCTGCCCCAGCGCCAGCGCGTCCTTGATCTGGCCGAGGATCTGACCCTCGCCGACGACCATCGAGTCCAGCCCGCAGGCCACCGAGAAGAGGTGGTGGACGGCCCGGTCCTCGTAGTGCACATAGAGATACGGAGTGAGCTCGTCCAGCCCGACGCCGCTGTGCTGGGCGAGGAGCGTGGACAGCTCGGCGACGCCCGCGTGGAACTTGTCCACGTCGGCGTACAGCTCGATGCGGTTGCAGGTGGCCAGCACGGCGGCCTCGGCCGCGGGCTCCGCGGCGAGGGCGTCGTGGAGCAGCCTGGCCTGCGTCTCGGCAGCCAGCGAGGCCCGCTCCAGTACGGAGACGGGGGCGCTGCGATGGCTCAGCCCAACGACAAGAAGACTCATGTCGGCATCACGGCGGGCATGTCCCCGTCAGGTCCTTTCCGGCCCCCGGTGGCGGTACTCACGGGCGATGCGGTCGGGTCCGGGATGCTCTCGGTGACGTCCTCGCCGGCCTTGCGCTGCTCGTGGAAGGCGAGGATCTGAAGCTCGATGGAGAGGTCGACCTTGCGGACGTCGACGCCGTCGGGCACGGAGAGCACCGTCGGCGCGAAGTTCAGGATGGAGGTGACGCCCGCGGCGACGAGCCGGTCGCAGACCTGCTGAGCGGCACCGGCCGGGGTTGAGATGACACCGATCGACACGCCGTTGTCGCCGACGATCTGCTCCAGTTCGTCGGCGTGCTGCACGGGAATCCCGGCGACGGGCGTTCCGGCCATCGCCGGGTCGGCGTCGATCAGTGCGGCAACCCGGAAACCACGGGAGGCGAAGCCGCCGTAGTTGGCGAGCGCGGCGCCGAGGTTACCGATACCGACGATCACGACCGGCCAGTCCTGAGTGAGCCCGAGTTCGCGGGAGATCTGGTAGACGAGATACTCGACGTCGTACCCGACACCACGCGTCCCGTAGGACCCCAGGTAGCTGAAGTCCTTGCGCAACTTGGCAGAGTTGACCCCCGCCGCCGCTGCGAGCTCCTCGGACGAGACCGTGGGGACCGAGCGCTCGGAGAGCGCGGTCAGTGCGCGCAGATACAGCGGAAGCCGGGCGACGGTGGCCTCGGGAATTCCTCGGCTACGAGTCGCCGGTCGGTGATTTCGGCCAGTTGCCACGGTGCTCCTGCGGGATGAGCGGGGCTGCAGGCGGCCGCATGTCCCAAGGCCGCCCCGTCGAATGCAGGCTATGTCTTTGTGAACGTGTGCACAAAGATAGTGTCCGTTTTGTCCGGTCAAAGTGACCGGGGTCACGCACATTCGTCGCGCGATCCCGGAACCAGGGATCGCATCAGCCCGTTGCAGGCCCGAAGGGGGCAAAGCGGTTCACACTCCTCATAACCACTCCCCCGAGACCACTCAAAACGCCCACGATGGTAACCGCGTTTTCCTCACGAACGCAGTGCGTTGCGCAGCCTCACCGGGTCCACCCGCCAGAATGTGTGCTGTTCGTTATCAATCAGGACAACCGGGATCTGCTCCCAGTACTCCCGATGCAGCTCCTCGTCCTGGGTAATGTCCTTCTCCTCCCAGGACGCACCGGTCTCCGCACAGACCTCCCGCACCACCGCCCTCGCGTCGTCACAGAGGTGACATCCGGGCTTCCCGACCAGGGTCACCACCCGGTCCGCGGGCTTCTTCTTCGTTCGTCGCAGCAGTGCACTCATGGATTCATTCTGCGCCGGGAAGGACCGCCGCTCCGAGCCGGCCGGGGACCTCCTCCCCCCTGATCCGATACGCCCCGGATCGCCCGTTCGGCAAATCGGCAACCGAGAGTTCACGGCACGGCATCGCGGCAGGTCGGGAAGGGACGGACCGACTGGCTATGCTCACGACATGGCGGCTCTTGGATGGCTCACACCCCGTAGGCGCCCCGCGACAGCACGGAGCGTGCTGGCAGGCGAGGCAGCAGCTGAGGCAGCGCGGAAGTCCTCTCTCCCCGACGATCAGTCCTCCGCCACCGACCAGGACACCTCTGTCCCCGGCGCGACCGAGGCACCCTTCCCCGTCGTCGGCGACGAACGGGCCGCCGCCTTCTTCGACCTGGACAACACCGTGATGCAGGGCGCGGCGATCTTCCACTTCGGCCGGGGCCTGTACAAGCGGAAGTTCTTCCAGCGCCGCGAGCTGACCAGGTTCGCCTGGCAGCAGGCCTGGTTCAGACTGGCCGGCGTCGAGGACCCGGAACACATGCAGGACGCCCGCGACAGCGCCCTGTCCATCGTCAAGGGCCACCGCGTCTCCGAGCTGATGTCCATCGGCGAGGAGATCTACGACGAGTACATGGCCGACCGCATCTGGCCCGGCACCCGCGCCCTCGCCCAGGCCCACCTCGACGCCGGACAACGGGTCTGGCTGGTCACCGCCGCCCCGGTGGAGACCGCCACGATCATCGCCCGCCGCCTCGGCCTGACCGGCGCACTCGGAACGGTCGCCGAATCCGTCGACGGCGTCTACACCGGCCGCCTGGTCGGCGAGCCGCTGCACGGCCCCGCGAAGGCCGAGGCGGTCCGCGCCCTGGCGGCCGCCGAGGGCCTGGACCTCGATCGCTGTGCGGCGTACAGCGATTCGCACAACGACATCCCGATGCTGTCCCTGGTCGGACACCCGTACGCGATCAACCCGGACGCCAAGCTCCGCAAGCACGCCCGCGCGCTCGACTGGCGGCTGCGGGACTACCGGACAGGCCGCAAGGCGGCCAAGGTCGGCATCCCGGCCGCGGCCGGTGTCGGCGCCCTCGCGGGCGGCACCGCGGCTGCCGTCGCCCTGCACCGCCGCCGCCGCTGACGCACACCCGTTCGCGCCCCGCCCGATCCCGCCGGGCGGCGCCGGGCCATGCCCGAACGCCTGCCACCGATCGGAGCCCCTTGCCCACCGGCCGCTCCCGCCAGTCGGCTTGCTCGCACCCGACCACAACCCGTCGCGCCCATAGGCAGATCGCGAAGTAGTCCGATCAATAACCGGTCACGATGTGCCACTTGATGCGTCGATTAGTTGCTACAGAAACGACGTAATCGGTGATTTTAGCAACTGGGCGTAGCAATCCCTGTACGAAGCGTTATTCTCCTCAGACGCATTCCGGAGCCCACCACTCACTACGACGAGTGACGGTTTCGCACTGCACGTGATGGAAGCTCTGCCTCTGGGAGTCCCGTGTACCCACACGTCGGGGTTGACGCCTCGGGCCTGGCTACGCTGCGCGCATCGGTCGCCAACCGCTTGCGCGGCTTCGTCCCCACCGCGTACGCCGTACCCGCATTTGCCGCCCCTGCACCTGTCGGCCCTTGCTACGCCATGGCCGAACGCGGTGCGGCGGTCGGAAGACGCAGCAACCGCGGCGCAACTACTACGTCCACCGTTCGCCGGCCCGCCGCCGACAGCGACAGCGCGCGCATGATGGAACTCGTCGAGCGCGCACAGGCCGGCGAGGCCGACGCATTCGGCCGCCTCTACGACCAGTACAGCGACACCGTCTACCGCTACATCTACTACCGCGTGGGCGGCAAGGCGACGGCGGAGGACCTCACCAGTGAGACCTTCCTGCGCGCCCTGCGCCGCATCTCCACGTTCACCTGGCAGGGCCGGGACTTCGGTGCCTGGCTGGTCACGATCGCCCGCAACCTGGTCGCCGACCACTTCAAGTCCAGCCGCTTCCGGCTGGAGGTGACCACCGGCGAAATGCTCGACGCCAACGAGGTCGAGCGCAGCCCGGAGGACTCCGTCCTGGAGTCCCTCTCCAACGCCGCACTGCTGCAGGCCGTGCGGCGGCTCAACCCCCAGCAGCAGGAGTGCGTGACCCTGCGTTTCCTGCAAGGCCTCTCGGTCGCCGAGACCGCCCGGGTCATGGGCAAGAACGAGGGCGCGATCAAGACTCTCCAGTACCGCGCCGTCCGCACCCTGGCCCGGCTCCTTCCGGACGATGCCCGCTGACCCCACCCCGGCCGAATCACTCCCGACGATATGTTCATCGCGCACTGGTCCGATCATCTTTCGTGCGTAACCCAAGTGCCGCGCCCCTCGTTGTGCCGGTTGCAGGCCCCCTGTCGTCGCCCCATGTCCGCCGACACTCACTCTTTCGTGTGGAAGCGCTCAAGGTGTGCAACCTTCCGAACCCCCAGGGGAGTCGACCGTCATGACGAGAGGAGGTGCCGCCAGTGATCGCAAACGTTTCGGCACACCGGCGGGCGAACGCCTTCGCCCAGGCCCTGGAGGAGCAGTCGCTCCACGGTGCGGCGGCCGTACAGCCCGAGGGACCGGCCGAACCGGCCGCCCACGGACCGCTGTTGGCCCTGGCGAACGGCCTCGGTGAACTACCGCGACCGGAGTTGGATCCCGAAGTCAAAGTGGTGCAGCGAGCCCAGCTCGTCGCCGCTATGGAGGCCATGTTTGCCGAGGGCGGTGCGTCCGCGGGCCCTACGGTGCCCGACCAGCGGACCAAGGGGACCCACCGAGCCTCTCCGCTCCGGAAATTGCGACCGCGCTCACGCTGGACGAAGGGCCTCGCGGCCGGCGGACTCACCGTCGGTGTGGCGGCGGGAGCCTTCGGCGGAGTGGCCGCTGCCAGTTCCGACGCCCTGCCGGGTGATTCGCTGTACGGGCTCAAGCGCGGCATGGAGGACATCCACCTCGGCATGGCCAGTGGCGATGCCGACCGCGGCGAGGTCTACCTCGACCAGGCATCGACCCGGCTCAGCGAAGCCCGCCGGCTGATGGAGCGCGCCCGCTCCGGCGATCTGGACCACGAACAGCTCGGCGAGGTCAGGCGCACGCTCAACGGCATGACGCACGACGCCACCGAGGGCCACCGCCTGCTCCGCTCCGCCTACCAGCGGGACGGCGCCATCGGCCCGATCCAGACCCTGGAGTCCTTCTCCCGCTCGCACCGCAACAGCTGGAGCAACCTGCGCGACCGGCTGCCCGTACAGCTGAGCGATGTCGGCGACCAGGTCAGCTCGGTCTTCGACGCCATAGACGAAGAGGTCGAACCGCTGCAGTCGCTGCTGCCCCGCACCCCGGACAGGAACAGCGGTTCGCAGCAGTCGGAAGAAACGGAGCAGGGCACAGGACCGTCCCGTACGGACCAGTCCTCGCCCTCGTCACCGGAAGCCTCACAAGGCGGTACGGGCGGCAGCACCTCGCCCCACCCGTCCGACTCCGGCAACACCCCGTCCGACGGCCTGATCACCGGCGGCACGGACAGCCTTCCCGGCACCCCGCCCCCGGGCGCCACGCCATCCACCAACGGCCGCGTCAGCCCCCCGCCCGCCCCGGACGTAACCCTGCCCCCGCTCCTCCCCGGCCTGCTCCCCGGCCTGGGAATCAACGGCGAGAACACGCCCTAGCTCGATCGCCGGACGGGCAGTCAAGGCCCGTCCGGCGATCAAGGACGAAGCGCCCACCGGGCGCCCCCGGTACGCCTCGCGCGCACCCCTCAGAAGAACACCGACCTCCGCTGCACCAACAACTTGTACAGCGTGTGCTGAATCTGCTCCCGCACCTGATCCGTCAGATTGAACATCAGCATCGGATCCTCCGCCGCCTCCACCGGATACCCGCTCGTGGAAATCGGCTCCCCGAACTGAATCGTCCACTTCGTCGGCAACGGCACCGCCCCGAGCGGCCCCAGCCAGGGAAACGTCGGCGTGATCGGGAAGTACGGAAACCCCAGCAGCCGCGCCAGCGTCTTCGAGTTGCCGATCATCGGGTAGATCTCCTCCGCCCCCACGATCGAGCACGGAACGATCGGCACCCCGGCCCTCAGCGCCGTGGACACAAAGCCGCCCCGCCCGAAGCGCTGCAGCTTGTACCGCTCACCGAACGGCTTGCCGATGCCCTTGAAGCCCTCCGGCATCACCCCGACGACCTCGCCTTGCCGCAGCAGCCGCTCCGCGTCCTCCGTACAGGCCAGCGTGTGCCCGGCCTTGCGGGCAAGCTCGTTGACCACCGGCAGCACGAAGACGAGGTCGGCGGCGAGCAGCCGCAGATGCCGCCCCGCCGGATGGTTGTCGTGCACGGCGACCTGGAGCATCAGCCCGTCGAGCGGCACCGTCCCCGAATGGTTGGACACTATGAGCGCCCCGCCGTCGGACGGGATGTTCTCGATGCCCTTCACCTCGACCCGGAAGTACTTCTCGTACATCGGCCGCAGCATCGACATCAGGACCTGATCGGTCAGCTCCTTGTCGTACCCGAACTCGTCGACGTCGTACTCACCGGTGACGCGCCGCCGCAGGAACGCGAGCCCGCCGGCGATGCGCCGGTCCCAGCCACCGCGCTCGGCCCCCTCCGGGGGCTGCCCGGCCTGCTCGGGCTCCACCTGCGGCAGCGAGACGTCCTGCTGCCCCGGAAGAGCACTGACAGCCGCGGTCCCGACCGCAGAGGCCGCCGAGGGCCCTGGGCCCCGGCTGCCGCCCCCTGCGGACCGGCGTCGCGCAGAGCGCGGTGAGCCGCCCGACCGCGAACGGTCGTCGTCGAACGGAATGACCTTGGCATCCGCCATCGTCGATGCGCTCCTCTACCTGGCGCTGGGGGACGGGTGTGTGTCGCCCGCCCCGGTGGTCCCCGGAACTTCGCCGGCCGCCCCGGCGAACAGCATGGAGGCCAGCCGGTCGACCGCTCTGCCCACCGCCTCCGGCGGCAGCAGTCCCGGCTCCTGGCTGCGCGCGAACTCCGCGAACGTCTCCGCGGTACTGAACCGCGGGTGGAAACCCAGGGTCTCGCGCATCTGGACGGTGGAGACGACCCGGCCGTGGGTGAGCAGCCGGATCTGTTCCGGCGAGAAGTCCGTCATGCCGACCGTACGCAGCGCCTGGCCCACCCAGGTGACAGCGGGCAGCAGCAGCGGCATCGTCGGCCGCCCCAGCCGCCGCGAGCACTGCGAGAGCAACAGCACGCCGTCCCCGGCGATGTTGAAGGTGCCGCTGTTCAGCGTCCCGCGTCCCGGCTCACGCGAGGCGATTCCCAGTACGTCGACGACATCGTCCTCGTGCACGAACTGGAGCCTCGGGTCGTATCCGAACACCGTCGGCAGTACGGGCAGCGCCAGATAGTCGGCGAGCGGCGAATCCGCCTCCGGCCCCAGGATGTTCGCGAACCTGAGCACACACACGGCGACGTCCGGCCGACGGCGTGCGAAGCCCCGTACGTACCCCTCGACCTCCACCACGTCCTTGGCGAAACCCCCGCTCGGCAGGGACTTGGGCGGGGTGGTCTCGGTGAAGACCGCAGGATCCCGGGGAGCGGAGCCGTACACATTCGTACTGGACTTGATCACCAGCCGCCGTACGCTCGGCGACTTCTGGCACGCACCGAGCAGCTGCATCGTGCCGATGACATTGGTCTCCTTGACCACCGTCCGGCCACCCGTGCCGACCGCCTTGGCGGAGACGTCCAGATGGACGACCGTGTCGACGGAGTGCTCGGCGAGAACTCTGGCGATCGCGGGCTGGCGGATGTCCGCGCGGACGAAGTCGGCGTCGCCCAACCGATGTCCGGGCGCGGCCGCGTCGACGGCGATCACCCGGTCCACTTCCGGATCCCGCTGGATGCGCCGCACGAAGCGGCCGCCCAGCTGCCGGGCCGCTCCCGTGACCAGCACGACCTTCCCCAAGATCAGCGCCTTCCGTCGAAAGGTTTCCCCTGGCCGTCACCGTAGCGGGTGGATGTTGCCCTGCGATGACCGCACGGCGGCCTTCCATCAAGTCTTTGGCCCGAATGCGCGTACGTTCCGCCGACAACGCACCGCAGCCCTCCCGCCATGTCGGCGGAAGGGCTGCGGATTCACGAACTGCGTTCGCCTACTTCTTGTTGCGACGCTGAACGCGCGTGCGCTTGAGGAGCTTGCGGTGCTTCTTCTTGGCCATCCGCTTGCGCCGCTTCTTGATAACAGAGCCCACGACTACCCTCGCTCACTTCTTCTTCACTGGTGCGGGGCGTCTGGGCCCACACGACCTACGTCGGCCTAGCCTACCCGCCACCGCGTGAGGGGCGTAATCCGAGGTGAACCTCAGGCGGACTCCACCCCCACAAACGACTCGCGGAGATACTCGTGAACCGCTTGCTCCGGAACCCGGAAGGACCTCCCCACCCGGATCGCCGGCAGATGACCACTGTGCACCAAGCGGTACACGGTCATCTTCGACACCCTCATGACCGAGGCGACTTCCGCCACGGTCAGAAACTTGACCTCGTTGAGAGGCCTCTCGCTGCCAGCAGCCATGACCCACCTGTACCTTCCACACGAGACGTGCACCGGCTTCCCCTCCGGTGACTCTTCGTCGTTGTGCGCTCACTCCCCAGGTTAGGGGCGCGTGATGCGAGTGGGGAAGAGGAGAGACGATCGGCCGCCTACTGTGACAGACACGCCCGATTGAGTACATAGCGAGTGAGCGGCCGGTAGTAGGCGGACCGCACCGCGTCGTCGAGCGGAACGGCGACCGACACCCGCCCCTCGGCCTCCCCGACGAACAGCGCCGGATCGTCCGTATCCCCGACACCGATCGCCTCAATGCCCAGCTGACCTGCCCCGCAGACCCATCCGTGGTCCCCGACGACCAGCTCCGGCAGCCGTCCGCAGCTCTCCGCGACCGCCTCCAGAGCGACCCGGACCGGCAACGGCGAATGGGTGTGTGCGCCGGTGTCACCACCGGGAGCGCGCACGCCGGATTCGCGCACCATCGCAACACCTCGTACGTAGTCGAGGCGGTACGTGCGTACGCCGAACCGGGTCGTTATGTCGATACATCGCCCCTGCGCCGGAGTGAGTACGGGACACCCGGCCGCCGACATGGCGTCTGCCAACTCTGCGTAGAAACCGAGCAGCCGGTGGGGATGACCGGTCCCGAACAACACCGGCGTCCGCCGAACCGCGGCATACGACAGCCGCCCGGCAAAGGCATCCAGACGTGCCAGGGTCAGCTCCGGATCGATCACATCAGGGCCCGAGACATGAGCAGGATCGTCCGAGACCCCGCACTTGTCGGCCATGAGACGAAGAAGATCGGCCTCTTTCCAGCCCCGTTCGGGGTCGAGGCCGAGCATCACCCGCGGGTCGCGGGCCGCGAAGAGCCGATAGCTCCGCAGACTGACTTCCCTCGATGTGGCCACGGGCCCGGCCAGCCGGGCCGCCAGCAGATGCGCACGCAGCGCTCCGGTGCTCAACACCCCACCGATGCTCCCCCAATCACCCGGACGGGGGGCCAGAAACCCGGTTACGCCCCACCGTTGGCGCAACCATTCCCCGCCACCGCGCAAAATCGGCCACACCGCGACCGCACCGCCCGCCTCAGGTCAGCAGCCCCCGCAACGGAAACGCCGCCCGCCTGGTCGCCAGCACCGCCTGATCCAGCCGGTCCGCGGGGTCGTACCCCTCCTCCCACAACTTCCAGGAAGGAGTACGCCCGTCCGTCATCCGGGCCGGCCCCAGTTGCCGCGTCCGGGCATAGACCTCGTCCCGCCACGAGGACGGAATCACCGACTCCGGGTCCACCGGCGCATGCGCGGCAATCCCCACCAGATGCGCCCAGGACCGCGGCACCACATCGACCACCGCGTAGCCGCCTCCGCCCAGCGCCACCCAGCGCCCGCCGTCCACGTACTCATGGACGAGATCGTGACAAGCCGCCATCACCGCCCGCTGCGCGTCCAGCGACACCGCGAAATGAGCGAGAGGATCCTCGAAATGCGTATCGGCCCCGTGCTGACTCACCAGCACCTGCGGCCGGAAGTCCGCCAGCAGTTCCGGCACCACCGCATGGAACGCCCGCAGCCACCCCGCGTCCCCCGTACCGGCCGGCAGCGCCACATTCACGGCACTGCCTTCGCCCGCCCCGGAACCGGTCTCCTCCGGCCATCCGGTCTGCGGAAAAAGCGTGCGCGGGTGCTCGTGCAGCGACACGGTCAGAACCCGCGGATCCTCCCAGAAGGCCGCCTGCACCCCGTCCCCATGGTGCACATCCACATCGATGTACGCGACCCGCTCCGCACCCAGCTCCAGCAGCCGCGCGATGGCGAGCGCCGGATCGTTGTAGATGCAGAACCCCGCCGCACCGCCCGGCATGGCATGGTGCAGCCCGCCCGCGAAGTTCACGGCATGCGCGGTGTCGCCGCGCCACACCGCCTCGGCCGCCGCCACCGACTGCCCGGCGATCAGCGCCGACACCTCGTGCATCCCCACGAACGCGGGATCGTCCACCGTCCCGAGACCGTAGTTCTGATCGGCGTGCTTCGGATCCGCAGAGGCGGCGCGCACGGCGGCCACGTAGTCCTGACGGTGCACCAGCCGCAACGTGGACTCCCCGGCGGGCTTGGCCGCCACCACGTCCACCGCACCGTCCAGCCCGAACGCCCGCACCAGCCCCATCGTCAGGGCGAGTCTGACGGGGTCCATCGGATGGGCTTCCCCGAAGTCGTATCCCGTTACTGCGTCATCCCACATCAACTGTGTGCGGCCGCTCATGCCCGTCACCGTATCGGGCAGCAGGCTCCGCGCCGAACGACTTGGCATACACAAGCGTCGCAAGCACCAACACCATCGGCACGAGCATCGCCCCCCGATAGCTCCAGGCGTCCCCGAGCGCCCCCACCAGCGGCGACCCCACCAGGAATCCCACATAGTTGAAGACATTCAGCCGCGCGACGGCCGTATCACTCGCCCCGGGAAATATTCGCCCGGCAGCGGCAAACGTCTGCGGCACGATCACACACAGCCCGAGCCCCAGCAGAGTGAACCCGAGCATCCCCACCCACGCCCCACCGGCCACCGCCATCACACAGAACCCGGCAGCAGCCAGCACACTCCCGAACCGCACCACGGCCACGGCCCCGAACCGCCGCACCCCGAAGTCCCCGACAGCCCGCCCCAGCAGCGTCGTCACCATGTAGACGTTGTACGGAACGGTCGACAGCTGCTCCGAGCTCCCCAGCACGTCCTGCAGATACTTGGCACTCCAGTTGGAGACCGTCGAGTCCCCGATGTACGCGAAGCTCATCACCAGACAGAGCGGCATCAGCAACTTGAAGGAGACCGAGGCGGCCCCCTTCCCCTGCGCCTCCCCCGGCCCCTGCTTCACCGACACGCCGGCCACGTACCACCGGCTCCCGATGAACGCTACGGGCAGCAGCACGACAACCGCCGGCAGGTACGAGACCAGCAGCGACAGATCCCAGTGGGCCCCGGCCCACGCCATGGACGCCCCGGCGATCCCGCCCAGGCTGTACACGGCATGGAACCCGAGCATGATGGAACGCCCGTACGCCCGCTGAAGGCTGACCCCCATCATGTTCATGGAGGCATCCAGCGCCCCGACGGCAAGCCCGAACACACCGAGTGCCAGTGCCGCCTCCCACAACGCGCTCCCGGCCCCGGCACCGAGCAGCGCGAGCAGCACGACAGGCTGCGCCCACCTCAGTACCGCCCCGGGCCGTACCCGCGCGACCACCTTCTCGGTGACCACGCTGCCCGTCCCGGCCAGGATCGGTACAGCGGCCAGGAACACCGGCAACAGCCCGTCGGATATCCCGTACCGGTCCTGGATGGCGGGAATCCGCGTCACGAGAAGGGCAAAGGTGACTCCCTGTACGAAGAAGCTCAACGCGAGGGAGGCCCTGCCGTGCCGCAACCGAGCATCTGTCATGGCCGTGAGCGTAGGGCCAGTCTCTACCCGTGGGTAGATGGATCAGGCGAGCAGTTCCCGCAGTTGACTCATGTCGGAGAAGTGCCCGATCACCCCGGCGAGCCGGTCCGCCGGCATCATCGACGTAAACCCGTACACATCCATCCCCGCGGCCCTGGCCGCCTCCACTCCGAGCGGACTGTCCTCGATGACGACGCACCGCTCAGGAGGTACGCCCATCCGCTCGGCGGCACGCAGGAACAGATCGGGCGCCGGCTTTCCCTGCCCCACATCCTCCGCGCTGAAGATCCACTCCTCCTCGAACCACTGGTCGAGGCCGGTCTTGCGATGCCCGACTCTGATCCGCTCATGGCTGCTGGAGGACGCGACGCAGTAGGCGACCCCGTCGGCGACAAGCTTCCCCAGCACGTCGTCGACACCCGCCACCGGCTCCAGCTCCTGCTGGAACGCAGCGAAGATCCGCGAGTGGAGCGTCTCGTCGAAGTCCGCGGGTAGCTTCTCCCCGGTCCTCTCCTCGACGAGATCGTGCACCCGGTCCACGGCAGACCCCATGTAGTCGCGAAGACACTCCTGGTACGAGGTGGGGTGACCGAGCTCCGTGAGGTACTCGGCCAGGATGGTGTTGGAGATCGGCTCGCTGTCCACGAGCACACCGTCGTTGTCGAAGATGACCAGTTCGTAGCGCATGGTTCGAGCCTAGACGCTCAGAACGCAGAAAAGCCCCGTGCCACAAGGGCACGGGGCTTTCCCGAAAAGGAGTTCGGCGGCGTCCTACTCTCCCACAGGGTCCCCCCTGCAGTAC
>NZ_JBIRGM010000032.1:0-38591 GCF_044328025.1 Streptomyces sp. NPDC018000
ATCCGCATCGACCGATGGCTGACCGGCACCCCACTCGGCGGAACCCGCACCTCCCGCCTCGAAGCCCTCATGCTCGCGGCCTGACAGCCCGGCTTGCGCCTTTCTCAGCAGAGTCCTTCAGGCCGGGAGGGAATGCGATCCTTGGTGCGAGCCGCGAAGCGGCGGAGTTCGCTGCGGCTCCGAGGTGACGGTCAGTCGGGCCGCTTCTGGTTCTCGATGTACTCCCGGACGATGCTCAGGGGTGCTCCTCCGCATGAGCCCACGAAGTAGGAGGGTGCCCAGAAGACGGAGCCGATGCCGATGCGGTTGATCCGTCCGGTGTACTCGGCCCGAAGGTAGCGGGAGCTGACGCCCTTCAGGCTGTTGACCAGCTTGGACAGGGCGATCTTCGGCGGGTAGTGCACGAGAAGATGCACGTGGTCGCCTTCGCCGTTGAACTCCCGTAGCTCGGTTTCGAACTTCCCGCACACGTCCCGCATGACCGCCTCGCAGCGCGACAGCATGTCGTCGTTGAAGACCTCGCGCCGGTACTTGGTGACGAACACCAAGTGAGCATGGAGGTGGCAGATGACGTGGTTTCCCCGTCGGATATCAGGGTCCGGTTCCCAGCGTGGTGACATCCGCCAAGTGTATTAAGATCAAGCGAACTCAACCGAAGGGGGTGGGCTGGGTGATCTGCGCGTACAAGTTCCTCATGCGGCCCACCGTGGGCCAGCAGGTCGCGCTCGGAGAGATGCTGCGTGATCACTGCTCGCTCTACAACGGCGCGTTGCAGGAACGCCGTGACGCCTACCGGCACGTTTCGAAGACGAGCGTCAAGTACGGGCAGCAGTCAGCGCAGCTCAAGGACATCCGGGCCTTCGACCCTGAGCGTCAGGGCCGCTGGTCCTTCTCCTCCGAGCAGGCGACGCTTCGTCGTCTTGACAAGGCGTTCGCCGCGTTCTTCCGGAGGGCCAAGGCCGGTGAGACGCCGGGCTATCCGCGCTTCCGTGGGGTCAACTGGTTCGACACGGTGGACTTTCCCAAGGACGGCGACGGATGCCGCTGGGATGCGACCCCGTACGACCCCGTCACCCGCGTCCGCTTCCAGGGTGTCGGGAACGTCAAGGTCAACCAGCACCGGCCCGTGGTCGGCAAGGTCAAGACCGTCTCCGTCAAGCGCGAGGGCGAGCGCTGGTACGTCATCCTGACCGTCGAGCAGGCGCAGCCCGAGCCGCTGCCGGCAACCGGGTCCGTGGCCGGCATCGACATGGGCATCGCGTCATTCCTCACCACGTCCGACGGCGAGCACGTCCCCAGCCCGCGCCACAGCCGGAAGGCCGCCGCGAAGCTGAAGGCTGCGCAACAGGCACTTGCCCGGTTCCCCCGCGTCCGCCGGGACAAGCGCACAAAGAATCACCGCCGGGCGGTCGAGAGGGTCGCCGCGCTGCATCGCAAGGTCCGACGCCAGCGGCTCGACCACGCACACAAGACAGCGCTTGACCTCGTACGCGAACACGACTTCATCGCGCATGAGGACCTCAAGATCCGCAACATGAGCAAGGCTCCCGCCCCCAAGCCGGACCCCGAGCAGCCAGGCAGCTTCCTGCCCAACGGGGCCGCCGCGAAGGCCGGGCTGAACCGTTCGATCTCAGATGCCGGATGGGGGGTGTTCCTGACGATCCTCACCGCCAAGGCTGAAAGCGCCGGACGGGAAGTGATCGCCGTGGACCCCCGCAACACCTCTCGGCGGTGCCCCGAATGTGGGTACACCGCCAAGGAGAACCGGCCCACCCAGGAGAAGTTCCACTGCGTCTCGTGCGGCCACCAGGCGCACGCGGACACAGTGGGCGCCCTGAACGTTCTACGGGCCGGGCTGGTCCGTCGCGAAGCCGCACCGGTATAGCGAGAAGCCCCCTCATTCATGAGGGGGAGGAGTCACGGAGCCACCCTGCCGGTCTCAGCACACTGCTGCGACAAGATCTTCGCGCAGAGGCCCTGGCCAGCATCGTTCCTGGACCTGCTGCTGGTCCAGGCGCTGCGTGTGTGGTTCGATAACCCCGGCGCCGACGCGCCCGCCGAATATCGGGCCCTGGCCGACCCCGGCGTAGGGCGGGCGCTGCGCGCGTTGCACCTGGACCCGGCCCACCACTGGACGGTGGCCGCACTCGCCTCCGAAGCCGGCATGTCCCGTACGGCCTTCGCCCGCCGATTCACAGCCCTGGTTGGTTCGGCACCGCTCGGTCACCGCACCGACTGGCGAATGACCCTGGCCGCCGACGCGCTGCGCGCCCCGGCAGCGCACACGGCTCCAACACCGACAGAAGATGGATTGCGCGACATCCCGTGAGTTCCCGTGACTCCTGCTGGGGGTCAGAGTCCCTGGCCTGGGGCTTCTCTCTCGTTGGCATCCCCGGCCTGCTTGTGACGTAACTTCGGAATTCCTGAAGCATTCTCATTTTGTCCGACCATTCTGCGGCCAGGTCGAAGTCGAGGGGGCTCACACTGACGGCACTGGCGGCAGTGAAGGACAAGCAGGGATCCGGAGAATTCACGGGATGTCGCACTGCGCGGCGAAACCGGCCCGCCATGTCGGCCACTCGGGCTGCCAACCGCGGCCGCGAGCCAGCGCGTTGAGAGCGCCGCGCTCCCACTCCTGACGCCCCGTCACCGGGCCGGGTGTGGGCACGCCGAGGGCTTTGGCCAGGGCCGGAAGCCACTCGTGGGCGGGGGCGGGATCGTCGTCCACGATGTTGACCGGTCCGCCTGACCAGTCGAGCGCGGCCACGGCGGCGCCTGCCGCGTCGGCGACGTGGACGAAGGAACAACCGCCTCGGCCGGCTACCGCCAGGCCGCAGCGCCACGCGGGACCGGCCAGGCCCGGTAGCTGCGATCGTCGGCCGTCCCGAAGGACAGCCGCCTGTTTCTCCTTCGACCCCCTACCACCCGAAGACCCTCGCCGATGCCCTGGCCACTGCCGCCCGCGACGGCGAGCGGGCCGACGCCACCGCTGTCATGCTCCTCCACCGGTGACACCAAAAGGGCGCCGCCGATACCGATCGGGCCGGGGGTCGTTGTCCGTACGTGAGTGACCCCGACTCCCTTTCCCTGTCCGACCGGCTCTCCGTGCTGGCGGATACCGCCATTGCTGTGCTGGACGCGGCGCAAGTGGAGGGCTGGTCACCGGTCGGCGTGGATTTCGCAAGGAGACAAGAGGATGAACGTATCGATGAGAACTGCAGCCGCAGGAGCGGTCGGCATCGCCGTACTGGCTCTCACGACACCTGCGGCGAGAGCCGTCGGGGAGAACACGAGCGAGGCAGCAGGCGTCATCTGCGGGACCGATGGCACATCGGGGCTCACGGTGGGGACGGCCCACGCCAGGGACTGCGCCACAGCACTCCGGGTCGCGAGTGCCTACACGCGGAGCTGGAACAGCGGCGGCGAAGGGGCCACGACCGTCTACGCCGCAGGATCCTTCTGGAGCTGTCGCGAACAGCCGGGCCCGCTGAATCCGTATCAGGAATGCGTCGAGACAGGCGGCACCGGTCGGTGGGTCACCCTGACATCCTGATCAAGATGCCCGTCGACGCTACGCGCCTGCTGGTCGCAGCGCTTGCCGATCCTCCACACCTGCTTCGGAGGTGTGCTCATGATGTACGCCCGCATGCTTGTGGCATCGGCCGGCACTGGGACCGAGGTCGACGTCACGAAGGACTTCCCGCTGGGCGGTGGGTGCACCAGCAACGGAAGTTGCCGCGGGCCGGGGAGCTGTAGGAGCGGCGCAAGGAGCTGCTCGACTTGCCGGAGGCCGGGATGGTGTGGGAGCCCGGCGAGGAGGCGTAGGAGGCCAAACTCGCCGTGCTCCGGTCCTACGGCGGCCCGCCAGGCACCTCGCGCCCCGCCAGGATGTGGCATGGGGCGAGCCGCCGGGGGCCAGCGGTCGGGGCGGGGTGCCTCCCTGTCCCCGCGGCGGGTCGGGGCCGGACGTCACCGTCCGTCGCTCCAGGCGGAGTGCCCGGTCGGCGCCGCATGGTGCGGTCAGGCGTCGCAGGTGTCAAGCATCTGGGACAAGGCGTCGACCGCGGCAGCGTTGGCGGTCAGGGCGTAGCCGGACTTCATGCCGATCCACGCGCGGCTGTAGGTGCACTGGTACGACTCCAGCGCCGGCTTCCAGTTCCCCGAGTCCTTGTCGCCCTTCGCCCGGTTGCTGCCAGCCGACACCGCGATCAGCTGCGAGTGGTCGATGTCGATGCCCGAGGCCGAGGCGACCGTCTTCCCGTCGTACTTCGAGTACCACGTGCCGGACACCGCACGGCCAGGACGTCGTCCTGGACGACGCCCTGGCCGTCACGCTGGAGCACCACCTCGCGGGTGTCGCAGGCGCCGTACTGGTGATCCAGTACGGGAACTTGGAACGGCTGTCGCCGGGGCATCGTTCTCGTCGGCCACGACGAGGCCTGCGAGCAGCACGCGGGCCTTCGCTGCGTCAGGCGGCTCGGGGAGCTCCCGGACGGCCGGAGCCCGGCCGAGGTGGCTGTGGGAGGTGGCGGCGGTGACCTCGAGACGGGTGACCACCGCGGCGGCCGCGAAGAAGGTAGCAGTACGGCGTAGAACACGAATGATTCCGCTCATGCTGGGCACGCGGCCGATGGGCCGAATCGTTGCGGCACAACCAACGTCACCCCTGGCGGGTGGGCAGTCGTACCGGGGCCGAAACGGCGGATCGTGGTAGAGCGTCAGTCAGCCCTCGTTCAGCCGGAGTCGACCACGGCCTCCGACGGTGCTGGTGGACAGGGTTCTTTCACCCTCCGGTGATCGTTCTTCACCCCCGGCCTCCGTCGCCCCGGGGACCAGTTCGGGGTTGGGTATCAGCCACAGAACAGGACCTCAGATATGCGGAGGCCGGGCCACGGCATGGAAGGCTCCGACGCCGTGATCACACCGGTCACTTCGTGATCATTCCACTGCTTCGGGTTCTCCCCGCTCGAACGCGATGCGGCAGCGTTCGACCTGTTCGGTCACCTGCCCCATGAACCAGCGCATGATCTCGTAGGGGATGACCTGCTCGTCGTGGCTGTGGATGTGGACGGTCGGCTCCAGGTCCGGATCCTCGTCGGGTATCACGGCCACCAGGAAGGCAGCTCCAGGCAGGTGTGTCTCCGCGTGGGGAATCTCAGCCCACGCGGCTGGCGCCGGGACGGCCTCGCTCAGCTCCACACACCAGGCATCGTCCGGCAAGGCGTAGTGGAACTGGAGGGCGTAGTGACGGCCTTCATGAACGCGCAGCTCTGGCATGTCCGCAATCTGCCACAGCTGCCGTGTCAGAGTCTCGCGAGTATCGCGCTGGGCACCCGTTGTACGACACTGCCAGCGTTTGCGGGACAAATTCAGCAAAGTGGTAGCGATGGGAGCGGTGATGGCCGCAGCGCTGGTCTTCCCGGCAGCAGCCGCTACGTACGAATGCGGTGACGAGCGCGTCTGCCTGTACGGGGGGCGTGTGGGCCAAGGCGCGACGTTCTCCGCCCATGACGCCGTCTCTGACCTCCGCACCGTGGTGTTCAACGACAGGGCGCGCAGTGTCTTCAACAGCACCAGTGACGGCTGGTGTCTGTACCAGAACAAGAACTTTGGCGGGGAATGGCGGCTTGTGGAGCCCGGTGAGGCCGGCAACCTCACCGGCGAGTCCGACCGGGCGGTGTCCTCGTTGCAGCCGAAGCCTGCAGGCGGCTGCTGACCGGGGAGGCCAGCCGGCGGGAGCGCCCAGGAGAGAGACGACCACTGCAGTTCGACCCCGATGCCGCCACACTGACCCGGAAAGAGGGCGGATGGCGTGTCACCGGCCCTTGGACGAAGACGCCGCCGACGGACGAGGCGTTGTTCACCGCAATCGTTGAGAAGGCCGGCGCGCCGTCGGAGGAACCGGTCACGTGACCCGCCGGGGCGGCCCGCGCTCTCCCGTGGCCGGATCACCCTCGTCACCCGGGCGCGGCACGGTATGACATGAGCGCCACGCGACGGCTTACAAGGGAGTGAAAAATGCGCGCGCTGCTGCTCGTTCTGCTCCGGTCCGACCCACATGATCGACCTGGTAGAGCCCAGCCGCCGGACCCACCGGGCGAAGTACCCGCTCCGACGCGCACCAGGCGACGAGGAGACGCCGTTCTTCACCGAGGAGCAGCTGGGCGACTTCGCGGTCGAGATCCAGAACGCGGCGGCGGACGAAGACGAGTTCCGGACACACCAGCAGGTGCGCCTGCCGCGTGCGCGGCAGGAACTTGAAGCAGCCCAGCAGAACACCGCGTCCCGGGACGCGGCCCTCAAGAACCTCGAACGTGTCTGCGCCCAGCAGAAGCGTGACCCCCGCCGGAAGGCCGCCCTCGCCGAGCTGGAAGCACAGCGCGACCGGTGGCAGGAACTCACCGGGAAACGCCCCCCGCGGTAGACGAACCGGCTGGTCAGCCCCTGCCGTCCCGGGCACGTCCGGTAGGCGAGCCGAATCGGAGGAGGCCGGCCGGGCCGTACGGCGGTGCGGCGGCCGCGAACCGCTCGGGCCCGGCAACGCGATGCCGCCGTCCGGCCGGCGCTCGCGACTCGCCGCAGAGCCCGAGAAACGCAAGAAGGCCCGTATCCTCCATGCGGGCGCAGGCGGGATACGACGTCTTCGACGCGGTCGCCTACATCCGGGCCGTGCAGGCACGTGATGTCGACACCGCCTGCGCGGTCGCGCAGCAGTGCGGGCCGGAGCCGCGCGGGCTGCTCCTGGACGTCGCCGAACGCGTCATCCTCCCGGTCACCGCCCTGGACGGCCAGGCCAAGGAGCCGCGCGCGGACTCCTTCGCGCTGGAGGCGCTCGGGCGGATACTCGCCGGCGCCCTGCGCGCGGACGACGACGGGTGCCCCGCGCAGGTCGTCGTCATCAGCCGGACCATCATCCGCTTCACCGCCGAGGCCCTCACCGAGGACGGCCAGGACGTCGCCGAGGTCCTGGCGCAGCTTGAGGCTGCCGGTGTCGAACAGAGCGTCGCCGCGTGCGGGCCGTCGCACGGCACCACCGTGTATACGCGGCGCCCACCCTGTCGAGGACGAGGAAAGCGAAGGGACTAATTTCAGAGTGGTGTGAGAAGGAAGCCCCTTCATGGCCTCGCCGGGGTCAACGTTAACAGTCAGCCAGGGATCAAGTCGCGCAGATTTTCCGGCGTGATGATCCGCGAGTCCGGGTGCAGTCCGTCCGGACGTTCCAGCCCGATGTACGTGACCGGACCCTGCGGCGCCGTCGTGCCGTCCCACAGTGTGGTGGCCGTGGCGCGGTCGGCCATCAGGTCGGTGAGGTAGCGGACGGTGAGCTGCTCGCGCTCAACGATGGCGCGCAGCAGCACCGCAACCGATACGCGGTTCCCCTCGACCCGGTTGGAGTTGGGGTTGCCCTTGAGGTACAGGTGCAGCCACTTGGCGTGCCAGCTGCCGTCGTACCCGCGTACGAATGCCAGGGGCAGCGCGACGCGGCCCGGGCCGCGCAGCTCAGACTTCATGCGGACTGTACGTGGCTCGAAGGGGCGGCCCTGCTGGTCGGCGTCGCGCAGCATGAAGCCGAAGAACGACTCCTCGGTCTCCTCGAAGCCTTCGCCCGAGTAGATGTTGACCTGCGGGACGATGAAGGTGCCGCGCGCGGCGCCCAGTCGGAGGTTGATGAACTCCGAGGCGCCGTCCGGGGCGTCGGTGATGTCGCCGGAGTGCTCGCCCTCGAGCTGGGTGAGGGCGGTGTACGACAGCCACGCGACGGTCTGGAATTCGGCGTCCAGCATCAGCGCCGACAGGTCGTAGTCGGTGGAGCGGCTCGTCTGCTTCCAGTACACGAAGAACCGCAGCAGTTCGCCGTCGACTGGAGACAGAGAGCCGCGGGGCAGCACGCCGAGGCCGGCTGCCGTCGCCTTGCCGCTCAGCGGGAGCGCGATGTCCAGGACGTCCGGGTCGATCAGCAGGTGTCCCGGGGCCGGCAGGCGGCGGCTCAGCTCGGCATCCAAGGCGGCGAGCATGCGGTCGCGTTCGGCTGCGGGCATCGGGGCGCGGGTGTCGTCGGTGACCCAGGCGCGTCCGAGCCGTTTGACGAACACCCGGCGCCCACCGCCGTCCTCGTGCTTCTCGGAGCGGTTGTGGAGGTGCTCCCGCACTGACAGCAGGACCCGGCCGGCCACCTGCGGGGCCACCTGTTCGGCGGCCGCGACCACCACCTCGCGTTCCTCCTGAGTCGCGCTGGCGCGCAGTAGCCGGTCCAGGGAGCGGAACAGTCTGCCCGGCGCGGCCGTGAGCAGCCGTACGGCTCCGGTGACGTCGCCTGTGCCGAGCAGTTCCTCGACCTGGCTGTCGAAGGATCGGGCCTCCCGTTCACCCCGGGCAACGGCGAACACGTCGGCGGCGTGCGGCCAGCGCGCCTGGTACTCGTGCGCGTGCAGGCGCTCGCCGAGCCGCTTGAACGCCTCGCTGTGCGCCACCACGTCGGCCAGCTTGGCCGGGGACGCTGCGACTACTGCGTCAAGGCCCGCTAGCAGGGCGCGGCGGACCCGGCGCGAGGGCGACCGGAACCGGGTCGGCTCGGTGAGCGTCACATCGCCGTTTGACAGCGCGCACGCGAGACGCAGCACATCGGTCACGGTGTCGACGAGGAGGTCCGCCCCGGTCTCGAGTCGGGCGCGGTTGACGACAGCGCGGTTCTCCCGCACCGGAATCGCCTCGGGCTGCGGGCCGTTCACGCAGTGCCCGGCGAGCGCCGCCAGGTCGAGCAGGACCTCATCGCCCAGCGGCGTCGTGCTTCCAGCCAGGGCCAGGTACAGCGCGCTGATCTCGTCGTCCGGCGCACCGCCCAGGTGCAGAACCGTCACGCGGTCGCCCGCCGCGGCTATCAGCTCGTCATGCACAGCGAGCATCGCCGCGTACGTGTGCTGGTACGTCCCGTACAAGGGCAGGGCCAGCAGGTTCACGGCGCCGCTGCGGAGCTGGTCGAGCGCGCCCTCGCGCGAGGCGTCGTCGACGAGCGCCTGGGCGACGCACTGGTGCCAGAACTCGTACGTGTCCGGCACATTGGCCGGGAAGTCGATGAAGTACGGGTTGTGCTGAACGTGGTCCCCGACCATCGCCCGGACGGTCTCCAGCGTCTGTACAGCAGTATCGATGACCGTCCCCTCGGACAGTCCCGACAGGTGCTTCAACAGGTCCGCCGCGAGCTTGAACCCCACGGACATCAGGGCCGTGTCGAACTGCCGTGCCACGACATCCCCTTGCCCGCTTGGACCGGGGATGGAGGGAAGGCGGTGGGTGTGCCGAATGACCAGAGGCGCGAAACGGTGGACCATCCGGGCATGATCCCAGACCCATATGAACCGACGCACTTGGGTTTTCGAGCATCCGTCGCAGCCTCGTTCCGCCACCCTGCGGAACGAGCGGCCGGTGGAAGGGGGCCGTGGAGGGGGCGTCGGGCCCGGACAGGGTTCTGCTCCGGCTGGCCGGCGGTGCTCGCCACAGGGGTGCTCCTGAAGGTAAGGGCGGCCAATCCCGCCATTCACCTTCCACAGGTGCGGTTCCGAGCGCCGGTGTGACGCCGGTCCTGGAAAACCACGGCCCGTGACCGCATCGTGATCAACACGGGTGTGACGACGCAGGCTTGTTGGCTAAGGACCGGAGCAGGTTGCCGCTGGTCGGAGAGCTGTGACGACGCGTAGTTGGCAAGAGTGACGCAGGTTGGTTGAGCAAGGACCCGTTTGGCAGATCATGGCGACCACTGCTACGTTTCCGGCGGCCGTGCGAGAAAACGAGGAGGTGGTACCCGTGAACGTATTGACATGGGTGCTCCCCTCCGGGGTCACGGTCGGGCGATAGGTCGTCCGGGAGCGCCGTTCAAGAGCACTCCCGAAAGGCACGACCGTGCAATTCACTTCTGAACAGCGACTGGACGACGGCGTCCTCGAACGCGAGTTCACCCTCGGCGAGATCCCCGGCACCCTGTGGACGCCTGGATCCGCACCGGCTCCGCTGATCCTGATGGCCCACAACAACGGCCTGCCCAAGGGGGAATCCCGGTTGGTGGCCCGGGCCCGGCAGTCTGCGGCGTACGGCTATGCGGTGGCTGCCATCGACGCCCCCGGGTGCGGTGACCGGCCCCGTTCCGCCGCCGACGAGCGGGCCCGCGCCGACCTCCGCCGGGCGATGCAGGCCGGCGAGCCGGTCGATGAGATCTTCGAGTCCTTCATCGGCCCGCTGGTCGAAAAGGCGGTCCCGGAATGGCGGATCACACTGGATGCCCTCCTTTCGCTCCCCGAGATCGGCGGCCCGGTCGGGTACTCGGGGTGGGCCGCCGTCGGTATTCGGCTGGCGGTGGTTGAGCCGCGCATCGCGGCCGCTGGTTTCTTCGCTGGTGGTTACGTGCCCCGCGCCCAGCGTGAGGAGGCCCAGCAGGTCACCATTCCGCTGCTGTTCCTGCTGCAGTGGGACGACGAAGGGAATCCCCGGCAGCGGGCCCTGGACCTGTTCGACGCCTTCGGCAGCAAGGAGAAGACGCTGCATGCCAATATGGGCGGGCACGTCGGCACCCCGTGGTTCGAGGTGGAGGACGGGGGCCGGTTCTTCGGCCGGCACCTGAAGTGAGGGAGGGCCGTCAGGCCTGCAGCAGACGGTAAGCGGCGTCGGCCAGGACGCCGTTCATCGAGGACAGGTCCCGGCCCTCCTCGGCTTTCTACACCACGGGCCCCTGCCAACTCGGCAGGGGCCCGTGATGCCCGGAGCCATGGACTGTTCGATTTCTGCAGAGCTTCGATTGATGCCCATGCTGTCCAATCTCGTGTACAGGTGCTGTCGGTTCTCGTTCTCGTGAACAAAGCCAGGCAGGGTGTTCCTGCCCGGCCCTACTGTCGTGGGGGAGTTCAGCCGAAGTTGAGCGTGTCCTGTGCGGGGGCGGCCGGGGCCAGCCGGGGCGGGCGCCGTCCTGGTGTGCGGCCCTCCAGCGCTCGTTCAGCTCGTCCTTCCAGCCCTTGGGCGGGGCCACGGGACGCCCCCGGCGGCGAGCTGGTCACGCTTCCAGCCGCGGGCGGGCGTGCGGGCGGCTTCGATCTTGGATCGCCGCCGGTGAGAGGCCTGAGTTCGCCCGCGCTGCCCACCTTGAGTACGTGGACCTCGACTCGGGCCACTGGCCGATGGCTACCCGTCCCCGCGAACTCGCCCGCGTCCTGGCGGAGGCCGCCAACTCCTGGCGGTGCCGGGTTGGGCGGTCAGGCCACCGCCGACATCGGCCGGCCGCCCCGGCGGATGCCCTTCTCGCTGGGGATGCGGGCACGTTCCTTGCGCTGGGCCGTGAGTACATCGGGATGGCGGGCGTTGGCGTTCCGCCAGCGCAGGTAGGCGTGCAGGGCACCAGTCTGTGCGGTGTGGTTGCGGTGGGTCGCCGTCCGAGCGGGTGGCCCGGATCGACTTCAGTGCGGCCAAGGTGTTCGCGGTGCCCTTTTTGCGACGGCTGACGCCCCACAGGGTGTCGTCGCCGACCGAGTAGCAGCCGTGGAAGTAGCGCACCCGGTGGGTGCGGTGGTAGGTCGCGGGGTGCCGCTCGGGCCGGCACGACCGTCCAGCGCGCGGAGGGGGAAAGACCTCTCCCACACTCGGCACCGTCTACGTCTGCAACCCCGGTTCGTGTGACGCCATACCGGATCGTCGTGAAACTGACTCCGTGAGGTGGGCCCCGGGGCGTCCTGGCTGATTCCCCGGGGCGCACCACCGCTGTTGAGGCAGGTGTTGTGCCTGTAGGGGCGTACGGGCCAGCGGCAGGACCGCTGAGACCGCGTTTGAGATCTGGCATGGGACGATCCCTCGGTGACTCGACCCCTGAACCGTGACCGCTCCCTTGAGGAGCTGGAGGACGACCGTTGGCCGGCCCCGTCGGGCGACGCGACTCGCCTTGTGGCGACCGCGCACGCGCTTCGGCGTAAGCCGATCGGCGAGCTGACAGTTGAGGACATGAGGCTGCTGATCAGGCAGAACGAGGGCCTGCCCTACCTCCTGCCGCTGGCGTTGGAGGTCCTGCGGCTGGATCCGATGGCGGAGGGTCACATGTACGAGGGTGATCTGCTGGTCGCGGTACTGACCAGGAGTCCAGAGATCTGGAGCAAGTCACCCGAGCTCGGGCATGAGCTTCGCCTGATCGTCTCGGATCTGAGCGATCTGACACCGAACCTCAGGCACGAGGTGGAGCGGTTTCTGACTCTGTAGCACGCCAGTGGCACCGCCCTGCAGGTGCCCAGGTGGGGGCACCGTTTACGAGCGCTCTCGTACGAGCGGACGCGGGCCTGGCCGCCTCGCGGGACAGCCGGGGGTGAGACGACGAACCATGACACCGATCATCGCCCAGCGGATCATCGCCCAGCGGATCACGGCTCCGCGTGAGCCGGACTGATCTCGTAGTCCCTGGCGAGGCGCCGATGGTCGTTGATCCACGACGTGAACGTGTGCTCGATCGCCCGCCGCTTCGGCTGGACTTGGAAGCCAAGCTGACCAGGGTCTTTGCGAACGACCACCAGTTCTCGGCCGAGGATTTCGGCGGTCCGGTCAACCAGGCGGGCGGCGAAGCCTTGGTCGGCCCAGATCTTGTGAACGCCTGGGTGGTCGAAACGGGTTCCGGCGGCGAGTTCGTGCACGGCGCGCTCATGTACGGAATGCCCGTACCCGATGATCAGCGATGTCCGGGCAACGGCCGCCTCAGGCGACGTCACGGTCCCCGCCCATCACCTGCCGCCCCGCCGGCGATGCCCGAGCTGCGCGACCTGCCCGACGCCAGCTGACGGTACGGTGTCCGTGACAGCGAATCCTCCTTCGAACGCTGGCTCGCCGAGAGGCCGGAGCGTCTCGCACCCGGAATCCGCTCGGAGGCCGAGCGCTGGACCGGACGTAGGTCCTACTTCGGCGGGCGAGTCCAGGCGCGGACGGCCAGCTTGCCGGTGGTGCCGAGATCGAGGTGGGGCGTCACGGTCACCGGATCGGCGCCCTGCTCGGCCCGCACCCTGACGTACGGGACGTTGACGGCGGTGCCGGACTCGGTGGTGTTGCGCCACATCAGGCCCGAAAGGGCGCTCTCGCCTGGCTTCAGGACCAGCGGGCGGGATGGCTCGTCAAATCCGGTACCGGTGCTGATGCCGCCGCTTCCATGCACGATCCGGACGCCTTGGACGGGTGACAGGTCCTTGTCCAGCAGTTCCAGGAGCGGGTAGCCGTCGAGTGAGTAGTCGCGCTTCCCGCAGTTCTCCAGGTGCAGGCCCACCACGCGCAGCCCCATAGCTGCGTCGCCGTCATCGGTGAACAGGCGGATGCCGGAGGGTGGGCACTCTCCGGACGCGGGCGGCGCCTCGGCGGCGGGCACCTTGGTCACCCGGGCGACCTTGACGCGGGTCACCGGGGACGCTCCGGGGGCCGGCACCCCCAGTCGGACCGTGCCGCGCACGGTCGCGCCGGGGCCGACCGAGCGCACGGTCTCGTGGCTGTTGCTCATGACCTCGCCGGCGTCCGTGGTGAAGTCGAACAGGATCGTGTACGTCAGCGCCTCGGTGCCGCTGTTGGTGACTTCGTAGGCGGCCGAGATTCCGGAGTCACCGGTGGGGAGGGGGTCGGCGTGGACGGAGAACCCGTCGGAGCTGGGGGTGGGCGTGCCTAAGGGGATGGACACCGAAGTGATCCGGACGCCGTCCACGGGCGGGGCAGTGACGGCGGTCCCGGACGCGGGGGCGGCTGCGCCGGGGGCGCCCGCCTGTTCGGATCCGCACGCCGTGAGCAGTAGAAGTGCCGCGAGGCCCGGAAGAAGGGAGGTGACTTTGCGCATCAGGTCACCCCATCAGGGGCGCGAGCGTCGAGCCATGGTGTAAGTCACAGTTCCGGTCACAGGCGCGTCACGGGCAGCCTACCGAGTGGGCTGCTGCAGTGGCACCGCCGAGCACGAACTCGAAGGGGCGTTCCGCCCCGGCCATTCGGCGCTTGCGCACATAGCCGACAAGATCCCGTACCTCCGCCACATCAGGCACATGCCCATGCCGGGCCGTCTCGAACAACGGCACCGCGCCGTCCCACCGCGCTGCCCGCCGCATAGGCGGACGACGCGGCCCGGTCCGCCGATCCACAACGGCGGACCGGGCCGCTGCACGGTGGCAGGCAGCAGCGTCACGTCCTGGACCTCGACGTGCTGACCGTGGTGGTTCACTGGCTCGCCGGACCAGAAGCGCCTCAACAGCTCCAGTCCGTCGTCCAGCCGCTCGGCGAGGAGGTGTGGCTCGGCGGCATCGCCGAAGCTGCGGTACTCGTCCTCGATCGGACCGCCCAGGCCCGCGGCGAAGATCACCCGGCCGCCGCTGAGGTGGTCCAGGGTGGCCAACTGGCGGGCGAGTTGCCGCGGACGGTAACGGGGGACCGGCGTCAGCAGGGTGCCCAGCCGGATCCGGGAGGTCGCCAGCGCGGCCGCGGTCAGCAGCATCCAGGGGTCTCCGAAGGGACGCCCCTGGTGCTGCCGGTGCAGTACGTGGTCCCAGACGAAGAGTCCGTCCCAGCCGGCCTGTTCGGCGGCAGTCGCCACGGTCGCGACGTTCCGGGGGTCGGCGAAGTCACCGAAATGAGGGATGCTGTTGGAACGGTGGCGCACCTGGAGACCTGTACGTCACCGTGCACGTCAACGACTGATCCGCCGCATGGAATTCGGCCAGGTCCGATGGCTTTGTGCCATTCGTCGGCAACCCGCCTCCAACATCACTGAAACCCGGCTAAACAAGAAAGCTGGGGGTGGCACGTAGCGGCCACATCCGTGTGTAGGCCGGTCGTGCGGGAGGTCTGGGCGGTTGCTGACTATCAACGTGGCTGTACTGCTTGCGGTCGTCGTCTTCTTCCGGCTGCGCCGGCGTACGGAGTCCCGCAGCCGCTTCGACGAGAAGATGACCGTCGTCATCGTCCTGGCGCTCGGGATCCTCCTGGCTCCCACCCCGGTGGGCCAGGGCGTCCTCAACGTCCTGGGACAGTTCGCCAGCGGCGTCACACAGGCCAGCCGGTGAACCCCCGCAGACACCGGACCAAAGCGACCAGGCGCCCGCCGGCGCGGCGGCGTACCCGCAGGCCCAGCAGAGGGCGGCAGCGTGCGGATGACCGGCTGATCGGGCTCCTGGTGGCCGTGGTCCTGGCCGTCGCCCTGGCGGTGACTGTCGTCAACTGGCTGCTGACCCACTGGTGGCTCCTGGTCGCCCTCGGCGTCCTCGCAGCGCTGGCCGGTGGAGCATGGCTCCACCAGAAGCAGCAGCGAGCACGATGGGAAGCGGCCCGCGCGCAGGGCCTGCGCTACGCGCTGCCCCAGTTGGACGCCCTGCACCACGCACGGTTCGAGGACGCGGTACGGGACCTGATGCACCGGGACGGCTGCCAGGACGCGACCCGCGTCGGAGGCAGCGGCGACCTGGGCGCCGACGTGAAGGCCACCGACCCCTACGGACGCCGCTGGGTCATCCAGTGCAAACATCGCCGCAACGGCCTCGCCGGCTCCGCCGTCGGCACGCCGGACCTGCAGATCCTCAACGGCACCGCCCGCCAGGTCCATGGCGCCGACATCGCAGTCATCGTCACCAACGGCCGCGTCACGGCACCGGCCGTCGCCTTCGCCAAGCAGCAGCGTCTCCACGTCATTGACCGACACACCCTGGGAGTGTGGGCGTCCGGCTCAAGCCCGTTGTGGGAGCTGCTCCGTGCCGTCCCGCCACCCCGCAAACCGACCTCGCTCTCCTGAACACCGACCGGGTCCAGCAGGTCGGCCAGGACGCCTGGGCGAAGATCCGCGCCCATCAGGGCGGCGGCGCCGCGTGAACCTGACGGTCGTCCTGGAACACACCGCTCTGGCGGCCTTGTAGCGTGCGGACCCTTTCTTCACCGGCCTGTACATCGAAGTCTCGCGGGGCACCGGCCGCGTCATCATCCCGTCCTTGTCGGTCCTTGCTGCGGAGCGGCAGGTCATGAGTGTGGGCAAGCATGCGGCGTTCCTGCGGTTCGCGGAGAGCGTTCCGTTCACCGCTGCGCATGCCGTGGATGCGATGGACTGGAGAAACGTGGACTGGCCGGTGGCTCACGCGGCTGCGATCGCCTGGCACGCGGTGAAGACGGGTGGCTTCATCGATGTGTAGTGACAGCACTTATGCACGGGTTCCGAAGGCAGTTGGTGATCAACCCAACTCGGATTGTTGACGAGAAGTGATGGCACTGCCGGTTGCTCCCAGGGCCGCGTCAACTATTCGCTGTGACGGGATGGGGGCGTCCGTAGGGGTCGTGCATGGCAGACGAGAGTGAGCGGGCCGTTCAGGTGGCATTGAGGCGGACAAGCTGCGGCTTCTCGACCCCGAGTCCACCGAGATCGGTGCGTCTGGCAGGCGCTGGGATGCGACGTCGATTCGCTGTTTCATGAGCGACCACCTACGAAACGCGGTGTCGCCGCGTGATGAGCTGGGCGAGGCGGTGGTCAGCCCAGGAGGTTGTCCAGGTGATAGTCCAGCACCCTGAGTGCCTCGTCGGGAGAACGCTGCCCCAGGGCGACGTCGACCCCCAGGCTCGTGGCCAGATTCCAACAGATGTCGGCGTCGATCAGGCCGTTGCCCCGTGCTGGCGCGCCCCGTTCCTGCCGGGCCGAGGCGATGAGTCTCGCGGTGAAGTCCAGAAGCTCGCCGCTACCTGGCGCCAGCACGCCGGCCATAGCCGGATCCGAGATCGCCCTTCCGACGACCGCGACTGACAGCTGGAGTAGGCGCAGGCTTTCCGGGTCACGGGCGAGCATCGCGCGCAGGCATTCACGGAGCATCGTCTCCGCACTCGCCGGGTCGGTTGCCTTGATGGATGCCTCAATCCGGGCGTTCAGTGCCCGCACGGCGCGGTCGATCGCGTCACGGACCAAGTCCTCCCGGGTGGTGTAGTAGTGCTGCACCTGCCCCATGGACACCCCGGCCTCCACCGCGACCTTGCGAAGCGTCACGCCTTCGAGTCCGTCGCGGAGTGTCAGTGTCCAGACAGCTTCGGCCAGGCGGTGTCGGCGCTCCTCATGGTCAACGATCTTCGGCATGCATCCTCCCTGGCGAGCCAATGCGTTCGCATTGCATCGCCATCGGCAGTCTATTACAATGCATGTGCATTGTTAAAATGATTGAGGGGTACCATGAAGTTCGTCGTTCTGCTGATCATCGGAATGGCTTTAGTGGTCTTCAGCGGCCAAGGCGCGATCCGGCTGCTCATCGATCACGACAACGGTGGGGTGCTCAGCGGATTGCCGTTCCCGGGCGCCCTGTGCGCTTACATCGCTGCCCTCACCATCGGTGTCCTCCTCGCCGGCTGGGCACAGGACCGAGCCAAGGCCCTCGGACACCTCAAGTAACACCTATCCACGGCGCCCAGCGGGCTGCCGCAGCACATTCCCGGCCTCTATGCCGTTCGGAGTCCGGGCAGTGTCCGCTTCGCCGGGACCATCAGCGGCCCGGCGGCCTGCTTTGCACCGTGGGTCAGAGATTGAAGTTCGGGGCCGAGTATGGCGAAGCTCCCTGTGGCGTATGGCGGAAACGGGCTGGTGCATGTACTTTCACCAGCGCACTTTGGCGGGCTGAGCGGGGATGGTCTGCCGCTCGTGAGGGCGGCGGACCATCGAGACGTAGCGGCAGAGGTCAGCTGGCCTTGACAGGCTCTTCGGCTCGTGCTCGGGTGCTGGCGAGGCGGTAGGAGTCGGTGCCGGTTTCGATGATGGTGCCGTTGAAGGTGAGGCGGTCGACGATCGCCGCGCAGAGGCGGGGGTCGGTGAAGGTCTTGGTCCAGCCATCTGGGGCTGGCACTTTGCCCTTCCCAGCACGGCCAACCCCGAGATCATCCCATGCGCCGGCCAACGTGACAGTGCCACCGCGAGCTGCGCAGGAGGCCCCTTCTTCATGCGTCCACAGCCGCCAACTCACCCGATCCGGCGCCCCGTCCGACCCGAGCGACCGCACGGCCGGGAGAGGAACAACGTCTCGGACATCAATCAATCCAAACGTTGTCGTACCGTCGTTGGCGGCTTCCGGGAGCTCCGGATCCGGATCGGCGGGGCATACGCGCAAATTCTGTCGGTGTCAGCGGACGGCGGTTTCAAGCTCCTCGGCCAGTGCCTGTGACAGCTTGTCTATCGTGGGGTGGTCCCAGATCAGCGTCACTTCGACGGGGAGACCGAGGTTGTCCTCGATGTCGGCACACACCGTGGTCGCCGAGATCGAGTCAAGGCCGTAATCGGAGAGCGGCACGTCCGGCTCGATCTCTGCCGGATCGCACCTGAGGTAGTCGGCCACCGTGCGGGTGAGCCAGTCGCCGAGTTCAGCGGCCGTTCGGGGAGTCTCTGTTTCCATGATGGTCTCCTGGTTTCAGTTGAAGCGGGACGCGCCTGTCACGCCCCGTACAGGCGACGGCCCAGCAGGCCGAAGCTGCGGTTTTCCGTCAATCGCACCAACATCTGCGCAAACAGGCCGTCCTCCACCGATGGAGAGGCCACGAAATGCTGGTTCCAGCCGGCTCGCAGTCGGCTCAGCGCCGTGTGCAGCCAGAGCGGTTCTGCGAGAAACCCGTCGTCACTGCCCCGGTTGTGCCACCACACCTGCAGGCAGCCGACGGCGACCAGAACGTTGACATAGCGCTCGACAAGGTCGTACGAGTCTGCGTCCGCGGTGAAGGTGAGTTCGTGCGGTGCGAGGCCGCCTGCCCTTTTCCGGATCTCCTGGAGTTCGGCGCGCAGGTGGGCCACGTGTTCGCTCACCCCCCAGTCACCGCCCTCCCCGGCCAGCACGTCCGAGAGCTCGTCGAGCGACGACGCCAACGGGTCCCTGCCCCGGGAACTGACCGCGAGCGCGTCGAAGGCGAGGGGCGGAAGCTCTGCGTCGATCCGGAACAGCGCGGCGGGCGGGGTGGTTGGCAAGCTGGGGCGGCGGGACAGAACGCCCAGCTGCGGCAGAATCGTCGTCTGGCAGGCGGCACGCGCGGCATGGCCGAAGCCGACGGGTTTCAGGTCCCGCAGAAGCTTCTGGAAGATCGCCTGCCGACCGTCGCGGCGGAAGAACTCCGCACCCATCACGGAGGCCAGCCGGTCCGTCGCACGGAGCAAAGCCCCCGCGACCGCGTACTTGGCCGCGGCGGAGTAAAGGCTGGACGCCGAGGGCAGCAGATGGATCGCCCTGACTGCCACCAGGCTGAACGCCTCGCAGATCAACAGGTCGGTGAATGCCCCGGTGACAACCGAGCGGACGTGCGGAAGGTCGCCGGCCCTTCTGCCGTACAACGTACGGCCCATGACGTGAAGCATGGTGGCGCGCAGGGCGGAGTCGAGGATGCCTGTCATCATCGCAGGCAGCGTGGCCCGGGTGATTTGGAAGGACCTCATGGCTGTCTCCAGCCCCTGCCCTTGCTGCCCGATCAGAGCGTCCGATTCCACAGGGCAGTCGTGGAAGACCGCGCCGCCCAGCTGGACACCACGCATTCCGACGGTCTTGTACCGGGGCAGATAGCTGATGTGCCCGGCCGGAACCTGTGACTTGTCAACGAAGACCTGGGAGTGATTCCGGCTTCCGTTGCCGGGGCCGGTCCGGGTGAACAACACCATCGCGTCCGCGCGCCGGATGTTGGTGACGACCTCCTTGCGGCCGTTCAGGGACCAGCCTCCGGCAGTGGGCACGGCATTCATCTCGGTGCCCGCCATGTCATTGCCATGAGCGAGCTCGTGGTAGGCCACGGCGACCTTGCCGTTCCGAAGCAGCAGGTCCGCGACCTGACGGCGCTGCTCGTGGTTCCCGGCGGTCCAGACGTTCACCGACGAGATCAGGGAGCTCGCCCCATAGCCGAGGCCGAGACAGGGATCGCGCCGGTACACCGCGCGCATGACCTCGACGAGATCGTCGAGCCGGGACAAGCGGCCGCCATACTCGGTCGGAACGAACTCGGCGTTCAGACGGAAGTCGTCCAGCAGCGCCTCTCCGTCACCGAACATCTCGGCGTGGTCGTCGGCTTCGAGGACCGGTGCGTAGCCGACCGGGTTCCCCTCGTCGTAGGGGTCCCCGAACAGGCGCTCCAACTCGTCGGCCGAAGAGGTGCTCTGCGGGCTGCCCCCCACCGCGAGCTTCTCGCCGCTCATATGCCCGACAGCAACGTCATACCGCGTCCTTCCGTGCGTACCAGTTCCTCCACCAGGGCGTCGGTCACATCGGGTTCCCGATCCGCAGGCCGGCCCAGTGCTCGCAGGACACGGTTCAGGCACGCCCGGACCCAGCGGGCGTCGGCCCACACCGGTGAACTGTCTCCCAGTGCGGCCTCGTTGTGTGACCAAAGGTGAACCGCGCAGGCTCCCGCGAAGCAGAACTCGTAGCGCCGGGCCAGGTCGAAGTCGGCTGCCGCCCCAGCGCCTGCCGTGGGCCGATGCGCGGCAAGTTCCTCTTCCAGCGCTGCCGCTTCGGCAAGAAGCATCTCCGCGAGCTGCTCGAGGCCGACGGGCGCCGAGTCCGCGCGGACCAGGGAACGGACCCGCTCGACGGCATCGGGCAGACCTCCCAGTACCGAACAGCCGCCGTGCTGGGCGAGGACAAGCTCCCCAGGATCAAGCGGGTCCACCGGAACGTCGAGTGTGGCGGCGGCCGCGAGGCCCTTCAAGGCGTAGTCACCGCGCGCGCTCGCCCTGGCCAGCAGCGGGAACTGCTTGATGAGCGCATGTCGGTTCACTGCTGTGCTGCCGTCGAATATCGCGGCAATCCGGTGATCACGCTCCAGCTTGTCGAACATGCCCTCTGCGTGGGCATCGGTGAAGAAGGCGCGTACTCCGAGGATCTCGCCAAGCTCTGCGATCACCGCGTCGCCCGCGCTCGGAACGAACGCCTTGGTCACCGCAGAGACCACGTTCATCTCCGGAGCCAGCGCATGGACGGAACGCCCGGCAAGCATGGACACCGACTCCATGAGCAACAGGTCCGCGACCGCATCGGCGAGGATCCGGCGAATGCGGGGAAGTTCCACGAGCAGCTTCCCGTAAAGCCTGCGTTCCTGCACGAACGCGGTGGTGAGCCGCAGCGCGTGGTCGCAGGCGCCGAGTGACAGCCCCGCACACACGGTCCGGGTGAGCTGAAGTGCCTTCAGCACGATCTCCAGACCGGCGCCGTCAGCACCCACCTGAGCGGATGCCGGGACGGCCGCGTCCGTGAACCCGATGCCGCTGATGTCCGCGCCTCGAATGCCGTGCGTCGGGATCTTCGGCAGGTATGTGTAACTGCCGGGTGAGAGCCGGTCCTTGTCCACCAGGAAAAGGTTGAATCCGCGTGCGTCTCCGGCCTTGCCGGTACGGGCCAGCAGGCAGATCTGATGGGCACGAGTGGCATTGTTGATCAGCCACTTCTCCCCGTTCAGGCTCCAGCCTTCCCGGGTTCGCTCCGCGGTGACCTCGCCGGCGAGAAGGTCCGCGCCATGTCCCCGTTCGGTCAGCGCCCAGGACACCACATGCCCGTCGCGGACCTGTCGGGCGAGGCGATCGGCCTGTTCCTGGTCCCCGGCCACCCAGACCGAGACGGCGCCGAGGAGGGTCTTCGCATGGGCGACGGCGACCGTGAGGTCGTGGCGCGCGGTGCTGCGGATGAGCTGGATCAGTTCGCTGAAGTCGGTGAGCTTCCCGCCGTACGCGGCCGGCACGTAGTGATCGGCCAGCCCGAACTCGTCGAGGACCCGGCACGCCTCTGCGGGAAAGGCCTCGTCCTGGTCCAGTTCGCGAAGCGCGGCGGGCCAGAAGGGACCGTCCGGACGCGACTGTTCGTCCAGCAGCGCCCCGAGCAGGCGGTGCGGCACCGTCGTCTCGGGCCTCATACCGTGGACTCCTCGACCAGGCGCTGCGCCGGGCCGCTTCCAAGGACCTCGGTGCGCTGCTTCGGCCCGTGCCAGTGGATGTGAAGCGGCTTCAGCTCACCGTCCCGGAACAGTGTCCGCATCGTGTCGCGCTGGATCTTGCCGCTCGTCGTACGGCGTACCGTTCCGCGGCGCAGGAGGACGACGCATGACGCTGTTATGCCCATCTCGCGAGCCGCAGTCTGCTTCATGTCCCGGGCCAGCGCTCTGAGTTCGTCTGCTCCGATGCCTGCCTTGACCTCGTGTGTCACAATCAGTGACGGGTCAGGGCCCGTTTCCGAGAGGGCGAACACGGCACCGACGCAGCCGACGAGTTCTTGGTGGGCGGCGCGCAATTCCTGCTCGACATCCTGCGGATAGACGTTTCTTCCGTGCACGGTGATCATTTCCTTGATCCGGCCGGTGACGTACAACTTTCCGTCGTGCAGCGCACCGAGGTCACCGGTCCGCAGATAGCAGCCGTCCACCCCGTCGACGACGCCACCGAAGGTCGCGGCGGTCGCTGAGGGGTTGTTCCAGTAGCCGACCGCGACGCTGTCTCCCCGCAACCAGATCTCTCCGACAGTGTCGGCCGGAAGCTGGTTCCCAGTCCGCGGGTCGACGATCCGGAGGTCGACGTCTCCGGGTACGCCGCAGCTCACCAGGGAGCGGTGGGGCCGCCCTGGTGTGGCCTCGGCGATCTTGTGCTCTTCCAGCAACTGGGCGTCGACCGCCGTGATATGGGCGGAAGGGTTACCGGACACGTAGACCGTCGACTCGGCGAGGCCGTAGCACGGTGCCAGGGCCTCGGCCCGGAACCCGGCAGGGGCGAACCGCTCGGCAAAAGCGGTGATGGTGCCGGCGTGGATGGGTTCCGAACCATTGCCCGCGTAGCGCCAGCGCGAGAGATCGATCTCGCCGAGCTGCTCATCGGAGACCCGTCGGCAACACAGTTCGTAGGCGAAATTGGGAGCCGCCGACCATGCGATGCCGAAGTCGTCGATCATCTTCAGCCAGGTGTGCGGTCGCCGGATGAAGGCGGACGGACTCATCAGGACGCACTTGCTGCGCAGGAAGAGAGCAGGCAGCAGCAGTCCGATCAGGCCCATGTCATGGAAATGAGGGATCCAGCCACCGAAGTTGGTGTGCTCGTCGAGGCCGAACGCACGGCTCAGCGCGCCGACGTTCCGCAGCAGATTCCCGTGCGTCACCATCACTCCCTTCGGCTCGCCTGTGGAGCCGGAGGTGTACTGGAGCATCGCGAGCGTCTCGTGTCCGAGGTCTGCAGGCGGCGTGAAGGGGCCGGACTCCTCGGTGGACCAGTCCGTGGAGATGAGGGCGAGGCAGTCCAGACCCTCCTCGCGCATCCATTCGTCGATCTCTGTGGAGCTTGCGTCGTCGGTGAGCACCGCGACGGCGCCACTGTCGCGGGCGATACTCAGCACCCGTCTGCGCTCATGGTGGTATCTACCGGGAAGCGGTGCCGGAATGGCGACCATGCCGGCGTAGAGGCAGGCGAGAAAGCTGACGATGAAATCCGGGCCGAAGGAATGAAGGAGCAGCAACCGGTCGCCCGCGTCGAAACTCTGGGAGAGACGCCGTGCCACGGCGGCGGCAGCGCGGTCCAGTTCCCTGTAGGTGAGCGGGCTCCCGTCGGTCCCCGTGGTGTCGCGCAGATAGCGAAGCGCCTCGCGGTCCGGTTCCGAACTCGCATGATGCTGCAGGAGTTCAGGGACACTCCGCGCTGCACTGATGTCAACCATACGAATCCGAGCCTCCAGATGATGGGAATGAGATTCGACAGCAATCCCTCGCCAGCGGGCCGGCAGGGCTTCTTGAGGGAGTCCCGCTGGAAAAGTTCCCCGCGCGAAATCCAGGAGACCCGTCTCATAGCCTGGTGCGCCGGGTGTTCAGAAAATGAGCTGTTGAATTACCGAGCACGCGACGAACAGCGGGTCCGGGCCGAATTTCGGACAGCCCAGGCCAAGGTCGCAGAAAGCTCAATACAGTCTTGTGATCCACGCAAGAAAAAGGACTTTTACCGCGTCACTTGTGCCAGTGAATGGACTTCTTCGGAACGGGCCCTCATCACTCGGAAAAGAACCAGCTGACAGCGGTCGGCAGAAGCGTAACCAGGCACTTCACACAATGTCAATGCCTCATTTCGGATGGCCTGGTCGAGCCTTTTCGTCGCACGCCGCGACTGCCTGATCACTTGTTGAGTCAATTGCTTCTCGCCTTCTCACCGCGTCCGCTTTCATCGCATTCAGGCCGTGGTAGTTGCTGTAAATGCCGGAGACCATATTGGGCATGTGCTCGGTAGGCGGTACGGAGACCGGAGACCAGAGACCGGAGTTCGTCAAACTACGGTTTCGCCACCGACGGCTGGAACCTGGGAATCATGGGGCCGAGGATTTACCGGGCAGCCAGGGAACCAGCGCTTCGAGGATGGGCCGCTCGTCGCTGAGGTAGAAGTGACCGCCGGGGAACGTCCGGGTGTCGAAGGCGCCGCCTGCGCAGGTGCGCCACTGCCTCAGCTCGTCAGGGCTGACGTCCGGATCGTCAGTACCGCCGAAGACGAGCAGTGGGGCGCGCACGGGCAGGGCCGGCGTCCGCAGATAACGTGAAACGAGCCGGAAGTCCGCGCGGATCGCCGGCAGGACGAGGTCGAGGAGTTCGGGGGCGGCGAGCAGGTCGCCGAAGGAGTCGTCGAGGCGGCGCAGTTCCTCGACGAGGTCGGCGTCGCTCAGCGCGTAGCGGTTCTCCTCCTCACGGTGGTGCGGGGCGCGTGATCCGGACACGGTCAGCAGGTCGACGGCCTGCCCGTGCCGCCGCTCGAGTTCCAGGGCGACCTCGTACGCCACGGCGGCGCCCATGCTGTGGCCGAACAGCGCGAGCGGTTCGAGGACGAAGGGCTCCAACGCGTCAGCGATGGGCCGGACCAGGTCGTCCATCGTGACGGCGGCCGGCTCCGCCAGCCGGTCCTGACGACCGGGGTACTGCACCGCGAGCACCTCGATGTCATCGGGCAGGCCCGCAGGCCAGGACCGGTAGGCGTGAGCGGTGCCACCCGCGTGCGGCGCGCACACCAGCCGGCACCGCGGCCGGGGCACCCGGTTGCAGGCCCTGAGCCACGAAGATTGCGTGCGCGTATTCGGAGCGGTCACTGTCCTTGCCTCCCGTTGCACCTATTACCAAGCATATGAGCGGCACTATCCGACGTCCATAAGAAACTGTCGCGCCTTCCAGCTGTCGTGCCGTCCACGGTGCTTTCCTTCTTGTTCTGCCGATCGGTATCGATGTCGGCGAGCAATTGACCCGCCTGGGCCTTTCGGACGGCGCAGGGCCGAACCTCCCGGAAGCGGAACGATTTACCCATGCGCCCCGATCCGTATCCAATTCGGCAAGGGGAGCCGGCTCCGCCCCATAGGATTGCCTGTCCGGGGGGTGCCGACCTTTCCGGAACTTCTCGACATCCGGTCGGAGACGTGCATGCCGAAATTCTCTGCAGAGCGCCGTGCGCCAGGAGCGGACCGCATACGAGCGCCGATGCGACCGTCGTGGCGCTTCAGGAGTCTCTGTTACGGTCGGGCACACCCGTGCCGTCACGTCCGGCGGGCGCATTCGATGGGAGTGCATGCGAGTAATGTCCTGGTTGAAGGATTTTCTGGAGGCGTTGTCCTCCGCCCCGCTTCCGGTCACATTGGCCTTGTCCGGGGCGTTCGCCGCCGCGGAGTCGGGTCTCGGCGTCGGGGTCGTCGTACCGGGTGAGACGGTCGTACTCGTGCTCGCGGCGTCGATGGACAATCCGGCGGCGCTCACGGGTCTTTTCGTGACCGTGACGTTCGCCAGCAGCGCCGGGGACCATGTCGGCTACGTCCTCGGCAGGCGGTACGGAGACCGGCTGCGTGACGTCCCCATGGTGCGCAGGATGGGCATGGACCACTGGGACCGGGCCATGAGGTCGTTCAACCGGTACGGTGCGTGGTCCGTCTTTCTGACCAGGCTTCTACCCGTCGTACGTACGCTCACCCCGGCGACAGCGGGGGTGGCCGGGGTTCGTTACAGCAGGTTCCTTCCGGCGTCGCTGGCGGGAGCGGCGTTGTGGTCGACGCTCTACGTGGTGTCAGGAGCACTGGTTCGCGCTTCCGTTGACGAGATCGGCGCGGTCATCAGCCGGGTCGGCTGGGGGGTGTTGGTCTGCCTGGTCACGGTTACCGGCCTGCTCCTTCTCTTCCGCCGGCGACGGAGTGCCGCGCGACCGCCGGAATAGTGGTCTTCTTGTTTCGTTCGGAGGACGCCGGAATCCGCGGAGCGCAATGAGGCACATCACCGCGCTGAGAGCGGTGCCGCTGAGCAGTGCACCGATGATCGAGTCTCCCGCCTCCCAACCGAGCGCGAGGTTCCGCGACGCATCGACGGCGTGGGTCAGCGGGTTCACCACGGCGATGAGGCGTACCCAACCGGGCAGCGCATCGAGTGGCACGAAGGCGCTGGAGGCGAACATCAGCGGGGACATCACGAAGAAGCCGATGCTCCCCAGCACCTCGATGCTCCGCAGCCACGCGGCCAGCGCCAGGAAGATCCAGACCAACGACCAGCACACGAACACCGACAGCAGGAACGCCGCCGCCATCCCCCAGAAGCCACCGGCCGGGGCGAAGCCGAGCCCGAAGCAGGCGCACAGCAACAGTGCCATCAGCTGGATCGCCACCCGGGCGAGATCGCCCACCGAACGTGCGATGAGCACGTACAGAGGGCGCACAGGCAGGAAGCGGAAGCGCTGTTCGATGCCGGACTCGGCATCTCGGACGAATCCGACACCCGCGACCTGGGCCGTGCCGATCCCCGTCGTGATGAGCAGCGCCGGTACCAGGTAGTCGGTGTAGCTGATGCCGTCGGGGAACAGGTCGGGATTCGCCATCCGGCCGAATATCTGTGTGAAGAGCAGCAGCATGACGAGCGGCTGCACGATCGACAGTGCCACGATGCGCACGTCGCCGCAGATCACCCGGAGCTGCCGTGCGGCCAGCGTCCACAGTTGGGCCAGCTCGCGCGGCCGTGCCGTCGCCGGGAAGAACCGGCCGTCGTGCTCGCTCATGAGGCGCTCGTTTCCTGGCCGTACCCGTACTTGTGTCATGACACACCCACCGGTGTGTGCAGTGAGGAGCCCGATTTCGTCGCTGTCGCCGAGGCCGCCGAGGTCAGCGCGAGGTACACGTCGTCGAGCGTTGGTTCCGACAGCGCCAGGCCGTCGATCGGAACCTCCGCGGCGACCAGGATCTGCACTATGTGTGCCACCTCGGCCGAGGCGTCCACGCCGATCACCAGGGCCGGGCCCTGCTGTTCGACCGTGGGGTGGTACCCGTGTTGTCGTAGCGCCGAGGCCGCCCGTGCGAGCCTGTCCCGTTCGACCGAGACGTGCACCGAACGACGACCTGTTTCCGCCTTGAGCTCGGCCGTGGTGCCGGAGGCCGCGACCCTTCCCTTGTTGAGCACGGTGATCCGGTCCGCCAGCCGGTCGGCCTCGTTGAGGTCCTGGGTGGTGAGCAGCACGGTGGTGCCGTGTCGCACCAGGTCCTCCACGATCTCCCACAGGTTGACGCGGCTCACCGGGTCGAGCCCGGTGGTCGGCTCGTCGAGGAAGAGCACGATGGGGTCGGCCACGAGGCTCATGGCCAGGTCGAGGCGGCGGCGCATGCCGCCGGAGTAGGTGCTGGCCGGCCGGTTCGCGCCGACTGTGAGGTCGAATGCCTCGATGAGCTGCGTCGCCCTGTTCCGTGCCGCCTTCGGCCGCGCGCCCAGCAGGCGTGCGACCAGTACCAGATTCGCCGTACCCGAAAGCCGGTTGTCCACGGCCGTGTGCTGTGCGGTCACACCGATCCGCCTGCGGATCTCCGCACCCTGGGTCCTGACGTCGAACCCCGCGACGGTCGCACTTCCCGCGGAGGGCTGTGACAGCGTCGAGAGAATGTGAACCAGCGTCGTCTTCCCTGCACCGTTGTGCCCGAGAAGGCCGAGGACCGTACCGGCGCGCGCTTCGATGTCCACGGCGTCGAGCGCCGTCACCTCACCGAACCTCTTGCTGAGGCCCCGCGTGCTGATCGTCACCTCGCTCACGGCCGGCTTCTTCCGGTTCGCCCGCGCTCCCGACGGAGCACGGGCACCCGCGCCGACTCGCTGAGGCCGCCACGGGCCGGACGTGGACCCGCGCTCACGCGTTCTGCTGACTCATCGCGTCGATCAGACTCTTGGGCCGCATATCGGTCCAGTTCTTCTCGACGTACTCAAGACACGCCTCGCGCGTGCCCTCCTGATGAACAATCGTCCAACCGTTGGGGACATCGACGAAAGAGGGCCACAGAGAGTGCTGCCCTTCATCATTGGTCAGGACCAGAAAACGACCGTTTTCGTCATCGAACGGATTACTCACAGAAGTGCCTTCCGTTAAGGCCCGACGACGCATCGAAACCCCCCGATGTGTCGCGGACTGTCCGTACTTGCGATGGTGCGAGTTCACATTTCCACTGCCTGGCTTCAGCAGCCTGAAAAAGTGAGTCTTGGACGCGCAGCCACGCAAATTACCTGGCCTGATACCGGGAGTCAACACTCGCTCGGGACGCCAACTTGCCATCCAAAGATAGGGGTTGACAGGAGGGCAGGCGCTGGGCGATCACGTGTCAACGGCTGCTCGGGTCGCAAAATTGCCAGCTCGGATGGGGGGTTGACACATGATCAGCAATTTGACTACCCTCCGATCCGTCGGCTATTTCGAGTACTCCGTTAACGGCTCATGAGCGCTCGAGCCTGAATCGTCAAGTTCAAGTTCGGTTTTTTCGGTCGCCTTGTGCTGCATTCATGCAGCATGAGATGGAATGTTTCTTTTTTTAACGCGGAGGCCCGGAGAAATGGAAAAGGTCAGTGATGCGCGGAGTTCAACCGAACCCCTGCGCCACCGCGCGTCCGCGGGACCGGTGCGCGACATATCCTCCGTCCGTACGCCGGTGCCTCGCTGGAATACAGGACGTCCACTGATCACGACCTGAGCCGCGCTGCAGCCGCGTCGCCGCGGTTGCCGAAGAACTTCAGGGCGGGCGGCCGTCTCCTGCTTCTCCATCCGGATCCGTGGTCGAACTCCCAGCCTGCCTTCACGCCGGGACGATCGCCGTTCCGGTACCGGTTCCCCATCCGCTTGGCCCCCGCCGGATTCCGCGCCGAGACGCTCGAGGACCACGAGGTCACCGAGACGTCACCCGACGGCGCGAGCGAGCTCCAGTGAGCTGCGATCCGCCCGGCGGGATCCGGCTGCGCAGCGACGGCGTCGCTGCCGTGTTCTCCGTCCTCGTCCTGGGCCGTGCCACGGCCCAGGACTGATCATGACCCACGAGCTCAGGAAGCGTCCCAGCGAAGACGGGCTGAGCAGGGATCCCTGACCCGGTCCGTCGAGGTCCGTCAAGCCGATGTCCGTGTCGCGTGCCGGCCGGTAAGGCCTGCGTCGGCACAGCAACGTTTGGAGTGTGTGATGGCTGAAGGGCATTCGGTGCTTCGTGGTGTGCTGGCCGCGCAGCGTGAGGTGTGGGTGGCGCAGCAGCTGCAACCGCTCAGCCCTCGGTTCAACTGCGGGGCTTTCCTGGACATCGGCGAGGCCCTCGACGCCGCCGTTCTCCGCCGCGCGGTGGTCCAGGCCCTGGACGAGACGGAAGCGCTGCGTGCGCGGTTCGTCGAACAGGACGGCGAGATCACCCAGATCACTCAGCCGGCACCCGCCGATTCCGTGACGACGGTCGACGTGCGCGATGCGGACGACCCGGTCGCCGCGGCACGGCAGTGGATGGACGCGGACCTGGCCGAGCCGGTGGATCTGCGGCGCGGCCGAAGCTACCGGCACGTGCTGTTCCGAGTCGGTGAGCGGCGGTCCTTCCTCTACTTCCGGTACCACCACATCACGCTCGACGGTTTCGGGCAGACCCTGTACCTGAACCGGGTGGCCGACCTCTACACGGCTCTGGCCGCCGCTGCCGAGCCGAGCGGCAGTCCGTTCGGTGGCCTGGACCGCCTGCTGGACGAGGAGCGGCACTACGAGAACTCCGACAGATTCGCCGAGGACCGGTCGTACTGGCGGGACACCGCCCGGTTCCTCGCCGAGGGGCAGGGACGTGGCGCGGCGGCGGCCTCCGACCAGGTGCTCCGGGACACGGTGCGGCTGCCGCGGGAACTCGCCGACGCGGTGTGCGCCTACGCGCGGACGCACGGCTCGCGCTGGAGCGTGGTGATGCTGAGCGTCGTGGCCGCCTGCGCCCAGCGGCGGCAGGGCGACGACGCACTCGTGATCGATCTGCCGCTGACCGCTCGCACGACCCGGACCGCACTGACGACGCCCGGCATGATGTCGAACGTGCTGCCGCTGCGGCTGGCGGTGGAGCGCGACGCGGACCTGCCCGCCCTCATGGAACGGGTGTCCCGGGAACTGACGCCGACGCTCCGGCACCAGCGGTTCCGCGGCGAGGAGCTGTACCGCGAGCTCGGCGTGGGCGGCGCGCGGGGGCACCTGTCCGTGAACCTGATGCCGTTCGACCACCAAGTGCGGTTCGGCACCACGCAGGCGGCCCTGCACCAGCTGGCGAACGGCCAGGTGCACGACGTGGCGATCGACGTGTACGGCACCCCCGACAGGGGCGGCGACATCCACGTGACCGTGCATGCCAACGCCCGGACGCACACCGCCGAGGACGTCCGGCAGTGGCAGCAGGGGCTGCGGCGCATGCTCGTTCAGCTCCTCGACACACCAGGGCTGACGCTCGGTGAGGTCGAGCTGCTCGACGAGGCCACCCGTCACCAGGTGGTGGTGGAGTGGAACGAAACCGCCACGAAGCTGCCCGACGGAACGGTCGTCGACTGGTTCGAGGACCAGGCGGCCGCGAACGGCCACGCCATGGCGGTGGCCGATGCGTCCACCGCGCTGCAATACGACGAGCTGAACGCCCGGGCGAACCGGCTGGCGCGCGTGCTGATCGACCGGGGCGTCGGCGCCGAGGACTTCGTCGCCGTCGTGCTGCCGCGTTCTGCGGAGCTGCTGGTCGCGCTGATGGCGGTGTGGAAGGCCGGCGCGGCGTACGTGCCGATCGACCCGGAGTATCCGGCCGAGCGCATCGCGCACATCCTCGACGACGCGCGGCCGGCCGTGACCCTCACCTGCGCCGATCTGGCGCACCGGATGCCGGCGAACGCGCCTTCGGTGGAGCTGGACTCGCCCGCCCTCGAGGCCGAGCGCCAGGCCCGCGACGCGGGGAACATCACCGCCGGTGAGCAGCTGCGCCCACTGCAGCCGGAACGTGCGGCCTATGTGATCTACACCTCGGGGTCGACGGGGCGGCCGAAGGGGGTGGTGGTGGAGCAGCGGAATCTGGCGTCGTATGTGTGGTTTGCGGGGCAGGCGTATCCGGGGTTGGCGGGGCAGTCGGTGGTGCATACCTCGATTGCTTTCGATCTGACGGTGACGGGTGCGTTCGTGCCGTTGACGCTGGGTGGCTGTGTGCGGTTTGCCGGGCTTGATGAGGCCGGGTCGTTGCCGGAAGGTTTCGTGGCGACGTTCTCGAAGGTCACTCCGGCGCATGTTCCTCTGTTGTCGGAGCTGCCTTTGGAGTTGTCGGCCACGGACCATGTGGTGGTCGGTGGTGAGCAGTTGCAGGGGGGTGCGGTGGCGCAGTTGCGTCGTCGGCGTCCCGGTGTGACGGTGATCAACGAGTACGGGCCGACCGAGGCGACGGTGGGCTGTTGTGTGTTCGTGGTGGGGCCGGACGATGTGGTGCCGGAGGCGGCGGTGCCCATCGGGCGGCCGGTGGCCAATGCGCGCTTGTATGTGCTGGACGGGTGCATGCGTCCGGTGGCGCCCGGTGTGGGTGGTGAGCTGTACATCGCGGGTGCGGGGGTGGCGCGCGGGTACTGGAACCGTCCGGGACTGACCGCGGAGCGGTTCGTCGCCGATCCCTTCGGTGAGCCGGGTGCGCGGATGTACCGCACGGGAGATGTCGTGCGGTGGGCCTGGGACGGGCAGTTGGAGTTCCTCGGCCGTGTCGACGACCAGGTGAAGGTGCGGGGCTTCCGCATCGAACTCGGCGAGATCGAGGTCGCCCTCGTGCGGCATCCGGCGGTGTCGCAGGCGGCCCTTCTCGTCCGCGAGGACCGTCCCGGGGACCAGCGGCTCGTGGCCTACGTGGTGCTCGCCGAGACGGGCGGCGAGCCCGGCGCCGCGGAGTTGCGCGAGTTCGTGCGGGACTGGCTGCCCGACCACATGGTCCCCGCCGAGTTCGTCCCGATGGCGACGCTGCCGCTGACGGTCAACGGCAAGATCGACCGCGCGGCGCTACCCGTTCCGGACGGCGACCCGAACGTGTCGGCGACGCCCGCAAGCGGGCAGGACCCCCGGATCGAGATCCTGTGCCACCTGTTCGCCGACGTGCTGGCGGTTCCCACGGTCGGCATCGACGACCACTTCTTCGAGCTGGGCGGGCACTCCCTGCTGGCCACCCGCCTGGTCTCGCGCGTCCGTTCCGCCCTGGGTACCGAACTGTCCATTCGGGACCTGTTCGACCACCCCACGGTCAGGCGCCTGGCGGCGATGCTGGACACGACACGGGAGGCCCGACCGGCCGTTCGGGTGGAGACCAGACCCGAGCGGGTGCCGGCGTCGTTCGCGCAGCAACGGATGTACTTCCTGGGCCAGTTGGAAGGGCCGAGCGCGATCTACAACTACTCGCTCGCGGTGCGCTTCTCGGGGCCGTTGGAGGTGGCCGCGCTGCGTGCCGCGCTCGGCGACGTGGTCGCCCGCCACGAAGGCCTGCGCACCACCCTCGTCGAGCACGACGGCGTGCCGTGCCAGGTCGTGCACCCGGCGACGGAACCGGAACTCCCGGTGCGGCGACTGGCGGAGGAAGACCTGGACGCCGAACTCGGACGGCTGGCCCGCCGGGAGTTCGACCTGTTCGACGAGCTCCCCTTCCGCTCGAGGCTCTACCGGCTCGACGACTTCGGCACCGCGTGGGTGCTGGCGATGGTGGTGCACCACATCGCGGGAGACGGGTGGTCCGTCGGTCCGCTGCTGCGCGACCTGGCGACGGCCTACGCGGCGCGGACGGAGAACTCCGCTCCTCAATGGCGGGAGCTGCCGGTCCAGTACGCGGACTATGCACTGTGGCAGCGTCGTCTGCTGGGGTCGCAGGACGATCCGGACAGTGTCCTCTCCGGCCAGCTGGCGTACTGGCGGGAGCATCTCGCCGGGCTGATGGAGGAACTGCCGCTGCCGGCGGACCGGCCCCGTCCGGTGGACGCGTCGTACGCGGCCGGCCAGGTGTCGTTCCAGGTGCCGGCGGCGGTGTACTCGGGCCTGCAGGAGCTGGCACGTGAGCGGGGCTGCACCATGTTCATGGTGGTGCACGCCGCGCTGGTCGCACTGCTGTCGCGGTTCGGGGCCGGCTCCGACATCCCGGTGGGGACGCCCGTCGCGGGCCGTACCGACGACGCCCTGACCGACCTGGTCGGCTTCTTCGTGAACACGCTCGTGCTGCGGGTCGACGTCTCGGGTGAGCAGGCGTTCACGGAGCTGCTGGACCGCGTCCGCGAGACGGACCTGGCGGCGTACGGGCACCAGGACGTGCCGTTCGAGCACCTGGTGGAGGTGCTGAACCCGCCACGCGCGGCCGGGCGGCATCCGCTGGTCCAGACGATGCTGGCGTTCGCCAACGCCGATCAGGGCGTGACGTCGGCGGCGTTGACGGAGTTCCCGGGCCTCGATGCGAGCGCGTCGGAGGTCGACACCGGAGCGGCCAAGTTCGACCTGGAGTTCTCGCTCGCCGACGGCCTCCAGGGGGCGTCGGCGTGGCAGGGCACGCTGCGGTACAGCACCGACCTGTTCGACGCCGGGACCGCCGAAGGGCTCGCGTCCGGGTTGGTGCGGGTGCTGGAGCAGGCGGTCACCTCGCCCGAGCGCCCGGTGGAATCACTGGACGTGCTCGGCCGGCCCGGCCGGGAACGGCTGCTGGTCGAGCGGAACGACACGGCGGCTCCGGTCCCCGAGGCGACGGTGACCGAGTTGTTCGACCTGCAGGTGGCGGCGACGCCGCAGGCGACCGCCGTCCGCTCCGGCGCCGAGGCGCTGTCGTACGCGGAGCTGGACGTACGGGCCGAGCGGCTCGCGCGCGTGTTGGTGGCCCGTGGCATCGGGGCGGAGTCGCGGGTGGCCGTGGCGATGCAACGGTCCGTCAGCGTTCCGGTGGCGCTGCTGGCGATCATGAAGGCCGGTGCGACGTACGTGCCGGTGCGCGTGACCGACCCCGCCGCATGGGTGCGAGAGGTGCTCACCGGCGTCGGCGCCGAGCTGGTACTCGCCGACCACGCCGACGCCGATGCGGCCGCGGCCTGGGGCTTTCCCTTGCTCGACCCCGAACACCCCGCCGACACCGGGGACACCGCCACCGAACTGCCCGCGGCCGACCAGGCCACCCTGGCCTACATCGTCTTCACCTCCGGTTCCACCGGCACACCCAAGGGCGTCAGCATCCCGCAGCGCGCCATCGCCGAGCTCGTCTCCGACCCGCGGTGGGCCGAGGACGAGGCGCACCGCCGGGTGCTGGCACACTCGCCGCTGGCGTTCGACGCCTCGACGTACGAGCTGTGGGTTCCCCTGCTGCGGGGCGGCACAGTGGTCATGGCTCCCCCCGGAGATCTCGACGTGCCCACACTGCGCCGGGTACTGGCCGACGAAGAGGTCACCGCCGCCTTCTTCACCACGGCGCTGTTCCGGGTCGTGGCCGAGGAGGACCCGGAGTGCCTGGCGGCCCTGCGGCAGGTGTGGACCGGGGGCGAGGCGGTACCGCCGGACGCGGTCGCACAGGTCCGCACGGCGTGCCCGGGGTTGACGGTGTTCAACGTCTACGGTCCCACCGAGACCACGACGTTCGCCCTGTGCCACCCGACCACCGCGGACGACGCGGCACGCACGATCCTCCCGATCGGCCGCCCGCTGGCGAACACCCGGGTCTACGTGCTGGACCAGCGGCTGCAGCCGACGCCACCCGGCGTCGCGGGCGAACTGTACATCGCCGGGGCCGGGCAGGCGCGGGGCTACTGGAACCGCCCGGACCTGACCGCGGACCGGTTCGTGGCCGATCCGTTCGGCGCGCGCGGTGAGCGGATGTACCGCACCGGTGACGTAGTGCGCTGGAACAGCGAGGGAAACATCGAGTTCCTCGGCCGCGCCGACACGCAGATCAAGCTGCGCGGCTTCCGTATCGAGCTGAGCGCCGTCGAAACCGTCCTCGGCCGGCATCCGCACGTCGCGCAGGCGGCCGTGTTCGTTCGCGAGGACGAGCCGGACCGGCGGCACCTGGTGGCCTACGTGATCCCGGCTGCGCCCACCTCCGAAGCCGACCTCGTCGCCCACATGAAACGGCGGCTCCCCGAGTACATGGTCCCCTCCGCAGTCCTGACCGTCGACCACTTCCCCCTGACCCCCAACGGAAAGATCGACCAGAAGGCGCTGCCGGCCCCCGACCCGGCGGCCCGGCCCTCGTCACGGCCCGCCCGCAACCCCCGCGAGGAGATCGTGTGCGGGCTGTTCGCCGACGTCCTCGGCGTCGCCGAAATCGGCATCGACGACGGGTTCTTCGACCTCGGCGGTCACTCGCTGCTGGCGACACGGCTGGTGTCGCGTCTGCGTGCGGCACTGGGCGAGGAGGTGGCGATCCGCGACGTCTTCGATCACCCGACGGTCGCCGAGCTGTCCGACGCGATCGGCGCGCGGGTGGCGGACCGGCCGCCGCTGACCGCGGTGGTGCCGCGCCCGGAGTCCGTGCCGACGTCGTACGCCCAGCAGCGACTGTGGTTCACGCACCACGTGGAGGGGCCGAGCCCCACGTACAACATTCCGCTGATCCTGCGCCTGACCGGCGCCCTGGACGTCGCGGCGCTGCGGGCCGCGCTGGCCGACGTGGTCGCCCGGCACGAGAGTCTGCGCACCGTGTTCGCCGACACCGAGCAGGGGGCCCGCCAGGTGGTGCGGGACGCCGTCGCCCCGGACGTGGTGCCGGAACTGGTGGTTGAGCGGCCCGGGCCGGCCCGGACCGCCGAGCGGGTCGGCGAGGTCGCGCGGCACGTGTTCGACCTGGGCGGCGAAATACCGTTCCGGGCCTGGCTGTTCGAGACCGAGCCGGACGCGGCGTGCGTCCTGGCGGTGGTCGTGCACCACATCGCCGCGGACGGGTGGTCGCTGGCGCCACTGGTGCGGGACCTCACCCACGCCTACTCCGCACGGACGGCAGGCCGCGCGCCGCAGTGGCAACCACTGCCGGTGCAGTACGCCGACTACACCCTGTGGCAGCGACAGCTGCTGGGCTCGGAGGACGACCCGGCCAGCGTGATGTCGAGGCAGCTGGCGTACTGGCGCGACCAGCTCGCGGAGCTGCCGCAGGAGCTGGACCTGCCCACGGACCGGCCACGCCCTGCGGCGGCCTCCCACCGGGGCGCGGCCGTCGAGTTCACCGTGGACTCGCACCTGCACGACAGGCTGGCCGAGTTGGCGCGCACGACCGGTACCACGCTGTTCATGGTGGTGCAGGCGGCGTTCGCCGCGCTGCTGACCAGGCTGGGCGCGGGCACCGACATCCCGCTGGGCACGCCGGTGGCCGGCCGTGACGAGGAGGCCACCCACGACCTGGTGGGCTTCTTCGCCAACACGCTCGTGCTCCGCACCGACACCTCGGGCAACCCCGCCTTCCGCGACCTCCTGGACCGCGTCCGCGCCACGGACCTGGACGCATACAGCAACCAGGACGTGCCCTTCGAGCGGCTCGTCGAGCTCGTCAGCCCCACGCGGTCGCTGGCGTACAACCCGCTGTTCCAGGTCGCCCTCACGGTGCGGCCCCACGAGAGCTTCGGGAACACCCTCGCCGATCTCGCACTCGACGCACATGAGGTGGACACCGGGCGGGCGAAGTTCGACCTGCTGCTCAGCCTGGAGGAACACGGGGACGAGCAGCGCAACCCCGCCGGGATGGACGGCGTGCTGCAGTACGCCACCGATCTGTTCGACGAGCCCACCGTCACCATGCTCGCCCGGGCGCTGTGCCGGGTGCTGGAGCAGGTCGTGGCCCGCCCGCAGGCACGACTGGGCGACATCGACGTCCTCGGTGAAACGGAACTGCGGGAGCTCACCGTCGCCCGGAACGACACCGACAGCGGCACCGTGCCCCGCACGTTCCCGGATCTCTTCGCCGAGCAGGTCGGGCGAGGGCCGGACGCGACCGCAGTGACCGACGACGACCGCAGCCTCAGCTACACCGAGCTGGACGCGATCGCGAACCGCCTCGCGCACCACCTGATCGGCCGCAGCATCGGAGCCGAGGACCTGGTGGCGATCGCGATGCCGCGTTCGGTCGAGATGGTCGCGGCGGTGCTGGCCGTACACAAGGCGGGCGCCGCCTACCTCCCGATCGACCCCGGCTACCCCGGCGAACGCATCGCGTACATGCTCGGCGACGCCGCCCCCGCGCTCCTCATCACCACCGGCAAGACCGCGGCGGACCTGCCGCCGTGCGAGGTCCCCCACGTGCTCTTCGAGGACCTGCCCGGCGGCCCGGACGATGACGTGCCGTCGCACGCGCCGACCGACAACGACCGGGTCGGACCGTTGCGGCCGGACCACCCGGCGTACGTGATCTACACCTCCGGCTCGACCGGCCTGCCCAAGGGCGTCACGGTCACCCACCGCGGGCTGGCCGGCCTGGCCCACACACACATCACCCGCCTCGGCGCCGGGCCGGGCAGCAGCGTCCTCCAGTTCGCCTCGCTGAGCTTCGACGCCGCGGCATGGGAGATCTGCATGGCACTGCTGTCGGGGGGCCGGCTCGTGCTCGCCTCACCGGACCGGCTCATGCCGGGGGAGCCGCTGGCAGAACTCATTGCTGAGCACGGCATCACCCACGCGACCCTGCCGCCGTCGGCCCTGCCGGTGCTCACCGACGACGCGCTGCCCGCCGGCATGGTGCTCGTGGTCGCCGGTGAGGCGACCAGGCCGGACCAGGTGGCGCGGTTCTCCTCGGACCGCCGCATGGTCAACGCCTACGGGCCGACAGAGACCACCGTCTGCGCGACGATGAGCGAACCCCTGTCGGGCCGGCAGCATCCGCCGCTCGGCCGCCCTGTGGCCGACACCCGGGTCTACGTGCTGGACGAGTTCCTGCGCCCGGTGCCACCCGGCGTGGCGGGACAGCTGTACGTGTCCGGCCCCGGGCTCGCGCGAGGGTACCTGGGACGTGCGGGGCTGACCGCCACCCGCTTCGTCGCGAATCCGTTCGATGCCCCGGGGTCTCGCATGTACGGCACCGGGGATGTGGTGCGCTGGACTCGCGACGGTGAGCTGGTGTTCGTGGGGCGTGCGGACGACCAGGTGAAGGTGCGGGGTTTCCGTATCGAGTTGGGTGAGATCGAGGCGGTTCTGGCCCGGTATCCCGCGGTGTCGCAGGCGGTTGCCGTGGTGCGGGAGGACCGGCCGGGTGACCAGCGTCTGGTCGCGTATGTGGTGTGTGCCGATGGCCTGCCCGAACGGGAGATTCTTGCGCATGCGCGGGAGTGGTTGCCGGAGTACATGGTGCCGGCGGCGGTGGTGGTGCTGGACCGGGTGCCGTTGACGGCGAACGGGAAGGTGGATCGTAAGGCGT
>NZ_JBIRGM010000033.1:0-35265 GCF_044328025.1 Streptomyces sp. NPDC018000
GGGGACGGGTGCCGCTGGGACTCCACCCCCGACGACCGGCAGACCCGGGTACGCCTGCAAGGCGTCGGGCATGTCCGGGTGCACCAGCACCGGTCGGACGCGTATCGGCTCCAGGTTCCTCCGGCTTCGGACGCGAGGCGATCCGTGGTGACCTGGTGGTAGCCGGGCGCGTCGGCGACCCCGCACCGGCTCCGCCACGGCGCCCTCACGAGACGCCGAGGACGGCACCCCCACACCGATGCTCCTCGCGCGGTTGCGCGATGCTCAGGCTGGCGCTGCAGGGCGGGCGCGGGCGGCTCGGGGCGTCCCGCTCGTCCGGGAGGCCTGGCGCGCCGTGGCCGCGCAGGTGCACCTGTCGGCGGGCCGTTTCCGGCCCGCCGCGAGGTCACGAGGTCACTTCACCGTTACGGCGTCGCCGGTGGAGACGACCTTCATCGTCGTGGTCGTACCGAGGAACGCCCAGCGCCAGCTGCCCGAAGCAGTGGCCTTCACTGTCGCGCGGAGGTGGCCCTTGCTGTCCGTGGTCGCCGTCTTCACGGTGCTGTAGGAGCCGCCGGGCTTCTTGTACTGCAGCTTCACCACCTGCTTGGTGAACGCGTGGTACTTGAGGTCCGTCCAGTTGGCCCGCGACAGCTTTCCGGTGACGGTCAGCGTGCCCCCCTTCCTGACCGGCTCGGGCGTGGCGTCCGTGGTCAGGGTCGCGGCGCGCTTCACCTTGAACGAGGCGATGTCGTCGGAGATCCAGTAGTCGCGGTCATTCGCGTTGACCGTCGCGTTGACCTGCCAGTTCCCCGCGATCGCATTGGCGTCCCAGCCCTCGTTGCCACGTCCGTACGAGTCGATCCACGACGGGTCGAACTCCATCGTCGCGGTGCACACGGACGTCGTCGTGCTGACCTTCTTGCACGTTGTGCCGAGGTAGTCCACCGGCCCATGACCATTGGTCGTGTTGAACGCGGACACATGGGAGACCCCCTTCACCCCCGAGTTGTCCTTGATCGTCATGGTGATCGGGAACCGCTTGACGTTCTTGACCCCGACGATCACATTGCTGCCACCGTTCACGACGGTCTTGGTGACCCGGATGTCACCCCGTCCCTCCGCGTGAGCGGCCGGCGCCACCGCGATCCCGGTGGCCACTGCCGCCACCACGGAGGCCACAGCGATTCTTCTGCGCATGTCCCACCCCTGTTCTCCCCGCCTCATGGCAGGGGGAGAACAGAGTAGCGATCAGCTTGACGTGCCTTACGTGCGCGGAAGTCGAGTTGATCAGTAGTCAGATCCCCATCAAGAGTGTCGACAGTTACCCGGAGCAGCCCTGAACCGTTGCGCGCGACGGCGGGTGCAGCGCGCCGGTGCGGCAGTCACGGCAGTGGCCGGGCGTGGGTGAGCGGAAGGCGCGGTCGCAGCCGTCGCAGTTCTGGAAGGGCGTCACCCGGTGTACGGGAGTGCGGGGCGGCGCGAGCGGGAGCGGGGGCGGAAGGAGCGCGGTGAGGCGGTGCCGGAGGAATCCCGCAGGGTGCGTGAGGTGCTCGGGGAGGTCGGCGGTAAGCGTGCGGCGGACGGTCTCGGGGGCGGCCTCACGTTCGAGCCAGGCGGCGACGGCGGGGCCGAGGTGGTCGACGTCGCGCTCGGAGAGGACCAGTTGCGGGGTGTCCCGGCGCAGACCGGCGAGGAGTTCGACAGCGGTGCGGAGCAGTTCGGGGCTGGGGGTGTGGGGCGCGGGGAGTGGTGGGTGCTGAGCTCGGGCCGAGGCGGGCTGTGGTGCGGGGTGGGGCGTGGGTGTGGGCTGGGGCTTGGGCGTGGTGGGTGCGGTGGGTGACGGTGCGGGGGCGGGTACGGGCGACTGCTCGGGTGCGGGAGCCTCGCGAGCGGGGCGGCGCGGCCTCGGCCGGGGCTGTGGCCTTGCTGCCGGATGCTTGTGCGGGGTGGAGTCGCCCGGCTGGTTGTACGAGCAGGTGCGGGTGATGACGCGGCCGTCGGGGAGGCGTTCCCGGGTGCGCCGCAGGTAGCCGTGGGCTTCCAGTTCGCGTAACGCTGCGGCGATGCGGGCCTCGCTCTCCGGGAAGCGTTCGGCGAGGGTCTTGATGCCGATCTTGGCTCCGGCGGGCAGCGACTGGATGTGGGTGGCGAGGCCGATCGCGAGAAGGGAAAGTTCGCGGTGCTGGGCGAGATGGTTGCCGATGACGGTGAAGCGGCTGGTGTGCCGGAAATTGATGTGCACGACACCGGATGACGGTGTGGCGTCCCCGCGTACGGGAGACGAGGTGGGCGAGGGCACGCTAATCTTCTGGGTATCCATCGGGAAGCCCTTACTTCCTCGGTGGTCAGGCCCTCGATCGGGACGCCACTCCCGGCCGGGGGCCGACGCATGTCGGCGGTTGTCGCGGCGAGCATATGCCCGCCAACCGGGCGGAAATCCAGCTCAGTTGGACAATCTCACTCGTGCGGGTGACGCGCCTCTACCTGAGGTCAGGGAGGGGTGGGTCGGGTTGGGAAGGTTCTTCTCCCCGATTCTTGAAAGCTTTTTACGTCACGCTCTGCCGGGTCGCGGCGGACCGGGTCGCGGCTGTCGCGACCCGGTACCGGGCGGGTGGCTCAGCCCTGCCGCGCGTACGTGACGAACGCGGACCAGGTGGCGGGGGCGACGTCGAGGTGGGGGCCGTGGATGTTTTTCGAGTCGCGGATGTGGATGGTGGTGGGGCAGGACGCGACCTCGACGCACTCGCCGCCCTCGCCGCTGCTGTAAGTGGACTTGCGCCAGTCGTAGGCGACCTCGATGCAGGCGCCGCCCTCGCCGCTGCTGTAGCTGCTCTTGAACCAGTGGAGTTGCTCGGTATTCATACCTCTCCCAGCATCTTCTCGATCAGCGTCAGGGACTCCGTGGGCGTGAGAGCCCGCGAGCGGATGATCCCATAGCGCTCGCTGAACACGCGGACCTCCTCCGGGTCAGTAATCAGCCGCGCATGGCCGTACGTCTCTGTGTACGCCGCTTCCTGGCGACCTTTGGGGGTGAGGAGTGTGAAAGCCGCATCCAGGCTCGGGTGTTCCTCCCGGTCCGTGGTCATGACCTGAAGTTCCACGGTTCGCATGCGGCCGACATCCAAGAGCCTCTTCAGCTGCTGTCTGTGAACGGTCCGCCCACCGATCGGGCGTTCCAATACGACCTGCTCCAGCACGTAGCTGAACGTTGGGGCGGGCCAACGGTCGAAGATCTGCTGGCGGTCCATGCGGTCCGCTACCCGCTTCTCGATCGTCTGCTCGTCCAGCAAGGGGCGTCGCTGTGTGAAGACTGCACGCGCATAGTCCTCGGTCTGCAACAGGCCCGGCACGGCCTGCGTGCTGTAGATGTGCAGAGCAAGCGCATCCGCCTCCACTCGCGCATAGTTGCGGAACCAGTCCGGATGCCGCGTACGTGCACGCGTCAGTGCCTCCCGTACCTCGTCGACGGCGGCACACAGCACCCCGCCCGCGTTGAGGAGCGGGTCCACGCGGATCAGGAACTCCGGCTGCGGCGTCCGCACGCCCCGTTCCATCGCCGAGATCAGGTCTTCCCCGCAGTGGGCCGCGAGGCCCAGGTCCTTCTGGCTCAGGCCCGCGCGTTCGCGCAGCACCTTGATCTGTCTGCCCAGCGCCCTGAACAGGTGCGCCGTTCCATCCGATTCGGCCGGCCGTTCCGGCCTTTCTTCGCGTTCCGCGTTCGCCATCTGTCCCGCACCGCTCTCTGTCCGCCCGGTCACGGCCGACGCCCCGTACAGCCGACCGGGCGTGCCCGTACGGCTACTCGGCGTCGTGGTGTCATTCCTGGTCAGCGTACGAGGAACCGGACACGCTGAGTCACATGAACGTCGAAATCACCCTTGTGGGCGCCGAGTTCGTCCAACGGTTCAGCGCCACCCGCCGCGGGGCGCGGCTCGCCCGTCGGCTCGCTGTGCATCAACTCGACGAGTGGGGCGTGCCGTACGGGAGCGAGCTCTCCGACAACGCCGCCCTGGTCGTGGCCGAGCTGGCGGCGAATGCAGTGCTGCACGGGCATGTGAAGGGGCGGGACTTCGAGCTGAGGCTGCTCAACCTGGCGGACACTCTCCGTATCGAGGTGTCGGACGCGCGGGGTGAGCGAGGGCCGGAGCCGCGCCTCCTCCGGGCCGGTGCGGAGTCAGGGTACGGCCTGCACCTGGTCGAGGCGCTGGCCACGTCCTGGGGGGTTACCGACCGGGTCGTGGGCAAGACGGTCTGGGCCGAGTTGCTTGCCAGTCAGCATTGACTGCCCGCTCCTGTTGGAGCCTGCACTGCTCGGTGGGCGTGGCCAGTGAGGTGCAAGGTCTCTCTGCGTGGATGGGCGTGCACCTGTTCAGCTTGACCCTGCATTTTTCGGCGGTCGGCCGACACCACGTCGTCGGGATCCCGGCGAGCGGGTCACGAGGTTGGGCGGCGTAGCGCCCTCGGGAGGACGAACCACAGGCCGGTGAACATGACGAGGGTGGCTGCAGTGATCGCGACAGCAGCGGTGCGGCCGAGGACGACATCCATGAGCAGGAGAACTGCGCCGTTGAGTGCAAGGGCGAGGAAGACCAGACCGATTTCGGCGAGCCGCGCGGACAGAGCGACAATCCGGACCTTGGCCCCCCGGTGGAACAGGCCACGGTGCAGTGCCACCGGAGTCGCGAGCACTGCCGAGGAAACCACCGTGAGCAGCAACGTCACCACATACGTGGTGCGCTCGAAGGTATCGAGGAGCGGAAATTGGCTGGTGAAGGCCACGCCGAGGAGAAAAGCGAAGACGATCTGCACACCGGTCTGCACGACCCGCAGTTCCTGGAGGAGCTCAACCAGGTTGCGGTCAGCACGCTCCTCAGGGGTCTCCTCCCGGCCAATCGGAGACGGACCGCCGCCATCCGGCGTGGTATGAGACATGAGGCTCATTGTCCTCCGGCCGCCCGGTCACATCACACGGCGCACCCGCAGCGCGCCTGAATGGGCCAAGCACTTCCGTATGGCGATCACCGCCCTCGGCCCCACCGGCAGGGACGTGCACAGGACGCACCGCTGCTGCGCATCTGCACGGAGCCGCCTCAAACGACGCCGTCACGCTGAGCGGCGGAGTGCGGGCGGCTCGTATGATCGCCGGCGGGATGGGGCTCGTAGCGCAGAGGTCGTCGCGCCCTCACGGCATGTGGGAGGACGCCGGTTCGAATCCGGTCGGCCCCATCTCTCCCTGCGTCGTCACACAGGGTGGCCACATCACAGAAGTTGAGCCAGAGCCGCTGGAAGTGAACAAAGCCAGCGCGAGTGGCGAGCACGGGAAAGGGCGGCCGATCCACGGGCGTGATCAGTCCGCTGAGGTGAGGCGCGTGGCGCGGGCGGTGAGATGGCGTCGTTCCGTTGCGCTGGTGGCGTGTCGGGCGGCGTCGCGGTAGCCGTCCGCGGCCGCGGTGTGGTCGCCGAGCAGTTCCAGGAGATGGGCACGGGTGGCGAGCAGACGGTGGTGGCGTGCCATCCGCTTGTCGCACTCCAGGGCGGCGAGCAGTTCCAGTCCGGCGGCCGCCCCGTGCACCATGGCGACGGCTACCGCGCGGTTCAGGGTGACCATCGGATTCGGCGCGAGCTGCTCCAGGAGCCCGTACAGCGCGAGGATCTGCGGCCAATCCGTGGCTTCCACGTTCTCGGCCTCGTCATGGACAGCGGCGATAGCCGCCTGGAGCTGGTACGGGCCGACCTGTCCTCGGGGCAGGGTCTCGGTGAGCAGGGCGATCCCCTCGGCGATGAGCTCTCGGTCCCACCGGCTGCGATCCTGCTCGGCCAGCGGCACCAGGGCTCCGCCGGGCCCGGTGCGTGCCGGCCGACGTGCGTCGGTGAGCAGCATCAGGGCGAGCACCCCGGCCACTTCACCGTCGTCGGGCAACAGGCGACGCAGCCGACGGGTGAGGCGGATCGACTCGGCGGACAGCACCGGCGAGGTCAGGTCGTTGCCGTCCGTTGTGGCGTAGCCCTCGTTGAAGATCAGATACAGCACGTGCAGCACTGCCTGCAGCCGTTCGGCGCGGTCCGCCGCGTCCGGCATGCGCAGCGGTATGCCGGAGGTCTTGATGGTTTGCTTGGCCCGGCTGATGCGCTGGGCCATGGTGGACTCGGGAACCAGGAACGCTGCCGCGATCTGAGCGGTGGTCAGGCCACCGACCGCGCGCAGGGTCAGCGCGATGCGGCTCGACGGGGACAGCGCAGGGTGGCAGCACAGGAAGAGCAGCGCGAGGGAGTCATCCCGGTCCGCGTCCGGTTCGGCGTCGGCGGCGTGGCTCAGCAGCTCTGCCTGCGGGGTCGCCAGGGCGATCCGGTCCTCTCGGCGCCGTCGCGCCTGCTCGCTGCGCACGTGGTCCACCAGCTTGCGGGATGCGACGGTGACCAGCCATCCCCGGGGATTGTCCGGCGTTCCCTCGACGGGCCACTGGAGGGCGGCCGCGAGCAGTGCCTCCTGGACGGCGTCCTCGCACGCGTCGAAGACCCCGTACCGGCGGACCAGCGCGCCGAGGATCTGCGGCGCCAGTTCGCGCAGCAGATCCTCGGCGCGACGATCCATGCTCACATGTCCGCCACGGACTCGTGCAGGACAGGCCACAGCTCGACCGGCTCCACGTCGGCGAACGGCATGTCCGCCGCGATCTGCTGCGCCCGCTCCTGACTCTCACAGTCGAGCAGGTAGAAGCTGGCGATGTACTCCTTGGTCTCGAGATACGGCCCGTCGGTGACTGCCGGAGCTCCGTCCTTGCGGCGCACCAGCTTGGCGTTGACAGCATCCGCCAGGCCGTAGGCCCCCAGAAGCTCCCCGCTCTCGCGGTACTTCCTGTTGAACGCCTCCTGCTTGGCGATGGCATCCGGCCACGCCTCGGCCGGGAAGGAGTCCCACTTCTCCTGGTTGCCGTAGATCATCGCGATGTACTTCATCTCGGGTGTCCTCCCGGTTCCGCGCGCCCCGTTGGCGCGCTGTCACCCCTCGGTCGGAGCGGGAACCGGGCCTTCGACATTCGGCGACGACGTTTCTTCGATTCTTTTCCGTGCCACCGCCGGCAGGCCTGGACGCCGCCGAGCAGCTAAGGGCTGTCCCGCACCAAGTGGAGCCGTGACTCGGACGAACAGTACCGACGGCATTGCCAACCGCTGTTGTTCCCAAGACGTCAGCACCGCCGACCGCGTGCGACCTCAAGGCCACGCGGCCGACGCCCACCGCCCGGGATCCTCCCGGTGGCAGGTCTGGCCTCCGCTGTTCAGCATGGACACATGTCCCTTGATCACGGAGGTCCCATGTCCATCGCGGTACTCGGAGCGACCGGCGGCCAGGGCGGCGCCGTGGTCGCCGCCCTGCTGGAGGCGGGGCGTGCCGTGCGCGCCGTGGTGCGTGATCCCGGCAGCGGGCGGGCCAGGGCGCTGGCGTCGGCCGGGGCGGACGTCGTCGCCGGGAACCTCTTCGACGCGGCCTCCCTCGCCGACGCGTTTCGGGGCACGACGGCCGCATTCGCCGTCACCACGCCGTTCCAGGACGGTCTGGACGCGGAGGTGGCGCAGGGCGCGGCGATCGTACGGGCCGCGGAGGAGGCCGCGCTGCCGCATCTGGTGCTGGCCTCCGTCGCCAGCGCGGACCGCGGTACCGGCGTCCCGCACTTCGAGACCAAGGCCAGGATCGAGGAATTGCTTGCCGACTCCGGACTTCCGGCGACGGTGGTGGCACCGACCTACTTCTACGACAACGCGCTGGGCGCGCTGGACGAGGTCGCCGCCGGTGTCCTGACCATGCCGCTTCCCGGTGACACGCCCCTCCAGCAGGTGGCGCGGCAGGATCTCGGCCGGGTCGTGGCCGCCGTCGTGGCCGATCCGGACCGCTGGACCGGGCAGCGGATCGAGGTGGCGGGCGACGACCCCACGCCGGTCCGGATGGCCGAGGAGATCGGCCGGGCCGCGGGAGGCACGGTCGCGTTCCGGCAGACGCCGCTGGAGGACCTGCGCACCGCCAACCCCGACATGTTCGCCATGTACAGCTTCCTGGAGGGCATTGGCTACCAGGTGGACCTGGAGGCACTGCGGGCACAGTTCCCCACCGTCCCCTGGACCTCGTACGCCGCATGGGCGGACGCTCAGGAATGGCCGACGCCTCGCAAGTGACCTCCGTTTCCGCTAGTTGGGATTCCGCCTCCTCATGTCATCGCCTGCGGGGCGTTGCGCGCAGGCGCAGGCCCACGGGGGTGAGGCCGCTATGGGTGTGCAGTGCGTAGTGCGGGCCGGGGCCCGGTGGTTCGTGCAGGTGGTGGAGGCGGGCGGTCTCCGCGGCGATGAGGGTCAGTTCGGCCATGGCCATCGCCGAGCCTTCGCAAGAGCGCGGCCCGGTGCCGAAGGGCAGAAACACACTCGTGGCCGGGGTGCCACTGGCGGTGAGCCAGCGTTCGGGCCGGAACTCCTCGGGGTCGGGATGTTCGCGGGGGTCGCGGTGGGCGGTGTAGGGGCAGACCAGGACGGTGGTGCCGGCGGGGACCGGGTAACCGGCCAGTTCGGTGTGGTGCACGGCGTGCCGGCCCAGTAGCCAGTTGGGCGGGTGCAGCCGCAGGACTTCGCGGACCAGGGCTTCGGTGAAGCGGAGGCCGGCGAGATGTTCGCCGGTGACCGCGTGCGGGTCCCGGGGGAGAGCCGCCGCCTCCGCGGCGACGCGATCGGCTGCCTGAGGGTGTTGCGCCAGCGCGAGCAGAAGCCAGCCGACTGCCCGAGTGGGTACCTCACTCACGGCGACCATGAGCCCGGTCAGGCCGTCGAGGACGGCCCCGTCGGCCAGCACGCCGTACTGCGAGGACGGCCGCAGCATCTGCCCCAGCAGGTCATCACCCAGCCGCCCTTCCCTTCGGCGCCGCTCCATCACGCCCAGCAGCTGTTGGCAGAACCGTGTCTGGTTGCGCCGCAGGGCTCGCCGGGCGGGCGTAGGCACCCACGGCGGCCATGGCAGGCCGTGGACGATGGCGTCCCGCGCCGGGCCGAGCCCGCCGCCCGCGGCCAGCATCTCCTCCGCGTCGTCGCAGAACAGATAGCGGCTGCCGATGCCGGCCAGCGCCGCCTTCGCGTAGGGCAGCAGATCGATCTCCTGGCCGGATGGCCAGCCGGCGGCGAATGCCGCGGCGCCAGGTGCGATGACACCGATCCGGTCGGCGACCGCACGGGGCCGCAGTGCCCGCATGCGGGCGGCATGGCCGTGCGCCGACTCCTGGGCCGGCGGTGCCGAGCCGTCCGGCCGTGTCGACGGGGGGAAGGTTCCCGGGAAGGTGCCGTACTCGTACGTCGTGCGCCGCAGCACCGCTTCACAGGCGTCCGCGGACGCCGCCACGTAGACGCCTTTCCGCAACTGCCACACGTCTCCGCACTCGCGAGCGCCTCGCAGGGCGGTGCCCAGACGGTCACGCCGGTAGGCGGCAGCACTGACGCCAGGCAGCCGCGGTGGCTGAAGAGCCTGTCCCATCCTGCACCTCACCAACCCGGCCATCGAACCCGGCCGTCGACGATGCGGGCCGCTGCCGACACCTCATGACGGGAGTGGGCCGGGCCCAGCGGTGGGCCCGTCCACTCCCGCCGCCGCCCGGTGCCACACGACGTGCACGGCGGCCAGGGACTCCCCTCAGTACGTGTAACTGTGGTAGGCGCCGTACAGGCGCGGGCCGAGGGCCTTGCGCATCAGCCTCCTGAACATGACGACCTCCCTGTCCATGTCTGGGCAGGGCGGTTCCCTGCCCACTTCTTCCAGGCTGACGGACATGCCCTCACGCCACCACTCGGGCACCCCGGCGGGCCACTCACCGAGGGGACAGGATCACGGGCGGGCTTGCGACCTGGGGCCGGGGCCGGGCCCATGGTCCTCACATCCACACGGAGTCCCTGGTCCGGGGCGCGCGCCTCGCTCGTATGCTCGCTCCATGACCGATCCTCAGCGCGGACGTCCGACCACCAATGCCATGCGGCGCGCCCTCAGGCGGGCCCGCGACGGTGTCGCACTCGATGTGACCGAGGCCGCCGTTCTGCTCCAGGCGCGGGGTGACGATCTGACGGATCTCGCCGCCTCGGCCGCCCGGGTGCGCGACGCCGGTCTCGAAGCCGCCGGCCGGCCGGGTGTCATCACGTACTCCCGCAAGGTCTTCATCCCGCTGACCCGGCTCTGCCGCGACAAGTGCCACTACTGCACCTTTGTGACCGTCCCGGGCAAGCTCCGGCGCGAGGGCCACGGGATGTTCCTGTCGCCCGACGAGGTGCTGGACATCGCCCGCAAGGGTGCGGCCATGGGCTGCAAGGAAGCGCTGTTCACGCTCGGCGACCGGCCCGAGGACCGCTGGCCCGAGGCGCGGGAGTGGCTGGAGGCCGAGGGGTACGACGACACCCTCGCGTACGTACGCGCCATGGCGATCCGGGTCCTGGAGGAGACCGGCCTCCTCCCGCACCTCAACCCGGGCGTGCTGACCTGGACCGACCTCCAGCGGCTCAAGCCCGTCGCCCCCTCCATGGGCATGATGCTGGAGACGACCGCCACCCGGCTGTGGTCCGAGCCGGGCGGCCCGCACCACGGCTCCCCGGACAAGGAACCGGCCGTACGCCTGCGCGTCCTCGAAGACGCGGGCCGCTCCAACGTCCCGTTCACCACCGGCATCCTGATCGGGATCGGCGAATCGTACGAGGAGCGCGCCGACTCCCTCTTCGAGCTCCGCAAGACCGCCCGCGCCTACCACGGCATCCAGGAAGTCATCGTCCAGAACTTCCGCGCCAAGCCGGACACGGCGATGCGCGGCATGCCGGACGCCGAACTGGAGGAACTGGCCGCGGCCATCGCCGTCGCCCGGCACATCCTCGGCCCGTCCGCCCGCATCCAGGCGCCGCCGAACCTCGTCGACGCCGAGTACGCGCTGCTCATCGGGGCGGGCATCGACGACTGGGGCGGCGTCTCCCCGCTCACGCCCGACCACGTGAACCCCGAACGGCCCTGGCCCCACATCGACGAACTGGCCGCCAGGACCGCCGAGTCGGGCTTCACGCTCCGCGAACGCCTCACCATCTACCCGGAGTTCATCCGGCGCGGCGAGCCCTGGCTCGACCCCCGCCTCCTCCCGCACGTCCGCGCCCTCGCCGACCCGGAGACGGGTCTGGCCCGCGAAGGAGCGCTTCCCTCCGGCCTGCCCTGGCAGGAGCCCGACGAGGAGTTCGGCGCCACCGGCCGCACCGACCTGCACCGCACCATCGACACCCAGGGCCGCACCGGCGACCGCCGCGAGGACTTCGACGAGGTGTACGGGGACTGGGAGGCGCTGCGCGAGGCCGCCGCCCCCGGCATGGTCCCGTCCAGGATCGACACGGATGTGAAGGCCGCGCTCGGCCAGGCCGCAGACGACCCGACGAAGCTCACCGACGACCAGGCCCTCGCCCTGCTCCACGCGGACGGCCCGGCGCTGGACGAGCTGTGCCGGATCGCGGACACCCTGCGCCGTGACGTGGTCGGTGACGACGTCACGTACATCGTCACCAGGAACATCAACTTCACCAACGTCTGCTACACCGGCTGCCGTTTCTGCGCCTTCGCCCAGCGGCGCACCGACGCCGACGCGTACACCCTCTCCCTGGACCAGGTCGCCGAACGGGCCGCGCAGGCGTGGGACGTCGGCGCGGTCGAGGTCTGCATGCAGGGCGGTATCCACCCGGACCTGCCCGGCACCGCGTACTTCGACATCGCGCGGGCGGTGAAGGAACGCGTCCCCGGCATGCATGTACACGCCTTCTCGCCGATGGAGGTCGTCAACGGGGCGACCCGCACCGGCATGTCCATCCGCGACTGGCTGATCGCCGCGAAGGAGGCCGGGCTCGGCTCGATCCCCGGCACGGCGGCCGAGATCCTGGACGACGAGGTCCGCTGGGTCCTCACCAAGGGCAAGCTGCCCACGGCGACCTGGCTGGAGGTCATCAGGACCGCCCACGAGGTGGGCCTGCGATCGTCGTCGACGATGATGTACGGCCATGTCGACCAGCCCCGCCACTGGCTGGGCCACCTCAGGACCCTTGCCCGCCTCCAGCAGGAGACGGGCGGCTTCACGGAGTTCGTCACCCTCCCCTTCATCCACACCAACGCCCCCGTCTACCTGGCGGGCATCGCCCGCCCCGGCCCCACCGACCGGGACAACCGGGCCGTCACCGCCATGGCCCGGCTGCTGCTCCACCCGCACATCACCAACATCCAGACCAGCTGGGTGAAGCTCGGCACGGAGGGTGCGGCCCAGATGCTGCGCTCGGGCGCCAACGACCTGGGCGGCACGCTGATGGAGGAGACCATCTCCCGTATGGCCGGGTCGAGTTACGGCTCGTACCGGTCGATCCAGGATCTCGTCGCGATCGCGGAACTCGCGGGCCGGCCGGCGAAGCCGCGTACGACGCTGTACGGGGAGGTGCCGCAGGAACGGGTGGCGGCGGCTACCGCGTCCGACGGACACCTCCCGGAGCTGCTTCCCGTGCTGCCGGACTGAGCGGCGTGCCCTCAGCCCGGCGGCGGCGCCGCTCAGCGGATGACGACCTAGGCGTTGACCGGACGGCGCGGCTCGCGCCACATCGCCCACAGCATCGGCCCGCCCCCCGGCAGCCGCAGCTCCTTGCGCACGGTGAAGCCGAAGTGTTCGTAGAAGGGGAGGTTGGACGCTTTGGAGGACTCCAGATAGGCGGGCAGGCCCGCCGCATCGGCCTTGGCCAGCCCCGAGCGCAGCAGAGCGGCCCCGTGTCCCTGGCCCTGGGCGGCGGGGTCGGCGCCGAGCAATGCCAGGTACCAGTGCGGCTCCTGGGGTGTGTGCTCGGCGGCCGCCTCGACGGCGTCCCTGAACAGCCCAGCGCGGTCGCCGAGAATGTTCTGCAGCTCCTGGATGGTTTCCGCGTCGGGTACCGCCTTGGCTTGCGCCTCCGGCGGTACCCAGAAGGCCGCCGCGGCCTCGGTGCACTCGCACACGCCGTTGTCGACGTACTGCCGGGTGAAGATCGTGGTGAAGTAACTGCCCAGTGATGCCTCGCGCGAGGAGTCTTCGGGGAAGAACCAGCGCATCATCGGGTCGTCGTCGAAGGCATGCGCCAGGGAGCGACTGATCAGTGCGGCATCGTCGATGGCTGCCGTTTTCGGCATGTTCGTTATCGCCATGCGGGCATTCTGCACCTTGTTGATCTTTGATGGCGGGGCGGGGCCCTGGCCCGCTCACGGTGGCAGTTGCGGTCGTGTCAGCGGTGGCGCAGACCGTGGGGTGCCTCCTTGTGTCGTCACGCGCTGTCCTGATGGAGGGACTGGAGGCGTGCTATTTCGTCGTCCGAGAGCCGCAGCGCGCCGGCAGCCACGTTCTCGGCGAGATGGTCCGGATCGCCGGTACCTGGGATGGCCAGCACATGCGGCCCTTGCCGCAGAGTCCATGCCAGCCGAACCTGCGCGGCCGACACGCCATGCGCGCGGGCGACGGCGAGCACCGCTTCGCTGTCGGTGGCGCTCGCGCCTGCCTCGCGTCGGCTGCCGGCGATCGCGAAGAACGGTACGAAGGCGACGCCGAGCTCACCACAGGCCCGCAGGAATTCCTGCTCATCGCTCGGCGCGTCGACACTGTAGGGGTTCTGCACGCAGACGACCGGCGCGATGGCCCGGGCCTCGGCCAGGTGCTCGGGGGTGGCATTGGATATGCCGAGATGGCGTATGAGCCCGGCATCGCGCAGCTCGGCCAACGCGGCGAAGTACTCGGCGATCGAGCTGGTTCTGCGACTCGGCGGCATGCGCAGATTCACGATGTCCAGGTGATCACGGCCGAGTTGACGGAGGTTCTCCTCGACCTGGCCGCGCAACTGCTCCGGCGTGGCCCACCACCACGCACCCGAGGGGTCCCGGCCGGGCCAGACCTTGGTCGCGATGACCAGATCATCCGGGTACGGCGCCAGCGCCCGGTTGATCAGCTCGTTGGCGGAGCGCGTCGACGAGAAGTAGAAAGCGGCAGTGTCGATGTGGTTCACACCGAGCTCGACCGCGCGCCGGAGCACACTGATCGACCGCTCGCGGTCGCTCGGCACGCCGAGGCCGAAGGGAGCGTTGCCCGTCAGGCGCATCGCGCCGAACCCGATGCGGTTGACGGTCAGGTTCCCGAGCTTCCAGGTACCCGCGGCCGCCGCGGTGTGCGGCTGTGACGTCATGGTCAGCAACACACCCTCATCGGGGCAGCGAACGGGGCCCGGATGGCGGTCGGCAGTTCCGGCCGGCCTGGCACGGGCCGGCGCTCCTCAACCCAGGTGTCGCCGACGAAACGGCTTGCGACGCGATGGCAGAAATGCACGTCCGGCATGAATCTCCTTTGCGGGAAGGAACGGATGACGGGTGCTGTTCCTGTCCAGGTCACCGGGCAGGACCAGCGCCTCTGCGGCGGGTCCACCTTGAACAGGGGCAAGACGGCCCCGGGCATGAAAAAAGCCTCCCAGGCGGATCCGAATCCGCACCCAAGAGGCGCAAGCGATGACCGGCATCATACCAGGGAAGAGAGGGGCAGGCCGGGGAAGAGAGGGACAGGCACGCGCGGAGGGTTGTGCCGGTCCGTCGGGCTCAGTGGAATCCGAGCATTCCGGGAGAGTCGATGTCGACGGTGAGGATGCCGGGCGGATAGTCGCTCTCGCGGCCGGTCAGGATGATCGACATGCCGCCGCTCTCCTGGTGTGGAGTCGCGACGTACAGTGCGTGACACGTATCGGCGCTTCCCCACCCGTCGCGGACCATCCCGCCGACCGTGGCTGCTGCGGTCTGATCGAGCGGATCGGTCAGGACGCCCGGAAGCGCCAGCACATTGCGCGCGAGACCCTCGTCGCCCGCTTCGGCGTGCATGAGGCACAGGGCGGGGATGCGCAGCCAGTCGCCCGGAGTGGCTGCAACATTGCCGGCGAGGAGGTGCAGGGCTCGATGTCCTTGCGCGAGCGCCGACACCGCGCTCGTGTCGAGGATGATCATGCGGCGGTGTTCCGTCGGGCGTGCATCTTCTCGGCTGCAATCGCGTACACGTTGGCCAGGACATCCGGCCCCTGGTCGAACTCCTCGTCGGTCAGGGTGCAGCCCATGCGGTCACGCAGCACCTTGCGGGTGGTGGCGACGCGCTCGGCGATCTGGGCCGCGGTCGGCTGCTGGGCGGCCAGCTGGTCGACCAGCTGGCCCAGGCTCAGCCCGCGTTCCTTGGCCAGCTGGGCGAGATGGTCGCGCGTCTCCTTGGGCACCTGAATGGTCGTAGTAGCCATAGATTCACTATAGAGCCACTACGGCCCATGGGTGACTGCTGTTCCGAGACCCGGAAATCCCCGGAGAACGCCGTTCAAAAGTGATCGCAGGATCTACTCCGTACATACGGTTCAGGCCCACAGCTCACCGTTCCCGTTCGATTACAGTGCGGCGCAGTCGCACGCGAGAGGACTGACGGGGCAGCCCTTAGCGCATCAGCTCGCCGGCATTGACCAGCAGGGACTGCCCGGTGATCGCCCGCGCCCGGTCCGAGGCCAGGAATGCGGCGGCGTCGGCCACATCGCCGTCCGTGGCAAGCCCCGGAAGCGCCATCCGCTCGGTGAGCCTGCCCAGCACCTCGGCCTCGGGCACACCCTCGGTGTGCGCCGTGAACTGTACGTACGCCTGCACCGGCGGACCCCACATCCAGCCGGGCAGCACCGTGTTCACCCGGATCCGGTGCGGGCCGAACTCCCGTGCCATGGAGTACATCGCCGAGGTGAGCGCCCCCTTGGAGGCCGCGTACGCCGCCTGCTGCACCTGGGAAGGTGCGGCCACCGAGGACTGTGTGCCGATGATGACCACCGAGCCGCCCCGCTCCTTGAGTCCGGGCAGGCAGGCGCGGGTCATCCGTAGCGTGCCGAGCAGATTGACGTCGATGACCGACTGCCAGACGGCCAAGTCGGCATCCTCGATTCCGCCGAAGTAGCTGTCCCAGGCGGCGACATGAACCACCGCGTCGATCCGCCCGAACCGCTCCAGCGCCAGCGCGGCGAGCGCCTTGCACTGCGCTTCGTCCGTGATGTCGGTGGCCAGATGAGCGGTGCGCCGGCCTTCCGGGTCGATTTCCGCGGCCGACTTGGCGAGGTTCGCGGCGGTGCGCGCCCCGAGCACCGCGCTGCCGCCGTCCCGTACGACCGTCGCCGCGACCTGGTGACCGAGCCCGGCGCCCACCCCGGACACGATGACGGTCTTCCCCGCGAGCAACATCGGTTACCTCCCGGCTCTGGCAGTTCGCCTGACGGAGCGTCAGAGTAGGACGCCGCTGCGGAGTACGGAAGGGGAACGGCATGAGCGACGAGACGCGGAGCGACACCTACGCCGAACTGGCCGCACTGGGACCGTACGGAGTCCATCCCGGCCACGCGCTGATCACCATGGTCGAACCGCACCCGGGCCATGAGTACGCGTACAACCGCTGGTACGAGGACGATCACTACTACGCGGGCGGGATGGCGATGCCCTGGATGTTCGCGGGACGCCGCTGGGTCGCCACCAGGGAACTGCGTGAACTGCGCTATCCGGAGAAGTCCGCGGTCGCCCGGCCGGTCGGCGCCGGCTGCTATCTGTCGACGTACTGGGTGACGGACGGACGCTACGACGACCACATGAAGTGGACCGTCGGGATCAACAAGCGACTGAACCGGGACGGCCGGGTCTACCAGGACCGCACCCATGTGTTCACCTCGTTCCAGGACCACGAGGCGACGGTCTACCGGGACGGCGCCGCGGGGCCCCGGGACTTCCACGCACTCGACCACCCCTACCGCGGGCTGGTCCTTCAGGTGATCGATGCCGAAGGGGGCGAGCAGCGGGCCGAGTTGCTGGAATGGCTGCGCTCGCGGCATCTGCCGGAGCGGCTGAGCGGTTCCCCGGCTGCGATGGTGACCGTCTTCCGTCCCACGCCGCTGCCGGGCGACCGGATGACCTATGTGAAGCAGGTCGAGGGTGTCGACACCCGGCTGACCCTGCTGTGGTTCCTCCAGGAGGACCCGCGGGACTGCTGGGACGGGCATTTCACCGGTCTCGACGCGATGGTCGCGGGATCCGGCCTGGGGCGGGTGGAGCTGGTGGCGCCGTTCATCCCGACCGTGCCCGGCACCGATCTCCACGTCGACCAGCTGCGTTGAGAGCCCCGGACAGTCGGGGCAGGCGTGCATCGAGCCCCCTCGGCCAGGACGGCGGACCGGTCGAGAGGGCTACCGGCAGGGCTGCCGGCAGCACCGGGATCGATGCTGCGACGCGAACGGCGGCAGGCATCGGTCAGGCGGCGACGGCACCCTTGCCGACGTCACGTACGAAGGCGTTCCATGCCGTGGGGACGAACGTGATCGAAGGGCCCTGGGGGACCTTCGAGTCGCGTACGGCAATAGCCTGGTTGAAAGGGGACTTGACTTCGACGCAGGCGCCGTTGCCCCCGGAATACGAGGACTTCGTCCACTTGTCCGTAGCACCCTGACGAATGGCCATGTTCACTCCGGTTCAGAGAGTCGAATGAAAGAAGCCAACAGTGTTCCGGTTGGCGTGATCGACGCTACTCGCCAAGTCTCTTGAGTGAAGGGGCCGTTCACTCGACCGGATGTTATGGGCCACTAAGGGTTCCATTGCGGGCGGGCGGCGGTGTACCTTGCCGCCGCCCCTCCCGTAACAGCGCGCTATTTCCCGCAAACCGGACTTTGTGGGCTGTCCGGTTTTACGTGTCCGAGTGCCCGGCGTACTCCTTCGCGATGTCGCTGATGAAGTGCCGGGTCTGTTCCACATTCAGTGCTTGTGCCCGCAGGTGCTCGTACATCACGCTGTACCGCTGCACATCATTGGCTTTCTCCAGATAGAGGTCGCTGGTGACGCCCTCGATATAGACGACACTGGAGTCCGCGGCGTCCGGGAATTCCAGAACGGCGTACTGACCGTTGATGCCGGGGTGCGCACCCATCTCGAACGGCAGCACCTGCACGGTGACATGTGGCAGGTGCGACAGCTCGACCAGCTTCTCCAACTGCTCGATCATCACCTGCTTGCCGCCGACCAGCCGGTGCAGCGCGGACTCGTCGATCACCGCCCACAGCCGCAGCGGTTGCTCCGGGGAGGTGATCCGGTCCTGGCGACGGGCCCGGACTTTGACGCGCTTGTCGATTTCGGTCGGCGGGGCCTCCGGCAACGCGCCGTGGATCAGCGCCTCGGCATAACTCCGGGTCTGCAACAGGCCGGGGACCACCTGGGGTTCGTACACCCGCAGCGATTCGGCATCGGTCTCCAGGCCGATGTAGACGCTGTACGGGATGTCGCCGAAGGCGTGCCACCAGCCCTGCTGGCGTGAATCCTTGGCCATCTGCATGAGTGAGTCGACGATGCGGTGATCGTCGACCTCGTACACCCCGCAGAGATCGCGTACATCGCGCTGGCTGATGGAGCGGCGGCCGTTCTCCAGGCGGCTGATCTTCGACTGCGAGACCAGCAGCCGCTCCGCCACCTCCTCGGCCGTCATGCCCTTGAGTTCGCGCAGTCTGCGCAATTCCTGGCCCAACCGGCGTCGCCTGACGGTGGGATTGACGTTGGACGGCACGGAAACGGCACCTCCGGCTGTGTAGCTGTGCGTATCTACTGCTGAGCAGATTGCCACCCCTGCCCCCGGCCGCGCTGGGAAATGGCGACACGCAAGTGCGCGGGGCAGCCTTGATTCCGGCTGCCCCGCGCTTGGTGCGGTTCCCGAACCGGGCCCTGGGGACGACGGTGCGGTCGGTATTCGGTCGGTGCTGTGGTGCTGTGGTGCTGTGGTGCTGCGGTGCAGGGGTGTTGAGGTGCAGTGGTGCTGTGGTGCGTGTGGCGACGGGTGCGGTCCTAGTGGGCCGCGGTGTGCGCCATGCTGCCGCGGCGTGACTGCGACTGCACTTGCGGTTGCAACGGCACTCCGGCCGCCTGGTTGCGGCGCGGTTGCGCGGCTGCACCGTTCTGGACGTCCATCACGGCATGCGCCACGAGTCCGCCCATCGGGTCGTGCCTGATCAGGTCCCGGAGCCGGGAGCGCGATGAACGCCCCTCGTTCCCGGGATACAGGTGCTTGCCGAGTCCGACCGCGTGGGCCAGCGCGGCGAGCGCCGCGGTCCGCGGGTCCGGCGGTACGCCGGTGCGGATCGCACTGTCCAGCCTGGCTCTGATGTCCCGGCTGATTGCCGTGTCCGTCGCCTGGTAGCGAGTTGTCGGCAGCACTCCGCACATCTGGCCCGCCGCGGCATGCACCATGCCGCACCGCTCCAGATGAGCGAGGTAGATCTGGCGCAGCCCCAGCCGGGGTCCGCCGATCCAGTGGACCGCCCGAACCGGGCTGCCGCGTCGGCGCAGCAGTTCCAGTGCGGAGTCCAGAGTCGGATCTCCTGTCGGCCGTGGCATCACCACGGCGATACGATCCCCGTCAGGGGCTATCCGTCCTGCCAGAGCCAGCTCCACTAGCTGAGCTCCGGCGAGGCCGAGGTCGAGCGACTGCGGCTGCGCTGTGGTACCCGTGGCCGGGTCCAGAGCGAGCAGCAGAAGCTCCTCCGGAATTGTTCTGCGGCTCCTGCCCATCCATGCCTCCCCGCGTGGATGAATGACAGGGTGACCCCTCTCACATTGGTCTGTCGAGAGTGCCTGGGTGCTTTGTAAGGGAACCAGTAGGTATGTCGTTCTCGTCTAGCAGCCGGGCCCGGTGGTTCACACGGGACACTGGTAGATGGTTCGGACAGCGCGGGGATGTCCCCGCGGTGCATGGAGGAGGCATTGGTGGCGGGCGAGTCCCCCGACAGGTCGAAGCAGCAGAAGTCGTCGGGGACGGCTCGGAGTGAGGGGGATCCGCGGCTTGCCGCCTTTCGTGAACCGTCCGTTGAGGGCGAGGCCGGCGGCAGGACGCACACGGCGACGCCAGTTGGCGAAAACGGCGAGGGCGCGGCGCAGTTGGCCCGCTTCGGGGCCCAGGAGGGCTCCTCGGACGCCGAGGGCGCTGAGGGCTCTACGGGCGCCGGAAGGGCCAATGGGGCCAGGGGAGTCGGGATGACCGCGGAGGGCCTGGAGAAGGCGTCCGAGCCGACCGAGGGCTCCGAGCGCGCGGACGCCGGCCGGTCCGCGAAGGGTACGGATGCTGCCGAGCCCTCCGAGGCGGTTGCCGCCTGGGTGGCGAATGACGACGACGAGAGCGCCGAGGGTCCGAAGGGCGGCGTGAAGGACGACGGCACGAAGGACGCCGAGTCCGACGCCGACGAAGCTGCGACCGCTGCCACCGAGAACCCGGAAGACGCGGAAGACGGTACCGAGAAAGCTGCCGGTGCCGAGGACGAGCGCGGCGTCGATCAGCCGACCGCCGTTTTCAGGGCGCCCACCGTTGACCGGGTCGACCACCCGACGCTGAGGATCACCCCGCCCGCCTCGAAGTCTGGGCCGGAGTCGAAGCCCGAGTCCGTCGCAGTGCGGGCCGGCACGTTCGTACCCCTGCGCGGAGACGACGTACGACCGGCGCCGGCACCGGCGCCGGCGCCGAAACCCCGTAAGCCCGAGACGCCGATACCGGCCGCCGCCTCCGCCGCGACGCCCGGCATACCCGCTGCCTTGCCCCCGCTCCCCGCCGTCGAGCTGACGAACACGCCTCCGCCGCCTCAGGCGCCGGTCCGCACTGCTGCTCGCCGGGTCAAGATCTGGACCTCGCTGGTCCTGCTTCTGCTGATCATCTTTGCGATCGCACAGATGGTGCGCCCGCTTCCGGAGCCCGCACTGGTGCTGTCCGCAGACCCCACGTACACCTTCGACGGCGGGAAGATCGACATGCCCTGGCCTGCCGAGGGGCAGGGCGCTGTCGAGGTCGAGGGCGTCGGCACCATCGGCACCTATGGCGCGCAGAAGCCCGCGCCGATCGCCAGCGTCGCGAAGGTGATGACGGCGTACGTGATCCTCGAGGACCACCCCCTCACCGGCAAGGAACAGGGCGAGAAGATCACCGCCGACCAGCAGGCGGAGGACGAGTCCAGCCGTGAGGACGAGTCGAAGGCGCCGATGACGAAGGGCCAGCAGTTCACCCAGAAGCAGATGCTCCAGTTGCTGATGATCCCGTCCGGCAACAACGCGGCGCGCCTGCTCGCCCGTTGGGACGCGACGACCGAGGAGGCCTTCGTCGAGAAGATGAACGCCGCGGCCAAGGACCTCGGCATGACGAACACGACGTACACGGACCCAAGCGGTCTCAAGTCGTCCACCGTGTCCACTCCCACCGACCAGCTCAAGCTGGCCGAGGCAGTCATGCGGAACGATGTCTTCCGCGAGATCGTGAACATGCCCCAGGCCGATATCCCGGGCGTAGGGGCGATCTACAACAACAACGAGATTCTGCTGGAGCCCGGCGTGAGCGGGATCAAGACCGGCTCGTCGACGCCTGCTGGTGGCAATCTGCTCTGGGCCGCCGACACCGTTATCGACGGCAAGAGCCGCCGGATCATCGGAGTGGTGATGGGCGCTGATCTGGACGGCACTCTGTACGCAAAACTGCAGCGCGCGATCCAGAACAGCCTCAAGTTGATCAAGGCCGCACAGAAGGGCGTCGACTCCACCACTGTCGTGAAGAAGGGCGATGTCGTCGGTTACGTCGATGACGGCCTCGGCGGCAGGACCCCCGTGGTTTCCACCAAGGACCTCAAGGCGATCGGCTGGAGCGGCCTTCAGGTGAAGCTCGACATCGGCGAGGGCGATGAGCAAGTCCCGCACTCGGCGCCTTCCGGCACGGTGGTCGGTGAGGTGACAGTCGGTACTGGTACTGGCAAGGTCTCAGCGCCGATCGCGCTCCAGAAGGACCTGTCCGAGCCAGGTTTCGGGCCGAGGCTGACCCGGGTCTCGTGACCTGTTGAATTCACGACGGCTGGACGGGTGGCTCCGGGTGTCAAGTCCCTGGAGCCACCGGTCTCCCGGCTGCGAACTCAGCCGTAGCGTTCCCAGTTGTCGGTGTACGAGGCTTCGTTGATGCCGCCGCTGGCCGGTCTCCGGCGAGGCCGAGGTCGAGGCCGAGCGACTGCGGCTGCGCGGTGGTACCCGTGGCCGGGCCAGGGCGAGCAGCAGAAGCTTCTCCGGAATTGTTCTGCGGCTCCTGCCCATCCATGCCTCCCCGCGTGGATGAATGACAAGGTGATCCCTCTCACATTGGTCTGTCGAGAGTGCCTGGGTGCTTTGCAAGGGAACCAGTAGGTATGTCGTTCTCGTCTAGCAGCCGGGCCGGTGGTTCACACGGGACACTGGTAGTGGTTCGGACAGCGCGGGGATGCCCCCGCGGCGCATGGAGGAGGCATCGGTGGCGGGCGAGTCCCCCGACAGGTCGAAGCAGCAGAAGTCGTCGGGAACGGCTCGGAGCGAGGGGGATCCGCGGCTGCGGCTTACCGCCTCCCGTGAACCGTCCGCCGAGGGCGAGGCCGGCGGCAGGACGGACACGGCGACGGCAGTTTTCCGTACGGGGTCGTCCGGCGACGGCGAGCGCGGCGAGGGCGGCGGGAGCGGCAAGGTGGATACGGCTACGGCCGTCTTCAAGGCGCGGCCGTCCGATGACAGTGAGAACAGCGAGGACAGCCAGGGCTCGGAGCAGCCGGAGGGCTCCGGGGCCCAGGAGGGCTCCTCGGACGCCGACGGTGCCGAGGGCGCTGAGGGCACAGAGGGGACGGGAGGGGCCGCTGAGGGCCTGGAGGGAGCCTCTGAGTCCTCCGAGGCTGCCGAGCCCCTGAAGAACGTGAAGAACGCGGGGAACGTGGACAACGCCGAGTCCCCGGAGGATGCGGACGTCACTGAGCCTGCCGACGGCGCGGGGAGCAGGCCCGTCGTTGCCGCGGCGCCCGAGGAGGGCGATGCGCGGTTGCGTGTTGCGGTTGCCGCACGGGCGGCGAAGGACGACGAGGGCGACAAGGGCCCGAAGGACGATGGCGCGAAAGCCGCCAAGTCCGAGAGCGAGGCTGTGCCTGACGCCGGCGCCGGCGCTGCGGTGGAGGGCGACGCGCCTGAGCCGGTCACTCCGGCCGACGGCGCCTCGGACGAGGCGACCGCCTCGGGTGACGCCGACGTCGACGCCGCGGTCGAGCCGTCCGACGAGGCCCGGGTTACGGGGACGCGCGACGAGACCGCTGCCACCGAGGGCGCGAGAGACGCCGAGAACGAGGAAGAGGCCGAGGCTTCGGAAGCCGAGGCCAAGGGCACCGCTGTCGCAGACAAGACCGACACCGCCGAGGACAAGCGCGACACCGCCGAGGACAAGACCGAAACCGCCGAGGACAAGCGCGACGTCGATCAGCCGACCGCCGTTTTCAGGGCGCCCGCTGCGGACCAGGTCGACCACCCGACGACCGCGCTGAAGATCACCCCGCCCGCCTCGAAGCCTGGACCGGAGTCGAAGCCCGAGTCCGCCGCCGAGCGGACCAGTAAGTTCGTACCCCTGCGCGGGGACGACGTACGACCGGCACCGGCACCGAAACCCCGTAAGCCCGAGACACCGGCCGCAGCCTCCGCCGCGACGCCCGGTGCGCGGGGCGTCGCGCCCTCGTTCTCCGGCGCCGAGCGGACCACGCAGCAGCCGGTGCCGCCCAAGCCGCCGCTCGACCTGCTGGCCGAGTTGACGAACACGCCTCCGCCGCCTCAGACGCCGGTCCGCACCGCTGTCCGCCGGGTCAAGATCTGGACCCCGCTGGTCCTGCTTCTGCTGATCATCTTTGCGATCGCGCAGATAGTGCGCCCGCTCCCGGACCCCGAGCTCCGGATGTCGGCGAAGCCGACATACACCTTCAAGGGGAGCAAGCCGTCCCTGCCGTGGCCCGACGAGGGCCAGGGCTACATGGCGGCGACCGGTCTGGGCACCGTGGACTCGTTCGGCGAGCAGAAGCCCGTGCCGATCGGCAGTGTGGCCAAGGCGATGACCGCGTACGTCGTGCTCAAGGACCACCCGCTGAAGAAGGGCGAGGAGGGTCCGTCCATCACGGTCGACGCCAAGGCGGAGTCGGAGGGGAAGCTGGACGCGGTGGGCGAGTCGACGCTCAACACCGTCAAGGAGGGCGACAAGCTCACCGAGAAGCAGGCGCTCTCGGCCATCATGATCCCGTCGGCCAACAACATCGCGCGGCTGCTGGCGCGCTGGGACGCGGGTTCCGAGAAGGCGTTCGTCAAGAAGATGAACGACACCGCCAAGTCGCTCGGCATGAAGAACACCACGTACACCGATCCGTCCGGTCTTCACGAGACCACGGTCAGCACGGCCGAGGACCAGGTGAAGCTCGGTCAGAAGCTGGTGGAGATCCCGGCGCTCATGGCCATCACCATATTGCCGTCGTGGACCGACCCGTCGGGCAAGACCCATCCCAACTACAACCGCCTCGTCCCGTACGACGGCGCGCTCGGGATCAAGACCGGATCCACCACCAAGGCCGGCGGCAATCTGCTCTTCGCAGCCCACAAGATGGTCGGCGACACCGACCAGTTGATCGTCGGCGCCGTGCTGGGCCAGCACAAGCCTTCCATCATCGACACGGTCAACGCGGTCAGCAAGGAAGTCATGCTGGCCACCCAGGATCTGCTGGAGGGCGCCAAGGTCGTGAAGAAGGGCGACGTCGTCGGCACCGTCTCGGACGGGCTGGGCGGCAGCACCCCGGTGGTCGCGACCAAGGACGTGACGGCGGTCGGCTGGCCCGGTCTCACGGTCAAGCTCGAACTGACCGACGACGGCAAGACGATCCCGCACTCGGCGGCGGCCGGCACCCACGTCGGCACGCTCACCGTGGGCGAGGGCACCAGTCAGGTGAAGGTGCCCGTCGCGCTGCAGAGCGATATGGCGGAGCCGGCGATCGGGGACAAGCTGACGCGCATCAGCTGACCTACCGGCCGGCCGACTGCCGGCCGAGTCGTACCTGTGCCCCGCAGCGTTTGCCGCGCTGCGGGGCACAGCCATGGCACGCCCGGTCCGGTGCCGGCGCAGCGTCACCCCCGGTCGGCAGTGGGCCTCATGCCCGAGCAGCACGGCCGGCAACCGAAGACGCTCACGGGCACTTGAGTGTTTCCTTGCTCGACGGGCCCCCGTACGTGGAGCTGATCCGGACCTCGCCCGCCTCCCGTACAGTCAGCCGGGTGAACTCGCCGTCCGGCGCCAGGCATCCGTTGTCCGCCCACAACCACGGTGAGTACGCGATACGGATGGTCACCGAGCCGGGTTTCGGCATGCCCACCACCAGGCTGGCGCCGTCGGAGCTCACCACGGAGCCGGGCCGGTCCACCAGGGGCGTCGCGTTCTTCACACGGTAGATCTTCCAGTTGGCGTCCTCCCACACGTGCTCCAGATAGTCCGGTTCGCTCGTCACCAGGGCGTGCTCCAGCTCCGCAGGGCCGTCCGGTTTGCCGTTGGCGACCACGACAAAGCCCACGGCCCACTGGGAGAGCCAGGCGTGGTAGGAGGCGGAGGAGAAGGTTCCCTCCGGCACGGCAGTTCCGCCGTGCCCCTCGTAGAACAGACGCCCGCGCTCGACGTCGACCTGCCGGTTCCAACCGCGTGCCATGTTCACGTAGGGGGCGAGGACGGCCGCTTCTCGGTGGTCGCGTGCCGGAACCACCTCGACGCGGGTGCGCTCACTGTCCAGCTTCCGGAGTTCAGCGACGACGCCGTCGGTCTTGACGGCGTATTCGGGCACCTTCGTATTGGTGACGATATCGGCGGTCGTCTTGCCGCACAGCCAGGTCAGGGAGAGAACCAGGGCGACGACGCAGCCCACTCGCTGACGCCGGGGCGTGAACCAGCCGAACGACAGTCGGGCGGGGGGCGCGTCCTCCTCGTCCCGATGGCGTCCGTTGACCAGGATGGCGAGCAGCGTTGCAGGTGCCGCCAGTTCTGTGAGCCGTTCGACGTTCGTCCCGACCGGCGAGGCGATCAGATAGCAGAGCACCACGCCGAGCGCGTACACCGCGGTTCCGAACCTCAGCACCCGCCAGCTGCGCGGTGCCGTCAGCAGGATCACCGCGCACAGAAGCACAGGCGGCCAGATCCGGGCGAACGGCATGGGCTGCTCGCCCTCGAACGGGAACAGCAGGGTGGTCAGTGCGACAACAGTGACCGGCGGCGCGAGAAGCGAGGCGGCCTTCCCCCACTCGCGTGTCAGCAGGTAGGCCGCTCCGACCACGACGAGGAACAGCCCGGCGACGGGACTCCCCATGGTGGACAGCGCCGCGCAGACGACCGCAGTCACGATGTGCCGTCCGCTGACGATCGCGAGTACGGCCGCCATCGCGAAGGCCATGCCCAGCATGAACGTCGATCGTCCCGACACCACTTGGCACCACAGCGAGAATGCCAACGCCAGCGAGGGCCACAGGGGTTTCTGCACGCCGGTGCGCGTGACGAGTTCCGCGGCCAGCCAGGTCGACGAGAGCCCGGACAGCAGCGTCACGGGCACCACGCCGAGAGCCGCCATCACATAGGGCGAGATCACGCTGTAGTTCGCGGTGTGCAGACCGCCGTACCAGAAGAGGTTGTAAGCGGAGTCGGGGTACATCTTCGCGAACTCCGCCCACGCTTCCTGCGCCGCGAGGTCGCCGCCGCCGGTCGCGAAGACCGCCCACCAGATGGCGTAGAGCGGCAGAACGCAGGCGGTGACCAGGAGCGGCACAGGGCGGCGTCCGAGCCACCGTCCCCGCGCCTCTGTCGGCTCGTGGGCATGCTGCGGGAGGGGGTGGCGTGGGGACAGCTCAGCAGAGGCCACTGCGGCGTTCCGTTCTGGTCGGGCGGGCAGTTCATTTCGTCGTGGGTAGACGCTAACCGCAGGCATTGACCAGGCCGCGACAGGACCCAGGACGGGCCGAGGCAGCACCCCGGCCGAGGTGGCACTGCGGTCGAGCAGCACCGCGGTCGAGATGGCGCCGCGGTCGAGATGGCACCGCGGTCGAGATGGCACCGCGGTCGAGATGGCACCGCGGTCGAAGGGCATCACCTCGTCCTGAACCCGAGAAGGTCCCGGAACGGTTCGGCCGGGACCGAAACTTCCCGGATCTAGCGTCGAACCATGACGGAAACGAAGCACATAGCAGACGTACCGGACGTACTCGACGCACCTGGCGCCCCCGACATCCTCGACGCCCCAGACATCCTCGACGCCTCCGACATCCTCGAAGACGTCCCGGCGACGGACGACCGCGACCCCGCGCAGACCGTGACGGCCATGGTCGGCCACGTCCTTGCCCTCGCCGCGACCTGGACCGCCTGGGACGGCCGCCCCGTCCCCGCCGACGACCGGATCTACACCCCGCACAAGGCGATCCGCCGCGTCGCCGACCACATGGTCGACCACCTCGCGGAGATGGAGGCCAGGCTCGTGGGCGAGAAGACACAGCCCGACCACTGGCACGCCTCGGCGACCACCACCGAGGCGGACCTCGCCCCGTTCACCGAGGCCGACCTCGACGAGGCGCGCAGCCGACTCACCCGGCTGGCCAGGATCTGGGCGAACCGCCTGGACACCCTGACGCCCGACCAGCTCGACAAGTCACCCGGCACGGGGTGGACCTTCCGCCAACTCGCCTTCCACCTGGCGGAGTCGGCGTACTACGCGGACTCCGTGGGGGACCTGGGAGCGGACGGGCCGCCCCGGGCCACGAAGTCATGACGCCCGAAGCGACGCCGGGCCGGCCAAGGAGCTCACAACCGCCTTCGCCGTCCTGCCTCCTCCGCCTCGTAGCCGCACGCACCCAGCCCCGCTCCTTCTCCCACCCCCATGTGCCGGTCGGTCCAAGCCGCATCCAAGCCGCATCTAAGCCACATCAATGCCGTACTCCTGGACCAGCTCCTCCAGGCCGCCTCGGTAACCCTTGCCTCCGGTGACGAACTCCCAGTCACCGTTCGAGCGGCGACGAAAGGAACCCAGTACGAGCGCAGTCTCGTTGGCGCGGCCGTCGGACACTTCCAACTGGTCGAGTTGGGTCCCCGCGGAGTCCAGCAGCCGAATGCCGGCGTCGACGAACCCGGACAGGTCGGCCGAAGGGTTGGCGACGGGATCGACCGCGGCGATGACGACGAGGCGGTCGGCTCGTGCCGGTAGGGCATCGAAAGCTACGTGGATGGCGGCTCTGTCCGGCGCGACGGGAATGAGCGCACGGACCGTGCCGTCGGGTGTCCGGGGGTTGTTGAAGAAGACGAAGTGGTCGTCGTCCAGAACCCGGTTGCCGTGGCAGACGAGCGCGCACACGTCCAAGGCGACGCTGCCCGACCAGTACATGCCCAACACGTTGTGGTCTTCCGTGTCGGCCTCACTGTCCGGCACCGTCCGCTGGGCGGGCACCGTGCGTTCGCCGCTGCCCAGTCGTCCGCGCAGTCCGTGGCGGTGCAGCAGGTCGACCAGTTCGGAGCCTGCCACCAGTTCCAAGGGCTTGCCGTTGGCGAAGGTGTGCGAGCCGGGGCCGAATCCGGACGTCGTGACCAGCACACCCTTGTTGGCGCCGGCGTCCTGGACAGTGCCGTACAAGTCGCGGACGGCTGTCGGGGGCACGGTGTTGCGGTAGCGCTTGACCTGTACGACGATCTTGCCGCCGCGAATCGGGGTCGGGTCCAGTGCATCGACGTCCACGCCGCCGTCGTTGGAGCGCTGTGTGGTCACGGCCTGCATGCCCATGGCCCGGAACAGATCTGCGACCAGCGCTTCGAAGACGATGGGATCCATTTCGTACAGATCCGGCTCTTCGTCGCCTCCATGCGTGACGACGCCGTTACCGACATCCTCGGGCAGCCGGCCGGGCCGCACGGGCGCGTACTGATCGGGGCGCGACGACAGCTGCCCCCGGAGTCCGTCCACCAGGCAGTTGACAGCGTTCACCTGTTCCAGATGCAGCGCGGCAAAAGTCGCACGCGAAGCCATGACCGTGCCGAGGAACATGGGAGCCCGTCTGCCGGTCGTCGGGTCGTGATCGTCCACGAACCCGTTCAGCGCGACCGATTCCAGCGCACCGAACTCGTCGGCGGCGAAAAGATCACGCAGAACCAACAGGAGACACTGTGCGAGTGCGTCCCGGTACAGAGCGCGACGCTGTGTGACCGGTCGGGGCGACTCCTTCTCCTGATCGGCGTTGATCATGTAGCGCACCGACTTCGCCTCCGGGACGATGTCGTACTTGGGAAGCTCCCAGTTCAGTACCAACTGGCGCGCACCGGAGTCGTACGCTGCGGACACCTGGCGGGGCAGGTCCTCCGGCCAGCCGGTCGAGGCGTAGAGGGCAGCGGAGAAATACTCCACTGCGGCCCCGGGATCTCCGTTGCGGAGACCTGTCTTCATCTCCGCGATGCCGGCGTTGTGCCGACGGATCTCGCTCAGCTGGGTGTCGGCCCATTGCTGGTACTGCAGCTGGTAGGCGGCCAGTTGGTGCTGACGCTGTGCCTCCGCAGCCTGTGCGGCCTGCCAGTCGCGCTCGAACCTGGACCGGGCCTCCGCCTGTGCCTGGGCCCGCCGTGTGGCGGTCCAACCACCCTGCGGCTGGTACTGGTTCGGGTCCGGCATGCGGATGGGGTGCGCGAGCTGTCCCGGCGAGAACGCCTCGACCTGCTCCGCACGAATCAGCGCGTCGGCCCTGAACGCCGGAGCCCGGCATCCTGCCGCCAGCAGACCCTGTAACGACTCCACCCGCGCATCAAGTTCCCTCGTGCGTCGCCGTGCCTCCGCCTCGCGCTGTTCCCGGTACGCCGCTTTCTGCTCACGGTGGCTGCGCGCGAGCGCTTGCTGGTAGGCGCGTTGTTGCCTCTCCTGTTCCCGCTGATATCTGGCTTGCGCCTCTCGTTGACGTTGCTGTTGGCGCTGCGCCTCGGCCCAGACGCCAACCAACCCATTGGAGCGACGGCTCATGCTCTACAGGCCCTCCCCACCAGCGACCTGGCGTGCGTGCACCAAGCCCTGGCCCAATAACCAGCAGTGATAGGGCGACTCTAGTGCCGCGACCGCGCGCCCATGCCCTCGCCGCACATGGCCTCCACCCCGCCCCAACCCGCGCATACCAGAGAGGAAGCGGCGCCTGCCGACGCGACGTTGCCCTGCTGCCGGGCGAAGTCACCGCTCAGCGAGGAAATGGCCCGAGCGCGCCGGTCGTCGCACCGGTACGGCCGATGCGTGCCGAACGTTTGGAAAAAGGGGAGGTGGCGGGGGCAACCCTGCCCCCGCCTCATGGGTCACACAGGCGTCACCTGTTTCACATGTTTTCCAATGGTCCGGAAAGGGCCCCACTCTCTGTGATGACTCGTACCCGGCTGACCGCGCTGGCCGCGACGGCCGCCCTCGCCGCCGGCGGCCTGATCACCGCCGCCCCCGCCTCCGCGGCCGTCACCTGCACCTCTCCCGTCTGGAAGGCGCAGTACTTCGGCAACTCCGCCTTCAGCGGCACGCCGAAGCGCACCGCCTGCGACTCCGCCATCGCCGAGAACTACGGGCACGGCGACCCGCCCGGCGTCACGCTGCCCAAAGACAACTTCTCCGTCCGCTGGTCCCTCACCCGGGACTTCGGCTCCGGCGGCCCCTTCCGGCTCTCCGCCGCCACGCAGGACGGCATGCGCGTCTACGTCGACGGCGTGCGGAAGATCGACCTGTGGAAGAACGTCTCCACCACCGCCCGCAAGACCGTCGACCTGACCATTCCGGCCGGCAAGCACATGCTCCGCGTGGACTACGTTGCCTGGACCGGCCTCGCCAACGCCGGGTTCACGTACGCCCCGCGCACCGAGGCCGCCGTCGACAAGGTCAAGCCGCTCGCCCCGGCCGCCCTCACCGCCGCATACAACCGGGACACCACGAAGACCACCCTGCGCTGGGCCGCGAACAAGGAGATGGACCTCGCCGGTTACCGCGTGTACCGTCGGCTGAGCACCACCCAGTGGGCGAAGGTCAGCGGTTCGTCGCTGCTCACCTCCCCGTCTTTCGTGGACACGACGCCCGCCACGGGCCAGACCTTCCAGTACGAGGTCCGCGCCGTCGACAAGGCGGGCCGCGAGTCCGCCGGCAGCCACGACGCCACCGCTGTGACCGTGGACCGCACGGGGCCGGCGGCGCCGACCGGTCTCACGGTCGTCGGCGACACCTGGTGGGCCACCCTGGCCTGGCAGGGGGTCGCCGACGCCGCGAAGTACGAGGTGTACGCCGCCTCCGCGGCCACCGGCCCGTTCGAGCTGCTGGGCACGACGACCACGACGTCGTACCGCACCGGCGCACGCATGAACACCGTCCGGTACTACCGGGTCCGCGCCCTCGACGCGCTCGGTAACCCGTCGGCGTACGCCGATGTCACCGGCGACGGCGTCGACCGGACGCCGCCGGAGTCCCCGACCTCCCTCAACTCCGTCGTCCGCGTCGGCTACACCGACGTGTACTGGGCGCAGCCCGACAGCTTCGGCGAGGACTTCGACAACGGTGGGACCTACCGCGTCTACCGCTCGCCCGGCAAGACCCTCGACCCGGCCGCACTCACCCGCGTGACCTGCGCCGAGGGGAGCGACGAGACCAGCACCGGCGGCGGCTGCCACGACCTGGAGATGCCCGCCGGCACATACGTGACGTACGCGGTCACGGCGGTGGACCCGTCCGGCAACGAGTCGGCACTGTCCGCCCCGCTCGTCGTCCGCACCGGCGACCGCGTCGCGCCCGGCCCGGTCACCGGCGTGAAGGCCACCCCGCGCGCCGACGGCGTGCTGGTGAGCTGGGCGGCCTCGACCGAGGACGATCTCGAGCGCTACGTGGCCTGGACCGGCGCCCGGCAGGCCGACGGCACGGTCAAGTGGCTCAGCTCCACCTCCTGCTCCGAGGGCACGAGCGACCCGCTCGCGGTCCTCTGCGGCGACCTGCCGGACGGCGAGACGCACGTGTACGCGGTCGTTGCCAGGGACCGCTGGGACAACGCGCTGCACCCGAGTGACCCGAAGGTCACGGTCGTCGAGGCCACCGAGCTGGACGTCCGGCCGTCCGTGACGGTCACCCGGGACTGGGACCTCGGCAGCAGGGGCTACGACACCGTGATCGGCGGACGCGGCGGGCCGTCCATCAACTGGCGGTGCGACAAGACGGCTGAGTGCGACACCCTCGCGGGCTACCGGGTTAGACGGTGGAACGCGGCCACGGAGGCGTACGAGCCGCTGCACGCCGGACTGCTGCCGGCGGAGACCCGTACCTACACGGACACCACGGCGGCGCGGGGGACCACGCACTTCTACACGCTGGAGGCGGTGCGCGCCGACGGCAGCGTCGCGGGCACGCACGTGTGGAGCTGCGTCTTCCAGGACCGCGTTTAGTGCGGTGGCCGGCAAGGTGTGCCCCGTCGCGGCGGGCGAACCTTGCCGGTCGAGCCGCTAGAAGATGTGGCATCCGCGTGGCATGAGTGGCACGCCCCCGACCACGAAGAAGGGCCGGCCTGGGAGGAAAGCTCTCCTGAGCCGGCCCTCCTCTCTGTGCCCCCGGCAGGATTCGAACCTGCGACACCCGCTTCAGGAGAGAGGCTGGGCCGTAGGACAGGGGACCTGCGGCTTCGCTGGCCGAGCCAGCGGGCACGACTGCGCCCGCTAACCAGTCTTGTTGACCGTGGCTGACCCTCGCATCTGGCACGGCTGTGGCACGCGACTCCTGCGGGGATGCGTACACGTCAGCGTCTTTCGCGCTCGTAGCGTTCCACCCGACGCGCCAACCTGGCCCGATACCTCTGGGGTGAGTGGAAAGCCTGAGAGCGGCGGACCATGTCCTCTGCCGTGAGGCTCTCTGCGTAGGTCCGGAGCGCGGGTATCCGGAAGAGGGCAGCGCGCTGCGCTTCGGCTTCCTCGACAGTCCTCAGCGGGGTGCTGTCGTTGCGTTCATGGTTGCAGCCCCAGTGTGTGAGGCGCACATTGTCGCGCGTGTCGGTGCCGCCGGCTGCGATGGTGCGGACGTGGTCGATGCTCGGGGACCGAGGGTCTGGGTGCTGATAAGCCTGATCCACTGGATCTTGGCACAGGCCACAGATCCAATCGTCCCGTTCACCGATCTCTTCCACTGTGTAGCGCTCGATGCTCCCATTGCTCCGCATGCGCTCACGGCGGCGCCGATCCTGGGCGCGCTTGGCTTCGCTGCGCCGAGGTGTGGGCAGGTCTGCGTTGTTCACCTGTGCCTCCTTTGCTACACGCTGATGGGCAAGGCCCTTGCCCGCTCCCGAGCTCTGGCACGCACTTCCTTGAGACGGTCGTGGAAGCCGTTGTGGCGGTTCTGGTTGAGGTTCAGCGGCAGGTCAAGCTGAGCGATGAGCATGGATGTCAGTTGTTCCGTTCCTTACGGCTATCGCATCCCACTCAGCCCTGGTCCGATAGTGAGCCGACCAGTGATGGAGCGGCCCCGAGGGCCTGGCTGGCCGGTGTCCTGGTCCGCGCAATTCCCCGTGGTTCCCTGCACGATCTGGCACGGTTCTGGCACGATCTCTTCGTCTGCTGGTAGCAGTGCCGGACCGGTGTGCCTGGCCGGTATGCGCAGGCTGGGCAGTGGCCACGCGATGGGGGAGGGGCAATGAGGATCAAGGATCCGGAGTACCCGGCAGCGGTCGAAGCGGCCGTGGAGATCTTGCGGGAGCGGGCCCGTCGAGGACAGACCATCACGTACGGGGAGCTGAGCGCCGAGTTGGCGGCACAGGGCTTCGACTCCATTCCCCCTCATCGTGGAGTCATGACCTACCTGCTCAAGGATGTCTGCCTCCACCGTAACGAGGATGGACGAGCACCGATGCTCTCGGCGATCGTGGTGAACAAGGCGAGCCGGGAGCCATCCGACCAGTTCTCCGGCCTTGCCCGAAGCCTGCCCTTCTCCCGGCCGGCCAACTGGACCTGGCGGGACGAGCAGCAGCAGGTGTTCGCTCAGCACCGCGAGGAATGACGTCAGACCTCGACACTCGCTTTAGGAGAGAGGATGGGACGTCCTGCCGGTGACCTGTGGATTCACCGGCCGAGCCAACAGGTGGGTATACGCCCGCTAGCTACCCTTGTTGACCGCAGCTGACCCCTGTATCTGGCACGGCTGTGGCACGCGACGAACAAATGGCTCAGAACTTGGCCGGCCCCTCCGTTGCTGGGTGCTCAACCACCGTAGCGGCTGCGCAAGTCCTCCGTTCGATGGCTGCAGCGTGAGTCAGGATGTCAGTGGCGTGATGTTCACTGAGCCCCATGGAGGATTCGGAAGTCGTTGCCGCCATCTGGAAGACCATCGACTCATCCGTTGTGGGTGAACCATCAGTCATTCTTGAGGCGCCGGGGGGCACAAGTCTGAAGGAACTGGTTGCCGAAGTGGGCCGGTTCGTAGGCAGGTCCCGCCATCTCGCCGCAAACGGCTTCACCGACCCGTCACTCACTGAGCGCACTGGACTGCCGCTCGTTGAACCGTTCGGGGACGGGCTACAAGAGATGCGGGGCTGGGCCTACAGGTCTCACTGGATCGGTTGCGGCAGCGTTGGCACCTCAGACCGGGAGCGCGTGGTCGTGGTTTCTTGCCGGACTTCTTGTCGGCGAAGATCCGGATGCAGCCCGCTTCGGTGAGTGCGTGGATCTGCCGGTCGAGCAACTGTCCCTTCGTCGATACGCGGGCGTACCCCACGAGGGCGCCGGTACATACGGCGGGGACAGGGGTGAGGAGATCGGCGGTGTCGTCATCGGAAGGTTTCTGCACCCGCGAGATCGTACAGAAAAGGGTGCTGCTCAAGTTCTTGAGCATGCCGACTTTCTGACACCGTGTTACGAGCATGATCCGGCGCCGATCCGGCTGACCTGTGACAGTGAAGATTGATCCATTGCCACCGAAGTTTGACCGGTGTCGGTGCTACTCGCTGAGCATGTCGGCATTTCTACGAGACTTCGATGCTCTGCGGGACAGGTGCGCGAGCAGCTGGCCCGCGCCGACGGCAACGTAGAGCACGACCAGAACCCCGAGTGCGAGGTCGAGCCAGTCATAGGTCGCGCCCCTGAAGAGCGAGGCCCACGCCCTGTACCCCGCGACGGATCCGGCAACCACCAGCAGCACCGACGCCAAGGCATACAGCGCCTTCGCGGCCCTGGGCCGCCGCTCTTTGAGCAGTTCACCACCCGCACCGAGCGCTACCAGCGCGGCGAAGGCATGGTGCGGCTCCAGATGCCCCGTCCCGGTGCCTGTCAAGTCAAATGAAACGAATGTGATGCTATGAGATCTGTTGTTCGGTTTGACGTCGCTTGGCGGGGTCGTTGATCCATGCCTGGC
>NZ_JBIRGM010000034.1:0-33116 GCF_044328025.1 Streptomyces sp. NPDC018000
GCCGACGGGAGGGGGCGCGGTCCTTCCATGCGTAGTAGCCCTGCCGTGACACACCCAGCAGCCGGGCCATGAGGGAGACGTCGTGGTGTGCTGTGTTCTCGTCGATCAGCCGGTAGCAGATCACCGGCTGGTCTCCCGGACGAAGAAAACCGTGGCCTTGCGGAGGATCTCCTTCTCCTCGCGCAGCTGCTTCACCTCACGGCGCAGCTGAGCGAGCTCCTCCTTCTCGTCGCTCGTCAGGCCGGGGCGTTCCCCGGCGTCCACCCGATCCTGGTTCGCCCAGGTGCGGATGGTCTGAGCGGACGGCTCGAACTCCTTCGCCAGCTCCTCCGGCGACCGGCCGGCCCGAACCAGCTCGACTATCTGGCGACGGAACTCCGGCGGGTAGGCCGGACGCGTCCTTGGCACGATGAACTCCTCCTTGCGGGACCCAGTGTCCCAAAGCGAAAGGTTGTCCATCAAACCGGGGCAACTTCACTTCAGTCCCTGACCACCGAGAACACCACCCTCAAGCACCACGTCCACCAACTCACCCGCGAGCACCGAACCCTGCAAGAACGCCTCGAAGGCGCCCGTTCGAACCTCCGCTTCGCCGACAAACGCATCGCCGCCCTGGAAGCCGAACTCCTGGAGCGCCCTATGGACTAGGCGCTCCAGAACGCCTCGGTCCCACTGCCGACCTCGAAGTGCCACCAACCCTCGTCCTGGCCGCGGACCAGCAGCCGCTTGAGCGCCGCGAAGTCGGTGCCGCTCGGCACGTCGAACGCCACCATCGGAAATTCGGCGCTGAAGGCCTCGCCGCCGAGTCGAAAGTCTGAGAGGCGCTCGTGAACCCTCTCGGGGCTACGGCCCAGGGGCCCGGACGGGATCGGCACCACACGGACAGCGCAGTTTCCGGAGGCGCTGACCCGCCCGGTGGCCCAGTGCAGTCCATCGTCGTCCGTTTGGAAGCGGACGACGTCCCCTTGGGCGACCCCGTCCTGGAGGAACGGGACGTTGTCCACGCGGGCGGTGTCCGCGCTGAGCCTCGTCGCCCACAGGCCCTCGGTGTCCTGCGGAAACCACCCCTCGCGAGGAACGAATCGGAACCAGACCTTGATCCGGTCCCCGACGATCTCACGCTCTGACCCACTGCTCATGGGACACATGTTCTCTGGTGCCTGAACGCCCGCTCAGGCCAGGGTGCCCCCTCGTCAGTACGTCACGGACATGTTCGCCACACATCGGTGCACGTCAAAGACCACGCTGACAACAACCTGCGCGGAAAACTGGAGATGGCGGGCGCGATCCGGGCAGCCGGGTGGTTCGCGGCGCTGGAGGTGCCGGCCGAGGACGGGTCGTGGCGGGCGGACGTCATGGCCTCGTCCGCGGACGGGAGTCAGCGCATGGCCTGGGAGGCGCAGCTGTCGCAGATCACGGTGGACGACATTGCTGATCGCACCGACCGGTACGCCGACGAGGGGATCCGGGTGTGCTGGGTGCACCCGGGCGCGCGGCCGCCGCGGTGGATCAGCGCGGTGCCGGCCATCCGCGTCCGGGCCCCGAAGGAACGGGAGCAGCCGTGGGTGATGGACGACGGGCTCGCCGGGTTCGTCTACCGGAGCGGGCGGTGGGAGTTCCGGGAGGAGACGCTGGAGCGGTTCGTACGCTGGGCGCTGGAGGGGCAGCTCGTTCCCGCCGAGGTGCTGCGCCGGTACCGGCGGGCGTACCGGGTGGTCGACGGTGAGCAGCGTCAGTTCAAACGGGATCAGTGGTGGACCTCGAAGCGGTCGATCGCCGATCAGGACAAGCATGAGGCGATGCGGCAGAGGCAGGAAGCCGCGCGGGCGGAGCGGGAGGCCCGCCAGCAGGAGCAGGAGGAGGCCGCGGAACAGCGCCGGAAGGAACTGGAGGAGCAGGAGCGGGTACGGAAGGCCGAGGAGGACGAACGCCGACGGCTGCAGCGGGAAGAAGAGCACCGCGTCTTCATGGAACAGATGCGGCAGCGGTGGGCGGAGGAGGAAGCGCGCCGGGAACGGGAACGCGTGGAGCGCGAAGCGCACCTCGCCCGTGAGAAGCGCACCTCGCCCGTGAACAGGCCGAGCGTGAGGAGCAAGAGCGCCAGGACCTGCAGACCGCGCGGGCGTGGTGGAGTCGGCTGTCGCCGCAGCAGCAGGCCGAGCTGTTCGCCGCCGTCGCCGAGTACGCCTGGCGGACGTCGAACCTGCGGGTGGAGATCCCGGAGAAGCCGATGATGTGGTCGCAGTACGCCCGCGGCGTCCCGGTCCACGTGACCGACAAGCGGCGGACGCTGTATGGGATCGTGCGGCCCTGCCCCGGCCTGGCCGCTGCCTGCCCCAAGCTCGCGGAGGAGCTGGTCCTGGCCCGCAGCGCCCAGGAGGCGCGCGAGCTCGCCGACGTCCTTCCCCAGAGCCGGATCGTCCACCTCGACCTGCCCGAGCACGAGCAGCTCACCATGTGCTGAGGCACCCGCCGGGGCCGGGGTCAGGGGTCGTCCTCCTATCCCCACCGGACTCGAAGCAGACCTCTTCCCCTCGGCTATCGCGTGGAAAGAGGTGTCCACGCACGGGACCGGCTTGCCCACAAGGGGTGAACTGCAGAACTGGGCGGTGTCCAATTTGGGGGTTCGCACCTCCGGCAGTACCCCTGCCCAAGAGCGACGGCCGCGGCGCCCTCGCCGAAGTTGTCCTCCGCGAAGCCGACGGACGCCTGTCCGCCCCGCTGGAAGGCACCGCCCGGTGCGTCCAGAACCGCGCCCGCCTCGTACGGGCCCTCTACACGCGGCTGGACCGCCTCACTCACCGAACCCGTCCCGGTCGGCACGTAACCCGCAGAGGGGGGAGCGATGGCGCTTTAACGCGGCCCGTGCGACCGCGTACCGCCTCCGCCGGGACCTCGCCCGGCCGGCTCGGTTGCATCGACACCCGCACCCACCTCATACGACAACGTCGGCCTCCAAGACCACGACCGGGTCTTGAAGGCCGACGCGAGCCCCCGAATTAACCAACAGCGTCCGGCAGGTCAGGGGGTCGTGCAGATGACGAAGGCTCTGATGGACTCGTTCACGGTGTTGGTGTTGGTACCGCGCACGATCCAGGAGTTGCCGCTGGCGTAGGAGTCGGTGAAGAAGATCTTGAAAGCTGAGGTCGTGCCCCCGCCGCCCGTGGGCACTTGATTGGCTGGGCAGGTGGCGCTGGCCAAACCGTTCCCTCCAGGGGGCACGGTGACAGCGGTTCCGAAGATCTGCTGGTGCGCGGCCAGCAGTGCCGGGTTGGCCGATGTGGTGACGTCCGTTTTCTTGCCGCCGGAGCCGTCATCGGCGAGGGCGGTCGTCGTGCCCGCGATGAGGACGCCGGCAGCGGTGAGAGCAGTGAGAGTGAGGGTAGTGGTACGAACCATCCTGACCTCCTGAATCCGGGCCCCGCCCCCTGATGGATGCGGAAGCTCCAGTTCCGAAGCTACCCAGCGGAGCTCTTTGACCACAGGGCGTAGAGGTGGTGCGGCGGGGGAGTGGAGGAGCGCGGACAGCCACCACTGCATATCGGCCCACGTCAGCGGCCACCCCTGAACCGGTCGCCAGCACCGACCACGGCCAGACAGTCGCGGTACGGGGCAGCCCTGCCGACGTCCTCGCCTTGCCCATGCGGCACCAGCTCGTCTCCGAAGCGGTGCAGAACTGCCAGGAAGTCCTGCGGTACACCGGGCCCGATGTCGCGCTGCGGATGACGCTGATCCGAGGCACGGACGCGGCCGACACCATGGACACGGCGTCCATGCTGATCGCGGCGTACTGCCAGCGCGACAGCATGGCCATGGACACGCTCGCGTCATATCCGCAGACCAGGCAGCAGCGCAGCCGGGCGGCCGGCCCGCGGGAATCGGACCGGCAGGAGATCGCCGGGATGCTCGGCGGCCCGACTCCCCTTGGTGACGACCACGAGGCGCAGCGGCGGTTCTCGCGGGGCCAGGGCTACGCGGAGGGAGGGCTGATGCCCGAGGCCGATGAGCAGAGGCTGTTCACCGAGGCATGTCTGCACAGGCTGCTTGCCCCACCGAAGCCTCCGCACGGGGCACCTGCACGGAGGCCGAAGACAGCTGAGCGTGAGGCACAGTTGCAGCGCGAGCGCCATGACAAACCAGAACTTATACAGGTCGCCCTAGTTCTTGCGCACCTCGGGCCGGCACAGCCCGAAAGAGACAGCCCTTAGAGTGGCGAAATGTCACTGCCTGCCGACCGGACCGCCCTGGACCTGCTCGATGCGCACCTGGAAGCACTCTGGGACGGGACGGACCTCCCGCTCCCCCAGGGGCTGGTCTGCCTTGCAGCGGAAGGAGGGGGCGAGCTCGCCCACTGGGCCCTCGACCAGCTCTGGCGCATCCCCTGCGAGCCGAAGGACGCCTTTGCCCGCCAAGTCGGCGGTCTGCTGGCGGAGTTCCGCGGCCGTCGCTCTCCCTGGAACGCGGCGGCGCTGCGGCTGCTCGACGACACATACACCTTCGCAACTACCGGCCCCCGGCGGCACGAAGGCTGGGCGCACGACGTCCACGCCGTGCTGCACCGGTCGGTCCCTGACCCCCGGGGCTGGGTCCGGCTGGACCGGGACCGCACCAACGCCGCCCGCCACACGGTGCCCGCGTACCCCTTCGACCCCCCGGACGCGTCAGAGTTCCCCGACCGCCTGTACCCCCTGGAGGCGGAAGCGGCAGTCGCCGCGCTCGCCATCATGGCCGAGGAATGGCAGTCGGAGCCCGCTCCCGTCCGCTCCCGCCCGGACCGGGACGCCGTGCTGGCGGATGCCCGAACCCTGCTCGACCGGTACGGGCCCACCGCGCGCTACTGGACCAACGCGACGGCCGCCGCCTCTAACCCGGCCCAGGAATTCCTCGCAGCAGGCCTCCAGGGCACGGAATCCCATAGCTTCCTCACCTCCGAGTACCTCAACGGCCTCGACTTCTTCGACGACCTGGACCTAATCGCTGTGACCCACGACGAGGTGGGCGTCTTCTGGTCGTTCGGGGCGTACTGACGACGCTCGGAGAAGGCCACCCGGCCACCGTGCGGCTGAGCCACCGAGCACGAGGACTACATCCGAGCTCAGAATCGCGCACCGATGAGTTTCCCGCGCCACGCCGGTCTGTACGCGTGAGACCGACTCACGGAAGGCTGGCGCCATGCGGAAATTGATCTACGGCATGAACCTGACCCTTCCTGGTGGTCGCATTCGCCCACGCGCCGGGCCGGCTGCGGTCCGCCTTCATAGCGATCTCCGCAGCAATGCTCGCCGGCTTCACCGGGCTCCTCCTGGCCCCGGTGGCGCTGCCCGTCGTGTGGGCCGTTCTGGTCGGGTTCGGGCTGTGCTCCTTCCCCCTGGTACTGGCCGTGATCGGCAACAGCGGCAGCAGCCCCGCCGAGACCACCGCCCTGTCCAGCCTGTCCCAGTGCCTCGGCTACATGGTCGCCGCTCTGGGACCGTTCGCCGTCGGGCTGCTGCGCAGCGCCTCCGGCGGCTGGACCCTGCCGATGGCGGCGCTGCTCGTCACGGCCGCCACACAGCTCGCCGTCGGGATCGCCCATTCATCCCGGAAGCGCTGACCGGCGCAAGTCGAACTGTGCTTCACCCCGACCTACGCCTCCTGGGCCAACCCGATCGAGGCCCACTTCGGCCCGCTGCGGCAGTTCACCCTGGCTAACTCCCACCACCGCAGCCACCCCGCGCAAACCCAGGCACTGCACCGCTACCTGCGCCGGCGCAACACCAACGCCCGCCACCCCGACGTACTCGCCGCCCAATGCAAGGAACGCGCCCGCATCCGCAGCGAAAAGGGCATCCGCTGGGGCGGACGCCCCCTCAACACCGCAGCCTGACCAACCGCGAACCGCAGCTCCCGAACGCCGAAGGGGCAAGTTCAGGAGAAGGACAGCGACAGAAGGATGACTCAGGAGGCGAACGGCTCGATCTCCCCCGCGAAGACGATGACCTGGTCGATGAGGCTCCGTCGCAGATGGACGACGTCCGTTCCCGCCAGGCGGGGGCCTCCATCAGGCGTGGTGAAGACCCACTGGTACCGGGCCCACTCGTCAGGCATGTCCACCGCTGAGCAGCGCACCATCGTGCCGGTCCCCGCCGGGTGGCGCCGGATGTCCAGCACGAACCGCTCGACCGCCGCGATTCCTTCGCTGCGACCCAACGGTCCCCAGAAGACCACGTCTGAGGTCAGGGCCTGGGAGAGCAGGGCAGTCACATAGCTGTCGTCCGAGGCGTTGAACGCGGAGATGAACGTGTCGATCGCGGAGCGTGCGGTCTCTTCCTGCATGCCCTAGTAATACCAGCCGTTTCGCGTGCGCTCGTCCCACGAGCCGCCTTTGACCTCGACCTGGCCAACGGCCGCCTCCGGCTGCCGAGCCGCACCCTCTACCTCGACTCCCTCACCATCGAGCTCCTGTGCACCTGGCTCAGCCACCGCCAGAACACCTGGCCCGCCTGTGCCAACCCCCACCTCCTGGTCAGTGCCCAGACCGCCCTTGACCCCGCCGGTCCACCCGTCGGCAAAACACTCCTGCAGAACGCCATCGGCCGCACCGGGCTGACCGCCCGCGCCCTGTGGCAGGACCGGATCCTCGCCGAAGCCCGCCACAGCGCGGACCCCGTCCGCCTCATCCGCCTCTTCGCCCTGGCCGACTCCACCGCAATGCGCTACGTCCAAGCCGCCCACCCCGAGAAGACCGGCCGCCTACACCCGTGACAGCCGGTGATCGTCACCTCGAACCTGCACCCCTCAGGCTTCGATTCGATCACGCCCAAAACCCTGGCCACCGCTGCTATCGACCGGCTCCTGCACCATGCCCACATCGTCCTGACCGATGGCTCCACCCTGCGGTTGACCCAGGTCACCAGCGGTCAGGGGGTCATCCCGCTGGCTTCGTCATGAGTGATCAACCACCAGCCGTCAGAACGTCCCTTTGCCTCCGGTCCCCCGGCCAGCCATGCGCTGCCGGAACTCGTCGAACAAGCGGAAGAACGTGTCCAGCGGCGGCGCGTCGGGAACATGCCGCTCAATCGCGCTGACCCAGCCCAAGGCCATCGGCAGGCCGTACTCCCGACTCAGCCACGAGGCGAACGGTCCGGAGGAGGGATGGAAAGCGAACTCCTCATCCACTCCGCGGACCCGCAGGGCTACTGAGTAGCCGAACAACATCGTGCTCAGCTCTTCCAGCGAGCCGCCAAGAACCCACGTGCCGGGCAACTCCTACCGCCTCTCCCACACCCGCGCCCGGCGGCGACGAACACAGGATGACCTGCGGCTTCACACCGATCACCCCGCCGTGAGCCGACAACCCCATCACGAGCGGAGGGACAGCAGGATCCGGCGTCTATACAGGTTGATGCCAGCGACTTCGACCATAACCTCATCATCAATCTGCAAGACGCTCTCAGGCTGATCCGCATCCCGCTCTGCAAGCTCATGAATCGGAACCAGTCCCGCGAAAATCTCGTGGACTTGCACGAACGCTCCGATCCTCACGACCCTCTCCACCCGGCCCGGAACCACGCGACCGAACTGAACGCGAGCAAACTCCTCAAGCGGATCCGGATAAAGCGCCTTCAACGAGAAGGAAGCCCGTTCGCGCTCGACATCGACGCCCAGGACCACGATGGTGACCTCCTGTCCGACCTCCACAATGTCCGACACCGACTCGAAATGATGAGCCCAGGTCAACTCGGCCACGTTCACCAGTCCGTCGAAGCCTCCGATGTCGACGAACGCGCCGAACCTCTCGATGGACGACATCCGCTCAGCGGCGCCGGCGGTGGAGCGGCGGACGGCACCAGTAGCGGCAGGTGGTGGGGCCACCAGCTTCACTCCTTGCCCGCGATGAAACCCTTCCCGAGCCCGCGTCCGGCGGCCTACGCTGACGGGCCAGTGCCGCCGTGATCACCGGGTCGTGAGGAACGGCGGGAGGAGGGGACAGCAGGACCGGGGGCAGGCCGCCGCCCGTATGCAAGCACCGGGTCAGCGCACCGACGCTACCCGGGAGCGCGTGCCGGGGCCGGGCAGGGCCGCGTCACCCGGCAGGGGGAGGGCCATGAACCGCTGGGTCGGCATCGTGTCGCTGCGCGAGACCGCGCCGCCGACACCCGTGCACCGCATCGCGCTCGCCATCGATGCCGCGCGGAACCGGACGTCGTACCAGCTGGCTGGCCAGACGGTGCCGTACGCGCGGATGCGGTCGGCGCTGCGCACGCTTGGTCAGGAACACGCGCGCCACCACGAGTGGGAGCGGTACGCGTACTGCGTTGACCTGGCCGGGGACTTCTTCGACGGCGGCCACCCCCCGACCGGACTGCCCTCCTGGCTCACCAACGAACTCCAGAACCTCCTGGACGGCAGGTATGGCACATCGCCGACCGGCGGGCGAAAGGCGCAGGCGGGCCCTCGGCGCACCGACTTGCGTCCTGCACACCAGCGCCAGGCGTCCACCCGCCGGGGCCGGACCACACCCCCCGAAGCCGCCCGCCCGGCCCGGCCCGCGTGGTCGGCTCCGCCCGCAGCCGGACAGCATCCGTCGCCCGAGCCGGTACGACCCTACTCCCGCGCCGAACGGCGGCTCGACGTCCACGACGTCACGTACCCGGCACTGTGCGAGCCGCCCGTATCGCTGGTGGGCACGTACGGGCAAGAGGTCCGCGAGATCGTGGGGAAGGCCGTGCGCGGATGGGACGCCGGCCCTGAAGTCACCGCCTGGCTCGGCCTGGCCGCCGAACACCGCAGTCACCTCTACGAGAGCCACCACGCCGCCCAGGTCACACCGCACGTGCTCGGCCTGCTCGACCGGCTCGGCGCCACCGTGCTCGACGTGATCCTGCTCGACGCCTACGCGCGATGGGCGACCCCTCGGAAGGCGGGCGAACAGTCGAGCGAACACGCCCGGCGTCGTGCCGCCGCCGACCTGGCGCTCGGCGCTTGGGCCGCCAAGCAAGGGCTGGTGCGCATGGGCGCGGGGGAGGCGCAGCAGCCCGCCAGGTCCGTCTTCGAAGGAGTGGCCCGGCAGATCCTCGGCGTGCTCAGTCTCTGTGGCGAGCACGATATCGCCCGGAGGCTGGTCGCCTCCGTGTGGCCCGACCTCGACCGCCCGTCCGCGGAGACGGGAGCCGATCCCGTCACTCTGGCGCATACGGCTTTCCACAAGGAAGGGCTTACCTACGACTACGACGAGGAGGGCCCGGACCACCGCAAGGTCTTCCGCGCCACCGTCCGCACCGGAACCGGCCGCACGGCGGAAGGCACTGGCCAGTCCAAGAAGGCGGCGCGGGCGGCGGCGGCACGAGCACTGCTCGACGCATACCCGCATGTGGCCGCCTCGGCGGGCGCCGAGCGGAAGGCAACACCCGCGAACCTGCCTACCGCGTCGCCGCTGCCCTACGCGCAGCCGGGCAACCGACATCGGGACGCCGTGAGCGACCTGGCGGCGATGTTCGAGCTTGGGCATCGCGCGGACGGGCTCCTCGCCCAAGCCCTCACCCATGCATCCTGGGCCCACGAGAACCAGGCGGCGGCGACCGCCGCCCGCCAGCGCGACAACCACCTCCTCGCCCACCACGGCTCGCACGTGGTGAACCACCTCGCCGCCCACGTCCGCGTCCGCCAGAACCTCGTGCACGGCCTCACCCCCGACGAGGACGAGGCACGCATCCTCACCACCTCTGACGACGACACCGCCCGGCTCGGTGCGACCCTCCAGCTCGCCGAAGGGCTGCTGACGAGCCGCGGTGAGAGCGGACAGAGCCGCACAGCGGTGTCGGACGCCACCCAGGCGGTCGTCGCCGCGGCCTGGCGCGTCCACGGGCCTCGGCTACTCAGGCGCCGGCCCGCCGTCCTCGACGACTGGCTCTCCGGCCTGGAACACCAGCACGACCCGGTGACCATCCTCGCCACCATGGCCACCACATACGGGATCGACCACGATTGCACGTACGACGTCTCGGGGCCGGACCACCTGAAGAGCTTCACCGCCACGATTAGGCTGCGGGACGCTCGGGGCCGTGTGCACCAGTGGACCGAGCGTTTGCCCGGAACCCCCGGGAAGCCGGAGGCGAAGAGGGCGACCGCCGAAGCTGTCCTCGACATCCTTGCCGCCCCCGTCAACGGTGCCGTCGATGATCTCCCCGCACCGGAACGGGACCTGCTCGTCTTCCTCCTACGCGCCCAACTCGATGGCCTCGGCCAGCCGACGGAAAGGCAGCGCGCCCGCATGCTCGCCCGCGGCGACCTTGGTATCGACCTCCTCACCACCGGTGACACCGAGGCGTTTCTTGCCTGGGCAGAACGCATCCGCCCCCTGCTCGGGCCGGACGGCACAGCCGTACCGGACGCGCTGCGCGAGCTGTACCCGAAGGTCCTCGACGACACCCGACTCGGGCCTGGATCGCTCCTACGCCGTATGGCTGCCGAACCTGGACCCGACGTCACGAGCGTGGTTCGGCGAAACGCGGCTGACGCCGTACGGCGAGCGCTGAGCAGCGGGCCGCAGGCCGCCTCCGTTCGCGACGTCGTGCAGGACTGGTGGCGCGATCAGGCCCCGGCCACCGGCGTCACGGTCCGCGACGACATGCGTCAGGAGGTCTTCCGCCCGCTCCCCATCCACCTCGGCGCGCTGGACGAGACCCTCAAGTGGGGCGGCGAAACCGCCGAGGCGGCCGATACCCGCATCGACGTCGAGCTGACGGTTCAGGACGGCACGCTGCACGTCTGGCTCGGCCTCGACAGGGTGGACGTCCGGGCGGCTTGCGACGATTTCGCCCGCCTGCTGTCGCACACCCTTCCGTACACCGACTGCCTGGTCGGTGACGACCATGTACTGCTGCGCCTGCACGGCGATCTCGAGACAGATCCCCTTCATTCCTTGGCCGCCGCAGGCATGGATGCCTACGCCTCCGGGCCGAAGGACCGGCGACGGCTCATTGAGCAAGTCGCCGACGGGCCTGCGGAAGCACAGGACAAGCAGCCGTATTCGTGAGCCCGTAACGCGAGCCGAGCCACGTTCTTCGCTCCGCTTCAGCGTGGCAAGGGCGTGGCGGGAATGGCGCTGCAGAGCCCCCGCTGGCTCTGGAAGGAAACGGCTGCCCCTGGGCGCTCACCGAAGGCCCGGCTGACGCCGGGACGGCGAAAAACTTGGTATGCGGAGCCGACGGGACCAGGTAACGTCTTGCTCATGTTCTTCCAGACGCCGATTTACGAGTGAGAGCGTGATGGGCCCCTGTTGACGTCCTTCGACGTCGCCGTGCCCATGAATCCGTAGATCACTTCACAACATTCTGGGAGACCCGTGAGCAAGAACATCAACAACCCCGTGGGCATGGGCGGCGGCCAGCGCAAGAAGCTGTCCCGCGCCGAACGGCAGAACAACGGTCCGCACCGCAACCTCGGCCACCATGGTGTCGCCGACCAGAAGGCGGAGCTGGTGCGCAAGATGCGCGAGAAGGCAGGGACAGCCGAGGGCGCCGGGCAGACGGGCGACAACACCGCACAGAGCTGACGCACCGCCACTGCAGGGCGGCACCGCACGGGGCAGGGCCCGGACCGCGACACGTGGTCCGGGTCCTGCCGCCGTACCGGGGCGCGGCTGCCCCGCTCAGCTCTCGGCCGAGCACCCGCGTCTCAGCCGACCAACCGGGGCAGCCGCAGACTCAGCAGCCCCGTCACCGCCACCACCCCGAGCTGCATCAGCAGCGTCACCACCAGCGCGTTCCCCGTGCCCAGCCCGGGCGACACGGCCTCGCAGAGCTGGCCAGCGTCGACGCGCGCCAGCGGGCCTCTTCGAGTCTGAGTCGGGTGCAGTAAGCCGTCGAGAGAGGTTCGAGTTCCTCCGGCGGCAGGCCCGGTGGGCGGATGGTCGAAATCGGGTTCAGTGTATGAACTTCACCATGTCGCTGACCTGCGAAAATCACATCCCAAAGCCCGAGTGGCCGATACGCCGAGTTGGTGCAGCCCGGTGCCGCTCATTCGCTTTCGTCGTTGGTGACGGTCTCGAAAATGGTGTCGGCACAGGCATCGTCACGGCTGATCGTCAGCGGAGCGCTGGATGCGGTCGGGCCTGACTGTCAGTGGTGCCTCATACCCTGAATGAGCACCTCAGTGCGTTGTGGCAAACCGGATCTCGTTCGAGGTGTGCGGCGCGGGTGACCGTCTGGACTGAGGTACGGGTGCGGCAGCGGACATGAAAGAACGGGCCCCTTGGTAGTGACGCGGTTACGACACCCAGCACGACCGAGGAAGCCCGTTGCCTGATCAGTTGAGCAGTACCACTGGGTCTGCGTCCACCGCGGTCACTCCAGGGTGTGACTGCTACGTGCACCGGTTCGGTTCGATCCCCGAGCGACAGACCCCGGCCCCGGCGCGGGCGTGAACCGTCCGTTCTTCACCCGCGCCAGCCAGCCCCGCTTCTCCAGCACGTAGGCACGGTGACGGATCTTCTCCACCTCGTTCTTGTTCTCCGCCCCCCGGCCCACCGCCCGTGTCAGCTCCACCCCGCTCACCGGCCGGAAGCCACCACCACCGCGGCGAACACCTCCCGATACAGGCCGCTGAGCACCTCCTCGCCCATGTCCGACCGCCACACCGGAGGCCGCCCGCCACACACCGCACCGGAGCCGCCCGACCCTCCAGCGGCAGCCCCCTCACCAACAGACGCCACGGAACCATGCGTATCCACCGAGCTCTCCTCGGCCAGCACCGACACGAGCTCCTCACGCCCCACCCGGGCCCGCTCGACTCGCTCCCGCGCGGCATCCACCTCCGCCTGAGCCTGCTCCAGGACCTCCGTCCAGGACTCCAGCTCCTGGCCGCGCCCGCGCCTCACGCTGTTCCATCAACCCCAGCACCGACGGCATCGCACCCTCCTCGATCAACAACAAGCCGTCGGCTGCCTGCCCTTACCCCTCCACGATCATGCCCTGCACACGAAGAAGCCCCCACTCATCGAACAGGGACTCCCTTTGCCACAACGCACTCAGCAAGTCACCCGGCTTCCGGGGCCGCGAGGAACAGGACGAGTGCCCGGCTGCTGAAATGGGCACCGATGGCGTCCCACGTGATGGTGCAGGCGAGGGCGCGGTCCAGGCGGACAGCGCCCGGCGACGCGGCGGCCCCGCGCCCGGACATCCCCGCAGACGGCGGGCGTCAGTCCGACGCCGCGGGCGCCCCGTCCTCCAGGTGGCGGTAGAACTCCCGCCACTCCTCGAAGGCCGCCTCGAACCACGGGACCCCCGCGGCGAGGGGTACCAAGACGCGGCACGTCTCGCGGTAGTAGGAACGCCGCTTCTCGGGCCGCGGGTGCGTGTCGAGCCGTTGCACGTTGCTGAACCGGTCCGCCAGCTTGAGCAGCAGGACCTCCGGCGGGGCGGAACGCAGGCTCAGAAGGTAGCGGTCACGCACCTCCGTAGGATCCTCGTGGGCCTCGGGGTGCGGCTTCGTCACCCAGCCCACCCACTCCTCGACCCGAAGGCCGAACCGCTCACCGACCTCCCCGGCCGTGCGGTCGGTGTCCTCCACGACGTCGTGTAGGACGGCCGAGACCAGCAGGTCCTCGTCGCGAATACCGGCGCCTGAGACGAGGATCTCCACCACCTCCAGGAGGTGCTCCACGTACGGCTCACCGGCAGGCCTCTTCTGATCCCCATGGGCCTCTTCGGCGAAAGCGACGGCCTCCCCGAGGCGCTGCGCCGAAACCTCTGGAGCGAGTACCGCCAACTGCCGGCGGGCGGTGTCCCAGTCGTGCCACGCGCCGAACACCCGATGGGTCAAGACAACTCCTTGTCCGCAGCTTCCAGCTGCCTCTTGTATTCCGCCCACCGAGGCAGGGTCGACGGCAGCTCGCCGGCCTTCGCCCTGCGGGTCTCGAACTCTCCGACGATGCGTCGACGCTGGATCTCGGTGAGGGCTTCGTTCCTGATCGACTTCATTTCCGTAGCAGATTCGCACTCCCTCTCGTCGATAACGAAAGCCGCGAGCATGAATCCGTCCGCTGTCCTTCTGCGGAACGTCGAGATCATGACGAACTTCGGCCCTGTCTCATCTGTCACGGGTACCTCCTACGAGTCTCTTCCTGATCCAACGCCGCCGCTTCTGCCTGCATCCTACGCATCACATCGCGTTCCTCCGGAGTCGTTTCGATATGCGACTTGTACACGGTGTTGTGCTCAAGGTCGGCGGCCACGGAAGCCCGCTCTGTCGTGAGCTGGAGTTCGTACGTGTACGGTTTTCCGTCGACCTCGATGGCTACGACCATGGGAATGACGCGGTAGCTCGGATTCCCGCTCTTGGGCTCCGCGTACATGTTCTCGACCTCCAGCAGGCGCCCACCCTCGCCGGTACCAAAGTGCCCCTTGGCCTTTTCAAGAACGGCTTCGAGCTGGGCGGTGTCCTCGACGGTAATTCTTGCCCCCACGGCATCTATGACGTCCCCGATCTCGTAATCCGGGCGGGCTTTTCGGCCCTCGCTCCCCTCTGTCATTCGATTTACTTTGTCGACCAGGCCGTCTGCGGATTTCGTGCGGATGCTCAATTCGGCATCGTCGGCCTTCTCAAGGAGACTCGTCACGTCTTCGTAAACGGCTGGCTCCACCTCGTTCTGCAGCTTCATTCCGTAGTCGTCCAGGGCGTCGCGGTCGCCGTCCTCGATGGAGGCTCCGAGGGCTCGCACCGGGTCGTCCAACTTGGTCTGCTCGACGTACGCGTTCTTGCGGGACGTCCCGTCGGGCTCGTAGTTCACCTCATGCTCCACTGGCTCGAACAGGGGACCGCGCCCGGGGTTCTCGGACCTGTACTCCTCCAAGGAGCGTCCCTTCAGGGTCTCTCCCTCGGCGAGCTCCTGAATGATCGCCAAGGTCCGTTCGCCCCCACCCTCAGGGTCCTTCAGGTTCTCGATCACGTTCAGCCTGTTCGCATCGTCCGCACCGAGCTTGGTGATCACCGAAGTCACCTCGGGATGTCGCTCGCCGAGGGCCTCCGCCACGTCGGCCAGCGGGTTCTCCGACTGATCCCCCTTCTCCGGAGCGCCGGCCTCGCCATCCTCCTCCGACGGCGCGTCAGGCTCGTTCACATCCTCCGCCTCGCCGGGGTCCGGCGCCTCGTCCGGATCCGCGGGCTCGTCGTGATCCGACGCCTCCTCAGAGGCATTCTCTGCTTCTGCTGTGGAGTCACTCGTTGCATCCACGTCAACCTGAGAATTCCCAGCGTCGTTGACTTGGGCGGGGTCAGGTTTCGCAGGCTTATCGACAGGACCGGGAAGGTTCGGGGCTTCCCGATCCGGATGGCCAGCTCCGGCAGATGACAGAGCCACCTCCTCTGTGGAAGAACTGACTCCCTCGAGGTTTGCGGCTTCTGGTTCACTGGCAACTCCGGTTGCGGGGTAGTTCTCCGGCTTGCGACTTGCGGATTCCGGCTCCGGCAAGTCGGGTGCGCCGGTGGTCTTTGCCGGTTCAGTGGGGGACGTGGCCGTCTCTTTCTCGACTACCGGTGCCGAAATGTCCCTATTCTCACTTGCCTCCATTGCGCCGGCGGGTTCGATGCGGTGTTCCGGTACGTTGGCCCGGGAATCGAAGGCCGCGCCGGCGGCAGCCTCGTCCAGGGCGTTCGCCGCTTGACCGGCGATATCTGCGCCGGCCTCGACCACGGCGACGGCGAGCTCGCCCACACCTTTGGCCACTGCGGCCATGGCCTCTGCCGCTTCATCGGCTGGTGAGGCCTGGCCGTCCGTTCCCTCGGACGCGGGTCCTTCGTCAGGGTCCCGGCGTAGTGCGTCGGATTGCTCGGGCATGCCCGGCCGATCGGGCGGAGCGGCTTCGTCCAGTGCCTCCTCCGCGGCATCGTCCTTCTCTGGGCGCGCGGACTCGTCCGGCGCCTCGGACGGGTCTTCCGTCGGGTCGTCGGGCGGGCCGTCCCCCGGGGCCCGGGTGTCCGTTTCTGATCCTCGTTCGGGTTCCTGTTCGGGCTCTTCCTCGGTCCTGGGGTCAGGTTCGCGTTCGAATGCGCCTTCCGGTGCGGGTGCGGGTGTGGCTTCGGGTTCCGGATCGGCTTCGGGTTCCGGCTTGGTTTCTGTGTCCGGTTCGGCTTCCTCCTCCGGCTCCGGCTCCGGCTCCGGCTCCGGGTCTGATTCCGGGTTTGGTTCGGGCTCAGGCTCCGGGTCTGATTCCGGGTTTGGTTCGGGCTCAGGCTCCGGGTCTGATTCCGGGTTTGGTTCGGGCTCAGGCTCAGGGTCTGATTCCGGGTTTGGTTCGGGCTCAGGCTCAGGGTCTGATTCCGGGTTTGGTTCGGGCTCAGGTTCTGGCGAGTCCGACGCGGGTTCTTCGGGAGTGGGGTCCTCCTGGGTAGGCGAAGTTTCGGAGGGGTCGTCGAATTCCGTGGCGGTGGGGCGGTCGGGGCCGTCCGGGGGGCCCTGTCCCTCCGACGATGCTTCGGTCTCGGGCTGTTCGGCCTGCGCCTGCGTCTCCTGCACGTCGACGTTGCCGTCGATTGACTGCTCGGAGGCCGGGGCAGGCATGTCGTCCGCTTCGGGCTCCGGTTCGGCGGCGTCGGCGTCAGGGTCCTCCCCACCGACTTCCTGGGCTCCGGTGTCCTCGGCCCCCGCCTCGTCCGGCTCGTCCCCGTCTCGGGAAGCCTGCACGTCGGTCGGGGGCGGTGGGGGCGGCGGAGGAGGTGGCGCGTCCGACGCGCCACCGAGTTCACTCATGGACGGTTCTCCCTTCCCTGGGCGCACACCATCGCCACGCGCACCGCCGTCTCCGCCACCACCGCATTCAGCGCTGGCCCGTTCACGCAGGCCAGCGCGAAGGCCCGGGTGACGTGCTCCTTCGTCGTGCCGCCCGTCACCGCCGCCACCGCGTCGCGCAGGCCGCTGCGGTCCACGTCGCCGACCCTGGCGTGAACCTTCTCCGGTCCGTACCCGGGCAAGGCGTGGACCTGGAGCCGGTGGTCGGCTCCGGAGGCCCCGGTCAGGACCAGGCCGCGGGCCGCCCACTGCGCCGCGTGCTCCGGGTAGCTGTGCGGGCCGTCCGGATTCGCCTTCCGCGCTCGCGCGATGGCTGCGATCACGTCCCGGAAGCGGTAGTTGGCGTACGTGTAGCGGCGCCGGTCCCCGGCCGGCGGGTCCGTACCGCGCAGGGCGCAGGACAGCACCGCGTGCAGCCGCTCCGCGAAGTCCGCCGGGTCGACCTCGTCCCGCATCAGGGACTCTCGCGCGCCGACGGCCCGTTCGACCGCGTACACGAGGGTGCACTCCAGGTCACGTTCGGACAGGGCACTCAGCGAGGAACGGACCACCTCGCTCGGTCCGGGGGCGGCCATGCTCATCGCCTGGGCCATCGCGGCCACTTCGGCCCAGATCAGGTGGAGCGGTACCACAGAGCGATGGTGGGAGTCGTTCATCGTGCGCAGGGTGCACGGTTCGCGGCGGCACGTGGTCCCGCAGAGCGGGCTGCGACTGGTGAGCAGGGGTGGTGTCGTCGACGTGTCCTTCGTGCTCTCGTCGTGTTCACCGTGCGGGATCGCCGTCAGCACCGGCCGGTCCATACCATCGGTGGCCACCGCGGCGCGTCCCGGCGGCAGGGCGACGACGTTCTCGCTCTGCTCCGGCTGGAGGTTCATGGTGGCGCCCACGGAACGGCGGTCGTCCTCCGCGGGAAGCCTGTGCATAATCTTCAGCGCGCTGTTCTTGATTACGTCGGGCAGGATCTTGCTGGGTATCTGTTCCACGATGACGACGCCCTCGCCGTACGCGCGGATCTCGGCGAGGAGCGAGGCGAAGAGTTCGACGGCCGCGGCCGCGGGGCCGTCCTCGACGTTCTTGAGTAGCCGGTGTGCCTCCTCCACCACCAGGACGTGGCGCAGAGGCACGCCTCCCGCCCCGTGGTGGACCCTCAGGTGCTCAACGAGCCGGATCAGTACGGCGCCGATGAGGAAGGCCTTGTCTTGGTCGTTCGTGATCGATTCCAGTTCGAGGACCACGTTGCCGGCCAACAGGCCTGCGATGTCCAGCGGATGGCCGCCCTCGAAGAACCGGCCCGGTGTGCCCTCCCGCAACGAACCCATGCGGACGTCGACGAACCCCCGGACGTCCGCGGTGACTTCCTTGCCGTACCCGATCATCTCCACGACCTGCCGGGCGGTCGATTGGAGATCGCCCAGAGTGGGGTAGACCGCCACACGAAGCTCGTCCGGCTCGTTCAGCAGGTATTTCGGCTTGTAGGCCGGGCGCGGCTCACCGGTAACCAGGTCCCACCCTGCTGCCGTGTAGCACTGGGACAAGGCCCGGGCCAGCACCTGCGGGAACGGCTCGTGACCCTCGAACGCCGCCAGGAAGAGGGCCCGTACGAGGTCCACGTGGCTCTGGAGCGGGAATCCGGGCTCCGGCTCCAGCGGGTTGAGCGAAGCAGGCGGGACGTCCACGTCCCCGGGCCGGATCACGGTGACCCGGCGCACCGCCTCTGTTCCGCCCGCCGAGGCGAGGCGTCCGGCCATGCGCGCGTACTCGGCCTTCGCCGGCTCGACCGCCAGCCAGGGGACCGGCCGCTCGTGCGTGGACAGGGCGGTGAGCAGGCTCCGCACTGTCTGGGACTTGCCCGACCCGGTGGCCCCGCAGACGAAGGCGTGCCGGTTCAGGGTCGAGCGCGACACGTGGAGCCGGCCCGCGGCGGACAGGGACTCGTCCAGGATGTCGCCGATCATGAAGCCATCGGCGGCCGCGGCCTCCCCGGGGTCGTCGGCGGTGACGTCGAAGCGGTTCGGGGCGACTGTACGGATGCCGGGCAGTTCGCGCTCCGGCGGCCTGGCGAGCGCCGCGACCAATTCGGCGGTGGCGATGAAAGGAGCGGCTCCCGGCGGTCCGGATCCGGTGGCGGCGGGAGTGGACACGGCCAGCGCGTCTGCCAGGGGCACGGGACGCCGCGCGGGTACGAGAACGTACGGCAGGTCGTCCAAGTCACCCGCACCGCACAGCAGCGCCGCCGAGGCGAGCGCCGACTCGGGCCGCTCGGCACCGACCAGTACGCGCACGTTCCACACCCCGGTGGCGAGCGCCCGCGTCAGCTCACGATAGCGGGCCTCGGCCCGTTCTGCCGCCACACGGTCGGCCTCGGAGCTCTCCCGCTGGCGCAGCCGGGGCAGCTGCACGGCCAGCGCGCTGCGCTCCCGTTCTAGCCGCTCGTACTGGACGGGCTCGGCCAGCACTAGCCAGGCGAAGGCTTCCGGGAGGTGGGCCACGGCGTCGTCGAAGGAGCCGCGGCGCTCCGTCGGCAGGGCACGCTCGTCGTCGCCCATCCGCAAGGCGTCGTGGGACCCGAGGCAGGGCAGCCAGCACGGCATCCGCTCCAGCAGCGTGGCAGCCTCACCCGCCGGGACGCCGCGGGCGGTCGCCCCCGGCGGATAGCTCAGGGGATGCTCGCCTTCCGCGGGCGGCTCCTGCCCGGCGGGCGGGAAGTACGGGGCTCCGCCCACGAGGAAGTGCATCGGCCGGTGAGGCCCCGGGCGGACCCACGCTGCGGCGAGCCCCACCGGGCGCCCTTCATGCGAGTTCTCTCCCCTGAGGTGGCCGAGTACGGCGTGTGCCGCCGTCACGGCGGCGGTGAGCTGCGCTGCGGTACGGTCCTCGGCACGCGGGTCCTCCAGGTGACGCGGCACGGTGAGCAGCCGGTGGAATCGGTACGCAGCGAGCCCCGCGGGTTCGGGCGTAGCGCCGAGCTCCTCGGTCACGTCAGGCTCGGGCGCGGTCGGGTCGACACCCGGGGCAGGAAGTTGATCCCCGGATTGCAGTCCCCGAACACGACACGGCGGCCGCCCGGGCCGGCCTCGACGAGAACCAGTCCGGTCTCCGGAAGGGCCTGGAGCTGTGTGGGCTCGATGGTGAACTCGTAGACTCGGGTCAAGTTTTCGCCGGTCGTCGTCGAGCGGGCGGTCGAGGTGTTCGTCGAGTCCTGCCAGCTCCGAGACAACGAGGTGGAGTAGGAGCGGGAACTTCCCCAGCTGCTACCGGACTTCCAGCCGCCGCCCCGGTTGAAGCCCTCCGTGTCCGACAGGCCTCGCTGGTAGCCGTAGCTGGTGCCGCGCCCCTCGGTGAGGGTCTCCCCGACCTGCCGGGTCAGCTGGTTCACGAGGAACTTGTGTTCCTGCCCGATGAATTGAGCGGCCGCCTTGGCCTCCTCGCCGTTACCCATGCGCATGAAAACCGTCGCGCTGTCGGATCCGCCGGCGACCTGGATGGCAGCCTCCCGCAGGTGTTCCAGGAGGAAGACCAGCCGCACTCCCGCGGTACGTGCCTGGCGTGCCATGGCTTCGAGGGCTTCACGACCCAGGTGGTCCGCTCCGGCGATGACGAGCGTGCCCGAGCCGGGGGTGACGGCTCGCTTGCGCAGGGTGTGGAGCAGTTGGAAGAAGACGAAGCGGTCCGTCAGATCCTTGCGGCGCTGGACCAGGTCCTCGGTGGTGACGACGGTCAGGCCGCCGGGCCGCCACCAGCCCGACGCGAGAGCGTCAGGGCTGGCCGCTGCCTCCGCCTTCGTGAGCAGCTCAATCTGGGCCCGCACGTAGCGGAGCTCGTTCTGGACGCGTTCGCCCTGGCCCAGCAAGTCGACGGCCTGGGTGATCGAGTCCACCTCGGACAGGCTGAGCACGCCCGGCCCCTGAGTGTCCATGTCGTACACGCGGAGCAGGACGCGCAGTCCGGCGGTGAGGCGGGCGAAGGTCACCGGGCCTTCCAGCAGGTCCGCCACGGTCTGGACCACATCCACGTCGATGGTGTGGAGGTCGATGTCCGCGCCGGGCGGGCGCATGGACCCCAGTGCTTCGGCCAAGGCCTCAGCCATTTCCTCGGAGGTGAACTCCTCACGCAGGTCCTGGCCGAGCAGGGCCCCAGGCATGGGTACGTGATGGACGGCGACCCCGCGCCGGGCGGCGAGGCCGGCCAGCTCCAGGGCCACCGCCTGCTGGCTGAGGTCGAGGACCACCACCGACTGGCCGCCACCAAGGAGCGGACCGCCGAGCGTGGCGAGCAGGCTCGCCCAGCCGTTGCCGGTACCGCCGAAGACGTCGATCCGGCTGGGCTTGGAGGTGAGCGAGATCGGGAACCAGGTGTCCAGCGTCTCGTTGTGACGAAGGTGCTCAGCGTTGTGGGCGGCGAGCCGGCGCTGCCAGGCGTTTGTGCGCGCCTCGTGGTCGCTCCGGGCCTGCTCCTTCGCGGAGGCCAGCCTGCGTTCGGCGGCCCGCAGCCTGGCCCGGGGCGAGGTCATGGCGAACACGACGATGACGAGTATGACGACGACGACCGCGGCCTGCACCCCGCCGGCCGCGAGCGCTGCGATACCCGCGATCAGGATCGCGCAGCCGGAGCCGGCGGTCTTCTTGCCGCCCATGGCCCGCTCCTGGGCGGAGCGCACCTCGGCGTCGGAAGGGGCCGTGTACACGGGCGGGTTGCCGGCATCGCGGTGTGCTGGGGGCGCGGGAGGCTGGACGAACTCCCAGCCCCAGCGCTCATCCCCGGTGAAAACGCGCAGCGCCAACTCCGCGCTGGCTGCGTCTTCCTCCCGGCCCCCCGGGCCGCCCTCTTCCCCGAGCTCGGTTCCATCTTCGGCAGCGCTCATCACGACCCCCCGTTGAATGTCGGAGCATCGTGCCCGCCGCAGGGGATTCTGTCAGCGCCCGGATCCGGGGGCGGAGCGCTGTTTGACTCGAACTAAGCTGCAAATGACCAGAATCAGGTGGTGGCCGCCCGGCCAGCCGGCGCCCGGGGGGCTCCCGGTACAACCCGTGCGGGCGCGTGCCGCTCAAGGCTTGCCCGCAGAGCGCCTGTGGCTGGGCCGTCGCCCGGCCCGGGACGACCAGGCGGGAGCCGCGTGCTTGCTCGCTCGTACGGGTGGAGCCGTCGCCGCCGGTGAACCGCCGGGCTCCGTCGTGCTGTCGCAGCGGTCATGAAGCCGATCGACGAGCAGCACATCGCGGAGCCCGGCCTGGTGGTGCTGGACATCACCGGCGGGGACGAGGACACCGTCCGGGCCGTCATGGCCGCGCTGGAAGAGCGCGGCCACATCAGGCGTTGGCCCGGTGCGTCGGGAACCCGGCGAGCCCGGGGTACGGGCCCGGGTCTACGCCGACGTCCTGCGCCCGGGACGGTACGGCCCGTAGGCCCAGGCCCTGGGCAAGCCACCCTCGCGGAGGGCTTGCCCAGGCTCGCCTCGGGCTTGCCCAGGCGCTCAGGCTTGCCCGGCCGCCAGCACCCACAGGGGGTGAGCACGCCCGGTGCCATGGCAGTGGAAGCACGGTCCGTCGCCGGAGGTGCTGTGCACGTCGATGGTCTTGACGGCATCGCGCAGGAGCTGTGTGAGGCCGTCGACGTGGTCCGTGTGCAGCGCGAGTTGGTAGCGCTTGCCAAACAGGATCTCCAGCGCGGTCCCGGGCGCGGCACCACCCAGTTCGTAGGTGACGCCGCGGGTGACCGTGTTGATCAGGTCGTGGAGGTGGCCCATCGTCTCTGACCCGGTCAGCTCCACCCGTGCGGTGAAGCCGATGTCGTCGGGCCGGGTGAGCGAGAGCAACGCGCCGGCGCGCTCGAAGGGTGCAAGGCGGCCGACGGGGTCGGAGTGGCTCCCGCGTAGGGAGGCGAGGGCGTTCCACATGTCCCCCGCGTCGCTCTGCACGGGCCCGACGTTGTTCTGCTTGTTTCGTCTCATGACTCCGGTGTACGGCCGGTGAGGGGGCGTCGGCCGGCTCCGGGCCGCCGCGTCCCAGGCGGTGATGCCACGACCTTGGGAGGCGTCCCGTCCTGCGGCCCGGACGCTGGGCAAGCCCTCGCTGCGAGGGCTTGCCCAGCGGGGCCCGTGACCGGTCAGCGGGCCGAGCATGACCGATCCGTCTCCCGCTATCGGTCAAACAGCACGTCAGCGCCGTGACCGACCCGTGCAACTCCCGCCGAGCCGGTGACCGGTCATCGGCCAGCCGCGGCCTCGCCGGGAAGCCGGGGCTGACCGTGACCGGCGGCGCCTCCCGGCCCGCTCCGGCGGGGTGGGCAAGCCGGTGCTCGGGGTGGCTTGCCCAGGCTCCCCTTGGGCTTGCCCAGCACCCGTGCGGCGGTCAGCGGCCGACGGCTTCGGGGTAGCGGGCACGACGTCGGTGCGGGTCGTCGACGCCGATCTCGTACCAGGGCTCGCCACGCTGGAGCCGGGGAAGGGTGTTCACCCACACCGCGATGGTGATGCCCTGCACGTCGGCGGTGAGCGCCTGGAGCCGGTTATCGAGGAGGTGTTCCGCCTTGCCGGCCAGGACGACGTGCAGCCGCGGGAAGGTCTTCGAGCGGGTGTAGCGGTGGCGCTGCCAGAACGGGTACGTCCCACCGATGGTGCCGCGGGTGCCTTCCCAGACCCGATGCCCGGCGTAGCGCTCGTAGTCCCAGACCTCCTTCGCGAGCCGGGCCTGGAACATGGTGCCGTTGTCGAGTTCGAAGAGGCGGACCTCGCTGGTCCTGGTCGGCACGGCGAGGACGGCGTCGGTGTTGAAGGACAGGCCGGTCTCCTTGATGGCGTGGTTGACCTCCACCTGCCAGTCGGTCAGATACTCCCGACGCCGGGAGAGAGCCGTGTCGGTGTAGGCGAGGATCGTGTCGGTCACCGCGACGGCGTGCGGGCCGAACCCGGCTCTCACTGCCTTCGCGCCGGTGCCGGCCTTCGGGCGGGGCGGCAGCTCGTTGCCGTCGGCCAGAGCCTTCTGCCCCGCCTGGGTGAGGTTCCAGATCTGGTGCTTGCCGTCCTTGCCGTTCGTCTCCGCCAGCGCGAGCTCAGCCAGTTCCACCATGGCCCTGCGCACGTACGACCGGCCGTCCGACCCTGCTTCCGTGATCACCTGCGCCAGCTGCCGGACCGTGGCTATCCGCACACACCCCAGCATCCGCAGCGCATCAGCCCGTACCTTCCCTGCCGTGGGAGTGGACCTCTTCCCCTTCGCTGCTGTCTCAGGGGCGGGGAGAGAGGTGTCAGCGTGCCGGGCAGCCCCCTTGCGGGCGGTGTGAGCTGCGGTGATGGGCACGACGTTCGAGCCGTTCACGGCACTGGACGCGGCACTGGCTTCCGGGCCATCCAGAGAACTCTCAGCACCCCTTGACCAGGTCGGACGAGGCTCCGGCTGCCGGGCGCTGCTGGGGTACGTCATGGTCGGGCTCCTCACGCGGGTGTGCGTAGGACTCCGGGCAGAGTCCCGCATTCACCTGCTACAGGTGCCGGGGCAGCCGATGGTGTGACGCCTGTTATCGAGCCGTGATCATTCGGGGGGTGCGGCGCAGAGCTCGGAAACGATCGTGAACGAGGTCGTCACCATCGGCACCGCCATGGCCGGCGGCATCGCCGCGTGCGTGGTCTTGCCGTGCGCCATGCCGTTGCGGATCTTCCGCCCGTCGTCGAGGTACTCCGCCTGCCGGGCGGTCAGGACGCCGGTGTCGGCGCCCTGCTTGATGAGCTGCTGCAGGGGCCGGAACCGGCCGTAGTAGTTGATCCAGCCCCCGACCACAGGGTTGATCCTGCGGGCGAGATCTGCGAAGGAGATGCCGGTGCGGTAGTGCAGTTGCCAGGAACGCACCTCGCGACCGATCCGGGTCAGGGCCTGTCTGCTGATGGCCGGCTCGAACGACAGGAACTGCTTGCCGTGCTGATTCCGGTTCTTCCTGGGCCGGAACGTGTACCCGAGGAACGTGAACGACGTGTGCTCGTAGGAGCCTCGCCGGTACGAGTCCTTGCAGTAGACAATCCGGGTCTTGTCCGGGTGCAGCTGCAACCCGACTTCGACCAGCCTGTCCCTGAGCGCGACCAGCACCTGGCGGGCCTGGCGCTCGGTGACGCAGTGCAGCACCGCGTCGTCCGCGTAACGTTCGAACCAGACGGACGGGAACTCCCGAGCCATCCAGGTATCGAACGCGTAGTGCAGGAACAGGTTCGCCAGGACGGGAGACACCGGGGCCCCTTGCGGGGTTCCTCGCTCCCGTTCCAGCAGGGAGCCGTCGGGCATGACAAGCGGGGCAGCGAGCCACCTCCGCACATACAAGTTCACCCAAACGGCATCGGTGTGAGCCTCCACCGCCTTGACCAGCAGGTCCCAGGGCACGCTGTCGAAGAACTTGGCGATGTCGAACTCCACCACCCAGTCCCGCTTCCAGCAGCGCTTCCGGCACCTTTCCACCGCGCCCAAAGCGGACCGTCCAGGCCGGTATCCGTAGCTGTCCGGATGGAAAACAGGGTCCACCCGTCGCATCAGATGCCGGGCCACAACGGTCTGGGCCACACGGTCGGCGACAGCGGCAATGCCAAGAATTCTCGTGCCGCCACCGTGCGGCCTGGGAATCTCCACCGCACGCACAGGCGGCGGGAAGTACGAGCCCGAGGACATGCGATTCCAGACCTTGTAGAGGTTGTTCTTCGGCGCCTGCCTTCTCCTGTTCCATGCGAAAGCCGCAGACCGGACTCACGTCGCCTCCATGCCGGACACCACCTGGCCAATAGACGGGCACCCGCCAGACTCATCCCGGAGCTCTTGACACACCCCGGTTTCGATGTCGTCTGGTTTCCTTACGACACGTCAGCAGCGATTCACTTGCGTTCGTCTTTCCGGTCCCCACCTGACGCCTCCTACGACGCCTTTTCCTCATCGCTCACCACGACAGTCTTCAGCTAACGCAGCATGAGGCGGTTTGAAGCCTCCCCCCGCAGGCTCCGAAGGGCCACAAAACCTTCATCTCTCGCACAGCATCACTTCCGGAAACTGCTCCTACAAACAACTTCCTTCCATGTTCAGGACACACGTCAAGGAGAAACGCGGCGGGTGCGCACCGAGTGGATGCACGGCATCGTCCCCGGCGATGTCGTCCACTCCCACCGGGTGGGCTCCACTCAGTGGAATGGATGCCGAGCACGGTGTACTCCACAGTGGAGTCCACTCGGTGGCGTCCACTCTGGTGGGGCCCATCGGGTGGGCTCCACCCAGTGGGCTCCACTCGGTGGACGATGTCCGGCATCGTCACCACAGCCAGGCGTTGGAGTGCCGCACCCGGGACAGAGCACACGCGGCGCGGCGCGCGGCCGCGTTGCCGATCCGGTTCTGCCGGGACCGGGGCCGGCGCGACTGCCCGGCGGCGAGGCGGCGACGTCCGGCGTCCTGGAGCCGCCGCCGGATCCAGCCGCGCAGGGCCTCGGGATGCACACCGAGCTCGACGGCGAGTTTCTTGATCTGGGGCTTCGGGTCGGAGGTGCGATACATCCGCACCGCACGCTCACGCAACTCCAACGAGTATTTCCTGGGGGCAGCCATGGTCGATGTTCCTCTCATAAGTCCCATTTGACCCCCTGTCAGCATCCACCGCATCTCGGGGGAACCTCAGACGCGCAGGACGTAGGAGAGGTTGCGGCGGGCTTCGGCGAGCAGGTGGTGGCGTTTGAAGGCGGCGTCAGAAGTCAGGCCGGGGGCACGTAAACGTCGGGGGCGGGCAGCACGCCGAAGCGACGTGATCGCGAGCGGAGGCGGGGGCAGCGAGGCAGGACTGTGCTGGACACGTGGCACGGGAACGACGCCGACGGCAAGGACGCAGGGACGGATCCGCCGGGGTCACGGCTGCTGCCCCGCCATCACACTGCGGGCCGGTCCTTGAGGTCAGCATCATGCAAACCAAACCGCTACCGGAAGCTGACTGACCAATCTCCGGGCTGGCGGAGAACGCGAACGTCCCGAAGCTGTTTTCCCGCCGAGCGTGCCTGGCGAGAGGTGGCAGTCGTCCCGGTCGGGCGTGTTCAGGCCGGGACTCCCCCTCGTCCTGACTCAGCCGGCCTTCGGCCGGTCGAACCACATCGTTGCCACCGCCGGCGCCAAGCCGACCCAGAAGAACACGAGTGGGACCGTACGTTGCGTCCAGGGAATCAGAATGATCAGCAGCGCACAGAGCATGGCCCACGCCGCTTGGCCGAGGACGACACGGGGCCAGGCCCAACGCCGGATGAGCGCGTGCAGGTTGACCCGGATACCTGCGCGCAGGCGGCGGTACCGAAGCAGGGCGCCCAAGGCCCAGACGACCGCCATGGGGACGAGATCCCACAGCCGCTGGCCAAGACCCAGCGGCAGCTCCCGCTGGGTCTCCCCGTCCGTCGCAAACAGGTCGATGCCCGTAGCGGCGAGGGCCAGACAGAGCAGGGCCAGCCAGCGGACGCCGCGCAGCAGGCGGTAGGAGGCCCCGTCCAGGCCGCGCTGCATCGGCGCGGAGGCAGGGGCGGAGGCCAGCGCGTCGGCGTACAAGGTGGCTGCCTCCGTCGCCTTGACGCCGGGGGCGGTCGCCGCCTTCTTTGTCTGCCGGGCCAAGGCGTCCTCGTGCTGCGGGTCGAGCCGGAGGATGGCCTCGTCCATCTGGTCGGCGACGCTCCGGTTGGCCGCCATGTCGGCGATCAACCACGCCACCTCGTAGGCGTACACCTTCTCGGGGCCCAGCCGGATGGCCTCCTGGGCGATCAGGTCGGCCTCTCGCAGGGCGGCCATGAGGTCCTCTCGCCCGGCCTGGCCGCCGTTCGCCTGTGCGGAGCCGATCCACCTGATGCGCCACAGCCAGTCAGCGAGCAGCGCGTAGCCGTACCAGTACTCGGGGGCCAGGCGGATGACTTCGCGCAGCACGCCCTCGGTCTCCGGGAAGCGGCCTCCCCCACGCATGGCGCGCGCGTGCATGAGTAGCGCTCCGATGTCCTCGGCATCCAGGGCCAGCGCCCGCTCGGTCGCTGCCAGTGCCTTCGCACCGTTCTCCTTGTCCCCGAGATAACTCCGGGCGAGTTCGATCCAGGCTCGGATGTCCTCGGTGTCCTCCGCGAGCCGACGGGCCAGCAGCTCCCTGGCCTCCTCGTACCGCTTGAGATCGATGAGCAGGTCAGCCCGTTCCACGGCGGGGTGCAGGGTCGGGGTCACAGCTTGCGCCTCTTCTTCAAGTACCTCACCAGGTCGTCGTACATGCCGCCCTCGTTGGCGAACATCGCCACGTTGCGCGCGGAGGCGAACCACGGTTCAGCGGACGGCACGACGTCGTTCGCGGCAGCCAGCAGGTCCTTCATGCCGATCATCCGTACGGTTCCGGTGCGTACCGAGTCCAGCAGTGCCCGCTCGGCCGCCGCCTCGCAGACATGGGCCAGGTCCGCGCCGGACAGACCGTCGGTAATCTTGACCAGCTTGCCCAGGTCGACGTTCTCGATGGGCCGGTCCCGCAGGTGGTAGCGGAGGACCGCCTCCCGGGCGGGTCCGTCGGGCGGGAGGACGAGGATCGTCCTGTCCAGACGGCCGGGACGGCGCAGGGCGTTGTCCACGTCCCAGGGCACGTTGGTGGCGGCGAGCACGAAAACGCCCTCGTTCGCTGCCGATTCGATGCCGTCCAACTCGCTGAGCAGCTGGTTGACCACGTTACGCATGCCGCTGTGCCCGGTGCGGCTGCGCTTGGCGCCAAGGGCGTCCAGCTCGTCCAGGAAGACCACGCAGGGCGCCTGGCGGCGAGCGGTCTCGAAGACCTCGTGCATGTTGCGCTCGGAGTTACCGATCCACATGTCGAGCACGTCGTTCACGGACACGGACAGAAACGCGGCACCGAGTTCACCGGCCACCGCCCGCGCGATGAACGTCTTACCGCAGCCGGGCGGGCCGTACAGCAACAGCCCGCCGCGAAGACTCTTGCCGTACAGCTTGCGCAGCTCGGGGTTGCGCAGCGGGGCGAGAAAGGCGGCGTCCATTCGGTCCTTCACGTCTTGCATGCCGCCGACATCGGCCAGCCGTACGGTGCTGGGCCCCTCCACGTCCCACGGGTCGGCGTCCGCGGAATCGTCCTGCCCGTCCGTGCGGACCGGCGTCTCGGCGAACCGCGGCGGCACGGCGTCCCCTACCTGTTCCGCGGCAGCTTTCCAGTCGAACCCGGTCTGCGGGAACGGGGGTTGTGCCGGAGGCGGGGGCGGCGCGCCCATCGCCCGGGCCATCAGGCCTCGGGCCTGGGCGTCGCTCGGCGCGTACTGAAGGGCCACGGCCGCCTCGGCTACGGCCTCGTCGGACCGGTCCGCCTCCAGCAGGAGCTGGGCCAGGTGGAGCCGCAGGGGTACGTCGGCGGGCGCGGCGGCGACCGCGGTACGCAGGCTATGTATGAGAGGAGGGTCGTCCGACATGATCGACAGCCTAATGCCGCCGCACGACACCTCAGGAGGCACTCAGCGTCCGGAACCTCCTCCTCCGAATACCCCGGACTATTCAGCTTCGCGGACACGTAAGTGCTGTGGAGCTGTTTGTCGTTCTCCCAGCCGGGCATCGGCTCGGCCGACCACGGCAGGTGCTGGGCTGATGTCCAAGAGGACGAGCTCGCGAAGTCGGGCGTGCGCACCTGCCGATGCCGTTCCGGCAAGCGAGGGCGCGGTGCTGCTCAACCTTGGAAGGATGAGGCTCACAGCTATTCGCCTTGATCGTTCTCTCTTTCCGACTCACCCCGAACGACCCTCTTCACCGTTCCTTGCAGGGACCGCAGTAGCTCTCGCTCGGCCTCTTCGGTGCGGGCTCGATGTCCCACCGCCGGACGTCGTCGACCAAGCCCTCGATGGCTTCGTCGAGCCGCCGCCGCAGCAACCAGGGGCGGAGGGCTTCGACCTCAACGGCGATGTGTGAAGCGATGCCTTCGCGCAGGCACTCCTCGCTGTAGCGGGTGAAGTTGACGTGTACGGTCACCGGAGCTTCCGCAGAGCAAGCAGATGGCCGGAGGGCCCTGGGCAGCGTTCTCCCCGCGGGGCAATTCGAAGACGGGCGGGTGCCTTCGGGTTCGCCGGCTGCCAGATGGGTGCGGGCGCGTGCGAGGCGTGTCCCACGGGACGTGATCAAATCCAAGTGCGCCCCCTATCTCGCCCGCGGAGAACCCGCGAAGAAGGGGGCCCTGATCAACAGCAGCGATCACGCGATCGTGGCAACCTTCGGGACCGTTTACCGGGGCGTTGTCCAGTACTACCTGCTCGCCGGAGATGTCTTCCGGCTGCACCGGCTGCAATGGGTCATGCAAACCTCCATGCTCAAGACCCTAGCGGCCAAGCACCGTTCGTCAGTGTCGAAGGTGGCGGCAAAGCACAAGGCCAGAATCGACACACCCAACGGCCCCCGAGTCTGTTTCGAGGCCCGTATCGAGCGGAAGAAAAGGAAACCACTGGTGGCACGGTTCGGTGGGATTCCCCTCCAACGGCAACGAGCGGCGGAACTCGCCGACCGCGAGCCGGTCCGGGTGGACCATCCTCAAAAGGAACTCATCGCGAGACTCATGGCGGACACCTGCGAGATCTACGGAAGCAAGGGCAACGTGCAAGTGCACCACGTCCGTGCTCTCGCCGATCTCGCACATGCCAGATGGCAGCCTTCCGACTGGGCGCGCGTCATGCTCCACCGGCGCCGCAAAACGGTCGTGGCCTGCGACGTTTGCCACGACCGCATCCACTCAGAACAGCCAGCCACATCACTCACGCCGTAATCACTGGAGAGCCGGATGACTGGGAAACCGTCATGTCCGGTTCGGCGGGTGGCCGCGCGGAGCAGGACTCGCCCACGGCGAGCACCTCACCGCGCGGTCGACCCAACGTCCTGGCTGACCGGCTACCGCAGACTCAACCACCGCTGCGAACGCCACCCCCGCAACTACCGGGCCTTCCTCGGCCTCGCCGCCGCACTCTGCTTCCACGACGGGCTGCGCCTGTTCCGGCTCCCGCCACGCATCGTCTACGACCTCCAGGAATTCCTCGACCCCGAAGGCAACAGAGATGCCTTCGGGGTCGAGGAACAACTGGTCGGCCTCTGGGGCCCGGTGTGGTTGCGATCGAGTGATCAAAGGACGCGAGCCAGTGCGTCCGGCCCCACGAAGTGCAATGGTGGATCGCCGCGCAGGAACCGCAGCACCTCCTCCACGGCACTTGCGCCGAGCCGCTGGCGGCACTCGGCGGTGCCCGCCGCCTGATGAGGGGTCAGCAGAACGTTCGGCAGTTTCCGGAACAGGTGGCGGACCGGCAGTGGTTCGGTGTCGAAGACGTCGATCGCAGCGTCCAGCCGGCCCGCCGACACCTGCACCAGAAGCGCGTCCTCGTCGACGAGCCAGGAACGGGCGGTGTTGACCAGACCGGCGCCGTCGGGCATCAGCGCCAGTTCGCGCGCACCCAGCATGCGCCGGGTCTCGGCGGTGGCAGGGGCGTGCACGGCGACGATCCTGCTGCCACGGAGCAGTTCGTCCAGCGGCACCACCCGTACCGCGAGCCGCTGTGCGTCCTCGGCCGTCAGATACGGGTCGGTGACCGCGACCTGTGCCCCCAGTGCCCTCGCCAGCTCGATGTACGCACGACCGGTGCGGGACGCTCCGATGACGCCGATCGCGCAGCCCTGGATCTCGTGCCGCGGCGGGGCCTGGCTGGCCTCGTCCCAGTCGGCTCCGCCGCGCAGCGCGTGGTCGAAGCGGTGGATGCGGTGCAGCAGGGCGAGGGTGAACGCCAGGGCCACCTCGGCGACCGGGCGTGCCATCTCGTCACCGGCCTGGGTGACGAGGATCCCACGCCGGAAGACTTCCTCGGTGACGTACGGGGCGACCGCCGATCCGGTGTGGGCGACGATCGCCAGTCGGTCAGCGACGTCGAGGAGTTCCTCGCTGAGGCGGGGCGTTCCCCAAGCGGTGATCAGGGCACGGGCACCGGGCAGCGCCTCACCGAGTGCGTCCCGGTCAGTGTGCTCGTCGAGGACGACCGGCTGCGCCACGGCGCAGAGGCTCTGCCACACCGCGGGGGTGAAGAACTGCTCACGAAGGTGCGGGGGTACAGCGACGACGACCCGCGGCAGGCGGGCCGCCCCCGGGTCAGGAGAGCCAGTCATCGACGTGCTCCGCGACGAAGTCGTCGTCGGTGAGCCAGGGGTAGGCCGTGGCGACCCGGGTGATCTCTTCGGCCTGGCCGGAAGACAAGACCTCCTTCGGATCAAGACACCAGATGCCCTCCAACAGACCCTGGCGGCGCAGCACTTCATGGACACCCGCGATACAGCCGCGGAATCCGCCGCGCACGTCGAACACAGCGCTGTTGGCGTCGGTGAGCTCCGGACGGCGGGCGAGGCAGCCGACCATGGCGTCGTGGTCACCGGCGCGTGCCCGCCGGACCTGGTCGAGGAGGGTGACGGCGGAGCCGGTCCAAACGGTCCACTGGCCGAGCAGCCCGCCGGCGAACCACCGCCGAGTGCCCTTGGCCTCGTACGGGGTGAGCAGGTCGCCGATGATGTCGTCGTCGTTGCCGGTGTACAGGGCGACCTCGTCAGAGCGATCGGCGGCCGCCACGGCCCGTACGACATCGGCGGTGCGGTAGCGGTCGAAGGGCGCGATCTTGATGGCCGCGGTGTTCGGCAGGTCTGCGAATGAGCTCCAGAACGACGGCGAGAGATAACGGCCGCCGACGGCCTCCTGGAGGTAGAAGCCGATCAACGGCAGCACTTCGCCGACGGCACGGGCCCGGTCCAGCAGTCCCTTCTCGTCGGCGCCGGGCACGGCGGGGCTCAACAGCACGGCGTCGTAGCCGAGGGAGGCTGCGAGCTCGGCTTCGGAGACGGCCTGCGCGGTGTGGCCGCAGGCCCCGGCGACGGTGACGACGGGGTGGTCGGCCTCGTTCCGCACGGTCTCGGCGGCGAGTTCGAGGACCGGTGCCAGCAGGCCGATGCCCGGTTCGCGGATCTCGAACTGGGTGGTGTGGACGGCGACGGCGAGGCCGCCCGCGCCGGAGGCCAGGTAGTAACGGGTCAGTGCGCGTTGCCGACGTTCGTCGAGCTTGCGGTCGGCGCCGAGGGCGAGTGGATGAGCGGGGATGACGGCTCCCTCAGCGAGCACGTCCATCGGAGTGCGTACCGGGGCTGCCGCGACCGCCGAGGAGGGTACGGGTTTGGGAGTGGTCGCGGCTACGGGGCCGGGTGCAGGCGCGGTCGCGGCTGCGGGCGTACGGGACACGGGGATCAGAACCTTCCGTCGCGGACCTGGAACTTGGTGGGCTTGCCGGACAGCGGCAGCCCGCGGCGCAGCCAGTCGGCCTGCCACTCGACGAGGG
>NZ_JBIRGM010000035.1:0-32760 GCF_044328025.1 Streptomyces sp. NPDC018000
AAAGTCCCGGCACAGCGCGTTGAAGCAGGAAGCCCCCGGAAGGGTCACACGACCCAGGCCGGAATCCCTGGACTTCAGGCCAGGGAGCACGTCAAGGGGAGACAGGCTCGCGGTCGTCCTGGGGCTCCTCGGCGAACTGCTCCAGGAAGGGTTCGACCGCCGCGCGCCAGCCCTCCGGCTGGTCGTAGTGGACGAGATGGCCGGCGTCGGCCACTTCCGCGTACTGCCCGCGCGGCAGTGCGCGGACCATCTCCTGGGCCTCCGCCCGGCCCAGCTCGCCGTCGAGGCCGCGGAGCACCAGGGTCGGGCACCGGACCTGTGCCAGCTCCTCCCAATGCGCGTCGAACACCCAGGTCGCGCGGGACTGGAGCATCTGGCGACGGGAGAAGACGGGACGCCAGCCGTCGGCCCGCTCGGCCATCACCTCGGCGAAGAATTCGCCGCGGGCCGGGTGGGGCCGCTCCAGCCGGAGGTCGTCCTCGCCGAACCACTTCCGGACGTCGGAGAGCGTCGCGAACGGAACCGGCCAGGTCGTGAACCAGTCCTCCCACTCCCGCTGCGAGGCCGCGCCGAGCGCGGAGGCCCGCATGTCGCAGATGACCAGTGCCCGGACGAGATCGGGGCGCTTCGCGGCGAGCTGCCAGGCGGTGAGCGCCCCCATCGAATGCCCGACGAGGGCGACGGGTGCGAGGCCGAGCTGTTCGATCGCCGCCTCGGCGTCGGCGACGTACGCCTCGCGGGTGTACGGCCCTTCGGCCGGCTTCTCGCTGCGGCCGTGTCCTCGCTGGTCGAGGCCCACAGCGCGGTGCCGCTCGGCGAGCCAGCGGGTGGTCGACGCCCAGTGCGAGGCCCGGCCCATCAAACCGTGGAGCAATAAGACCCCGGGGGCGTGTTCGCCCTCCGTGCGCCCTTTGGGCGGGTCGGCGAACTCCCAGGCCGCGAGGCGTACGCCGTCGGCCCCGGTCACATCGATCCGTCGCACCATATGTTCTGGCCCCCCTTCTGGTCCTCGATCACCGCTCGATCACCGTGTGGTCGCGTCGGCCAGACTATCGAACCTTTATTCGAAAATCGGGTTACGGCATCCAACACCCCTCGTTCGAGTGACCGGGTCCAAGGATTGGCGGCGGCCACGGAGGGGAGATCTTCTTCGGGAGGCGGGCCACTCGGGGATGAGGGCCCGCGGGAATCGACCTCGAGAGCTCGGGGCTCCAGGTCGGAACAGGGGAGGACAGGCCCCGGCGCCGCAAGGCGCCGGGGCCCTCTGCCGTTCGGGGAGCGGCCGGCACCGGAACGCCTTCGCGGGCGGCAGGCACAGATCTCGCGGACGGCGGAACCGGCTTCGTGGGCGGCCGGGGCCGCTACAGCGACCTCCCGGTGCGCGTGCCGGACATGCCGGACATGCCAGTACGACGGGCGCATGTGCCTGCTCCCTCCCCGACCGCGCGGCCAAGTGGCCGACGCCCTCAGGTATGCCTCAGCCACAGCCTGGCACGCGATCCGCCCCGGCGCTGCGATTCCGGGCGGAAAAAAGGAAAGCGGACGTTACGCCTCAGCGCCCTGCCGGCACTCGGTCGGCGGCACCCGTCAGCAGCGCCCGTCAGCGCTTGGCCACGAACACATGCGAGGCGATCTCGGCGCCCAGCTCCGCCGCCTCACCACTGCTGCCGACCAGCACTCCGCCGGGCGACTGGGTCACGCTGACCACGGAGCCGGGCTGAATACCCGCCCGTCGCAACGTGTACATCAACTGGGCGTCCGTCTGGATCGGCTCACCGATCCGGCGCACCACCACCGTCTTGCCTTCGGCTCCCGGGTCGAGATCCGACAGGCTCACCATGCTTTCGTCGAGGAACGGGTCGGCCTCGGCCTTCTCGCCCAGCTCCTCCAGGCCCGGGATCGGATTCCCGTACGGGGACTCCGTCGGGTGGCGCAGCAGCTCCAGCACCCGCCGCTCCACGGCCTCGCTCATCACATGCTCCCAGCGGCATGCCTCGGCATGGACCTGCTCCCACTCCAGGCCGATCACATCGACGAGCAGGCACTCGGCGAGCCGGTGCTTACGCATGACGCGGGTCGCGAGGCGGCGCCCCTCGCCGGTCAGCTCCAGGTGGCGGTCGCCCGCCACCTGCACCAGGCCGTCGCGCTCCATGCGCGCCACCGTCTGGCTGACCGTCGGACCGCTCTGGTCCAGCCGTTCCGCAATTCGGGCGCGCATGGGGACCACACCTTCCTCTTCGAGTTCGAGGATGGTGCGGAGATACATCTCCGTGGTGTCGATCAGTCCGGACATTCGTGCCCCTCGATGCTGTGACATGAAAAACGTCGTGCGCTGGCCCTCACCCAATTCTGACCCATACCGCTGACAACCGTGCCGAGCCGACCGGACACCGTGCGGCGTGGGCGGTATTGACAGGCCACTGGTCCAGACCGCAACGTGATCCGCGGCACGGACACCCCACGGACGATTCTCCCCGCCGGAAAGGGCCTCCTCGATGAACGACAGCAAGCTGGCCGGTCAGTTCTTCGACGCAGCGATCGGCCTGCTGGAGCGCGTACGCGACGAGGAGTCCGGCAACATCGCGGCCGCCGGTGCCGCGATCGCCGACACCGTCGCCGCGGGTGGCAGGCTCTTCGCCTTCGGTGCCGGGCACTCCTCGCTCGCCGCCCAGGACGTCGTCTACCGGGCGGGCGGACTCGCCCTGATGAACCTGCTGGCCGTGCCGGGGACGGTCGGCGTCGATGTCGTGCCGGCGCCCCTCGGCTCGGCCCTGGAGCGGGTCGACGGGCTGGCGGGCGCGGTGCTCGACTCGAGCCCGGCCAGGGCGGGCGACGTCCTCGTGGTCATCTCGCTCTCCGGGCGCAACGCGCTTCCGGTGGAAATGGCGATGAATGCGCGGGCGCTCGGCCTGAAGGTCATCGGCGTCACTTCGGTGGCGTACGCGGACGGCACCCGCTCGCGGCACAGCTCGGGCGGCTTCCTGCGGGACCACTGCGACATCGTGCTCGACAGCAAGATCTCCATCGGCGACGCGGAGCTGACCGCCGACGGGATCGAGGCACCGTTCGCACCCGCTTCGACGGTCGTCACCAGCGCGGTGATGCAGGCGATGATGGCCGCCGCGGCGGAGCAGCTCGTGGAACGCGGGGTGGAGCCCCCGTTGCTGCGGTCGGGGAACGTCGACGGCGGACATGCGTGGAACGGGCGCGTCATGACGGAGTACGCGGACCGGATCTTCTACCGGCGCTAGGGCCTGCGTGAGTGCCGGTCGCAGCACTGGAAAGGCGCCTCCGGCACGGCGGTGGTCTTCGAGCCGGTGGCGCCGCTGGTCCAGGAGACGTCCGCGGTCTCAGCCGGCCTCGCGGATCGGCTCGCCGGTGCGGTGCAGGTGGCGGAAGATCTCGCGGTACGACCCGAGCAGGCCGACCTCGTAGTAGGGGATGCCCTTCTCCGCGCAGAACTCCATGGTGATCCGCTGGGCACGGCCCAGCGCGGGGCACGGCATGCTCGGGAAGAGGTGGTGCTCGATCTGGTAGTTCAGTCCGCCCATGAGCACGTCCGTGAGGACGCCGCCGCGCACGTTGCGGGATGTCAGCACCTGGCGGCGCAGGAAGTCGAGCCGCATGTCCGGGGTCACCATGAGCATGCCCTTGTGGTTGGGCGCGAAGACACTGCCCATGTAGACGCCGAGGAGCGCCTCATGGACCGCGATGAAGGCGAACGCCTTGCCGGGAGACAGCGCGGCGAAGACAAGTCCGAAGTATGCGACGAAGTGGGCGACGAGCAGGGCGCCTTCGAGGAACGGGCGCTTCATGGTGGGGCTGCGCAGTGCCTTGAAGCTGTTGAAGCTGAGATTGAGGCCCTCCAGCGTCAGCAGCGGGAGGAAGAGGTAGGCCTGCCGCCTGCCGATGAACTTCGCCACGCCCGTGGCGAAGCGCGCCTGGCGCTGGGACCACACCAGGATGTCGGGGGCGACGTCCGGATCCCGCTCCTCGTGGTTGGGGTTGGCGTGGTGGCGGGTGTGCTTGTTCATCCACCAGCCGTAACTCATGCCCATGCAGAGGTTGGCGGCGATCCGGCCGCCGATCTCGCTTGCCCGACGGCTGCTGAAGACCTGTCGGTGCGCCAGATCATGGGAGAGCAGGCCGACCTGTGCGAATACGACGGCCATGACCGCGGCCAGCACCAGTTGCAGCCAGGTGTCTCCCAGTGCGAAGAGGGCGACCCAGCCGCCGACGAAGGCCAGGCCGACGAGGGTGATCCGCACCGTGTAGTACGCAGCACGCCGGTCGAGCAGCCCTTCGGCGGCTATACGGCGGCTCAGTTGGGCGAAATCACTGCCGCCCGTCGCCTTGGCCGACGGTGCTTCCGTCGCCATCGCAAGTTCAGTGGTCATGCCTCGAAGTCTGGGGCGCGGGAAGCCGCGCCGGAACCCGGGTAAGCCCCCTCTCCAAGGGGGAGAAAACCCTACTTCCCAGCGGTGATCGGCGTCAGGCCCCTGCGGTCACGGCTAATGTGTTCGAACGGGTTCACCCCTTCATCACCGAGGCCGGGTGCAGGGCCCGCGCGCCGCGGTCACCCGTACACCGCGTACGGTGTTCTGCCGAGATCGCCCATCCGGGCCCTGAAGAGCGGGACTTGTACGTGCGGACTACTCACTGGCCAGGTGTGATACGTACGGTCCGCCGGCGAGGCCGTCAGGTGCGCCCCTGGCTGCGTGCCGACTTCCGCCCCTGGCTGAACTCCGGTCTGGTGGCCGCCAGACGAGGCCTTGCTCTTTCCATCGTCTCGCAGCTGGGCGGCTATCCGCTGGTGACCCTTTCGGTCGTGTCGCTGTCGCTGATCCCGCTGGGCGTCGGGATCCTCACGTTGCCGATCATCACCGTCGCGGTGCGGAACCTGGCGGATCTGCACCGCCGTTTCGCCGGCGAGTGGTGCTCGGTCCCGATCGCCTCGCCCTACCGTCCGCACACGGACCAGAACTTCGAGCCGCTGGATCTGCCCAGCAGTCTGCGGCGCACGCGGTCCCTGCTCACCGATCCGGCGACCTGGCGCGACCTGCTGTGGATGACGGCCAACATACCCGTCGGCCTGCTGGCCGGCCTGCTGCCGGGATGGATGATCCTCTACGGCATCCATGGGGTGGTGGCGACTCCGCTGTTCTGGCCGCTGATGGACGACACGTACGGATATGCGCTGACCTGGCCGGTGCACAGTACGTACACGTCCATCCTGGCCTTCTTCCAAGGGCTGGCTTTCCTGTTCTTCGGCTTCTGGTCGGGAACACGGCTGCTTCGGCTGCATTCCCGGATCACGCACAGACTGCTGGCGCCGACCGAGAAGACCCTGCTCTCGCTGCGGGTGGCACAGCTGACCGAAACCCGCTCCGAGGCGGTGGACGCTCAGGCGGCCGAGCTGCGCCGGATCGAGCGGGATCTGCACGACGGCGCGCAGGCCCGGCTGGTGGCGGTCGGGCTCAAACTGGGGCTGGCAGACCAGGCGTTCAAGGACGACCCCGCCACCGCGTACCGGCTGCTGCAGGACGCCCGCAAGGCGAACAGTCTGGCACTGGCCGAGCTGCGGGACCTGGTCCGCGGCATTCATCCCCCGGTCCTCGCCGAGCGTGGTCTCGAGGGCGCCATCCGGGCCCTGGCGCTGGACCTGCCGATCCCGGTGAAGGTCGACAGCGAACTGCCGGGCCGGCCTCAGGGCCCGGTGGAGTCCGCTGGATATTTCGCGGTCGCCGAGACACTCACGAATGTGGTGAAGCACAGCGGGGCCGACTCGGCGTGGGTGCGGCTGCGGCACGGAGACGGATTGCTGTCCGTCACCGTCGGCGACGACGGGCGCGGCGGGGCGGTACTCGGGACGAGCGGCGGACTCCACGGACTCCAGCGCCGGCTCGCCACGTTCGACGGAACCCTTGACCTCGACAGCCCGGTGGGCGGACCCACCACCGTGACCATGGAGATGCCATGCGTGTTGTGATCGCCGAAGATCTCGCCCTCCTCCGGGAGGGCGTCATCCAATTGCTGACGGCCAACGGCTTCGAGGTCGTCGAGGCGGTGGACAACGGCCCCGACCTGCTGCGGGCGTTGCTCGAACACCGGCCGGACGTCGCGGTCGTCGACGTGCGGCTGCCGCCGACCTTCACCGACGAGGGGCTGCAGGCGGTGACGGAGGCACGAAAGCAGGTGCCGGGCCTTCCGGTTCTGGTGCTGTCCCAGCATGTGGAGCACCTGTACGCGCGGGAGCTGCTCTCCGACCATCACGGCGGCATCGGCTACCTGCTCAAGGACCGGGTCTTCGAGGTGAGTGAATTCGTCGACTCCGTACGGCGGGTGGCGGCCGGCGGGACGGCGATGGACACCTTGGTCGTGTCCCAGCTGCTGAACAAGACGTCCGCACGGGAGCCGATGCAGTCGCTCACCGGACGGGAACGAGAGGTGCTGGGTCTGATGGCCGAGGGCCGGAGCAATGCCGCGATCGCCCGGCAGCTGTACATCTCCGAGAAATCGGTGAGCAAGCACACGAACAGCATCTTCGCGAAGCTCGGTCTGGCGCAGTCGTGCGACGACAATCGGCGGGTGCTGGCCGTACTCGCCTCGCTCAACCTCTGAAGGTGTCCACGGGCGACCCGCGCTACGGCTCCCGGTGTCCCGGCGTCCCGCAGACGAACCGTCCACCTGTGGACTCGCGCTCTGCGGGCCGTCAGCCGGCAAAGTCCGCTGCCACCACCTGTGCCAGATCCACCGCCGCCGCGACCCGGACCGCCACACTCTCCGCGTACGCCGCGTCCGGGCGTTCAAAGGCCGTGCGGTGGGCGGAGCGCAGAAACGTCACCACACCCAGCGTGCGCCCCCTGCTCCGCAGCACCGCGCACAGCGCGTGCACCGAATCCTTCGGCCACTGCCGTTCGGCCGCCCACACCCCGGCCCCGGGCTCCGCACCCGCGCTGGCCCGGACCGAACCCGTACGGTCCACCGCCTGAAGGGCCGGGTGCCCCGCCGCGTACCGCAGCGGAATGCCGCCGCCGGCCACCGGCAGGCACGGCCCGGGCTCACCGGGCGCGGTCGCCGCCACCCGCACCAGCCGCTCCCCCGCCACCAGGTCGACCAGCGCATGGTCGGCGAAGCCCGCGAGCGCATAGTCCAGATAGGAGGTCGCCGCCTCCATCGCGTTCTCGTACTCGGACGCCGACTGCGAGGCCCGGTGCAGCTGGTTCGAACGGAACCGCAACCGGTCCGCCTCCTGCGCCACCAGCTTCTCCGTGGTCACGTCCTGGAACAGCCAGCCGACCCCCAACGGAACGGGCTCCTCGGCGAGCGGCGACGCCAGCCGCAGAAAGCCGCTGCGCCAGCAGCGCCGCCGGTCCCCCTCCGCCGTCCGCAACGTCACCCACAACTCGGCCGGCGCCGGTGGTGCGCCCTCGGCGAGTACGTGCTGCAGCGCGCCCTCCAGGTCCTCGACGCCCTGCGCGATCAGCTCCCCCAGCGGACGCCCCAGCAGCGTCGTACGGCCACTGCCCAGCGCCCGTGCCGCGTGCGCGTTGACGACCGTCGGCCGCAGATCGGCGTCGACGAGCACCACACCCCACGGCGCGTCCTCGAGCAGCGCCTCGCTCAGCGCGATCGACCGCTCCAGATCGATCTGCGCATGCATCTCCCCGAACGCGCAGTACACCCCGGCCGGCTTCCCGTCCGCACCCCGCACCCCGGCCGACTGCGTCCGTACGAGCACCCGCCCGCCGTCCTTGCGCAGCAACGCGAACTCGTGGACCTGGCGACCGGCGCCGTCCATGGCCGCCATCAGCCGCCCCTGCACCTCCCCCGCGTCCGCCGGCCGCACCGCCCACCCGGCCAGCCCGGGCCGGCCCACAGCCTCCTCGGCGGACCAGCCGAGGATTCGCTCGGCCTCACGGTTCCAGTGGGTGACGGTGCCGTCCGCGTCGAACGCACAGAGCGCCGCATCCATCCCGTCGAGCAGCGCCGCGAGCAGCTCGGCCCCGGGCCCGGGCCCGGGCCCGGGCTTCGGACCCTCGTCGGGCCCGAGCGCGTCGGTCGTCCCACCGCTTGTGGACGCACTCATCCCCGCACCCCCGCAGGACGTATCCGGCATTACCGCACGTCAGACCATTGAACTCGAACGTGACCCAGCACACACCGACTTCTCCGAAATAGGCCGGTTCATTAATTCGGTTGTGCGGTCCAGGTGGGTTGGGAGCTGCTGCCGGTTTGCTGCTCTGAAGTGAGTTGTGGTGGGCAGGAGTGAGCCCTGATGGCGGGTTCGCGGGGTGGGAACGGGGGTCCTGGGCCGAATGGGTGACCTTGGCGGTGGTTGCTCGTTGGGCTGGGTGGCAGGTGTCCGGGGTCGGTGGGAGGGGTGGTGTGGTGGGTGGTTTACGGGAGTTGGCGGCACCGTTCGTGGTGCCGGGGCCTTGTGGGGTGGCGGTCCGGGACCGTCTGAAGCACCTCACGCCCCAGGACGAGAACGTGCTCCGCCTGGTCGGTGAGCACCAGGGCCGTCTGGCCTCGCGTGACCTCAAAGCCCGCTGCGCGGATGGTCTGGAGCACAGCGCGGACACCTGGGCGTCACGCAAGCGGAACCTGACGCCGCTGTCGTCGTCACGGATCGCGGGTGCGATCACCAAGGCCACGCACGACCAGTGGGCACTGGCCCGCCGCTGCCAGACCGCACACATCCAGACACTCGAAACCGCGATCAGGACCCTGCGCCACCGCCTGTCCCTCCCCATCGGTACGCCGGGGACGAAGCGGGCCCCGGGCGGCTACCGCTCCCGCAGCGAGTGGTTCCACAAGTCCCGGCGCCTCGCCGCGCTGGAGGCGCGGCATGCGGCCGTTGTCGCCGACCGGCAGGCCGGGCGGGTGCGTGTGGTGCGGGGCGGCAGACGTCTCCTCCACACCCGCCACCACCTCATCAAAGCCCAGTTCACCGAGGGCCGGTGGCGGGAGCGGTGGGAGGCGGAGCGCTGGTTCATCGCCGCGGACGGTGAGTCGGGCAAGCGGTTCGGGAACGAGACCATCCGCGTCACCCCGGACGGTGAAGTGACCATCAAGCTGCCCGCCCCACTCGCCCACCTGGCCAACACCCAACACGGCCGCTACACCCTCACCACCCGCATCGGCTTCGCGCACCGGGGCGTGGAGTGGGCCGACCGCATCACTACGAACCGGGCCGTCGCCTACCGCATCCACCTCGACACCGACTGCCACCGCTGGTACCTCACCGCCTCCTGGCAACGCCCCATGGTGCAGACCATCCCGCTGGAGGCCGCCCGCGCCCGGGGCATCATCGGCGTCGACACCAACGCCGACCACTTCGCCGCCTACCACCTCGACCCACACGGCAACCCCATCGGCAACCCGCACCGCTTCCCCTACGACCTCTCCGGCACCACCACCCACCGCGACGCACAGCTCCGCCACGCCCTGACCCAGTTACTGCACTGGGCCAAGCAGACCGGTGCCGCCGCGATCGGCATCGAGGACCTCGACTTCACCACCGAGAAGACCCGCGAGAAACACGGCCGCCGTAAAAAATTCCGGCAGCTGATCTCCGGCATCCCCACCGGGAAGCTCAAGGCCCGGCTGGTCTCCATGGCCGCCGAACAAGGCCTTGCGATCGTTGGCGTCGACCCCGCCTACACCTCCCAGTGGGGCGCCCAGCACTGGCAGAAACCACTGGCCACCCCACACCGCACCATGTCCCGTCACGATGCCGCCGGCATCGCGATCGGACGCCGCGCCCTCGGACACCCCATCCGGCGTCGGACGGCACCGCCCCCACACGACCGGAGTGATCGTGCGGGGCATCGGACCGCCCAGGCCGGACCAGGCAACCGGGGGCGTGAGGGAACCCGCCCACCCGCAACGGATCACGCCCCTGGAGGCGTGCCGCCGAGCGGGACGCGAAAGCGGGAACCCAGCGCATCCAACACCGTTCGGGATGCGCCCAGAACGCAGCAGTGGGTCCAGGACTCACTCATGCGCACTGGTTAGGAACGGTTTCTGCCTGTCCGGGACCCTTTGCTTTTCTGCCTGTCCGGGACCCTTTACTACGGGCACAGGCGCTCGACGCGCCAGCCCTCGCCCTCGCGTACGTACCTCAGCCGGTCGTGCAGCCGGTTCTCGTGACCCTGCCAGAACTCGATCGTGTCCGGTACGACGCGGAAGCCGCCCCAGTCCGGGGGCGCGGGGATGTGCTCGCCCTCCGGGTAGCGGGCCGCCAGTTCCTCGTAGCGTCCGATCAGCTCGTCACGGGAGCCGATCACCGTCGACTGGGCGCTCGCCCAGGCGCCCAGCTGGGAACCGTGCGGGCGGGTGCGGAAGTAGGCGACCGTCTCTTCGCGGGCGACGCGGGCCGCCGTGCCGGTGACGACGACCTGGCGGGCCATCGGGTGCCAGGGGAAGAGCAGCGAGACGTACGGGTTGGCGGTCAGTTCGCGGCCCTTGCGGGATTCGTAGTTGGTGAAGAAGACGAAGCCGCGTTCGTCGTACTTCTTCAGCAGCACCGTGCGTGAGGACGGCCGGCCGTCGGGGGTCGCGGTGGAGACCACCATGGCGTTGGGTTCGTGGAGCAGCCCGCCCACGGCGACCTGCCGGAACCAGTGGGCGAACTGCTGCATCGGGTCGGCGGCCAGTGTGTCCTCGGTGAAGCCCTCGGAGCGGTACTGCTCGCGCATCGCGGCCGGATCGGTGATGGAATCGGAGGGGGAGTCTGCGGTGGGCACGGAGCCATCCTGCCGCAGCGGCCGAGTCCGCCCGGCAAGGAGGGTATCGATCCGTCACCGGTGAATCGGGGAGCTGTGCCGGATGTCACGCTTCCCCGCGTCGTGGGAAACCCGCCAATATCTTGGGGCAGGCCACTGTGGCCTCCGTACAGCCGCCGACCTGAGGGAGCCGCTATGTCCGACTTCGTACCGGGACTAGAGGGAGTCATCGCGTTCGAGACGGAGATCGCCGAACCGGACAAGGAAGGCGGTTCGCTCCGTTACCGCGGTGTCGACATCGAGGATCTCGTCGGCCATGTGTCGTTCGGGAATGTCTGGGGGCTGCTGGTCGACGGGGCGTTCAATCCCGGTCTGCCGCCGGCCGAGCCGTTCCCGATCCCTGTGCACTCGGGTGACATCCGGGTCGATGTGCAGTCCGCGCTGGCGATGCTCGCTCCCGTGTGGGGCCTGAAGCCGCTGCTCGACATCGACGGGGAGACGGCACGCAATGATCTGGCGCGGGCCGCCGTGATGGCGCTGTCGTACGTCGCCCAGTCGGCGCGCGGGCAGGGGCTGCCGATGGTTCCGCAGAGCGAGATCGACAAGGCGCAGTCCGTGGTCGAGCGGTTCATGATCCGCTGGCGCGGTGAGCCGGACCCCAAGCACGTCAAGGCTGTCGACGCGTACTGGACGTCGGCCGCCGAGCACGGCATGAACGCCTCCACGTTCACCGCCCGCGTCATCGCGTCGACCGGCGCCGATGTGGCGGCGGCGCTGTCGGGTGCGGTGGGTGCGATGTCGGGGCCGTTGCACGGTGGTGCGCCGTCCCGGGTCCTCGGCATGATCGAGGAGATCGAGCGGACCGGGGATGCCACCGCGTATGTGAAGAAGGCCCTGGACAAGGGTGAGCGGCTGATGGGCTTCGGGCACCGGGTCTACCGGGCGGAGGACCCACGGGCGCGCGTTCTTCGGCGTACGGCCGAGGAATTGGGTGCGCCGCGCTTCGAGGTGGCGCAGGCGCTGGAGCGGGCCGCGCTGGAGGAACTGCACGCGCGTCGCCCGGACCGGGTGCTGGCGACGAACGTGGAGTTCTGGGCGGCCATCATGCTGGACTTCGCGGAGGTTCCGGCGCACATGTTCACATCGATGTTCACCTGTGCGCGTACGGCGGGCTGGTCGGCGCACATTCTTGAGCAGAAGCGGACGGGGCGGCTGGTGCGGCCTTCGGCGAGGTACGTCGGTCCGGGGCCGCGTGATCCCCGGGAGATCGAGGGGTACGAGCAGATCGCGGGTCTGGGGAACTGAGACCGGGCCTCCGGGCAGATCCGCAGAGTCTCACCCGTCCTGCGTGTGCCCGGTGTGCCCGGTGTGCTCCCGGAGAGGTCGTCACCACCGTCGGTGCACGGTGGCTTTGGTGCCGGTCACCAGGCTTGCCGGGGGAACGTCATCGGCCACCACCGCGCCGGCGGCGACCACGGCATCACGGCCGATGCTGACGCCGGGCAGGATCGTGGCACCGGCACCGATCCACACGTTCTCCGCCACGTCGATGGGCGCGCCGGTGAGGTACAGCCGCCGCTCCTCGGGATCAACCGGGTGGCCGCTGGTGATGAACGTGACCTTCGGGCCGACCATCACGCGCTCACCGAGCCGGATGCCGGCGTAGTCCAGGAACGTGCAGTTCTGGTTGATGAACACGCGCTCGGCGAGGTCGAGGTGGAGACCGTGGTCCGTGTAGAAGGGCGGATAGATCGTGACCCTCGGCGGCAGCGGCTTGCCGAGGATCCGCTCGAACAGTTCCGCCTTGCCTGCTTCGTCCTCGAAGGGCAGCACGTTCAGGCGGGAGGTGAGCTCGGTGACCCGCAGGACCCTCTCGGCCATGGCCTGGAACTCGGCGCTGTGGATGCGCATGAGACGGTCGCTGGACATGCCACGCCTCTTTCTCGTGTATTGGTGACTGGTTAAGACTCACTGGGCGCTGGTGGGGGCTGTGGTCGCCCACAGGTCCCCCCAGGGTCAGTCGAGTGCGCCATCCAACAGCGCCGCCCACTGTGCCACGACCCTCTGACGCCGGGCGGTGTCGTCGGTGAGTACGTTGGCCAGGCCCAGGCCGCGGGCCATGTCGAGGAGGCCCTGGACGGTTTCGCGTACGCCGGGCTTCGTCTCGTCGGCGTTGAGGAGTTCGACGGCGATGCGGTGAGTCTCCCGGCCTACACGGGCTTCGAGTTCGGTGACACGGGGGCGGAGCTGTTCCTCGTTGGACGCGGCGACCCAGAGCTGGAGTGCGGCGCGGAAGAGCGGGCCCGTGTAGAGGTCGACGAGGGCGGCGACGACGGCGGTGCGGCCCTGGACGGGCAGGGTGCGAAGGGCGGCGGAGCGTTCCTCGGCGACGTATTCGACGGCTGCGGTGAACAGGTCCTCGCGGGTCGGGAAGTGGTGCTGGGCGGCGCCGCGTGAGACGCCTGCGCGTTCGGCGACGACGGAGACGGTGGAGCCTGCCCAGCCGTGTTCGGCGAGGCAGGCGACCGCGGCTTCGAGGAGTCGCCGGCGGGTGGCGCGGCTGCGGTCCTGCTTGGGGGTCCTGTCGGTGGATTGCGTCACAGCACCCATGCGGGGTCCCGTCGTTCGAGGAAGGCCGTCATCCCTTCCCGTGCCTCGGCGGAGGCGAAGAGTGCTGCCGAGCGGGCGATGAGGTCTTCGGCGTACCGGTCGAAAGTCTCCAGCACAGTAGCCGTGACCAGCTCCTTCGACGCGGCCAGCCCCTGCGGTGAGGCCCTGCGCAGTCCGTCCAGTACGGGGACGAGCGCCTGGTCGATGTCCTCGGCGGGCCCGACGGCGAGCGTGATGAGGGAGATGCGGGCCGCTTCGGTCGCGTCGAAGCGTTCGCCGGTGAGGTAGTAGCGGGCGGCTGCGCGCGGGTCGGTGCGGGGCAGCAGCGGCAGGGAGATCACGGCGGGGGCGAGGCCGAGCCGGGATTCGGTGAGGGCGAACGAGGCGCCGGGGCCGGCCGCGGAGATGTCGCAGGCGCTCAGGAGTCCGAGGCCGCCTGCCCGGACGTGGCCGGTGACACGGGCGACGACGGGCTTGGGCAGTGCGACGATCTGCCGCATCAGGGCGACGAACGCCGCCGGGTCGGGCGGTCCGGTGAGGTCGGCGCCCGCGCAGAACGTGTTGCCGGTGTGGGTGAGGACGACGGCCCGTACGGCATCGTCGGCCGCGCACACCTCCAGGGCGGCGGACAGCTCACCGACCAGCCGTGCGGAGAGTGCGTTGCGGTTGGCCGGTGAGTCGAGGGTGAGGGTGGTGATGCCCCGGTCGTGGACGGGGGCGGCGAGCGGCGTCATACGGTTCGTCTCCTTGTCCCGGGTGTCCCGCCGGGTTGTCCCACGGTGTCCCGCAGAGCGTGGCAGCGGAACCCGGAACAATCAAGCGTGCTTGCATGGTTCTCTGTTCCGGCCGGACGCCATGACGGATCACGGGCGCCGTCTCAGCAGGTCGGGGTAGCGGCCCGCCCGCGGCCGGGAGCGCGATCACCGGCCACGGACGGGAGTCTCATTCCGGGCGGTCCGCGCAGCAGGGCCCGGTCCATACCTCGGTGTCGAGATTGTGGGCGCCGAGCTGGTCGCGGACGATGCCGACGCGGACCGTGCCGGTGGTGAGGGGCTTCCCGCACCAGACGCAGGCGCGACCGTTGGCCTGGTCCCACGTCAGCGTGCGCGGGTCGGGGAAGCCTCGCCCGCCCGACGCGGTCACGGCTGCTCGCTGTACGGGCACAGACCGCGTTGCTCCCGGCACGGGGCACACGCGTACAGCTCCCGGCCCGGGCCCGACCCCTGCTCTACCACCAGGACCAGGACCGCGGTCCCCGACGGTCCCTCGTGCCAGTGGCACCAGCCGAAGCCGGACCCTGCCGGGGCCGGCTCCGGACGGACGGGTCGTGCGGTCATTGCGCCCCCTTGCACCGGTCGCACCGGCAGGGCGGGAGCGCGGCCGACAGCTCCACGGTCTTCGCCGGGACGACCTCGGCTTTCGGCCGGACGACGCGCGTGGTCCGGCCGTGCCGGTCGACCTCGTACACCTTGATCGTCATGGACATACGAGCCCGCCCCGTTGCTGTGCGGGGAACGGGAGCATCGGGTTGGGAAACGGTAACGCGGTAGCACTGAGGGGCATGTCGGCTCCGTTGGGTCGCTGGTGACCAGCACGGTAGGAGCACGCACAAAGAGCGAGGGGCAGGATTCCTACCCCTCGCTCATGGGTTCGACTACGCGGCGAGCAAGCCGAGTTGGTCAGCCAACGCGGCAGCACGACGCCGCCGGGCTGGGTACTTCGACTCCGCCTCCTCCAGGACGATCCTCCTGGCGTACCCGTTGTACTTGATCGTCTCTGGCGCGGCCTGATGCGCCTTCTCCAGAGTGGCGAGCGCGGTCTCGGCCTGCCCGTCGAGGTGGTACGCGCGGGCCTCCTCGATCCTGTGCCGGGCCAGTCGTGGCCGGGACGGGATCGCGGCTGTGTCCGCCGCGACAGCCTGCCGTACGGACTCCCCGCCCGCGCGGAGCTCGACCGCCACGGTGACGGCGTGGGCGCCGATGATGGCCTGAGAGAAGCTGGTGACGGGGTGGTAGTAATCGGCGGGCAGACTGCGCGCCGTGGCCTTTGCTTTGTCCCACCATCCCCACGCCGCCCCGGTCTCGCCACGGCGAGCAGCCGTGTACCCGACCTCGAACTGGAGCGCCCCGGCGATCGCCCGGACGCGGTCATTGGCGTCGGGCAAGAACCGGTTGAGGTGGCTGAGCGCCTCCATGGCCATGGCGTCAGCCGCGTCAAAGTGGTCCGGGCCGGTGTCGCGGTGCGCCTGCGCAGCCAGCCACGCGGCCACGCCGATGGCGTGCGGGTCCTCGGACTCCTGTGCGGCGACCATGCCGCGCTCGGCCACCCGCCACAGCAGGGCGCCGTCAGGCTGGTACGCGATGAAGAACTGGGAGAGCGAGTAGACCTCGGACAGCACTGCTTGGGCAGCCCGCCGAGACGCTGCGGAATCGGACTGCCGAACGGCGAGTTGGGCGTCGCGGATCAGATCGGGCAGCAACTCGCCAAGGATCTCCCGGTGGTTCGCCGACCGGTGACGTGCGGCCCACGCCCTCGCGAGCCTGGCCGCCAGGTGCTCAGTCGACGGTGCCTCCCGATCCCCGTCCAGGGTCAACGCGTTGACCGCGTCCCGGACGGCCGGCAGGCGCGAGTGCCCCGGGCCAACGAACAGTTCGACGGGGGCGCTCTGGTCGCCCGTCAGGTCGGACAGGTCCCGGACCCGCAGTACCTCGGCGATCCGCAGCACAATGGGCAACCTCGGCATACCAATCTCGCCCCGCTCCACCTGTTTCACCCACGAGGGGGACATGCCCAGCAGCCCAGCCATCACCGGGCGACTCATACCGCGACGGGTGCGGAGAATTTGCATTCGTTGCCCGAATGCCAACGGGTCGGTGTGCGGGTCCGGGGTGGCGTCGGTTGGCATGGCCTTGCCCCTCTCTGGTCAGCTCGTCACTGCCAGGGTATGGGGCGAGGCCCTTCCTGCGTGAGGCATCAACTGACCCCGGACGCACGAAACCGCACCCTGGAATGCGGGGGCGCGGTGCGTTGGGGGGCGTGTGCCGTGCGGTGAAACCTTGAAGGGGTGCCCGTGACTGGCTGTCACGGGCACCCCTCTCAGGCTGGGCTACCTCAGCGCCGCGGCACGCGGCCGCGGCACGGTGGAGGGACAGGATGTCCCGCCGTCAGTACGACTTGGGGAGCCCCAGGGACTGGTGGGACACGTAGTTCAGGATCATTTCCCGGCTGACGGGTGCGATCCGGGCGACGCGGGCCGCCGCGATCAGGGATGCGAGGCCGTATTCGCGGGTGAGGCCGTTGCCGCCGAGAGTGTGCACGGCCTGGTCGACGGCTTTGACGCAGGCTTCGCCGGCCGCGTACTTCGCCATGTTGGCGGCCTCACCGGCACCGATGTCGTCGCCCTCGTCGTACAGGCGGGCGGCCTTCTGCATCATCAGCCGGGCCAGTTCCAGTTCGATGTGGGCCTGGGCGAGAGGGTGGGCGATGGCCTGGTGGGAGCCGATGGGCTCCTTCCACACCTGGCGGGTCTTCGCGTACTCGACGGCGCGGGCGAGTGCGTAGCGGCCCATGCCGATGCCGAATGCGGCGGTCATGATGCGTTCGGGGTTGAGCCCGGCGAAGAGCTGGAGCAGCCCGGCGTCCTCCTCGCCCACGAGGGCGTCGGCGGGCAGCCGTACGTCGTCGAGGACCAGCTCGAACTGCTTCTCCGGGGCCTGGAGTTCCATGTCGATCTGCGAGCGCCGGAAGCCGGGTGCGTCGCGCGGGACGATGAAGAGGCAGGGCTTGAGCTTGCCGGTCCTGGCGTCCTCGGTGCGGCCGACGACGAGGGTGGCGTCGGCGATGTCGACGCCGGAGACGAAGACCTTGCGTCCGGTGAGCAGCCAGTCCTCGCCGTCCTTGCGGGCGGTGGTGGTGATGCGGTGGGAGTTGGAGCCCGCGTCGGGTTCGGTGATGCCGAAGGCCATGGTGAGGCTGCCGTCGGCGAGGCCGGGGAGCCAGTGCCGCTTCTGGGCTTCGGTGCCGAAGCGGGCGATGACGGTGCCGCAGATGGCCGGGGAGACGACCATCATGAGCAGCGGGCTGCCTGCCGCGCCCAACTCTTCGAGAACGATGGAGAGTTCGGCCATTCCGCCGCCTCCGCCGCCGTACTCCTCGGGGAGGTTCACGCCGAGGTAGCCGAGCTTGGCGGCTTCGGTCCACAGTTCGCGCGGGTGGGCTCCGTCGCGTACGACGGAGGTCATGTAGTCCCGCCCGTAGCGCTTTCCGAGGGCGGCGACGGCCGCGCGCAGGGCCTGGTGCTCTTCGGTTTCGAGGACGGTGCTCATGCGTTCTCCTCAGTGTCTGCGGGTTCGGGGTCCGCGGGTTCGGTGACGACGGCGAGCAGGGCGCCGACCTCCACCTGGAGGCCGGGGGCCGCGTGCAGTGCGGTGAGGGTGCCGGTGGCGGGGGCGAGGATGCGGTGTTCCATCTTCATCGCCTCCAGCCAGATCAGTGGCTGCCCGGCTTCGACCGTCGCCCCGGCAGCGAGGCCCTCCGCGACGCGGACGACGGTGCCGGGCATGGGGGCGAGCAGTGAGCCGGGTTCGGTCCGGTCGGCGGGGTCGGTGAAGCGCGGCAGGGCGGTGAAGGCGTACGAGCCGGTGGCGGTGTCCACATACACCTTGTCGCTGTGGACGGTGATGGCGAAGTGGCGGGTGACGCAGCCGGCTTCGAGGGTGATGTGGTCGGGGCGGGCGGCGATGACCCGTTCTCCGGTTTCGGGGACGGGGCCGGTGCGTGTGGTGCGGTAGACGGCCTGGTATTCGGTGCCGTCGGGTTCGGCGCGGTAGCGCTTGACCTGGGGTTGCGAGGAGATGTTGCGCCAGGCGCCGAAGCGTGCGGGGCCGGGGCCGTGCTGCCGGGTGGCGGCGTCGGCGAGGGCCGCGGCCAGGGCGGCGATGCGGTGGTCCGCTTCGTCGGGGGCCGGGGTGAGGGCGTCCAGGTGCCGGCCGTAGAAGCCGGTGTCGAGGCGGGCGGCGCGGAAGTCGGGGTGGCGCAGGGACCGTACGAGCAGGTCGCGGTTGGTGACCGGGCCGTGGATGCGGGCACGTTCCAGGGCGCGGGCGAGCAGGCGTACGGCTTCGGTGCGGGTGGGAGCGTGGGCGATGACCTTGGCGAGCATCGGGTCGTAGTGCACGCCGATGGTGTCGCCGCCGGTGTATCCGGTGTCGAGGCGCAGTCCGGGTTCGTCCGGCACATCCAGCGTGTGCAGCGTTCCGGTCTGCGGTTGCCAGTCGCGGGCGGGGTCCTCGGCGTAGAGGCGGGCCTCGACGGCGTGGCCGTGCGGCTCGGGGGGTGCGGTGGTGGGCAGCGGTTCGCCTTCTGCGATGCGCAGTTGCAGGGCGACGAGGTCGAGCCCGAAGACGGCTTCGGTGACGGGGTGTTCGACCTGGAGGCGGGTGTTCATCTCCAGGAAGTACGGCCGTCCGTCGGCCGCGAGGAGGAACTCGACGGTGCCCGCGCCCCGGTAGCCGACCGCGCGGGCGGCGGCCACGGCGGCATCGTGCAGCCGGGTGCGCAGCGCGTCGTCGAGACCGGGTGCGGGGGCCTCCTCGACGACCTTCTGGTGGCGTCGCTGGAGTGAGCAGTCGCGGGTGCCGAGCGCCCAGACGCCGCCGTGTTCGTCGGCCATGACCTGGACCTCGACGTGCCGGCCGCGCTCCACGTACGGCTCCGCGAAGACCTCGCCGTCCCCGAAGGCGGCGGCCTCGGCGGAGGCGGCCGTCAACTCTCCCGGCAGCTCGGCGAGTTCACGTACGATCCGCATCCCGCGCCCGCCGCCGCCCGCCGCCGCCTTCAGCAGCAGCGGAAGGTCGTCGGCGGTGACCTTCTCCGTGTCGACGGGCGCGAGCAGCGGCACTCCGGCGGCGGCCATCAGCTCCTTGGCGCGGGTCTTGGACGCCATCAGTTCGATGGCCTTGACCGGCGGCCCCACCCAGATGAGACCGGCGTCCTGCACGGCCTGGGCGAATTCGGCGTTCTCGGAGAGGAAGCCGTAGCCGGGGTGGACGGCGTCGGCGCCCGCCGCGAGCGCGGCGCGTACGACGAGATCGCCGCGCAGATAGGTGTCGGACGGGGCGGCGCCCGGCAGCCGTACGGCGGTGTCCGCCTCCCGTACGTGCAGCGCGTCCGCGTCCGCGTCGGAGTACACGGCGACGGTGGCGATGCCCAGCGCGCGGCAGGTGCGGAAGATCCGGCAGGCGATCTCGCCCCGGTTGGCAACGAGCAGTGTGGAGATCATCTGTGGCCTCACATCCGGAAGATTCCGAAGCCGCCGCGGGCGCCTTCGACCGGGGCGGTGTGGATCGCGGACAGGCACATCCCGAGGACGGTCCTGGTGTCGCGCGGGTCGATGACCCCGTCGTCGTACAGCCGCCCGGACAGGAACATCGGCAGCGATTCGGACTCGATCTGCTGCTCGACCATGGCGCGCAGCCCGGCGTCCGCCTCGTCGTCGTAGGGCTGTCCCTTCGCGGCGGCGGAGGCGCGGGCGACGATGGACAGCACCCCGGCGAGCTGCTGCGGCCCCATGACGGCGGACTTGCTGCTGGGCCAGGCGAAGAGGAAGCGCGGGTCGTACGCCCGTCCGCACATGCCGTAGTGCCCGGCCCCGTACGAGGCACCCATCAGCACGGACAGATGCGGGACCTTGGAGTTCGACACCGCGTTGATCATCATCGCGCCGTGTTTGATGATGCCGCCCTGCTCGTACTCCTTGCCGACCATGTAGCCGGTGGTGTTGTGCAGGAAGAGCAGGGGGATGTCGCGCTGGTTGGCGAGCTGGATGAACTGGGCGGCCTTCTGCGACTCCTCGCTGAACAGCACCCCTTGCGCATTGGCGAGGATGCCGACGGGATAGCCGTGAAGCGTGGCCCACCCGGTCACCAGGCTGGTCCCGTACAGCGGCTTGAACGCGTCGAAGTCGGAGCCGTCGACGAGCCGGGCAATGACCTCGCGCGGGTCGAAGGGCACCTTCAGATCGCCGGGCACGATGCCGATCAGCTCGTCCTCGTCGTACTTCGGCGGTTCGGCGGGGCCCGGATCCGGGTGTGCCTTGCGCCAGTTGAGGCGGTCGACGATCCGGCGGGCCTGGCGCAGCGCGTCCTGCTCGTCGACGGCGAAGTGGTCGGCGAGCCCGGAGGTGCGGGCGTGCATCTCGGCGCCGCCGAGCGATTCGTCGTCGCTCTCCTCGCCGGTCGCCATCTTCACCAGGGGCGGTCCGCCGAGGAAGACCTTGGATTGTTCCTTGATCATGACGGTGTGGTCGGACATGCCGGGGACGTACGCCCCACCGGCGGTCGAGTTCCCGAAGACGACGGCCACGGTCGGGATGCCGGCTGCCGACAGCCGGGTGAGGTCGCGGAACAGCGCCCCGCCCGGGATGAAGATCTCCTTCTGTGACGGGAGATCGGCACCGCCCGACTCGACGAGGCTGATGCAGGGCAGCCGGTTGGCGAAGGCGATCTCGTTCGCCCGCAGGGCCTTCTTCAGGGTCCAGGGGTTGGAGGCGCCGCCGCGTACGGTCGGGTCGTTGGCGGTGATCAGGCACTCCACGCCGGACACCACCCCGATTCCGGTGACGAGCGAGGCGCCGGTGGTGTACTCGCTCCCCCAGGCGGCGAGCGGCGACAGCTCCAGGAACGGCGTGTCCTCGTCGGTCAGGAGCTCGATCCGCTCCCGGGCCAGGAGCTTGCCACGCGAGCGGTGCCGCTCGGTGTACTTCTCACCACCGCCGGCCTGAGCCTTGGTGTGCTCGTCGGCCAGCTCGTCGAGTTTCGCGAGCATGGCCGCGCGGTTCGCGGCGTATTCGGGACTCGCGGTGTCGAGCCCGGTGGGCAGGACGGTCATGCGTTCACCTCCGGTGCGTGGACGGCTTCCAGCAGCGATACGGGAATGGGGAGGTGCCGGGACCGAAGCCACTCCCCGACTGCCTTGGCCTGCGGATCGAACCGGTGCTGGGCGGCGACGCCCTCGCCGAGCAGCCCGTGTACGACGAAGTTCAGGGCGCGGAGGTTCGGCAGGACATGGCGTACGACGGTGAGACCGGCGGTCTCCGGGAGTAGCTCCCGCAGCCGTTCGACGGTCAGCTCATGGGCCAGCCACCGCCAGGCGTCGTCGCTGACGGCCCACACCCCCACGTTGGCGTCCCCGCCCTTGTCACCGCTGCGGGCGCCCGCGATCCGGCCGAGCGGGGCGGTCCGGGTGGGGGCGTCGGACGGGAGGGGCTCGGGCAGCGGCGGCTCCTCGGTTTCCCGGAGGGGCTGCGTCCGTACGGGGGGCTTCTGGCTCTCCCGCCGCCCGTCCGGGAGTACGGCGACATGCGGGACCTCGTCGGCCGGTACGTACTTCGCCTCGAACACCCCGTACGGTGCGCCCTTTCCGGGCGGGGCGGTGACATGGAAACCCGGGTAGCTGCCGAGGGCGAGCTCGATCGCCGCGCCGGAGACCGCGCGTCCGACGGCCTCCGGGTCCTGGTCACGGACGACGAGCCGGAGCAGGGCGCCGGCGGTCTCCTCGGTGGGGGCGTCGGCCCGGTCGGCCCGGACCAACTCCCAGCGGACTTCGTCGGGTTGGGTTCTGGCCTGGCTGAGCGCCTGGGCGAACTGGTCCTTGACGAGCTGCGCCTTGGCCTCGATGTCCAGCCCGGTGAGCACGAAACCGACTTCGTTGCGCCAGCCGCCGATCCGGTTGAGTCCGACTTTGAGGGTGGGCGGCGGGGCCTCACCGCGCACGCCGGAGATCCGTACCCGGTCGGGGCCTTCCCGGGTCAGTCGTACGGTGTCGAGCCGGGCGGTGACGTCCGGTCCGGCGTACCGGGCCCCGCCGGTCTCGTACAACAACTGGGCGGTGACGGTGCCGACATCGACGACACCGCCCGTGCCGTCGTGCTTCGTGATGACGGACGACCCGTCGGCGTGGATCTCGGCGAGCGGGAAGCCGGGCCGGCGGATGTCGTGGCCGCGGAAGAAGGAGTAGTTCCCGCCGGTGGCCTGGGTGCCGCACTCCAGTACGTGTCCGGCGACGACGGCCCCTGCGAGGGCGTCGTAATCGTCCGGTCCCCAGCCGAAGTGGGCGGCGGCGGGCCCGGTGACGAGGGCGGCGTCGGTGACCCGCCCGGTGACGACGACATCGGCGCCCGCGGCGAGGCAGGCGGCGATCCCGGCGCCGCCGAGGTAGGCGTTGGCGGTGAGGAATCCCTCGGGTACGGGGAGGCTGTCGCCCTCCACATGGGCGACCCGCACCGGCACGCCCACCTTCTGCGCCAACTCCCTCACGGCAGCCGCCAGTCCGGCCGGGTTGAGCCCTCCGGCATTGGCGACGATCTTCACTCCGTGGTCGTGGGCGAGCTCGAGGCCCTCTTCGAGCTGGCGCAGGAAGGTGGTGGCGTACCCGCGTGTGGGGTCCTTGAGCCGGCTCCGGCCGAGGATGAGCATGGTCAGCTCGGCGAGATAGTCCCCGGTGAGGACATCGAGGGGGCCGCCGGTGAGCATCTCGCGCACGGCGTCGAAGCGGTCGCCGTAGAACCCGGAGGCGTTGCCGATCCGCAGCGGCTCGTTCACTTGCCGCCTCCTCGGGGTGCGCGGCCGGGTCCGGCGGGCCCGGCGAACGCCTGGGCGATGTCGAGCCACTGGTCGGCGTCGGGCCCGGAGGCCCGGACGTCGAGGTCGTCGCGGTGGGCGCGCTGGGTGACGAGGAGGCAGAAGTCGACCAGCGGCCCGGTGACACGCTGCGGTGCGTCCTCGGCCCCGAAGGTGATCAATTCTCCGTCAGGGGCGTGGAGTTCGACCCGGAACTCTTCCTCGGGCGCCTTGATCCCCCGTACCAGGTAGGCGTAGTCACGGGCCCGCACCCCGATCCGGGCGACGTGCCGCAGCCGCGCGGTGGGGGTCCTGGTGACCCCGAGGGCGTCGGCGATGTCCTGGCCGTGAGCCCAGGTCTCCATGATCCGGGCGCTCGCCATGGAAGCGACGCTCATCGACGGCCCGTACCAGGGGATGCGTGTACCCGCCGGAGCGTCCCGCAGCGCCGCTTCCAGCCGCTCCCGCCCGGCCCGCCACCGCGCGAGCAGCGCCTGTGGGGCCAGGGCGGCGGCGATCTCCTCGGCGCCCCGGTCGACGAAGGACTCGGGCGCCTCCATGGCCCTGGCCGCCTCCCCCGCGAAGGCGTCGGCATCGGTGGCGGCCAGCAGCGCGACCTCGTCGGTCCAGGCGAGATGGGCGATCTGATGCGCGATGCTCCAGCTGGGCGCGGGCGTCTGCGCGGACCACTGTTCCGCAGTCAATCCCCTTACCAGTACGTCGAGTTCATCGCTCTCGTCGCGCAGATCGTCGATCACGGCTGCGACTTCGGACACGGTGCGCTCCCCTCGGGGCGTGGCGGTGTGCCCAGGAGCATGACAGCGGAGCAATAAACAAGCAAGCATGCTTGCATTATTTTCTGCCCGCCCGGCGGCCCCCGGCTTCGGACGCCAGTGGCGCCTCGGCTTAAAAAGGAGCTAGTCAACTGACGCCAGCCGCCGGGATTCCCCCAGCAGGGGTCCGGCAGGTCAGCCGACCACGGCGACGACGACCGCCGAGACCAGGGCGAAGAAGCAGCCCGCCGCGGTGATCACGGTCCTGGCGTGGCGCATGCCGAAGGACGGGGCCCGGGTCGTCGCACCCTCGGGGTTCGCGGCGCTGTAGTAGACGGTCACGAAGTCACCCTCGGCCGGGGCGAGGCGCGACTGGCGCTCCTCGAAATCGACGGTGCGCCCGTCGGCCGTACGGAACTCCAGGGTGGGGTGGATGTACTGGGCGGTGCCGCCCTCGGAGTCCTGGGCCTCCTCGGTGCGCACGGCGATGCACTGGGCCTCGGCGGTGAGACCCTCGGCCCAGGCGGCCCGGAGCCGGGGGCCCTGGAGGTGGCGGTCCAGGTTCCTCCCGGACATCACGGCCGCGCCCACGGCGACGACGAAATAGACGGCGGCGGCGACGACCATGGACTCCCCCGGTGGGATCTCGCGGGACGGGCTGCCATGATCCCGCCCCCGGGGCGGGCCGACAAGGGCCCGCCCCGGACGTCAGGTGCGTTCCCGCGGCCCCGCGCGCCGGGCCTGACTGCGTACCGCGCCCATGCTCGCCCCGATGACGAGCGCGATCGCCAGCGCGTCGGTGGTCGTCAGGGCCTGGTCGAGGACGAGGAAACCGGCCGCGGCCGCGATCGCCGGTTCCAGGCTCATCAGGACCGCGAAGGTGGGCGCGGGCAGACGGCGCAGCGCCATGAGTTCGAGGGTGTACGGGAGGACCGAGCTCAGCACCGCCACCGCCGCACCCAGCCCCAGCGTGGACGGGACCAGCAGTTTCGAGCCCGACTCCATGATGCCGAGGGGCAGGGAGAGGAGTGCGGCGACCACCAGGGCCAGGGCCAGGCCGTCCGCCTGGGGGAAGCGGCGGCCCGTGCGGGCACTGAAGACGATGTACGTCGCCCACATGACGCCCGCGCCCAGCGCGTACGCGGCGCCCACCGGATCGAGGTGGTCGAAGCCTCCCCCGGCCAGCAGGACGACTCCGCCCAGCGCGAGGCCCGCCCACACCACGTTGACCAGGCGGCGGGAGGCGATCACGGAGAGGGCCAGCGGACCCAGCACCTCCAGCGTGACGGCCGCGCCCAGCGGGATGCGGTCGACCGCCAGGTAGAAGAGCGTGTTCATGCCGCCCATGGCGGCCCCGAACGCGAGGACCGTGCCCCATTCGGCTCGCGTGTAGCCGCGCAGCTTCGGGCGGCAGACGATCAGCATGACGAGCGCGGCGACGGCCAGGCGCAGGGTGACGACCCCGAGCGCACCGGCCCGCGGCATCAGCAGAACCGCGACCGCGGAGCCGAACTGGACGGAGATGCCGCCCGCGACCACCAGCGCGATCGGGGCGAGTGCCGCCCTGCGGCCCTTGGGGGGTACGGGACCCGCCGCCCCGCCCACGTCGGATATCGCCTCCGGTACGGCGGCGGCCGCGGCCCCCGCTGCACTGCGCTGGTCGTTCACCTGAAGTGTTCCTTTGAAGTCCGTAGGTGCATTTCAATGCACTGTCTGATTGAAAATACTGCACTCACGTCATGCGGTATCCCTGCGGTATCTCCTCTTACGGTAGGTATCTCCGCGTGGCACGTGAAATGCCTGCTGGGCTCCCGTTATGCTCCTCGCGCATGAGCCTGGGACGCAGCGAAGACGGCCGTACCGGAAGCCGGTCGGGCCGCGACCCCGTTCGCGGCATCGAGATCCGCCATCTGCGCGCCTTCCTCGCCGTCGCGGACGAGGGCAACGTCACCCGCGCCGCCGCCCGCCTCCGCCTCACCCAGCCCGCGGTCTCCCGTACGCTCGCCGCCCTGGAGCGGCACCTCGGCATCCGGCTCGTCGACCGGTCGACCCACCATCTCGTCCTCACCCCCGAAGGCATCGCGTTCCGGGACAAGGCCACCGCCGCGGTCGCCGCGTTCGACGAGGCACTCGCCTCCGGCGGGCCGCGCCACTGGCCGCTGCGGGTCGGGCACGCCTGGTCCGCCTTCGGCCCGTACACCACGCCGCTGCTCCGCCGCTGGCAGGAGCGGTACCCGCAGACCCCGCTCGAACTGCTGCGGATCGACGACCGCACCGCCGGGCTGACCCGTGGCGAGGTCGATGCCGCACTGCTGCGCGGGCCCGTCGAGGCGCCGGGGCTCGTCACCGAGGTGCTGTTCGAAGAGGACCGGGTGGCGGCGGTGGCGGCGGACGGGCCGCTCGCCGCCCGCGCCACGCTCCGTCTCGCCGATCTGGCGGGCGGCACCGTCGTCCTCAACACCGTCTCCGGCACCACCACCGTCGATCTGTGGCCGCCGGCCGCGAGGCCCGCCGCGACCCTCACCGTCGCCAACACCGACGACTGGCTGACCGCCATCGCGGCGGGGCGGGGCACCGGTGTCTCCACCGCCTCCACCGCCGGCATGCACCCGCACACCGGGGTCGTCTACCGCCCGCTCGTCGACGCCCCGGCCGTCCCGGTCCTGCTCGCCCGGCGTGACGCCCCCGGCCATCCGGCCCTTGCCGACCTCGTCGCGCTGGCCCGGGAGATCGTGCGGCGGGGAACCACCGGCGGCTGAGGAACTCCCGTGCTGGGCCAGGTGGTCGGGGCGGTTGGAGGCTGTTGGCCTGCGGTTATGCCCAGGTGAGGCGCTGGCCGTCGGGCCAGGTGGCAGCAGCGTATCCGCGGGCACTTCGGTAGGCAGCCCGACCCCATGGACTGGTACTTTCCGACTGACCAGGCCACCATCATGGGTTGGGAGCCGACAACCAGGTGACTTCTTCAGGCACGTCAACGCGTTTGGCAAGGCGAGCGCTTGGCGCTGTCTTGGCAGCCGAGGCGGTTTCGGTCGCGGGAAACCGGATCGCCCTGATCGCGATTCCCTGGTTCGTGCTGGAAACCACCGGTGATCCCGCACGGGCCGGGCTGAGCGGGGTCGCCTACTTCCTTCCCGTGGTGCTGGCCGGGATCTTCGGCGGCCCCCTGGTGGACCGCATGGGGTTCATCCGCAGCAGTGTCCATGCCGACCTGGCCAGCGGCGTGACGGTGGCCGCGATCCCGGTCCTGTACATGCTGGGCCACCTGTCGTTCTGGCTGTTGCTGGTCCTCACGTTCGCCGGCTCGATGCTCGACGTTCCAGGCACAACAGCCCGCCGCTCCCTCGTGCCCGACCTGGCCGAAGCCAGCGGTATGCGGCTGGAACGCGCGATGAGCGCGCACGAGACAGTGATGCGTCTCGCCCAGCTCACCGGCGGATTACTCGGCGGCGTGCTCCTTGCAGCTCTCGGGCCAATTCTTGTGCTGTACATGGATGCGGCCAGTTTCCTGGTATCGGCCCTGATCGTGGGACTGACTGTGCCCCGAGCGTCGCCTCGCAAGGCTCCGCACCTGTCGAAAGGCACGTCGCGGTACCTCGCGGAGCTCAGGGAAGGGCTGCGGTTCATCCGCGAGGACACGTTGCTGCCCCGGATCCTCGTGGTGTTCATGTTCGCCAACATGGCCGACAACGCCCTGTTCACCGTGCTTCTGCCCACCTTGGCCGAGCAGGTGCTGAACAACCCGCTCGCCCTGGGTCTTTCGGTCGCTGCCTTCGGCGCCGGCGCCCTGGCGGGCGCGGTCCTGTTTGGTGCAGTTGGGCATCGGTTCCCCCGGCACGTAATCCTGACCGGCGCGTTGCTGATTTCCGGGGCCCCGAAGTTCTTCGTCATCGCCGCGATGCCCGGAACTCCCACGCTTGTCTTCACCATGGCTCTCGCCGGCATCGCTGCTGGACCAGTGAACCCGCTGTTGACCGCTGTCCAGTTCAGCCGTATTCCCTCGGAGCTCCGGGGACGCGTGTCCGGAGCGATCACGGCCACGGTTGTGGCCGCGGTGCCGGTGGGCATTTTCGGCGCTGGCCTGCTGATCGCCATGACCAGCCTCACCACGGCTCTACTTGTGCTCGCGGCTGGATATCTCCTGGTCAGCCTCTATCCCGCAGTGCATCCCGCGTGGCGAGCCGACACCCCATGACCTCCAGATCGATCGCCCTGCCAGATCGGCGGTTGCCGGGCCTCACCACCCGCCTGGACAACGCCGCCAGCTACACGGACCAGTGACCACACCAGCGGCCTTCCCCGCCGCACCAGGAGCCTTTCAGGCCGCGGTCGGCACTTCCTCCTCCGCCTCGAACTCGACACCCAAGTGCAGGTCGAACGCATCCGGGCGCACGGTCAGCTCCGTGGTGGCGTAGGTGCCGAACCGCATGATGTGGTCGGTCAGGTACGGGCTGATCGCAGTGGTTCGTGCCGTACATCACCCTTGAGGAGTCCGCGAGCGGGATCACCCGCGAAGTTCGGATCTAGCGGCTCGCACCCTCGGGCCACAGGATGCGTACCGGCACGCCCGTACGCTCCGCATAGCTCACCACGTCGGCAGTGCCGCCGAAGCCCCAAGCGGGCTTCCCGTCCCACACGGCCAACAGCTCGTCCGCCAGGCCGACGAGGATCTCGCTGCCCGCCATGTGCGCGGCCGAGTTGGAGTCCGTCATGCCGGTCTGATGGACCTCGGCCGCGTGGCTCATCAGCCTGTCGTACACCGGCCAGTGTTCTTCGGGGAGGCTCTCCCGATATCCGTCGGCCGGCACGACGACTTCCAGGCGTCCGCCGTGCGCGAGGACGTACTGGGCGAACCACGCGTCGGGTCCGTCCGCGATGCAGGAGACGCCGACCAGTTCGTCAGCGTCGTAGGACTTGACGGTGACCTCCAGGAGTTCGCGGACGCGCCGTTCCACATCGGCGTTCAGTCCGCGGTGACCAGTGACTCCCACACGCATCGAGTGCCCTCCCTCAGCTACAGGTAGACGTTGTGAAGACGCTCGTCGATTTCCCGGACGACCTTGGGCGGCGACCCGGTTCGGTAGGCGCGCCTGACCGCTCGGGCCCGGTCCACGATCCGCCCGGAACGGTACTGGAGACCGGTCTCCAGTGCACGGGTCGCCTGAGCGAACGCGGCTTCCACGCGGCCCGCCGCGAGATGCCCGGCCGCGATGTCGAGGACGAGCAAGGCCCGCTGCTTCGCATGGCCAGTAGTGAGCGCTTCCGTGTCGGCGTCGAGCACCCAGCCCGGACGCCCCAGCCGGGCACCGCAGGTGACCCGGGCCGCCGCGACCTCGGCCTCGTTGAACGTGAACACCCATGGCCACGGGGGCCGTTCCGCATATTCAAGCTTCTGGGCCAGGGACCGGCTCGTGGTCAGCGCGCGGTCGGCCTCGCGTTCGTTCCCTGCCGCCGCATGGGCCAGCGCCTCCACCGACGTGAGCCACGCGTCCGCCACGGCCGGCCTGCGTTCATCGAGGAGCCTGCGGGCCCTGCGGGTCAGATTCAGGGCTTGGCCGCCGTTGCCCGCGTCGGCCTCGAACTGGGCGAGGCTCCCGGCCTGGTACGCGGCCAGCAGCGGGTGACCGGCGGCTCGTGCGGCCGTGATCGCCAAGCCGTACCGGTTCCGCGCCGAGCCGTGATCGCCCATGTCCCAGGAGAGCCAGCCCAGCAGACTCGCCGCCTCGCTTCTGACTGCCGCCAGGCGGGCCCGGTGCCTGTCGTCCGGCGCCGCCCCGGCGAGGCTCTCGACGAGCCGGAGATGCGAGCGTACGGCTTCGGCAAGCTCGCGGGACGGGGTCGACGCGTCCAGGCGCCGGTACGACGCCGTCCCGAGTCTCAAGGTGGCGGCTTGGCCGGATGCTTCGCCACCGGGGTCGGGGAAGACGGAGAGGGAGGGGGCGACAGCTATGGCGACCGCCCCGCCAAGAAAGTTGCGTCGTTCCACGTGCTCGGACCCATCTCGTGCTGATTCCGCGAGACCCAGCAGCGACCTCGGGATACTCAGGTGTGCGGCCACCGCCGCCAGCACATCCGTCGCGTACGAGCGCACTCCACGTTTCTCCAGGCGTGAGATCGCCGACTGAGACAGTCCGCACGCCTGACCTAACTGGGTCTGCGTCATACGCGCATCCGTGCGCACCAGCTCGATGACCTTGCCATAGTCCCTCGCCCGGGACGCTTCCCTGACCTTGGGCGAAATACTCAACGTCCCCCCTCATCATGGGTTTCATCCCCATCAGGCACGTACCCGTACCCGCATTGCGCATAGCCGTATGCGCATATCGCGTCGCAGATGGTCCCACGAGCGAGCTTCCTCATTGACTGGTCACACGCCCCCGGAGGTTGAAGGACCCTCCGGGCGGCTCCCCCGAGGCAGCGGGCCGCGTCGCGTCCCGTCCGTTCGCAATGTGCGGCCCGCTGCACCAACTTGACCCGCAGGAGTGCGCGATGCCCACGTCCCTTCCCCACGACCCGGACGAGCAGCCGGAGTACGGCGTCCCGAGTTCGGACCTTGTGGCCCGTACCGCCGAGGGCTTCGAGAGGTTCCTCGCACGGGCCGAGGACGACGTCGAGGCCGGCGAGGAGACCCCCCGGTGAGCGGCGTCGGGTCCTTCTTCCACGAGGACGAGCACCCATGGCTCCACAAGAGGGTGCGGGACATCGTGAGCCGGGGCGAGGGCCAACTCACCGCGATCGTCCACGAGGAGACAAACGGGCGCACCGTCAGGGTCGCCCACATCCGTCCCGCATCCGGGATCGAGTGGACGACGGCCGCCGACAACATCCAGCTCATCCCCTGACCAACCAAAGAATCCCACGTACGGCCGATGCCCTCCACGATGCTGCTCGCTCACGCCCAGGTCCGCGGCCGCCTTGCGCTCTGCCGTCGCCGCACCCCGTCGAACCCGCTTGCGTGCGGCCGAACGCGGCCCCGACGTAAGGGATTTCGTCTGCTCACCGACCGACGGCGGGCCGACGGCCGCGGGGGTTCGGGCGATCTCGGCGGTGCGGGCCCGCGCGGTCGACCCAGGTGCCGAAGTTGATGGAGACCGAGTTCGCCATTCCCCCAAGATCTCACCTAAATCCCCTTTAAGATCGCCGTAAAGGCGGTTCTCCGCATCTTTATCTACTCCCTCACAGGCAGGGCCGCAGGCCCTTCTGAACGCTGAGAGCAGGGGATGACTTCTACACATGAACGAGCGAAGAGAGCCGCGCCCGAGCCGCGTCAGCGTGGTTTGGGCGTGCTCGGTCGCCGCAGCGTCAGCTGCGTGCTCGCGCTCGGCTTAGGAATCGGCAGTGGCTCGTTAGCCATGGCGCCTTCGGCGTACTCGCAGGCGGGAGACGGATCGGTGACGGTCCGGGTGATCCGGGCCGTGGACACCAGCGGGGTATGGACGCCCGCACTGGAACCGGGCATCGCGGGCGTCAAGGTGACCCTCACCGACGACGCCGGTGTGGGCGTCGAGGGGGTCACGGCGGCCGACGGCACCGTGACACTGACCCCGACGGCGGGTGAGACCACCAACGGCAAGTACCGCGTGCAGGTGGTGAATCCGAAGCCGGGTGTGCTGTTCCCGGCCTTCGCCTCGCGCCAGGGGCTGGACGGTGCCCCCAACCAGTTGAGCAGCAATGAGGAGTTCGTCGACCTCTCCGACGGGAAGAGCGTGGCGTACACCACCGGGCTGTGGAGTCCGGGTGACTACTGCCAGAAGAACGCAACACTGGTGACGACCTGTCAGCCCGCCACGCGCGAGGGCGGGACCCAGCGGACGCTGGTCTCCTTCCCGTACAGTGCGCGCGGCCAGGACGGCGTCGACGTCAACGTCACGAACATCGCCACCAACACTGAGACCGGCACGCTGTACGGCATCGCGTGGAACAAGGCCGACAAGCGGGTGTTCTCCTCGGCGGTGGCCAAGCGCACCACGGACTACGGTCCGGGCGGCGCCGGCGGAATCTATGTGACCGACCTCGCGCAGAAGAAGACCACCCGGTTCACCACCGTCCCGGACGCGGGGACAACGGCGCACGGCCCGGGTACTGACGACGCCTTCCTCGCCGTGCCCGGCAAGGAGAGCCTGGGCGGCATCAAGATCACCGACGACGGCAAGGACCTGTTCGTCGTCAACCTCAACAACCGCAAGCTCTACCGTTATGACGCCACAGCGGCGACCGCGGCGGCGCCCGAGGAAGTCACCGCCATCCCGGACCCGGGCTGTCCGGCAGCGGTGGACTGGCGCCCGTTCGGCCTGGGCCTGCACGACGGCATCGGCTACGTCGGCGGGGTGTGCTCCGGCGAGTCCACCGGGAAGGTCTCGGACCTGAGGGCCGTGGTCATGCCCTTCGACCTGGGCACCGGAGTGTTCCAGAAGCCGGTCCTCGACCAGCCGCTGGACTATCCGCGCCAGTCCACGGTCGGCGGGCCCCCGTGCGGGGGCGCGGGCTGGTTCCCCTGGACCAACACCTTCCCGACCACCCAGGACGGCCAGGCCTGCGGGACCTATCTGGCTCAGCCCGAGCCGGAGTTGGGTGAGATCGACTTCGAGTCCGACGGTTCCATGCTGCTGGCGTTCCGCGACCGCTTCGGCGACCGCGCGCCGGCAGGCCCCACGCCCGGCTCCGTCGCCAGTGTCCTGTCCGGCGGTGACCTGAACAAGGCGTGCCTGGCGGACGGGGCGTATGTGATGGACACCAACAACGGCTGCGGGCTTTCCCCCCGAGGCACCCGCTTCTTCGACACCAGCCGGATGGGCTTCCACCACAACGCGTCCTTCGCGGGCATGGCGTTCTCCAAGGTCGAGGACACCATCGCGACCTCCGGCTTCGACCCCAACAGCACCGCCTTCGGGTACGGCACCACCTTCAACAAGCGCGACGGCAAGCAGGACCCGAAGTCCGGCCTGCGCCTCAACCCACCCGGGGAGGCCGCCGCGTTCGGCAAGGGCGCCTCGATGGGTGACCTGGAGGTGCTCTGCGACCAGGCCCCGCTCC
>NZ_JBIRGM010000036.1:0-26883 GCF_044328025.1 Streptomyces sp. NPDC018000
CGCCAGGCATGGATCAACGACCCCGCCAAGCGACGTCAAACCGAACAACAGATCTCATAGCATCACATTCGTTTCATTTGACTTGACAGGCACCGATCCGCCGACGGCTGGCGGAGGAGAACCCCGCAGCGTACGAACCCAGTCTTGCGTCCGCTCTCAACAATCTTGGCAATCGTCTCTCTGAAGTGGGCCGCCTGCACGATGCACTGGCGGTTGCTATGGAGGCGGTAGCGATCTACAGCCAAGTGGCAGCAACAAGTCCAGCGGACGCGGCCCGCGCATGAGCCACCCTGCCGCTTCCGAGTCACACCCGTACCGGCGGCCATCGAGGACCACATCCAGTACCCGCGACAACCCGGTGACCACGACACCCGACAGCCTTCCGCAGGGGTGCTTCTGGTTCGTCTACCCCGACGGGACGCTCTGCCTCGCACCCGCCTGCATGGCCCGCATCCAGGACCCTGACGCGGAATGCCTGTGCGAGGCGGACTACGACGTCATCCTCATCGACTGCCCACCCAACCTCGGTATCAGCATGGACGCCGCCGCCTACTACGGACGCCGCCGCCCCAGGAGGCACCCGGCAACTCAGGCACCCTGATCGTCGTTCAGGCCGAAGACAGCAGCGCAGACGCCTACGGGCTCCTCACCTCTCAGATCGAGGACATGCGCGCCGACCTCGCACTTGACGTCGACTACCTCGGCCTCGTCGTCAACCACTACGACGCACGCCGCGGCTACATCGCCACATCGTCCCTCCAGTCCTGGATGGACATAAAGGACCCACGCGTCGTCGGCGTCATTGGGGACCTCAAGGAACAGAAGGAAGCCGTCCGCGCCAAGCGGCCGCTCCTCGCCTACGCGCCCCGCTGCGAACAATCCATCGCCCTGCGAGCCCTCGCCCGGGAGATCAGCAAGTGAGCAAAGCCAAGAACCTCGGAGCCGGAACTTCCTTCGGTCGCCCCCCGACCCGTACCTCGAGCGTGCTCAGTAACCGGAACTTCACCAGTGCGCGGCGTCCCGGCATGCGCAGTGTGACCTGCCACTCAAGGTTTCTCGCAAGGTTCGCTTCAGGTCGGCCGTACATCGTTGGCTGCATGTCCGGAACCGGGCGGCCCGCCGCCCGGCCTCCTCTGTCCTCCGCGCCCTGAGCGCGGAGCCGTCGATCGAGGTGAGTGCACTGATCAGGAAAGCCATGTCATCGGTACTCGTCGCTGCGGGGCTTGCTGCGGGGGCTCTGCTGTCCGCCCCCACCGCGCAGGCGGCGACCAGCGATTGCCCCTCGGGCTACTTCTGTATGTGGCCCGAGTACGGCAACAAGGGAGCGATACAGAAGTACAGCTACCACGTGTCCGATCTCGGAACCTTCAAGAACCGCGACCGTTCCTCGTACAACCACATGTCGCAGTACGCGATGGAGCTGTACTCGCAGACCGGCTACGTCGGGTACATCGCGTGCTCCAGGCCCGGATCGATCTGGACCAACCACACCCCTGCGCTGGACACTGAGTCCCTCCGCAAGGTCCCCAGCTGCTGACAGGCGAATTCCCTGCGGTGGCACCGGTACGGGGAGGCTCTCCCCGTACCGGTCCCCCGTCCCTCCGACGTCAGAGAACCGATGACTCATAGTGGTATGACGGCCCGTGCCCTAGTTCTCGCCACTGCGGCCCTCGCCCTGACCGTCGCTGCATGTTCCGCTCCCTCTGAGGTGAACACGGGTGGCACTGTACGCTCGGCGGCCGAACTCCAGGACCTTACGGATGCGCTGACACTGGCACCGCAGACCAGGCAGCTACTTTCCGAGGCGGAGATGACCTTGGTCAAGAGATGCATGGCGAAGCAGGGGTTCGACTACTTCTACGACCCAATAACCATCGAAGCCGCCAGGTCCGCAGACGACGAACGGACAAGAGAGCTGCACGGAGACGACGTGGACCGGGCCCGCCGGAAAGGGTTCGGCACCACCTCACCGGAGCAGGAACCCGGCAGGGCCGAGCGCCGGCAAGCTGCCTATCTCGACACACTGACCTCCGCGCAGCACAGCTCTTGGGGACGGGCGCTGTACGGCGACCGCGGGCAGAGAAAGTTCACGGTAGAGGTACCGGGCGTGGGAACCATGGAAGCACCCACTTCGGGGTGTATTGCGCACGCGCGAGCTGAACTCTACGGCGACTACGAGAAATGGGTACGAGCGGACACATTCGTCAATTCCCGCTTCCTGCCCGTGAACAAAGTCGTGAAGCAACAGCCCCGCTACGTCCAAGCCACGCAACGCTGGAGCGCATGCATGCGTACAAAGGGTTACCACTTCGCCGATCCGGGAGAAGCGGCCCAATCCGCAGCCACCACCTCCCACACCGTGCCCGGCAGCCGTACAGCGATCCAGGTAGCTGTGGGCTCCGCCGAATGCGACCAAAAGACTGGGCGGTCAAAGGCACAACGCGAACTGTTCGAGCAGTACACCCTTCAATGGGTCAAAGACCACCAATCCCTAGCTGCGGACTTCCGTAAAATCAACCGAGAAGCCCTCGCCCGTGCCAGGACTCTTCTGCGCTCCTGACCCCATCCACCTCCGCGCCCCTGGCAGCTTCGGTGGTCGTCGCGTCCCGGCTCCGGAAGGGATCGGCCGGCTCCGCCAGGGGTGCCGCTTCCTTGAACGCCGAGGCGATCAGCCGGTGCGAACCGACAGCATGGCCCCCTGGACCACCGCCTCGCTGCGGGATCTGGCCCGCGAGCTGACCAAGGCCGGCCATCCAGTCACCGCCCCGGTCGTCGCAGACCTGCTGCATGCAATGGGCTTCAGCCTGCAGGGCATGGCCAAGACGAGGGCCGGCAGCCACGTGCCCGACCGCGACGCCCAGTTCCGTCACATCAATACCGCCGTCGAATCCTTCCTGACCCAAGGCATGCCGGTGGTGAGCGTGGACGCAAAAAAGAAGGAGCCGATCGGTGACTTCGCCCGCCCCGGCCGCACCTACCGCCCCAAGGGCCAGCCGATCACCGCCCCTGACCACGACTTCGTCGATCCCGACACCCCCATCGCCATCCCGTACGGCATCTATGACCTGGGCCGCGACAGCGGCTGGGTGAACGTGGGCACCGACCGCAACACCGCCGCCTTCGCAGTGGAGTCCCTGCGCCGCTGGTGGAAGGCCCAAGGCCGCCTCGACTACCCCGGCGCCGACCGGCTCCTGGTCACCGCGGACTCCGGCGGGGCGAACTCGGCCGACTCCCACCTGTTCAAGATGGGCCTGGCCGCTCTCGCCGACGAAAGCGGGCTAAGCATCACCGTCATGCACTTTCCGCCCGGCACTTCAAAATGGAACAAGATCGAACACCGGCTGTTCTCCCGGATCACCCACAGCCTGCGCGGACAGCCGCTGACCAGCTACGAAGTGCTGCTGCAGACCATCTCGGCCACCCACACAAGCACCGGACTAACCGTCAGCGCCGCACTGGACGAGAACGACTACCCCACCGGCCGCGCCGCGCCGGTCCTCGTCCGGGAGTTTTGAGAGTCCTCTACACACGCGCGCGCGATGGGGCAGTCCAGAAACCCGAACCGATCGCCGCCGGTGGTCGTCGACGGGCCAGACGCCGAATGGGCCGGACCGACCGGGGCCGGTGGCGCCGAGCTGGGCGGCGCCACCCGTTGACCGCGACAAGCCGGCCCAGCTTCTCGTCCCGCGCCTCCCACACCTGCCCCATGCCGCCCTCGCCGACCTGCCGCAGCAACCGGTACCTGTCCCCGAGAACCCGGTCTCCCATGACCTCGCCTCCCCCGATGCAAACATCACGCCCCTCCGACGAATCCGACGGGCCCGACACTGGGCCACTGCGTGACCGAGGCACGCACGACACCCACGCCACAACTTGCCAAATCTCAAGGGCTTTCACCAAGAGGATCTTCAGGATCGCTACTAAATCCCGACACCCGGAAAATCCCGTCCGTGCCGGCTTCAGCAAGCCGACCACCAGCCAGCCACGACAGGGGCCGTGGAACGGATCGCCCGCTCAGACCATGCTCGACGGCCTCGCACACGCCACGCACAGCGCCCCTGAACACCCGAATTCCGTTACATGAGACCCCACACCTATCCAGCTACCCCCGTGCCCAGGATTCGGGTCAAGGCCCGAGGCTTCGTGTCACCCGTCTGGGTCCTACCGCGGGTGAGCCAGTCATGTGAGGCCGTAAGTGCTCCGATACTTCGGCTTGTAGCTGTATGGCTACGAACCTGTGAGAGAAGGAGTCGTGATGGAAGAGCAGACGGCTGTGGAGCCCTACGAGGCACCGGCGCTCGTGGCGCTGGGCGAGTTTAACGAGGACACCCTCGGAGAGGGCAAGGGCATCCTGCTCATTGAGTCACACACCAGCTACGGCAACTTCTAGGACAGGTGTATGGGGACGGGGAGTGCGGTGACTCCGACCGGGAGTTGGCTGGTGTTGCCGGATATTCCGGGGCTGGGGCCGCTTGCCTCCTCGGGGGCGCTGATGGAGGCCGAGGTGGTGGCCTACCCGTCGGGGCGTCCGTGGCTGGTGGGTCGTTGGGCCAGGGAGGAACTCACCGTCGCCTGTGCCGGGTCGAACCTGGTGGCGGTGATCGGGTCCTGCCCGGTCACCGCCACCAGGCTGGGCGAGCTGATTGCCGCAGTGCGTAGGGTGCAGGATCTGGACGCGGTGGTGCGGACATTGCCCGGCAGCGCGCACATGGTGGCCTCGGTGGACGGCGTGCTGCGGGTACAAGGCAGTGTGACTGGGCTGCGACGGGTCTTCCATGCCCGCGTGAGCGCGGTGACGGTCGCCAGCGACCGCGCCGACCTGCTGGCCACGCTGACTGGTGCGGGCATCGACGAACAGATACTGGCGACACGGGTGACGTGCGGCGGGCATCTGCCGCCCCCTTTGGGCGAGCAGTCGATGTGGCACGGCGTGCTGGCGCTGCCCCCCGATCACTACCTGCGTGTGGAGCGTCATGGTGCCACGACCACGCCAGTGCGCTGGTGGCTGCCGCCGGTTGCTGACGAACCGCTTGCCGCAGGCGCGGTCGCGGTGCGCGAGGCCTTGCAAGCGGCCGTCGCGGCCCGCCGCCCCTGCTCCGACCGCACCAGCGCTGAGAGCCCGGCGATGGCGAGGGTCAGTGCGGACCTGTCCGGCGGCATGGACTCGACCTCGCTGTGCTTCCTGGCAGCCAGCCTGGACACACCGGATCTGCTCACCTTCCGCTGGGGCGAGAGTGAGGCCGGCAACGACGACGCCGTGTACGCCGCCCAGGCCATTGCCGCACTCAAGGGCGCGGAGCACTTGGTGCTCCACCCCGACGACCACCCGTCGGTCTTCGACGCCCCGGAGCAGACCGGGGACCCGGAGGCGCCGTACCTCTTCGCACGCACGCACAGCCGCACCCGACACAGCGCGCAGATGCTGGCGTCCCGCGGTGCGCGCACCCATCTGGCCGGACACGGCGCTGACGAACTCTTCCACGCCCCCTCCACATCCCACCTGTACGACCTTGCCCGCCGCCACCCACGGGTTGCATTCACGCACCTGCGCGGGTACCGGGCCCTGGGGCGCTGGCCGCTGGGCGCGACCCTCACCGCTCTGGTCGACTCCCGGGACATGCCCACCTGGTGGCGCGAGCAAGCCGCCCACCTCACCGACCCGCCACCCGCGCGCCGCTCGCCTTCCATCGGTTGGGGCCGCCCATGGCGGGCAGCACCCTGGGCGACCCCAGCCGCCCTTGACGCCGCCCGTGAAAAACTGCGCGCCACCGCCGCGCAGGCCCTCCCACTGGCCGACCAGCGCGGCCAGCACGCGACGCTGTCGACTCTGCGCACGATGACCCCGGCCTACCGCCAACTGGCACGGCTGTTCAGCACTTCAGGGATGCGGCTCGAACTGCCCTACTACGACGACCGTGTGGTCGAGGCCGCCCTCGCCGTCCGGCTCCACGAGCGCAATAGTCCCTGGCGCTACAAGCCTCTGCTGGCCGAGGCGATGCACGCCATCCTGCCCCCCTCGATCGCTCAGCGGGGCACCAAAGGTGAGTACGGGGAAGACGTCCGCCAGGGCCTGCGCCGCAACCTGCCCGCTCTGCTGGAGGTATTCACAGACTCAGCCCTCGCCGCTCGCGGCCTGATCGACCCCGATGTCCTCAGGGCCCGCCTGCTGGCACCCCAGGTCGACAACAGCACCGTCATCGCCCTCGAAAACCTCCTGGGCTGCGAAATGTGGCTGCGCATCGCGACCGCCGCAACGCCAACACCTCAGCCACCCACCGCGCTCATGGAGCACCGATGAAACTACAACTGCGGGCCGACGTCGCCACCACCGCGACAGAGCATGGAACCGTCCTACTCGACGAGCGCACCGGTCGCTACTGGCAGCTCAACCCCACCGGCACCCGCGTACTGCACGACCTGCTTGCCGGCCGCGACCCCGAACAGATCGCCGCAGACTTCGCGACCACGTACGACCTCACCCTCGACAAGGCCCGGCGCGACGTCACCACCATCACCGACCAACTCCAGGCCGCGACCCTGACGGTCCGCACATGAGCACTCCCGTCATCCTGGAACATCGCACCCACTTGCCGCTCCATCACCGCGTGCTCCCCCTTCTCGCGGTGGCCGCCGCCACGCCGCTTGTCCACCTGCGACCCCACCGACTGCGCAAAACCCTGGAACTCGTCCGCCGCGGCGCCCGCCCCGCCACGGCCGCCCAAGCCCACGCCGCCAGGACCGCCGTGGTCTCAGTCAACCTGCGCTGCTCCGGCCAGGACTGCCTACGGCGCTCCGTGGCCACCGCCCTGCTCTGCCGTGCCCGCGGCACCTGGCCCACTTGGTGCACTGGGGTGCGCACCCACCCGTTCGCCGCCCACGCCTGGATCGAGGCCCAGGGACACCCTGTCGGCGAACCCGCAAGCACGGCCAGCTTCCACACTCTGCTCACCGTCCCACCCCGCTGACCAACTAGAAGCCGTTGCCCGCCGGGCAGTGCAGGCGGGCCGAGGACGGCGAGTACGCCGCGCGGCTTCAGAGACGGATACCGGAGAGGCGGGACAGCCGTTTCAGTTCGGGGTTGGCGCGGCGGTGCAGGGAGACCAGGACGCGGAGCACTTCGCGGCCCATTGGGTGGATGCGGGCCATCTGGGGGGCCGCGTCGAACGCGAGGGAAAGGTTCTCCAGCGCGCCGTCGCGGTCGCCAAGGTCGAGCTGGGCGCGCGCGGCATTGATCCGGGTCGGTGCGACCCGGGCCGGCGGCAGACCTTCGAGTGCTTCGTCCAGATCGTCGGTGAGGGCGAGCGCATCGCGCGGCCGGCCCAGGTCGACCTGCGTCGCGAGGACATGCGTGAACGTGTTCTGCGGCCCGAAGGTGAGGTCATGGGCGTCGACATCGCCGGCGGGGAACGAGGCGGCGGCACGCCAGGCGGAATCGATGTGCCGCTGCGCCTCGCGCTTGCCCTCGGCCTTGTCCCGCAGCCGCCCGGCCAGCGTCATCCCGCGCAGGTTCAAGATGCCCACCGCAAGGTCACGGTCGGCCGTGCCGAGCGGGGCCGACTGCACGGCCACGATCGCCCGGTCGACGACGACCAGGCCGCGCTCGACGTCCCCGAAGTTGAGGTAGGTGCCCGCCCGGTCCCGGGAACTGAACGCCTGCGCGAGGGGGCTGGGCTGCTGCTCGACGGCCCACCGCTGACGCGTCACCGCGAGCTCCGCCATGTCCATCCACCGGTGCCGCGCGGCAAGCCAGTAGACCGTGCTGTACACGTCCGCGAGCACGGACCACGCCCCCGGCGAGTTCGCCGTGTGCGCGTACGTCGTGGCGCTGCGCAGCGGGCCGGGCAGCAGCGTGATCAGCGCGGCGACGTCGACGTCGTCCCGGTACCGGTCCGTCGCCAAGAGGCCCGCGGTGACCTGTTGTCCGGGTACGGCCGGGGTGTCGGCGCGCGTGAAAAACGCTCTGGAGCCCGAGTGGGAGGCGCGGTTCGAGCCGAGGTCGTACGGCTTCCGGCCGGGCCGCAGCTGTCAGGACGCGATCGGAGCGATCTTCTGGACGTGAAGGGCAAGGCCCCGAAGCGTCTGTGGGTGCTGGACGCGGACCTGGCGGCGGCGTTCGACCGCATCGACCACGACCACCTGACTGCCTCCGTCGGACAGTTCCCCGCCAGGGACCTGATCCGGGGCCGGCTGAAGGCCGGTGTGGTCGACTGCGGCCGGTTCGCACCGACCGAGGAGGGAACTCCTCAGAGCGGTGTGATCAGCCCGCTGCTGAACATCGCTCTCCACGGGATGGAAGAGGCCGCCGGGTGCGAGTACAAGGTGGTCCGGACGGGACGCGAGCCCGGCGCGGCGCCCGGTACTCCGGTGCTGGTGAGGTACGCCGACGACTTCGTCGGACGAGGCGAACCGGGTCAGGTCCCGGCTGGAGGACTGGCTGAAGCCGAGGGGTCTTTGCTTCAACGAGGAGAAGACCAAGGTCGTCACCCTCTCCGAAGGGTTCGACTTCCTGGGGTTCACGGTCCGTCGAAGGGGCGGGAAGCTGATCACCAAGCCGAGCACGGCAGCCTGCAAAAGACTCCGGGCGCGGCTGCGGACCGAGGTGAAGGCCCTGCGCGGGGCCAACGCCGAGGCCGTTCTGCGCAGGCTCGTCCCGATCGTTCGCGGTTGGGCGGCCTATTACCGGGCGGTGGCGTCCACGACGACGTTCGCGTCGATGGACCACTACCTGTGGGGCTTGTTCCTGAGATGGGGCAGGCGTCGCCACCGGAAGAAGTCGGGGTACTGGGTCGTGGACCGGTACTTCGGCAGGTTCCACCCGTCCAGGAACGACAGGTGGGTGTTCGGCGACCGCGACAGCGGGACGAAGACGCCGCTCAGGCCGCGGAGCTGGTCGTCTCCGAGCTGTTCACCAACGCCGTGCGGCACACCGACGCCGACCCGATCCGTCTGCGCCTGCGGCGCCACCACGCACTGCTCTACGTCGAGGTCTTCGATCGCGAAGGGCACCGACGGCTCGAAGCTATGTGCCCCGAGCCGGATGCCGAGAACGGCCGTGGCCTGCTGATCGTCGAGTCCCTCTGCCTGCACTGGGGTCGTGTCCCGGACCGTGACGGATCGCTGACCTGGGCCTGCCTGTCCGCGCCCAATGGCGAGCCCGTGCAGCACGAGCGCGTCACCGACCCGGAACAGGCCCAAAAGGCCGGTAGCCTGCCCCGGCTTGTGTCCTCGACGCCCGCGCGTCCCGCATCCCTCTTGTCCGAAGGAGACCTGGTGCCCCCCTCGCCACCGCATGACGCGCCGACGCTCTACGAGTCGTGGGAGGCGCTCGCCGATGGCCTGCACGTCCAGCGTCTCGCCCTGCACCTGCCGCAGCTGCGCGCCCAGCTCAGCACGACCGCCACCGAGGTGAGCGCGGTCGGCGGCATGCCCTCCGGCGCCTTGACCGCGCGCCCGGCCGAACTTCACACCCCGCAGGCTCAGGCACTGGTCGACGGCGCGGGCCTGAGCGGCTGGGTGCTCCTGCCCACCGAGCACGGCACGCCCAGCACCACGATCAGCCCCCTGGCCGACGCCGCAGAGGACATCGAGTCCCTGTTGCTCGACGGCATGCCGGACGAGACGCTCCGTGCGGCGGTGCGGGCGGTCAGCGCCGCCTCGGTGTGGTGGGTCGGCGCCTTCGCTGCGATCCGGCACCTCGGCGTGCATCATGCCCGCCTCACCCCGATCGACGACACGGTCAGCCTGGACACGCTGCGCGAGGCCGTACGCGTCGTCGCCCTCGGCGCCGCCCAGCGGATCCTGGCCTGCCACCTGCGCCACGACGCCGTCCGCACCTACGCCGTCATCCTCGAAGGCCGCCCGTGCCCTGCCACTCACGCAGCTGATCCAGTACCAGAGTCATGCGCCCACTCCAGGGACGGCCCGCCAGCATTCCCAGCAATGCAGCCGCCCGTCAACGCGCAGGCGGAACCGATTTGCACGCCGCGCTGGCGGATCAGGGCCCGGTGAGGATGTCGTGGGTGCCGATGCGGCGCCAGATCACGTGAGGGGTGCCGGGGTAGACCTCGGCTCCGTATTCCCACGTGGCGCGCCCTGCGGGACCGGTGCCCATGGACCAGGTGAGCTCGTAGATGCCCGGCGCTCGCTGGACGCGCTTGACGCGGAGGCCGGCGCGGAGGCGGCCGGTGCGCAGGTCCTCGACGAAGGCCGCCACGGGTCTGGCGGAAGCGGCGGCGCTGTTCTGGGGTGAGGCGGTCAAAGCCCCGGGCCGGGGGCGGAGAGCGGGTGACGTGGTTCCGGTGGGGCGTCTTTAGTCGTCTGGTGGGGGAGCCGCGGCGGTGCCGAGGGTGAGGGCGGTGAGGTAGGCCCAGGTGGGCATGTGGCGGGTGGAGGGTGTGAGGTTGGCGCGTAGGCCCTTGCTCATGTAGACGAGCGGGTTGGCGAGGGTCAGGACCTGGACCCACCGGATCGGGTGCAGAGCGGTCCACGGGTAGTAGACGCAGCCCAGCATGGTGGCGGCGGCCAGGATGTCAGCAGGTCGGCCTCGTCGGCTTCGAGTACCTCGTCGTCCAGGACCGCGAGACCCGTCGCGCTGAGGCCGCGCGGACGTCGCGTCCGCAGGTGCCAAAGGACGGTGGCCGGGCCAGTCCAGTCGTCGGCGCCGTCCCGCAGCAGCTCGTAGGTGGGTGGTTCCTCGTGTTCACCGTCGGGGTGCGGTAAGGGCCGTCGCCGGATCCGATCGAGGGGGATTCCGCCCCTGGAGAGGCTCGCCCGATTGCGGGCGAGACGACGCCACCTTAGCTTCAGCGCGTCGGATTCATTCCGAAAAAGCCAACATAACCCTTTATGTCGGCTTTCCCGTGACGTCGAATGGAGCATTCATGTCGGTGATGACCGGTACCCCATCCCTGCAGCAGCAGTTCGGGCAGCAGATCGGGGCCCCGCAGCAGCAGCTCGCGCAGGTGGTCCAGCAGGCGATCCAGCAGGCGTGTCAGCAGGCGAGCCAGCAGGTCGCGCAGCGCCTGCAGCAGACGCTCCAGCAGATCCAGCAGGTCCAGCAGCAGCTGCAACAGCAGGGCATGGCCCACCAGGCGCACCCGTACCTGGCTGTCGCGCTGCACCACTCGCTGCATCAGGGCGTGCGGAGCGCTGTGGAGCAGTCCGTGCAGCAGGCGCTGCCGACCGCGATCGTCGCACTGCTGCAGCAGAGCCAGCAGGGCCAACAGGGCCAGCAGGGCCAGCAGGGCCAGCAGTCGTGGGCCGGCGGTTACGGCCCGCAGCAGTTCGGCCAGCCGTTCCCGCAGTACCAGCAGCCCGGCTTCGGCCAGATGGGTCAGCCCTTCGGTATCGGCTGACGCCCGGGCGGCTCGCTGTGCGGTGTGCCCGGGAGTCGTCTTCCGGGCACACCGCCTCACCGTGCGTGAGCCGCCCGTCGTCGGATCAGGAGCAAGGACGACATTCCCGTGGTGAAGGTGGACGCGATGGTCAAGGAAAGGCCCGGAAACAGCCGCGAGAGCGGGTCCGAGGGCGCAGGGGCGGGTGGTCCGGGGCCCGAAGGGAGGGAAACGGGGCCACGTAAGAAGGGCGCGCCGTCACCGGTCACGGTGCAGCCCCGCCGACAGCGGTACATGGTGACGGCGCTGCCGCAGATTCTGCTGCCACCGGGGGTGCCCGAGCTGGGCATGGACGCGGTGTGCGACCGGCTGGAGCGGATGCCCGAGGTCAGAGTGATCCGCAGACTTCAGCCGTCCGAGAAGCTGCAGTCGGCCGGGGTGCTCCCCTCCTGCCCGGAGATCGCGGTCATCGAGGCGGCCGAAACCCAGCTGCCGGCGATGCGGTCGCTGCACGTGCACGTCGAGCCGGACCTGCCGCTGTCCGGGACCGGACCCGCCCCGACCGCGGGGATCCTGCCGCTGCGCGACCCAGGACTGGTCGTGCCGCTGGAAGAGCCCGTGGAGATCTCGTTGCGCGTCTGCGGCCCGGACGGCGAACCGCTGGCCGGAGCGGCGGTGTTCCTGATCGGGGCGACCTGGCCGAGCCAGGGCATCACCGCCGCCGATGGAAAGGTCACCGTCACGCTGGCGACGGACACCGAGCAGTCCGTCCAGTCCCTGTACATCCGCCCCAGAGGCGGCTACGCGGACCGGTGGATCCATCGCCCCGACCTGTCAGCGACCCAGGAGAACCTCGTCACTCTCACCCCGCTGGCCAAGGTCTACCCGGGACTGGAGGAGCGGCAGAGTTACGGCTGGGGCCAGCAGGCCATGCGGCTGGACCGGCTGCCACCCACGTTCCGCGCCTTCGGCATCAAGATCGCGGTCATCGGCTCCGGGGTCAGCGCCGAGCACCCCGACCTGAAACAACGCGTGCGCTCCGGCATCGACGTCGTACGCGGCACCACCGAGGGCTGGGCCCACGACCCGATGGGCAGCGGGACCCACGCGGCCGGCATTATCGTCGGCGCGGACACCGGCAAGGGCATCATCGGCATCGCCGGCGACGCCGAGATCGAGGTGTGCCAGGTCATGCCCGACGGGCATTTCAGCGATCTGATCGCCGCCCTGGACCACTGCATCGAGCGGGAGGTCGACATCGCCCAGATCACCGCGGCGACGCCGTACCCGTCGGAGCTGGTCTCCCGCAAACTCGCCGACGCAGGCGCGGCGGGCATCGCCTGTATCGCCCCCGCGGGCGACACCGGCGGGCCGATCGCCTTCCCTGCCTCGCTGCCCACCGTGTTCGCCGTGGGCGCGGTAGGCGCGGTGGGCGCCTTCGGCTCCTACCCGCCCAACACCTCGCAAGCGACCCACACGGGGCCGCAGTTGACACCGGAAGGGCTGTTCGCCGCGCCGTTCAGCTGCTACGGCCCCGGTGTCGACGCCGCCGCCCCCGGTGTCGCGGTCCTGTCGTGCGCGTCGCAGGGCGGATACACGGCCCTCGATGGCACCACCACGGCCTCGGCTCACGTCGCGGGCCTGGCCGCCCTTGTCCTCGCCCACCATGAGGACTTCCACGGACAGCTGCTGCCTCGGGGACCCGGCCGGGTGCAGCACCTCTTCGAGATCATCGCCGCCAGCTGCCGACAGCTCGCCGCCCATGGCACGGTGGAGGCCGCCCGCGTCGGACGCGGCCTGCCCGACGCCCTCGTTGCCCTCGGCCTGGCCCCCGGAGTACAACTCGCCCCGGCCCTGTCGCCCTACGCGGCGTCGACGGCCGGGTAGGTCTCTACCCGCGAACGGCACCGCACCCGCCTCGAGAAAGCGGGTGCGGTGCCCGGTGCCATTCGGCTTGCAGGCCGGCCCGAGAAGAGAGCGTCAAGCGTGAGCAGTGAGGCCGACCGGGTGTTCAGGGGCTGGGAAACGGATCGTCCCTCTCGCCGTCCAGGCCAGGGCGGCGCAGGACGTCGATTTCCTCCAGTGTCCGCAGCCGTATCACACTGCTGCGGCTGTGCGCGGTCCCGCACCGGCCGCGTAAAGCCGTGACGGCCTGCCCCGGCCCGGCACTCCTGATTCAGCGACGGTCAAACGTCGCCCCACGGCAGCGGACTTGTACGCGATGGCGGGTGAACACCCGCCTGGTGGGGCCGCAGATGCAAAGGCATTCCCGGCGGCCGACCCATTCGAGGGTCTTGAGGGCGTCCTGGGTGGCCCGGGGGATCGAGGATTTGCCCTCGTCCCAGTCACCGAAGGTTTTGCCAGTGGGGAACCCGGCCCGCTTGCGGCGGGTGTGCAGGTTGGCGCGGTCGCGTCCGGCAGCCTCTTCGGCCAGCAGGACGCGGACGACCTCGGCCGGGTCCCACCTCTGCGCCTTGGCGGTGGGGATGATGTCGGTCAACGACCTGCGGATGTGCGGGAGTTTGAGGCGCCGGGTGAGCTCGATGGCCTCGGCGAGGGGATCGCCGTTGGTGCCGGGAACGGTGCGAAGAGGGGTGGCCATCAGGCGAGATCGCTTTCGTGGTACTCGGGAACGTCCGAGGCGGTGGTGGACAGACCGAAGGCGGACCAGGCGCCGGTGCCGGGCTGTAGGGAGTGGTCCTCGCTGCGGCGGACCGGCTCGGTCTGCTCGTGGACGGCCTGGTAGTCGAGGATGGACAGCAAGTCCTTGTCGGCGAAGCGGGCGGTGACCGCGGCCGTGCCGAGCGCGCGGTCGACCTCGGCCGCGGAGTAGAGCTTGGACAGGGCGACGGCCTCGGCCATCTTCGCCTTGATCCGGCGGGTGCCGGCGGCCGCGGCCTCGATCAACCAGGAGGCGGCGCCGGGCCCGAGCGCGAGGAACGCGGCCTCCTCCGCGCTCGTGGCCCGCGGAGTGCGGTCGGCGTCCTTGTTCTCGCGGGGCGGGTAGTGGGTGTCGTCCAGGACCGGGGAACCGGGCTGTCCGCGCAGGTGACGGGCGACCTCGTCGGCCGAGCCGTGCTCGTCGACGGCGGAGATGCTTGGTTCGCTGGCGCGTCGGGATCAGCGGGCCAAGGGTGAGCTGTATCTGCGTGGGCTGATGCTGGACGGCAAGCGTAAGTCCATGCAGCCGATGGCTGAGCGCCTGGGGGTGGACCATCAGCAGCTGCAGCAGTTCGTTTCTTCCTCGACCTGGGATTACTCCAAGGTCCGTGAGCAGTTGGCTCGTTGGGCTGCCGCGCATATCTCTCCCGAGGCGTACGCGATCGATGATGTCGGCTTCCCCAAGGACGGCTACGACTCGCCGGGGGTGGCGCGGATGTACTGCGGCGCGCTGGGCAAGCGCGGCAACTGCCAGGTAGGCGTCAGTGTGAACCTGGTCAGCGACCGCGCGTCATCGGCTGTCGACTGGCGCCTGTTCCTGCCCGAGAGCTGGGACGACACCAAGTACGGCCAGGACAAGCTGATGGCCGGGGCGATCCGGCGCCGCCGTGCCAAGGCGGGAATCCCGGACACCGAGCGGCACCGGGAGAAGTGGCGCCTGGCGCTGGACATGATCGACGAAGTGCGTGACAACTGGGAGCTGCCCGACCTTCCGGTCGTCGCCGACGCCGGATACGGCGACGCCACCGGCTTTCGCGAGGGCCTGACCGAACGCGGCCTGACCTACGCGGTCGCGGTCAAAGCCACCACGACCGCGCACCCCGGCGACGCCACACCCGAGCACCCGCCGCACTCCGGGCACGGCCGCCCTCCCGCGCCCGCCTACCCCCAACCGCACACCACCCTGCGCGCCCTGGCACTGACAGCCGGCCAAGCGGCCGCCCGCACCGTCACCTGGCGCCAGGGCAGCAAGGCCACCAAGCGCAACCCGAACGCCGAGATGCGCTCGCAGTTCCTGACCCTGCGGGTCCGCCCCGCCAACCGCACCATCCACCGCGCCGCCGACGGCTCCCTGCCCGACTGCCGGCTGCTCGCCCAGTGGCCACCCGACTCCGCCGAGCCGACCGACTACTGGCTCTCGACGCTTCCCGCCGACACCCCACTGCGCGAGCTGGTACGAATCGCGAAGATCCGATGGCGAGTTGAACACGACTACCGCGAACTCAAGGACGGCCTCGGCCTGGACCACTTCGAGGGCCGCAACTACCTCGGCCGGCACCGCCACGTCACCCTCGCCGCCCTCGCCCAGGCCTTCTGCACCATGCTCAGGCTCAACCCAAAAGCCCCTGCGCCGGCCTGACCCTCTACGCGGTCCTACGCGAACTCCAGGCCCTCCTGGCCACCTGGACCGGCGCCTGCTCGATATGCGGCCAACCCGCACCAACCCCCGAACCCCACCCCAGGACCTAACAAGGCCCTACTAGCACAACGTTCGCCGCCCCCGGAGCGGCGAACGGCACGATCCGGACAGTCTTGCGGGCGCCGCGACGCCAGAGGCCGCCCTGCGACGGGGGCGTGGAACGCTCGGCGCCATCCGATCCGGATCCCGATCGGCACGGATCCGTTCACCGGCTCCGATGTGCATGGCATGGTGACATCGAGCATGACCCGTACTTGCCGAAGGCCCTGTTGTGGCTCCACGAGCAGGGAGTCGAGCAGCGCGGGCACTTCCAGGACATGGCGGTGTTCACCGAACGCGAGAACCTCTCGCTGGAAGAAGCCAGGCACTTCGCGCTCCAGCTCGAGCAGCACGGCTTCGTCCAGATCTCCCGCAGCCTCAGCGGTGACGACACTGTGGTGCACCTGACGGACGAGCGGCGGGTGGAGGTGCGGCGGCTCAAGCAACTCGCTGGTGACCGCGTCCGCCGTGCCGACTATGCGACCAACGCCCTGCTGCGATGGCTGTACGACCAGGACGCGTCCGTCGAGCCCGGGAAGTTCGCGGACGCTTCCGCCGCCTCCTTCGCCAGCACCCTGCTCACGGCTGGGGAGATCTCCAGCGCCGTTGCCGAACTCGTCAGCTACGAGCTCGCGGAGAGCCCGACCCACCGTAACGACAATGACCCCTACCTGCTGCAGATCACCGACGGAGGCAGCACCTGCATCCGCAGCGGCCGCGCAGTGAGGAACTACATGGACACCCAGAACACTGCCGGAACCACCAACAACTACCACGGCAGCACTGGCGTGCACGGCGAGGTCGGCGGCGGAGTCGTCCTGACCGGCGACCACAACGCGGGCAACGGTACCGACGCCCGAGCCCTCGCCGGCCTTGTGCAGGGCCTGCGGGACGTCGCCCCGCAGCTCGGCCTCGACCGGTCGACGCCGAGGACTTCGAGGCCGAGGTCGTGGCCCTCGAACGCGACGGCAGCGACCCCGAGCAAGGCGGCCGCATCTGGCGCAGGATCATGCGCCTAGCCGGGCCCGCCCTCACCACGGCTGTCGCCACTGGCACCGGCCAGCAACTCGTCGAACTCGGCGCCGGCCTCTACAACTGACCCACCCGCCATGAAGGCACCGATCGCCCACACGACCGATGCCTTCATGCTGCCGCAGCCGCGCAAACCCGCCCTAACCATCCGGCTCGGGGCGCAGGGCTCCGCGCTGAACGGGTGTGCGCCAGTGCGCAGGGCTGCCGTCACCCGTCCTCTCACGGGCCTGTGCGCGCAACAGACCGGAACACGTGTTAGCGCACCGTCTGCCGTTTATGCCTGTCCGTCGCACGTCAACTCGCCATTTCGGGACATCGTCATGACGGGCCTGCGTCAATCCGGTGTCTCATGCAGCGCACCCGCGGATCGGACAGCCAGCGGTCTGCTGGCGCCGGCCGGGCAGGGTAACCAGGCACAGTGCATTCGACGCCTACCCAGGTAGGAGCGTTTCCTAGACGGTAGAGAGGGCGATCAGGCGGCCCCGTCGGTACTGGGCGGCCGGACGTCCGGTGCCGGTCAGGGCAGGAAGTTCTGCTGCCACTGGAGCGAGTCCATGCTCAGCGCGGCATCCGCGAGGGCCTTCGCGGACGGCGTCTTGAGCGAGGCGAGGCTGGTGTCGATCCAGTTCTGGGTGAGGCTGTAGCCCTGCTCCCGGTACTCCACCGCCTGCACCAGGCACTCCAGCTTGTCGGCGTCGCGGGCGACGATCGCCTCCGGGGTTTCGCCGGCCTCGTACTCGTCGACCGCGCTCTGCACCCCGGTCCGTACGGCCGGATGGGCGTTGGCGACCTGGTCGGCGGTCACCTCGCCGTTCGGGGCGGCCTTGATGTACCTCCGGCCGATGTGCGGGATGTCCCCGACCCGCGTCTCCTGGCTGTCGTGGAACAGGCACATCAGCGCGACCCGGGCCGGGTCGGCGCCCTCCATCATCGCCAGGACAGAGCCGATCACCCCGACGCGGAAGGAGTGCTCCGCCACGGACTCCGGCTGCTTGTTGCCGGTGAACCACCAGCCGGTCCGTGCGACGCGCTTGAGCACGCCCATCTCGGAGATGAAGCTCGCGGTGCCCTGGGTGGTGTCGTCGGCCATGCGGTCCTCCGGTGTCAGCGGTTGTGATCGAAAACGTAGTGGACGTGGGCCAGCTCGCGCCGTGATCTCGCCGACAGCGCTGCCCCGTCCAGGAGTTCGCCGGCCTGCTCGCGCAGCGGGCCCGTGAGCGGCCGATCGACGGGGCGCCCCTGTGGCGGGCCCTCGCCCTCGCCCGCGGCCCGGAAGGAGACCGCGCCTCGGTCCGCCCCTGGCTCGCGGGCATCGCCCGCACCTGGACGGAACACCTCGCCCGCATGCACGCCGCCGGGTGGGCCCACGCCGACGTCCAGCCGACCAACACCCTCGTCACCCACGACGGTCACGCCGCCGTCATCGACTACGCCCTCGCCTGCGGCCCCGACGACGCTCATCGCCGCGTCCCCTACCGGGGAGCCCTCATCCACACCACCGCCCCCGAGCTCGCCACGCAGATCCTCGACACCCCCGCCGACACCCACATCCAGGCACAGCCGCCCGGCGATATCTGGAGCCTGGGCGCCTCCCTGTTCTGGTGCTGGACCGGCCAGCGCCCCGTCGCCTACGACGACGACCTCGACCGGCTGGAGAAGCTGGCCGTCATCGCCCGGGGCACCACCACCGCGCTGCGCGACGTCCGGCCCTGGCCCTTCCCCGAGTTCGAGGACACCATCACCGCGTGCCTCGCCCCCGACCCCGCAGCCCGGCCCACCGCGAAGGAGCTGACCACCGCATGGTGACCCTGCGCGCCCTGGCCCTCACCCGCATCTACAGTGGAGCCTCCATCCGGCACACCACCGGCAAGCCCCTCACCCTCGACCAGGCCCACGACAAGATCCGCACCGCCCTCGCCCGAGCCGCCGAAACCCCCCGCACGCAGTGGAGCTGGGGCGTCCTCCACGAAAGCGACCTGATCGGCCTGATCTCCCTACGCCGCCGCACCCCGGCCATGGGCACCATCAGCTACATCCTCCGGGAAGACAGCTGGGGCAACGGCTACGCCACCCACGCCGCCCACCAGGTCGTCACCGCCGCCTTCACCACCGCCGGCCTCAACCAGCTGGAGGCCATGCACCACCCCGACAACCCCGCCTCCGGCCGCGTCCTGACCAAAGCCGGGTTCACCCGCATCGGCACGGCCGACCGAGACACCGAAACCGGAACCGTCCCCTACGAGCTGTACGCGCTGGAGACCGGCAGCATCTGAACCAGCGCACGCGCAGTGCGTACGCTGCATGCGCTTGGCCTGCCTTTTCGAGGAAGAGTTCACCGGATGACTGACAACCCGCCCGTGCCCGGACCGCGCCGTGACATGGCGATGCACAACGACTGGTGGGTGTCGGGCTGGGAGCACGTCCTGCCCCGTCAGGGCTTCCCGCTGACCATGCTGATCGGGACGGCGTGCCAGCCCGGTTTCACCGGCTCCCTGGACGACCTTCTGCAAGAGATCTTCGACGGGCACTGGGACATGATCGGCGGCGACCTCGACGGTCCCCTCACCTTCTCCTGGCCGGATGAGGAATGGGACTACGAGGCCGCGCCGGAGGGCCGCGAGGCATGCGAGGCGGCCCGCTGGGAGCAGTTCAGCGCCATGCTGACGACCGCCGGCTTCCCGGTGCCCGCCACCGTGCGGGACCTGTCCGAGCTGTACCTGACGTGGGGCCTGGCCCGCCGCGAAGAAACGCCGGACGGCACCCGATGGTCCATGCCCGCTGCGCTGCCGCTGCCCGGCGACCTGCTGCCCCTGGACCCAGAACTCACCGAGCGCCTCGACGGGATCCGCTGGACGATGCGCACCGGCCCGCTCCTCGACACCCTCATCGACCACCTGGTCAGCGATCTGGGTGAACCGGCAGAGACCCTCACCTCCCTGGACCGGCTGGCGGCAGCCACGGGCCAGGACGTCGACGACGTCCGGCTCGCTCTCGCGGAACTCGTGAAATCCGGCGACGCCCGTGTCCAGCGCGGCGAGGAGCCGGCCGACGCGGAGCGCCTAGAGGCCCACCGCCGCTTCCGCCTGGTCATGGACTGGGAGCACTTCCACGAGAACCGCATCCAGGTGAGCCGCGGGTGACTGAGGCCACGCACGGCACCGTGGGGACCAGCGAAACGCGCCTGATCGTGCTCCGCGGCAACAGCGCCTCGGGCAAGTCCTCCGTCGCGGCCGGCCTGCGCGAGAAGTTCGGCCGCAACCTCGCCATCGTCGCCCAGGACAACCTGCGCCGCATCGTGCTGCGCGAACGCGACCGGCCCGGCGGCGCCAACATCGGCCTGATCGGCCTCACCGCCCGCTACGCACTGGACAACGGCTTCCACGTCGTCGTCGAAGGCATCCTGTACGCCGACCGCTACGGCACGATGCTCCAGGACCTGGTGCGCGCCCACCAGGGCGTCACACGGTGCTACTACCTCCACGTGCCCTTCGAGGAGACAGTGCTCCGGCACGCGACGAAACCAGACGCCGAGTACCTTGCGCACGTCAACGAGGGCCACCTACGCGACTGGTACCGAGAGAAGGACCTGCTCCCCAACGGCCTGGAGACCGTCATCGACGCGGCCAGCACCCTGGACGACACGGTCCAACAGATCCTCTCCGAGAGCGGCCTGGACGGCATTCTCCCGATCGACCGCTGAGGGGCGCCACCGCAGGTACGGTCATCATCACGGCACCGACGACGGCACACACCACCGGACCCAGGGGGCAATCGGCGTGGAGAACGGATCGCAGAGCATCCCGTGGGGCGGCGAGTGGCGGCGCCACCTCCGCTCCGATGCCGAGATGGATCTCGTGTGCTTGTGGATGCGCCGTGTCGAATGCCCGACCTGCAAGGCGGCCGCAGGGCGGGCCTGCCGCACCGCGGGCGGCCGCCCGACCAACGAACACCGTGCACGCCGTGACGCCGTCGGCCCCATCCCGTACGCGAAGTGGCGAAAGGAGGGCCTCATCCCGGAGCAGCGGACGTACACGATTCCGGCCGTGCTCAAGGAGTCGGAGAAGGCCCGTGCCGACTTCAACGTGGACACCGCCCTGGCCGACGGTGTGGCGGTCGTTCGCATGTTCCTCGCCGACCGGCTCGGGTTGTTCCTCCAGGGCGAGGAAACCATGGACCGCATCGACGATGCCGTGCGCAAACTGATCGAGGTCCGCGGCCCGGTGGGGACGGCCGACGTGGTCACTGTCCTCGCCAGCCAAATCGCCTCGCTGCTGGCTGCGAACGCCGGACCCGACGGCGATCCGGAGGCCCTGTTCGACACGATGATCCGCGCGCAGATCGACATGGTCCGCAGGATGAATGCGATCCAGAAGGAACGAGCCGACGGCTGACCGGCCGGTCAACGCCCATCGTGACCGCAATCTGGGCAACGAACACTTAAGACCGACCGGCAAATGGGGGGCGGCGTCGCGGGGCTGGGCACGCACATCTGCCGCGTTGTCGTCAATCACCAACGCTCCGCGTTGGCTCAATCCTCCGCCTTGCAGCTGCACGCACCCAGCCCCGCTCCTTCTCCCACCCCCCATTTGCCGGTCGGTCTAAGGCAAGTTAGGCAAGTTCTGCCGTCAGGTGCCCTTGTACGCCCGGTCGGTCTGCCGGTACCACCGGGACTGGGTCGAACCCCGACGCCACACGGCGCCGCCCGCGCTGACGACAAGCAATAGCCCCGGCTCACGAGATGCGCGGAGTCACCCCGGCGATCCATTCATCGACCGTGGAGACGGTCAGCTCCGCATCAGCGGCGATATCGGAGACGGGGACTCCCCGCCCCCAAGCCGTCAAGATCGCCTCACGAAGGTCATCCAGACGCACATCCAACCCAGCCTGGTACGCCTCAGCAGACCCACTCGTCAAACGAGGGGTATCCACACGCAGACGCCGCGCTGCCTCGCGTACCGCGCGACGCAAATCATCGGGGGGCAGAGTAGCCATGGCACCTTCCTTCAGTGCCAACACATCGCTGCAGAAATCTGGTCTACACGGGGCAATCCTGCATTCGGACCGCAGCGGTTCTGGTACGTAGCGTTACCTTCGCCTGTGGGCGAGACCGAGGCCTTCCGTCCGTTAGACCTCGTCGAAGTGGAATTCTTCCAGTTACACCGAATTCTAGTTCTGCTGGCCAGGGAACGGCCCCGTCCTCCCACCATGCGGCGTCGCCTTCCATGCGCGCCCTGGTGCAACCCATCCTGACGATCACCGTGCCGACGACCGCCAACCTGGGCGCTGTCTCGGCCGGCAGTACCCACAGCTCCCAACTGGGCACCGTCACCGTCACGGGAAGCGACATCACCGACTGGTACGTCACCGTGACCGCCACGGCACTGTCCACCACAGGCGGCACCATCTCCACCAGCGACATCGCCTACTGGTCCGGACCCGCCACCGCCCACACCGGATCAGGAAAGTGCTATCCCGGCCAAGGCACCGCAAACCAGCAGCAAGTCACACTCAACACGCCCCGCTTGGCCTTCGCTAGTACGGGATCGTGCGGCAACGAGAGCTGCAGCTGGAACCCCACCCTGGTCATCACCGTGCCCGCCAACGCGGTCGCTGGCCCCTACACCGGCACCATCACCCACTCCGCCGCCTGACCAAGCGTGGCCCCCGAAGCGCCACAGCGGTTCGGGGGCCACGGTCGCGTGTCCGTCGCTTCGGGCCCGCGTGAGGACGGACCCCGCAGACCGCGCACGCCGTGCTGTGGTAGCGCCATGGACGATCGCACCACCACGATGCAGCGGCAGGATTCAGAAACACGTACTGACCACCGGGCCAACCAGATCGCCCGTGATGGGCGGTGCGCCGGTGGCGCACTGTGGCGCACTCGGGGGAGAGATGTGGGCTGCATCACCTAGAGGGTGTAGCGGTGCAGGTGGGGGCACTGTCCGTAACCGGATGGGTACCTTCCGCGCAGAACGTGTGTCTCAGGGGTAACCCTGACGGGACTCCGATTCGGTGAGTAAGGGTGAGGACACGTTGTGTTCCGTCCCTTGGTCGCAATGACGCGGTCCGGGGGATCCCCAACTGCCCAATGAAGGAGGCTTCGTGAAGCTCCACCAGACCTGGTACACGGGCGCGCGCCGCGCCGTTCACCTGCCCCCGAGCGCGGGCTCGTGTGCCTGGTTCAGGGCCTGATGGACCGACCAGGCGACTGATACAAGCGGTACGGCCACCACCGCGCCCAGCACTCCCGCCGCGATGGCGCCGCCGATCACCGAGAGCGCGACCACGATCGGGTGCAGCCGGACGGCCCAGCTCATGACGAGCGGGTGCAGGAGGTGGCCCTCGATCTGGCCGATGACCACGATCAGCGCGATGACGACCGCCGCCACGATCGGCCCCTTCGCCGCCAAGGCCACCACGGTGGCGACCGTGAGCGCGATCGGTGAACCGACCAGCGGAATGAAAGCGGCGAAGAACTCCAGCAGCGCCAAAGGAAGGACCAGAGGCACCCCGAGGGCGAACAGGGCCAGTGCCACGAGTACGGCGTTGGTCGTCGCCACCACGATGATGCCGTGGGTGTACCCGGTGAACGTGCGCCACGCTGCCCGGCCCGCGATCGCCACTCTGTCCCGGGCCGACGCCGGAAGCTGGTCGCAGAACCAGTGCCACTGCCGATCGCCCGAGTGGATGAAGAAGACCGAGCAGAACAACGCGAGAACCAGGACGGTCACTACCTCCACCAGCCGCCCCAGCCCACTGACGGCGGTGCTGACGATGGTGGAGCGATGACTTGTCAGGAACTGTGCGATCCGGGATTGGATGTCGTCGAGCGTTCCGCGGCCGAGCCGGAACGGCGGCCCCTCCATCCACTGCTTGATTCTGCCAAGCCCGTCGCTGAAATTCCGTTCCAGCCTGGCCTCTTCTCCTGCGACCGCCTCGCCGACAAGACTCAGCACACCGAGGACGAGGACGATACTGCCGATCAGAGCCACGGCGACGGCGAGTGCCCGTGGCATCCGGCGAGCTAGCAGATTCGCGACCGGCCCCAGCACCGCGGTGAGGACCAGACCGAGGAAGACGGCCGCCACCACCTCGTGGAACCGCCCCAGCACCGAGAAGGCCGCGTACACGACAGCTCCCACGACAAGGATCCGCCAAGAGTAAGCAGCGGCAGTCCTGAAATTGGGGTTCACGCGAGGCTCGTGCCGCGGGCGGGTTGACCCCCGCCGCGCTCCCGGGTTCCGGGCTGCCGGACGGGGCACGCCGCGCAGCAGCACCTGACGTGACGCGGCACGGATCTGACGTCGTCGCCCTTCGGACGGCTGCGGGAGCGATGGCTTAGGCATTCCCCGCTGGTACCAGGAGCGACCGCGTCCTGCTGGTATCGCGCGGCGACATGCGCGGGATGTCACCCCACGGAGTGCAGTCACCGGCCCTCCGAAGGCCATAGTCCTTAAGTCGCCGTACGCCAGCGACGAGCGACCCTCTTCTGCCCTCGGTGGTCGGATCTCGGGGCTGGCCCAGGCTCTACCAGTAGTGGCGTCGGCCGCCGACGGCGTGGCCGACGGAGCCGAGAAGGAACAGGATGGCTCCGATGACGAGCAGGATGATCCCGATCGTCCACAGGATGCTGATGTGCAGGACAAATCCGACGATGAGCAGGATGACGCCGAGAGCGATCACGGCTGCCTCCTCCGTATCCAACAGGTCTGCTGGCCGCTGACAGTGCCGTCCTTGGGCGAACGTCACCGCGTGTGGCTTAAATCGCCGCCCACAATCGTGGTCGCATTGCAGCCGTCAGGTGGTGAGCAGGCGGTTGAAGAACGACCGGTAGCGACGCAGAGCTGTGCGCAGGGCTTCGGTGTTTGCCTGGCCGCCCCGGTTCCACTGTTGTTCCAGGTCCTTCTTATGCTCGTCGAATGTCGTGGCGAGCGTCTGCATGACGTTGGCGACCAGCCTGTCAGCGGCGTGCACGGCCTCACGGGGGTCGTCGACGAACGTGTTCTGGATCTTCTCCCAGCGTTTGCGGAAGTCGTCCTCGTCCTCCGGCTTCAGCAGCTGCGGCGCCTCGTCCGCTTCCTCGCCCTGCGCCGGCATCGCCCTGTCCGCCTCGGAAGTGCCGGCTTTGCCGTGGCCGACCTCGCCAGCTGCCTCGTCGCCCTCCCCAGGAAAGGCCGACGGCTGCGATCTCGTGCCTGCTGCTTCGTCTGTCTCGCGGGGTTGGGCGAGATCCTCGGTGGACAGATCGCCGCCGGTGGTTTCCGGTGTGTTGTCGCGTTGCATGTCGCCTCCGTGTCTGCCTGCAGCCGTGCGGTATGTCAGGCGTGGGCGTGGCGGCTCTGGCCGCCGTCGGAGAGAAGCTCGTCGAACAGGGCGCGGTAGTGCACCATGGCGCTGCGCAGCTGCTCGGTGGTGGCCTTGTGCCCCATGCTGAGGCTGTCGATCTCGTGAGCGGCCCGGTAGTGCTCCAGTGTGCGCCCGTGCTCCACAGAGAGATCCCTGAGCTGCTGGTCAAAGCCCTCGGTGGGGTAGCCGCGCTCGTGCATCAACGAGGTCACCAGCCGGTCCGCGTCGTGTACGGCACCCTCCGGCCGGTCCACGAATTCCTGCTGCACGCTGTTCCAGTCCCGGCTGTAGCGGTCCCGAGCACGTTCCGGCAGGGGCTTGATATCGAGCTGGTCGTGACGCTTCTCGCGGGCGCTGAGCTCACGCTCGGCTGCGAGTCTGCTGTCGGCGCCCTGGACTGTTCGCTCGTACTCCGGCCCGAATCGTTCGCGCAAGGCCCGGCGCCGCATGAAGAGAGCCACGGCCAGTGCGATCAGGACAACCACCACCGCAACGGGAATCACGATCGCCAACAGTGTGCCTGTGGACATTGGGCCAGCTCCCTCCCAATTATCCGCAATTACCCGATTGGAGTGATTATTTTCCCACCGTTTGCAGACCGGATCAACCGGCCCGGACCTGCCATGCGCAGGCGCGGGAAGGTATCAGCCTGTGGCCTGCGGCGAGCTGCTGTCACAACCGAGTGTGAGGCTCGGTGACCGGACCGTTGCAACTCCTCTTCTCTCCTTGTACTGATGTACCAGGAGAAGCGTCCCGGGCCCCGAAGAGTGCGGCGGCGAAGGCGGGCGCGGAACTACGCGGCGAGGTCCTGCTCTGCCTCGCCCAGCTGCGCCTGGCCACACCCCGCCAGCTCAAGGAGCTCCTGCTGCCGCGGCGGTCCACTGCCCCAGCGGGAAGTTCGCCAGCGAGACCGGCCACCGCTCGGCCTCGTCTGCGGCCGGGACGCGGTACGTGAACGGCACTCGTAGGTCGCCGTGTTCGCGGGCGTAGATGACGGCGGCCTCCATGCCGCGCAGCTCACAGAACCCCTCCCGGCCGCCCCCATAGTCCAAAGGGGGGAGCGGTCCGAGATCCCAGGGCTTACACGCACTCCAGTGCGTTGCCGCCGACCAGGGACAGCAAGAACCCCGGGCCGCATAGCGCGCCCGGGGTCCCGTCTGACAGCGTTACGCGGCTGCCCAGTCGAGTCCGAGGGCGGCGAGTTGTTGGAGCTTGTCGGGCGGCGAGCTGCTCCGCCATGGCGTTGCGCAGAATGACCTCGGCGAGGGCGATGACCTCGCCGAAGGCGGCCGACAGGCGCACGTTCCACAGGTACAGCTCCATCGCCGTCGCCGGTGTGGCGGCGGCCGCCAGGAAAGGGGCCAGGCGAGGCTGGGAGATCAGCGGCTGCAGCAGCCTGAGCTGCGCACACTGACCGTCAGCTCGGCGTCGGCGGGCGGCTCGTGCTTTTTCTCGTGCTTCTTCACCCAGCCCCGCAGCGTCTCCGGGTTCAATTCAAGCTCTCGGGCTGTCTCCGAGATGGTCTTACTGGACCGGAGCGCGATCTGGATGGCTTCCTCACGGAACTCCGGGGTGTACTTACTGGGTGGTGCCACGTTGTGCCTCTCGTTTCCTTACGCAGGGATCCTATTGGGTCCCTGTCCGGAAACCTCGGGGCACCTCAATAAGCCGGACTAAGCTTGTTTTTTATCTACCACGATCATCCAGGTCTGCCGATGGCCTTGAGGGTCTCGGTGCGTTTGGCGGTTTTGCCGACGTCGTAGCGGGGGTGCC
>NZ_JBIRGM010000037.1:0-25629 GCF_044328025.1 Streptomyces sp. NPDC018000
CCGATCGAGGCGGGCTGGTCGACGACGACGAGTACGGTGCCGTGCTTCGCGATCAGCTTGGCGAACACCTCGCGGAGCTTGGGTTCGCTATTGGGTAGCCGCTTGTCGAGGGCTTTCTTCCCGGCGCGGGTCAGCGCGGTGGCGTGGTGTTCGCCCTTGCCGACGTCCAGGCCGAGGAAGACGCCGATGTCACTGGTGTCGATCACGTGCACTCTCCGGTCGTACGTCCCCGGCCTACCTGCGGCACCAGCTGCCGGCATCCACATTACGAAGAGCCTCCCAACTTCCCGAAGGAGTCGGTGGTCATGCCCCTAATCAGCGGTCTACCAGTGCCTCCGGGAGCGGTGACACCACCCCCCAGATCATGCGAACTACAGGGGGGAACAGTCATGCCGTCCCAGAGGCCGGGAACCCCATTGCGGGGCTGATCAAGAAGGTAATGGGGGGGACCTGCTGTCCGTCGCCCGTGAGGCTTTCACCGGCGGGCTGCACATCGTCGCCGTCTCGGCCGCCGTCGCCATGGTCGCCTTCGCCGTGCTCTCCGTCGTGGTGCCGCGGCACGTACGCCCCAGCGCAAAGAGTGAACAGCAGCCCGACGGCACGGCCGACGAGACGGCTGGCAAGTCGGAGCCCGGCACGGTCGGAAGTGCCACTACGCAATCCTGAAAATGTGGGGGTGCGGGCCCCGTTGCCATGCTCGAAGCGCTTCATCCGGATCTCTTCACCCGAGAAGGAGGACACGGTGCTGACGGCTCAGACGACGACACGAGAACAACTGGTCCGCAACGCGACGGAGTCGGCCTCCACGCTGCGCGAGCACGCCGACTGGTCGGAGGAGAACCGGCGGATCCATGACAAGTCCATCCAGGTCCTGACCGACGCCGGACTCTTCCGCATGCGGGCGCCCGCTCAGTACGGCGGTCACCAGTCCGACACCCGCACCCTGTACGAGGTGGCGGTGGAGCTCGGCCGGGCCGACGGCTCCGCCGCATGGACGGCGTCCGTGTACTGGATCCCGACCTGGATGGCGGGGCTGTTCCCCGACGGGGCGCAGGTGGAGGTCTTCTCCACCCCCGACGTACGGATCTGCGGGACCCTGAGCCCGACGACGACGGCCGCCCCGGCGGACGGCGGCATCGTGGTCGACGGGCGGTGGGGGTTCATCACCGGGGCCCTGCACGCCCACTGGCAGCTGATCGTCGCGGTCCTGATCCGTGCGGACAGCGAGCCCATGCCCGTCATGACGCTCGTGCCGATGGAGGACCTGACCGTCATCGACGACTGGTACACGGCGGGGCTGAAGGGCACGGGCAGCGTCACCACGGTCGCCGAGGGGGTGTTCGTCCCGCAGGAGCGGGTGCTGCCGCTGGGCGCGGTGCTCCAGGGCCAGTCCGCCTCCCAGGCCAACGCGGGCCAGTCGATCTACCGGGCCCCGCTGCTGCCGGTCGCCGCTCCTTCGTCGGTGGGCCCCGTCGTCGGGATGGCCAAGGGCGCCATGGACGCGTTCCTCGAGCGGCTGCCCGAGCGGAAGATCACCTACACCTCCTACGAGCGGCAGAGCGATGCCGCGCTGACGCACCTCCAGGTCGCGGACGCGGCGACCAGGATCGACGAGGCGGAGTTCCACGCCCACTGCCTCACCGCGCAGGTCCCTTCCTGGGTGGGGCATGTCAGTCGCCCTGAACGATCCCGCCCCGGTAGCCGTCGGCCGCGATCCGCCGGGCGGCGTGCTCGTAATACGCGTCGTCCTCGGGCAGCTCGGTGGCGAGGCCGCTGACGTAGCGGTTGTACATGCAGAACGCCGCGGCGATCAGAACGGTGTCGTGCAGATCCGTGTCGTCCGCGCCCTCGGCGCGCGCCGACGCGATCGCTTTGTCGGAGACCGGACGGGCGGCGCTCTGGATCTCGGCCGCCACGCTCAGCAGCGCACGCAGCCGGCCGCTGACCGGTGCGGTGCCGGGGTCGGCCAGGACGGCCCCGACCAGCTCCTGGCCTCCCGCCAGCTGCGCGGCGGCGAACGCCCCGTGCGAGGAGGCGCAGAACTCGGTGCCGTTGAGCCGCGAGACGTACGCCGCGATCAGCTCACGCTCTCCCGGGGCCAGCGAGGACGGCGCCCTCAGCAGAGCGTTCGCGAGGACGCCCAGCGGTCCGCCGGTGTCGGGACGGTGGGCCATCAGGCCGCTGATTCCGGGAAGGTCGTTGTCCAGTGCTATATGGGGCATGGCTCTTCCTCCGGGAGAAGGGGTACAGACGGCCGACGAGGGCGGCGTGGCCGCGGAACGACGGGGCCTCGTGATGCCAGGAAGCTAATGACCCGGGCCGTCGGTGGCAACTGCCCGCCGGGCCTCGCGAACTCTCCGGTGTCGTGGCCGGACCTCCGAACGGCCGCGAGGACAGGACGATCGGGCTTTCTGCGATCAAGCCCCTGAGCAGCAGAGCCTGTTCGGCGAGGGCCGTGACGGCCGGCGCCGCGCACAACACGGGTATGCCCCCGAGCCGTTCGGCAGGGCGCGGGCGTCCGCGAACCGGCCCCCGAAAGGAGCACGCCGGAAGAAGCCCTCCCGCGCGCGAGGCTGATGTGATGCTGAACTGCGGCGGTCAGACTGTCGCGGCTGGCTGGGCGGTAGAAGGCTCGCTCTGCTCCCAGTTCGTCCGGGATGAAGATGAAGGGGTTCTCGGGCGCGACGCAGACAGGCATCAGCTGGCTGTCGTTGACGGCTTGGACGGCCTGGGTGAGGACTTCAAGATGCCGATCCTTGGTGCCACGAAACAGGATGACGACCGCCGCCGTGGTGGTGTTGCTGGGCACGGAAACCTCTACTCCTTCTCTTTGACGGTGGTATGACCGGCGAACCAGGTGAGGGTGTCGTACACGGCGCCCTCGACCGCTTTCTCGCTGTCGGCCCTCGCGATGAACCGTCCTGCGCGCAGGTTTGATGCGGTGGTCTGATCCGGCACGGTGAGGCCGGGACCGAGTTCGACTGACGGCGGCCTCGACCACAAGATCTCGGCGGATTACGTCTGCTGTGGTGGGCATCGATACGATCTATCCAGCGGGGGCGGCGAGGTTCGCACAGCCGTAGTAGAGATCATCTTGTGGCTCGGCCGGGATCTTGGGTTTCGCCTGGACAAGGGCGTGGGCCCATTCGGCAGTGAGGTCCAGACCCAGTTTCCGCACCGGCATTTCCCCCACCAGGCCGCCGCTGACGCGGTCGGCGCATTCGCTGAACACCAGACGGTGGCCTTGGTCGAATGCTTCCAGGTGGAATACACCGTCCGTGTGTCCGAGAGCTGTCAGCACGGCCGAGGTGAGATCCGTGACCTGCTCGTACAGCCGGGGGTGATCTTCAGGGTTGAGGAGGGTGACACCGACAGGTCCGCCGGTCTTGATGGCGATGAGGTTCTGCAGGTATCGGGGAACAGCAAGTGCGCGCAAGTGCCCGTCGCTGGCGGCGGCCCGGCGCACTTGACGGTCAGCTCAACTGGACGGCGTGACCGAGTACCACACGCCGAACCACTGCTCGGCGCCGTACTCCTCGAACCGCTCCACCTCGGCGAACCCCAGCTTCGCCGCGAGGCGCATCGCGCGGTTGTTGGCGGTCTGGGTGGTGAGCACCACCGGCTCGCCGGGAAGCGCGTCGGCGAACCAGTCGAGTGCCGCTGTGCACGCCTCGGCGGCGTACCCGCATCCCCACGCCTCCGGCAGGAAGAGGTAACCGAGCTCAGCCTCCCCACCATCCGGACGGACGCGAACCGAACGCACTGCGTCGCGCCGGTCGAGCGTGATCATGCCGATCACCGACCCGTCGAGATCGATCACGAAAAGGCCGGGACGTCGGCCGGGCACCTCAGGCACCGCGCGTTCGAGCTCATCACGTGGTCGCGGGCCACCGATGTAGGTGCCCACCTCCGGCGACGCAAACAGCTCGATGAACGCCGCACGGTCTCGGGCCTCGGACTCGCGGAGCACGAGCCGTTCGGTCCTTATCGGGCGCAGCTGGGCGAGCAGTTCAGCCGGCGCCCCGGGTGCGGGGGCGTGCGGAGTGACGAGTGCGTGGTCGGGCTGCGCGCTCATCTGGTCCTCCCGGCGGGTCGTCACCTCACGGTACGCGCGCCGGGTGGCTGTGAATGCGGACCTGGGGCGATCTCCTCCTACCGGGTGCGCCGGGCACGGGCGACGGCCTGGGCGTGCTGGCGCAGCGGCAGGTCCTGCTTGTCCCAGGTGGCCGCCGCGTAGTTGAGGAGTTCGGCCGTCGCGCGCTCCGAGTCGCTCGGGTCGCTGATGAGGACCTGGTCCGCGACGGAAACGAGGTCGGCGGCCGGGGAGGCCGGCTCCTTCCTGCAGCCGGGGCGAGGGGCACCGGCCAGCGTCAGGGTGTACTCGTTGCCGGTACGGGTGAGTGCGGTGATGGCGTCGAGCCGGTCTGTGCCGAAGGCCCGTTCGCTGGTGAGTGCCGCACGGACGAAGTGCGGGTGGTTGCCGATCGCGGCGGCAACGGCGTCCCAGCCGTAGGCCACCCACTCAGCGGCGGGGACCGGCTCCACGGTGGTCAGGGACAGTTCGTAGCCGGTACCGTCGGCATCGCGAAGCCAGACCGTCTCGTCCTCGTCGCCGGGCTCGACCAGGGCAACGAAGGCGATGTGCGGGCTGCCGCGCAGCGCGTCGGCGATACGGACGGCGTCGTGGTCGGCGTCGAGCAGCGGGCCTTTGTCGCGGTCGAGGGCCGAGCCGAAGCACGGTAGGTGTCACTTGCTGCCTCCCTTCGTGGGATACCTCGCCTGCCCAGCGGGCACCACTGCTGTGGCCGTGCGCCGAAGCCGGTCATTCTTGAGCACCTCTGCAACCGTTTCCGCTTGGAAGGGGTCCTCTTCATGCTGGGCCCCGTGAGGGCGTCGTACGTGAGGATGGAGGGACGCCGTGGGTGCCCGGAGGGCGGCGAAGCGCGTCGGCGAGTTCCTGATTGAGACGGTTGGGGAAGCCGTCGCCGAGGCGATACTCAGCCTGCTTGCCTGTGCCCTGCTCGCTTGCCTGGCCCTGATCGCCTACCTGAGCTGGTCCTTCAGCCCGCGTCTGACCCTGGCGGCGGCCGGACTGCTCAGCCTTTCTCTCGCCCACGGCGCCTGGCAGATCTTCCGCGCCCCCACGAAGGGCCACCGTCGGGGCTTCGCCGCCCTGACGGTGGCCGGCTTCACTCTGACCGCCATGACTGCCTTCTTCTTGTTGTTCTACGCCACGGGCTGCGCTTGCCTGTGAGTTCGTGCGACTCCGAAGGCCTTGTGACAACCACCTGCCGAAGTGACAACTATCGTGCTTCGGCTCATGGGCGGAATTTCAGTGGTCATGCCTTCGCCCCTATTCAGTAGTCCAGATCCAAATAGTCGATGTCGTTGATTTCCATTTCCGACAGTCCCATGGCCCGGCCGCCGCCGTCCTGGAAATACACCTCTTTGAATCCCTCGGCGATGATCTCCCGCATGTTCTTTTCGCTGGCACCTTGATCGCGGGCGTCGAACAAGCGGCGGGCGTACTCCGCGGGGAGGTGCACGGTGAGGCGGCGGAAGCGTCCGTCGTCGGTCGTGCCGACCGGCGCGGTGTACCCGAACCGGGCCCGGGTCTCCACCGTGATGCCTTTCGTGGCGGCGGCCTGGCGCTGGCGGCGCTTGCGCACCAGCGGCTGCCAGCGGGCCCGGACGGCGCTGTCGATCTTCGCTGCGATGTCCTTCGGTGGGTGTTTGCGCTCGCCCTTGCGGTATCGCTCCACCGACCGCTGGCTGACCCCGAGCTCTGCCGCGACGGCCTTGGTCGTCTTGAGCTGCTTCATCAGGAAGTTGATGCGGCCCTGGAGGGTCTTGGGCGGCTCCCGGGTGAAGCCTTCCCGGTCGGCGCGCTCAATCGCGTCCTCGATCTCCCCCACCGGTCAGCTCCCGTCCGTGAGCGCGCTGTGGCCGTAGCAGTTGCGGATCAGCCGGGCGCCGGTGGTCCGGGCGAGGTCCACGACCAGGCGCTCGCCTACACCCGAGGCTGTAGTGGCGTCGGGCGTGAGGTAGCCGACAGCGCGCAGCTCGCCGACCGCCTTGCGGTAGGCGTCGCGGCCCTCGGCGGCCCCACGCTCATTGCGGGTGAAAGAGGCCAGGTCGCTGATCGTGGGTTCCTGTCCCGGGAGGTAGCCGGTGGCGAGTTCGGCGAGGACACCGCGGGCGCGCCAGGTCAGGCGCATGTCCCGCATCGCCTGCGCGGAGAGGGCCGGATCGTGAACGGCGGGGTGGAGGGGGCCGGCCACCGTGGAACGGCGGTGTCGGTGGTGCTCATCGGGTGCGGCTCCTTCGGTGATTCTTCCGGGAGGGTGCGTCGGGGTTCGCCCTATTCGCCTTCGTCGAGTACGGCGTCGCCGCCCTTGATGTGGCGGGCGGGGTTGAGGCCCTTCTCCATCAAGTCGACCGCCCACAGCATCGACTGGACGCCCTCCAGCTTCGCCAGGCCGGGCGTGGGACCGAGGCGGAATCCACCGGGCTGCGGCTTGCCAGACGCGGCGTACGGCAGGAAGTCCAGCGGGCCGTCGCCGGGGCTCGGGTAGACGACGCAGTCGGACAGCACGGCGAGCGGGAACAGCCCGGTCATCTTCGCCATGTTGCTGAGTTTGCGGTGCATGTTGACCCGCGCCTTGCTGATGACGGCGGCGCGGATATCCGGGCGCCAGGTCGGCCGCTGAAGGGCCGGCCACCGCTCCCCCGCCTTGTAGCTCTTGCCCTGCGGACGCTCGCGCAGCTTGCCGACGCCGCCCTTCACCGTGGCCTTGATCGCGGACAGCACGGCCGCCAGGGCCGGGTCGACCTGCTTGTGCCGCTCCATTGCGGCGAGGAAGGCGCGGTCGTCCAGGTCCCGGGTGACGCCGAGGTCGGCGAGGGTGTCGACGTACGCGTTCTTGAGCCGGTCGTGCCACGGGTCCAAGTACGCGCCGGTCTCGCGCCGCAGGTACGCCTCGATCGGGTGCACGTCGCGCCCGAGCTCCTGGGCGTAGGCGACGGTGTGCGTCTGGTACCAGGCCGTGCCGGTCGGGCGGGTGCCGTCCGGTGTGAACGGTGAGGGCAGGCGCGGGTCCAGCTCGATGTGGGAGAGGTCGACCAGCCAGGAGCCGGGGATCTTCGGGTTGAACTTCGGGGCGTGGAAGTGGTCCGGCGCGGACAGGCCAACGACCAGGCGGGCCGCGGCGGCGAGGAACGCCGTGTTGAGGTCCAGGCCGACCGCGAAGGGCAGCATGCACTCCTCATCGCTGAGCGTGTCCACCGACCGCACCCACTGGTACGCCTCCTCGTTCAGGAACCCGCCGGTCCAGCCGGAGTTCACCACGACGGGGTGCTCCGGGGTGGCCTCCGGCGGCGCCGGGTCCATCGGCTCCGTCCCCAGCGAGCCCGGGTTGTAGCCCGAGATCCAGTTCCCGGTCTCCTCATCGCGCTCCGGCTTCGTCGGCGGGCGCAGCGCCGTCATCAGCTCCAGTCGGCCAAGACCTGCCAGGCCTGCCAGGCCTGCCACTCTGCGTACGCCTGCTCCCACTGCTGGGTGGGCAACGAGGGGGCTTGACCAGGGCTTGACCTGGGGTTTCGTGGTTGTCGGCGTTGCGGGTGACCAGACGGTGGCAGCAGCGTGGCCGAAGAATGCCGTTCAGGTCGGGTGGGACGCCCGGGCCGCCCGACCTGGAGACTGGGGCATGCGCCCGCCTACTCTTCGCCGGTCAGCCAGCCCTTGGCCACGGCCCGCGCGCCGGCCTGGAAGCGGCTGCGCGCGCCGAGCGCCTCCAGGAGATCCGCTGCCATGCGGCGGGCCGTACGGGGGGAGACCCCGAGGCGCTTGGCCACCGCCTCGTCGGTGAGCCCCTGGCCCAGCAAGCGAAGCGCCTCCTCCTCCTGGGGAGTCAGGCTGTGCCCCTCTCGTTCCCGCTGCAGGGTGTCCACCAGAGGCGAAGCGTTTTCCCAGATGGTCTCGAACAGCGCGCACAACGCCGTGACGGTTCCGCTCTCCTTGAGCACCACGGCTCCGGCGGCGCTGTTGTTCTCGTCGATGGGGACGATGGCCGTACGCCGATCCATGATCATCAGCCTGATGGGCAGGGACGGAACCGTCCGCACCTTGCCCCCTGTGTCCGTCAGCCATTTCGCGTACTCCAGCGTGGCGGGACTGTTGCGGATGCTGTCCAGGTACAACGTCCGCATCCGCACGCCGCGCTCCAGCAGGGCCCGGTCCTGGGGTTTGGCGGCCTCCAGGCACAGGCGGCTCTGCGCACCTCCGGGCGCCAGGGTCATGACATCGCTGGAGACATTGCGTACCAACTGCCCGATGCGCTCCCTGATTTCCTCGATGCTTTCGAGGTGCTCGATACCCTGGATCCGGTTGCCGAGGCGGGCGGAAATGAAGTCCGCCGACAACTGGGCGGCCGCGAGCCGGATTCGCTCGATGCGCTGCTGCTCGATCGCCAACCGCTCCTGGCGGCGAGAAATGACCGCCTGGATGCCGACTTCCGGGTCGATGGCGCGGAAGCGGCGCGGCTCGTCGAGGGTCGGCCGGACCAGAGCCAGGTTGCTGAGCTGGTCCAGCGCCTGGCGCATTCTCGGCTCAGCCAGCCCGAGTCTCTCGCACAGCCCCGCCAGATCGGACTGAGGGTGGGCGAGGACTGTCCGGTACACGCTCTCGCACACCGCGTCCAATCCCAGCTCTTCCAGCACCGATGGTTCCCTCCTCTGTCGGGCGGGACGCCCCGGGCAGCCTCCAATCATGGCTCGGTCGTCTCGCTGAGATGTTGACCTTGAAGGTTACACCTCCGGCCCTGCTCGGCCGGTTCATGCCCTGGCACAAAAAGGCCTGGAGCGGCCCCTGTTGGTCCTCCGGCAAGCAGGGTCAAGGTGGGGTCCATGTATCTGGTACACGTACGAATTCTGCTCGCAGGCTTGGAAGCCCAGGACCACGAGCTCAGGGAGGTCTTCCTCTCCCATGCCACAGCCGCGGACATGGTGGAGCACCTGAGCGTTCATCCCGAGGGCGACGACCTGCTCACCGTGGGCTTCTGGATCGGCGCCCCGTCCGCCGTCGCGTCCGAGAAGGCGGCGTACGCGGTCGCCCGGCGGGTGCTGGAGGCCGAGGCGAGGTTACGCCACGGCCGCATTCGCAGCGTCTCGTGCACCCTCGTGCCCGCGGTGTTCGACCAGATGCTGCAGTCCGCGCAGGAGCCTGGCCGGAATGTGCGAAGGACGGATCAGGCCAGCGGTGAGGCCTAGGCGGCGCTCGGGGCGGTGGACAGACTGATGGCATCAGCACGCAAGCCCCCCACTTCGAGGGGCGGTTCGCATCATCCGTCCACCGCTTCCCTTGGGAGAGCTCTGCCATGTCCCCGAACACTGTTCCGGCCACCCGCAAGCGCGGTGTGATCCTCTCGCTCGTCGCGCTGCCGGTTCCCGGTGCCGCCGTCTTCACGACGCACGGCGTCGACTCGTCCGCGACCGTGGCCACCGCCTCACTCGACGGGACGTCCACCACCGGCTGGGACTGACGGGCTGGGACCGACCCTCCCTTCCCGTACACCGGTCACGGCTGGCCTCCGAGGCCCGCGGCGGCCGTACCCCGTCCAGGCGCAGTGCCCTTGCGGCGCGCGCTGTCCACCAGCGCCCCTCAGCCCGAGCGGGCACCACAGCGGATAACCCCGGAAGGAAGCAGTGACCACCACCAACCTCGGCACACTCACCGAGCTCTTCAGCCGCTCGGTGCGGCTCTTCCCCGAACGCCCGGCCGTCGCCGACGGCAGCCGGACCCTCACCTATGAGGAGCTGGACCGCCACTCCGACGCCGTGAGCGCGCTGCTGCGCAGCCACGGAGTGGGTGCGGAGGACCGGGTCGGCCTGTACGTGAGCCGCTCGGTCGAGCTCTGTGTCGCCGTGCTCGGCATCCTGAAGGCCGGTGCCGCCTACGTCGCCGTGGACACCCGCTATCCGGACGCGCGCCGGGACCTCATGCTGAGCCGGAGCGGCGCCAAGGTCGTCCTCACCGCGTCGGGATGGGAGGGCAGGCTCGCGTCGCTCAGCGCGAAGATCATCTCCATCGATGACCGGTCCGAGTTCGACGGCCGCGCCGCGGACGGCGTCGTCACTCCGGAGAACGCGGCCAGCGTGCTGTTCACCTCCGGCTCCTTGGGCGAGCCCAAGGCCATCGTGCTGGAACACCGCAACCTGGTGTCCTTCGCCGTCAACGCCGGCATGCCCGCGCTGTCGCCGGAGGATCGCACTGGTCAGGTCTCGAGCGTGTCGTTCGACGCCTTCCACTTCGAGATGTGGAACACGCTGGCGGCCGGTGCGCAGATGGTCGTGCTGCCGTCCGTTCCGGACCTCCTCGCCGCGGACTTCCAGCGGCAGATGAAGAGATACGGCGTCACCGCGATGCTCGTCCCCACCATGGTGGTCAACCACGTCGTGCGGGAGGACCGGGACGCCTTCGCATCGCTGCGCGTGCTGGGCGCGGGTGGGGACGTGCTCCTGCCGTCGGCGTGCCGGGCACTGCTCGGCGGCCGGTTCGCCGGCAGGCTCTACAACTTCTACGGGCCGGCCGAGATCACCACGGCCTGCACCGCACACCTGGTGACGCGGGAGGACGCCGAGTCCGACGTTGTCCCGATCGGCCGCGCGGTGGCCGATGCCACCGTCCGGGTTCTCGACGCGCAACTGCGGCCGGTGGCGCCGGGGGAGGCCGGCGAACTGTTCGTGGCCGGTCCCGGCGTGGCCCGCGGCTATCAGGATCGCGACGAACTCACGGCCGAACGCTTCCTCTCCGTGCCCGCCGAGGACGGTACGACCCTGCGGATGTACCGCACCGGCGACCTGGCCCGGGAGCGGGAGGATGGCGTCCTCCTCTTCGTCGGCCGGGCCGACAACCAGGTGAAGATCCGCGGCTATCGTGTCGAGCCCGGCGAGGTGGAGCGTGGTCTGCGCCGCTACCCCGAGGTCCAGGAGGCCGTGGTGCTGCCCGACGGCGAGGGCAACGACCGTCGGCTGGTGGCCTTCGTCGTCATCGACGGCTCCCTGAGCATCAAGGAGCTACGCGCTCGTGCCGAGCAGGACCTGCCCGACTTCATGGTGCCCAGCCAGTTCATCGCGCAGGACGAGATCCCGGCGACGGCCCACGGCAAGCGCGACATGGACGCCCTGCGCGAGGTGCTCGCGCAGCACCAGGACCGGGCGGCCGGGTACGCGGAGCCGTGCGGCAAGACCGAGCGCTACCTGGCCGGGCTCTGGGAGGAACTGCTCAGAGTGGAGCGCGTGGGAAGGGACGAGGACTTTTTCGGTCTGGGCGGCCACTCGCTGCAGGCCTTCCGCATGCACCACCGGATCAACCGTGAGCTGGGCGCCCGGCTGGCGTTCCCGGACCTGCTGGACAACCCCGTTCTGAAGGACCTGGCGGACGTCGTCGACGCGACCCTGGCGAAGACGGACGCCCGATGACCGCGCCCGCGCCGCACGCCGAGGCGGCCACGGCCCCCATCGATCTCACCGATGTCGACATGTTCGTCAGCGGCGCGCACACGGCAGCCTTCACCCGCCTGCGTGCCGAGTCCCCGATCCACTGGAACGAGGGAGCCGACGGCAGCCGTTTCTGGGCGCTGACCCGGTACGACGACGTCATGTGGGCGTACCGCAACCACGAGGCGTTCAGCTCCGCCCGCGGCGCCATCGTGGGCGGCTCGTTCCGCAGCAAGGCGGACACCTCGGCGGGGAAGATGCTGGTCTCCACCGATCTGCCGCGGCATCGGATGCTCAAGCAGGTGATCCACCCGGCGATGACCGCAGGCTCCGCCAAGCGCGTCGCGGCGCGGGTGGAGGGCCTCCTGGACCGGGCGCTGGAGCAGGCCCGCCGGGACGGCGGCTGCGACTTCGCGACCGACATCGCCACCGAGCTGCCGGCCGGCGCCCTGATGGAGATCATGGGCATCGGCCACCAGGACGCCCATGAACTCATCGGGGTGACCCGGCGCATGGTCGGCTACCGCGACGAGGTCTTCGTCGACATCGGCGGCGACGAGCGGCTGCGGCTGGCCTGGCTGCAGGCGGAGGTGTTCGAGTTCTTCGCGGACGTTCTCGCCGAGCGCCGCCGCAGCCCCGGCGAGGACCTCGTCAGCACCCTGCTGAAGGCCGAGGTCAACGGCCGCAGGCTGACCGAGGAGGAGATCTTCTACAACTGCATGAACGTCGCCGTCGGCGGCAACGAGACCTCCTCCTACACGGCCTGCACCGGCCTGGTGGCCCTGATGGACCATCCGGATCAGTACGAGCGGCTGCTCGGCAGGCCGGAGGTCGTCAGCACGGCCGTCGAGGAGATGCTCCGGTGGAGCTCGACCAACGCCTACGTGCAGCGCGTCGTGGAACGCGATACCGAACGTGGTGCCGTGACCTTCCGGCGAGGTGACTCGGTCACCCTGTGGAACTACTCCGCCAACCGGGACGAGAGCGTCTTCGCCGACGGACACCTCTTCGACATCGCGCGCTCGCCCAATCGGCACCTGTCGTACGGGGCCGGACTGCACCGGTGCATCGGCGCCCCCGTCGCCCAGGCCGAACTGAGCCTGCTCTTCGCGCGGTTCGCCGAGGAGGGGCTGCGCTTCCGTCCCGTCGGCCCGGTGCGCAGGCTGCGGTCCAACTTCATCCTCGGCATCACTCGGCTTCCCGTCGAAGTCGTCTGACGCGCACCGCGTCCCGCACGGCCGCCGGGCAGCTCTCCCGTTGCGCGACCGGCGCCCTCCCCCCTTCCGTGCAGCTCCCGTACCCGTGCCGTCGAGGCCCCTCCCGTCGAGAACTGGTGACATATCCATGCCTTCCTCGGTCCTGTCTTCTCCTGATCAGGCTCCCGATCCGGGCCCTTACGTCCACGGTGAGCGCATCGAGCGCGTGGTCGCCCACCACGCCCGGACGCGACCCTTCGCCATCGCCGTGCAGCAGGGTGGCCGCACGCTCACCTGGGGGGAGCTGACGCGGCGGGCGGACGCCGTCGCCGCCGCCCTGCGCGAGCACGGTGTCATGGCGGGAGGGCAGGTCGCTGTCCGGATGGCACGGTCGCCGCAGCTGGTCACCGCCCTGCTGGGCGTGCTCCGCGCGGGCGCGGCCTACATGGCGCTCGACCCGAAGTGGCCTGTGAACCGGGTTCTCGACGCCGTCCGCAGCAGCGGGACGGACCTGTTCATCACTTCGGTGCCAGGCCCCGCCGAGCAGGCAGCGGAGGCCGGGGGGATCCCGGTGATTCCCTTCGCCGCCCTGCTCGCGGGCGACCCGGCAAAGGCGCCGGCGCTGGAGACCGACGGCAGCCGCACGGCCAGCGTGTTCTACACCTCGGGGTCCACGGGCAAACCCAAGGGAGTCCTGTCTCCGCACCGGGGCACCCTGCGCACGCTGGTCAACTGCCCCGCCCTTCCGCTGGACGAGGACACCGTCTTCCTCCAGGCGGCTCCTCTCCCCTGGGACGGCTTCTCCCTGGAACTGTGGGCTCCGCTGCTCAACGGCGGCCGCAGCGTACTGCTGGAGCCCGGTCGGCACTCCCTCGACGCCGACCAGCTGGAGCGGGCTGTCGGCCTGGGCGTCAACAGCCTGTGGCTGACCAGTTCCCTGTTCAGCGTGCTGGCCGAGGAGCGCCTCGACCTGTTCGGCGGGCTGCGCCTGCTGCTGGTGGGCGGCGAGCGGGTGTCCGTCGCGGCCGCCCGGCGGGTTCTGCACAGCTTCCCCGGCCTGCACATGGTCAACGGCTACGGGCCGGCGGAGGCGACGATCTTCGCCGCCCAACACGTCATCCGGCCGCAGGACGTGGCGGAGGACAGCCCAGAGATCCCCATCGGCACACCGCTGCCGCGCACCACGGTCGTGCTGCTCGGCCCCGACGAACTGCCCGCACCCGCCGGGGAGAACGGCGCCTGCGAGGGCGAGCTGGCCGTGGGCGGCGACGGTGTGGCACTCGGCTACGCCGGCAATCCGGAGGAGACCGAACGGCGCTTCTTCCACGCCGACGGCACGCGCTACTACCGCACCGGCGATCTCGCGGTCCGCGACGCGGCGGGCCTGCTGTGGTACCGAGGCCGCACCGACCACCAGTTCAAGGTCCGCGGGGTACGCGTCGAGGCGGGCGAGGTCGAGTCCGTGCTCGAGTCGCACTCGGCGATCACGACGGTGTGCGCCCTGCGGGTCGAGCCGGCCCCGGGCCGCGCCGTGCTGGCGGCTGCGTACACCACCGCCGACGGACAGCCCGTGGACGCGGAAGAACTGCGCGCGTTCGCCGCACGCCACCTGCTGGACGCCATGATCCCGGCCCTGCTCCACCACCTCGACCGGCTTCCGCTGAGCCCCACCGGCAAGACCGACCGTGCCGCGGTCACCCGGCTGGTCCGGCAGGCCCACGGAGCCGAGGAGGCCACCGCGGCCACCGCCGGGACCCCGGCCGAGCAGCGGGGCGCCGACCCGCTGCTGGCCGAGGTACGCGGACTCCTGGGGCTCCCCGCGCTCGGCGCCGACGACGACTTCGTGCTGGCCGGTGCGACCTCCCTCGACGTCATCCGGCTGGCAGCCCGCCTCGGCCGACGCCTCGGCACCGGGCTGGGCGCCTCCGACCTCTACCGGCTGCGCTCGGTCGAAGCGGTCCGGGCCCACTGCGCGGCCGGCGCCCTCGCACCCGCCGAACAGCTTCCCCCGCCCCTCGCCGAGACCGACCCGGAGCCCGGCACCGCACCCCTCACCCATGCCCAACAGCGCTTCTGGCTCGCGGAGATGAGCTCCCCCGGCGCGGCCGACAACCTCATCGTTCTCGCGTACGCGCTCACCGGCCCGCTCGATCCCGAGCGGCTCGCCGAAGCGCTCGACGACACGGTCCGGTTCCACCCGGCGCTGCGGACCACCTACCCCTGGCTCGGTGAGGAACCCGTCCAGCGGATCCTGCCGCCCGAGGAGGCGGGCGTCGCCCTGGAGATCAGCGACCTTCCCGCCGGCACGGAGGACCTCACCCTCCAGGAGCTCGCGGAGACGGTGACGGCCGACTGGTGGGAACGGCCCTTCCAGCTGGAGAACGATGTCCCGCTGCGCGTGCGGCTGTGCCGTATAGGCGCGGACCGCCACCTGCTGTGCCTCCAGCTCCACCACATCGCCTTCGACGGCTGGTCGGAGTCGGTCCTCCTCGCCGACCTGCGGGAGGCCTACCGGGCCAGGGTGGCCGGACATCCGCCCCGGCGGCCCTCGGGACGACTCACGCCCGGCCACTACAGCGCGTGGGAGGCTACCCGGCTGGCCGACTGGACGAAGGAGGACCTCCCCTTCTGGCGCGACGAGCTGGAACCGGCCCCGAAGCCCTTCCTGCCCGCCCCCACGGGCCGGGGCGAGGCCCGCCGCCTGGAGACCGTCCTGACGGTCGACACCGAGACCGTCGGCGCACTGACGCGGGCTGCCGCCCGGCACGGCGGACCGGCCCTCGCCGCGCTGCTCGCGGCCGCCGCACACGCCCTCGCGCAGACGTTCGGCTCCGCGGACCTGGCGCTCGGCTCGGTCACGGCGGGCCGCTTCGACCCGGCCATCGAGACGGTGATCGGCTACTTCGTCAACCCCTTCGTGGTCCGGCTCGCCGCGGAACCCGCCCAGGACGCCGCCGCGATCGTCGGCCAGGCCGCCGACCGGGTGGTCGCCGGTCTGGCGCACGCCCGGACGCCCTTCGACGAACTGGTGCGGGAGCTGGGACCCGACCGCGACCGACACCCCTGGTTCCAGACGTTCGTCGTGCTGCAGGCCGAACCGCATCGCGGTGCCCTCGGAAACGAGGTGACGGTGGAGCCGGTACGCGTGCGACCGCCGCGCACCGCAATCGAACTGATGCTGGAGGCCTTCCCGGCGTCCGACGGGTCATGGCAACTGGTCGTGCTGTGGCGGGAGGACGGGGTCGACGCGGCACGCATCGGCCGGCTCGAGATCGCGCTGCGTGCGGCGCTGACGCGGATCGCCGCGGGGCGGCCCGTCGACTGACCCGCAGCACACCGGCCGCAGATCCGGTCAGCCGCACCGCGGCGCCGGCCGTGCCCGCTTCACACGCCGCACCCCAGACGCACCCGCGTCCCGGCGTTCCCTGGAAGGTCCATTCCTTGACGAGTACATCCCTCAACCGTGCAACCGCCTCGCGCTGGCTGCGGCGCTTCCACACCGTCCCCCGGCACGCCCCCGCCAGGCTCCTCCTCCTGCCGCACGCGGGCGGATCGGCCAGCTACTACTTCCCCTTCTCCGAAGCCCTCGCCGGGTCCCTCGACGTCCTCGCCGTCCAGTACCCCGGACGGCAGGAACGCCTCCAGGAACCGCTGGTTGCCGACATCGGACGACTCGCCGACCACGTCGTTCAGGCTCTGGCCGACTCCGAGGACGGCCCGGGCGACCGCCCGCTGGCCCTGTTCGGGCACAGTATGGGCGCCCTCGTGGCCTATGAGGTCGCATGCCGACTCCAGGAGCTCGGTACGCCCGTGCGCGAGCTGTTCCTCTCCGGCCGCCGCGCCGCCTCCTGCCCGAACGACCTGGAGCACCTGCACACCCAGGACGACGCGGCACTCGTCACCGAGCTGCGGGCCATGGACGGCACCGACGGCGAAGTGCTCACCCACCCCGAACTCCTGAGGCTGATCCTGCCGTCGCTGCGCGCCGACTACCGGGCGGTGGAGAGCTACCGGCACCGGCCCCGGCCCCGCCTGACCTGCCCCGTCACCACACTGACCGGGGACAGTGACCCGCGGGTGGACCGGGCGCAGGCCGCCGCATGGGCCGACCACACCACGGGCCGGCACGAACTCCGTGTCTTCCCCGGCGGGCACTTCTACCTCTCCGCGCCGCGTCAGCGGGCGGCCGTCGTCGAACTCCTCCTCAGTCGCCTCGTGGGCTGAGTCCCGCCGCCCCAAGAGCACTCATGTCCACTTCTTCCGTCAGGTTCTTCAGTCAGGAGCACCCTTCAATGAGTGAGCCGCGCGCCTCGGCCCTTCGCCTGCTGTGGCGGGAGTCACGCCCGGTCCGCCCTGTCGCGGCCGGAGCCCTGCTCGTCCTCATGGCCAGCGTCCTGGCCACCTTGGCCGGACCCTGGCTGGTCCAGCGCTTCGTCAACGAGGCCTCCGCGGGCAGCGCTCAGTCGGTCCTCATGGAGGTGGCCGGCATCTACCTGGCCGTCGCAGTCGTCGCCGGAGCCGCCCGGATCGGGGCAAGTTTCCTCGCCGTGCAGGCGGGCTGGCGCATCGCCGACCGGCTCCGGGCCCGGCTCCTTCACCAAGCCGCGGTCGAGCGCCCGGTACTGGACGTGGAAAGCCGCCAGGTCGGTGAGACGCTGGAGCAGGTCGACGGGAACGCCGACATCGTCGGCAAGGCCATCTCCGAGTCCGGTTTCCGCCTGCTGAGCAACATCGCGCTCGCGGTCGGCACGATCGTCGCGATGTCCCTCGTGATACCGGTGGCGGGCCTGGCCATCTCGGTCCTCGTGGTCGCCGTGTGCTACCTGCTGACGCGCATGGCCCGGGGTTCCGTACGCCGCTGGGAGAAGGCCCGTCAGCAGCAGGCCGGCCTCTTCGGTTTCGTCGGCGACACACTGGCCGCACGCGACGAACTGCTGCTGATGCGCCGCACGGACTGGGCGGCGGACCACACCCGATCCGGCCTCGACGGGCTGCTGCGCACCGAGGGGCGCGCCTACATCAGCGGACGCGCGTTCTGGCCGGTCACCCAGCTGTGCTTCGCGCTCGCCTTCGGCCTCGGATTCGGCTTCGGACTGCGGCAGCTGGAGCTGGGCACCATCTCCGTCGGCACACTCACCATGATCTACCTGTACGTGGACCTCCTCCAGCGACCGCTGGAGGAGATGTCCTCGCAGTTCGGCCAACTCCAGCAGATGACAGCCGTGTTGAAGACCGCAGCCCGCGGCCTCGCCGGGGAGCGCCCCGCCGCACCCCGGGACGAGGCGGCGAGGCTTCCCAAAGGCCCGCTGGAGGTCGCCTTCGAGAACGTCTCCTTCGGCTACGCCGACGCCCCCGTGCTCAAGGACGTGTCGTTCACGGTCCCGCCGGGCGGCAGCCTCGGCATCGTCGGGCCCACCGGCGCGGGCAAGAGCACGGTCGTGAACCTCCTGTGCGGGCTCGCCCGGCCGGACCGCGGCCGGGTCCTCGTCGGCGGGGTGGAGGTCGCCGGCCTCACCCCCGACCGGTTCGCCGAACGGGTCGCCGTGCTCAGCCAGCGCGCCCACATCTTCCGCGCCACCGTGCGGGAGAACATCTCCCTCTTCGACGCCTCGGTCACCGCGGAACGGGTGTGGGAGGTACTGGAACAACTCGACGCGGCCGACTGGGTACGCGCTCTCCCCGACGGACTGGAGACCCGGATCGGGGCCGGGGAACGCGGGCTCTCGGACGGCGAGATGCAGATCCTGGCCGTCGCCCGGGTGCTGATCCGCCCGTACAGCCTGCTGATCGTCGACGAGGCGGCGTCCCGGTTCGACCCGGAGACCGAGCGGATCTGGGCGGGGCTGCTGAGGACCGCAATGCAGGGCTGCACGGTCGTCATGGTCGAGCACCGCACCGGCGCGCTGCGCGGCGTGGACCGTGTCATGGCCATGGAGGCCGGCCGCGTCAAGGAGATCACCGACGCCAGTGACAAGGGCAGCGCGGCCGGTGACCCCGCCGCGCTCGCGGGAGGGACAGTCCGTTGACCACCGATCGAGGTGCCCAGCTCGGCACCGTACCGTTCGGCCGGTTCCTGCATCAGTGCGGAACCAGGCTGAAGGCCCTGTACTTCGCCGCCATGGCGGCCTGGAGCGCGATCTACGGGATACCGCTGCTGGCCGGCTGGGTCATCTCCAGCATGCTGGACCGGGCCGGCGGGCCCCTGGAGGGCAGCGGCGTCTGGTGGCTGCTGGCGGCGGCCATCACGCTGATGGCCCTGCGGGCGGTGGTGCTGTGGGCCGGGCTCCAGCTCACCTTCTCCCTCATCTTCCGCACCAGCGCCTGGATCAAGGTCCATGTCCTGCGGCGGCTGCTGCGCCGCCCGTCCGCCCGCGCCACCGTGCGCGAGAACGCCGAGGCCGTCAGCCGGCTGCGCGACGACAGCGACGAGATCGGCGGACTGCTGGAGTGGACGACCGACCTCATCTACCGCTCGGTGCTGCTCGTCATCGCGGTGACCGTGCTGGCGGTCAGCGACCTGGTCATGACCATTCCGCTGCTGCTCCTGCTGGGCGGACTGTGGGGTTCCATCGCTCTGAAGAACCGGGTGGCCGAGTTGCAGGCCGAGACCCGCGCACGCCAGGGCCTGGTCGGGTCCGAGATCGCCGACGTCCTGACCGGCATCCGCGACCTGCGGCTGTCACACACGATCGACGGGAGGTTCCAGGCGCTGGAGCGGCGGTTCGCCTGGCGGCGCGCCGTGCAGCTGCGCCACCAGGTCTACCTCGATCTGCTGTCGGATCTCTTCCGCAACCTCGTCATGGTGGGCACGGCCGTCGTGCTGTTCACGGTCAGCGTACGCATCGCCGAGGGCACCTTCTCCGTCGGCAAGCTGGTGCTGTTCCTGACGTACGCGGGCTGGCTGGGCCAGCAGATGTACTTCTTCGGGAAGATCATCGCCCGCTACCAGAGCGGCAAGGTCTCCTACGGCCGCCTCGCCGAGCTGACGGAGCCGGCCGAAGCGGGGCAGCTCCCGGCCGTCCGTGAGCCGGCCGACGCCGGGGAGCCGCTGCGCCTGCTCACCGCGTCCGGCCTGACCTGCACCGCACCCGACGGGGTGACGGCACCCGAGCCGGTGGACTTCGAGGTCGCGCCCGGTCGGCTCGTCGCCCTCACCGGTGACATCGGGTCGGGCAAGAGCATGCTCGTCCGGGGCCTGCTGGGCCTCCAGCCCGGCGTACAGGGCCGCGTGTCCTGGAACGGCGCCGACGTGACCGGGGACCTGAACCGGCTGAGCGCGCCGCGCGTCGCCCACGCCCGGCAGCAGTCCAGGTTCGTGCCGGGCACCGTGCGGGAGAACCTGCTGCTCGGCGACGACGACATCACCGACGACCGCCTCGCGGATGTCATGGCCGCCGTACATCTGCGGCCCGGCTCCTCCGAGCTGCCGGACGGACTCGACACCCGGCTCGACTCCGGAGCGGCCAGCCGCCTGTCCGGCGGCCAGCGCCAGCGCCTGGCGCTCGCCCGCATGCTGTGCCGCCCCGCGGACTTGTACGTCGTCGACGACTGCGACTCCTCGCTGGACGGTGCCACCGCCAGGTCGATCTGGCAGACCCTGCCGAAGAAGTGGCCCGGCGCCTGGATCGTCGTCTCGCACAACCCGGACCTGCTGGCCATCGCCGACACGGTGGTCACGGTCACGGCCGGCGCCAGGGCCGACGTGTCCACCGCAGGCACCGGAGCGCGGCAGGAGGCGGCGCTGTGAGCGCCGGTGTGCAGGAGCTGACCGGCTCCGAACTCTTCGTCGACCTGGCGCCGCTGTTCGGCCACGCCCTCCATATGAAGGTCGAGGGGCTGAACCTCGGCGGCTCGATCAAGCTGCGGGCAGCCGCGGCCATGGTCGCCGCAGCCGAACGGAGCCGGCTCCTGCGGGAGGACTCCGTCCTCGTCGAGTCCTCCTCCGGCAACCTCGGTGTGGCGCTGAGCGTCATCGCCGCACACAAAGGGCTGCGCTTCGTCTGTGTCACCGACGCGCGGTGCAACGCGACCACGGCCGCGACCATGCGGGCCCTGGGCACCGAGCTGCTGGTCGTGGACGAGCCCGACCCCCGGGGCGGCTTCCTCAAGGCCCGCCTGGACCGGGTGCGCCGCCTGTGCGCCGAGGACGACCGGTACCTCTGGCTCAACCAGTACAGCAACCCCGCCAACTGGGTTGCCCACTACGAGGGCACGGCCCCGGCGATCCTCAAGTACATGCCCGACGTGGACGTGCTGTTCGTCGGCGTCGGCACCAGCGGCACCGCCATGGGCTGCGCCCGCTACTTCCGCGACAACGGCAGCCGCGCCCGGCTTGTCGCCGTCGACGCCGTCGGCTCGGTCACCTTCGGCCGGCCGGCCGGGACCCGGCTCATCCCGGGCCTCGGGGCCAGCGTCATGCCGCCCATGTTCGACGCCGGGGCCTTCGACGACCGCATCCAGGTGGCGGAGCTGGACACGATCCGGCTGTGCCGCACACTCGCCGGACGTGGTCTGCTCTTCGGCGGGTCCACCGGCACCGTCGTCGCCGGCGCCCTGCAATGGCTGGAGCGGTACGACTCCGGGCGGAGCCTGCGCTCGGTGTGCATCTCGCCCGACATGGGCGACCGCTACCTCTCCACCATCTACGACGACTCCTGGGTGCTGGCGAACTTCGGCCCCGAGGCGCTGCGCCCCGTGCGGCCGCCGCACCCCCTCGGGCCCGTGCACCTCGTCCGTACCACCGCCCCCGTGCCGCAGGCCGGTTGAGCGTCGTGCTCCCGACTCCCAGCGAAGGAACCGAAACCACCATGTTCGACTTCACCATGGTCCCCGGACCGGCCGTCCACGAGATCCTCCAGGAGGACCGGGCCACCGTCATCGAGCTCGTACGCCGCACCTATGTGCAGCACCGCGCCGGCGAGACGGTCAACCCGGACAGCTATTTCCTGCGGTTCCCGGAGAAGCCGGACGCCCGGATCATCGCCCTCCCCGCCTTCCTCGGCGCCGACGTCCAGCTCGCCGGCATCAAGTGGATCTCCAGCTTCCCGGCCAACACCACGCACGGCCGCCCCCGGGCCTCCGCCGTCCTCGTCCTCAACGACTACGAGACCGGCTCCCCCGTGGCCTGCCTGGAGGCCGCGACCATCAGCTCCGCGCGCACCGCCGCGTCCGCCGCGGTCGCCGCCACCACGCTGCGGCCCAGCGGTTACCAGCGCACCACGGTCTCCGTCATCGGCGCGGGCATCATCGCGCGGAACGTCTGTGACTACCTGCGCGCCGCCGGCGTACGCCCCGACAGCTACCTGGTCCACGACCTGCACGAGGACTCCAGCCGGGCCCTCGCCGGGCACATCCGGGAAACCCTGGACACGCCGGCCGCGTTCACCTCCTCCCTGGACAGCGCACTGGCGGCGGACACCGTCGTGTTCACCACGACCGCAGCGGTCCCCTATGTGCACACCCCGTTCAAGCCCGGCCAACTGGTGCTCAACATCTCGCTGCGCGACCTGGCGCCCGACGTGATCCTCCAAGCCGCCAACATCCTCGATGACGTCGAGCACTGCATGAAGGCCAACACATCCCCGCACCTGGCCGAACAGGCCACCGGAGGACGGGACTTCGTGACCGGGACCCTCGCCGACGTGATCGAGGGCGCGGTGTCGCCCGGCACCGACCGGCCCGTCGTCTTCTCCCCGTTCGGACTCGGCGTGCTCGACCTCGCCGTGGGTGCCCACGTCCTCGGCCGCGCCCGCCGGGCGGGCACGGCGGTCGAGGTGGCGGACTTCTTCGCCGAGACCCGCCGCTGGTAACGGCGGTCGGCCGCCGGTCGCGGCCCCCGCGGACCCCTCTGCCGGATTTCGCCCACGGATGGACCTACACATGATCACGAACTGGTGGCTGGACGAAATGCCATCGATCCCAGGAGTTCTCCGGACTGTCTTCTACGCGGGACTTCTGGTCATCTGCCTCGTCGACCAGCCGTCCCCCCTGTCCTCGGCCAGGATCATCGAGAAGACCGAGCCGGTGTTCTACACGTCTCCCGGCGCTCTGCGGCTGCTCGGCATTCGCTGGGTCCGGCCGCCGGTGCTCCGCCTCGTCGCCCGACTGACGGTCGTGGTGTGGGTGGCCGCCGCCGTCGGGTTCCTCCAGCCCGTCACCGGAGCCCTCACCTTCCTCGGCTTCGCCTTCCTGCACGCCGTCAACTCCGGTGCCCTCGGCGCCAACCACTCCACCCATTCGGCGCTCTACGCGCTGCTGTGCATGAGCTTCTCCGTGTCGTACGACTTCTCGCTCGACGGTCTGCTCGCCCGGCACACGGCCTGGCCACAGCTGGTCTCCGAGGACTCGGTGCTCACCTCCGGGTTCGCGCCCGCGCTGCTGCTGGTGATGCTCGCGTACACGATGTTCGCGGGCGGCGTGGCGAAGGTCCGCTACGGCTGGCGCGGGTGGCGGGACGGCTCCGCCCTGCGCTTCTACCTGGAGCAGTCGGCGCCCGTGGCCCGCTGGCCGTGGCTGTCCCGGCAGATGACCGCCAGCCCCGCGCTGTGCCGTCTGGCGGCCTGGGGCACACTGCTCCTGGAACTGGGCTCCATCGCCGCGATCTTCAGCTCCGAGCTGCGGATGCCGCTGATCCTGGGCTGGGTCTGTCTGCACCTCGGCATCCTGTGCGTGATGATGCCCGCCTACTGGGTGCAGATGTGGTGCTACCTGCTGCTGCTCGACTGGCCCTGGCTCGTCTCCCTGGTCACCGGTGACGCCCCGGTCGCCGCGGCGGCGCCGGAGGGGGCGGGAGCCACCGTTCTGGCCGCCGTGGGCTGGCTCTTCGCCGCCGCCCTGGTGTACGTCCTGGTGACCGAGTCCGAGCAGTGGCCCTTCACCAGCGTGCCCATGTACTCCAACGGAACGCGGTCGGCCGACCGGATGCCGCTGCCGCCCCGGGCCGAACTGCACGCCCGAGCGGTGCGCGCCGCGCGGGGACGCCACCGGGCCTGGCAGCGGGCCTGGGTCGACGAGGAGTGCACCGAGGACATCGTCGTCCGGTCCGCCGACGACAGCCGGGAGCCGCAGCGCCTGTTCCACCTGTTGCACGCGGAGGGGACCAGCACCCTCGTGCGCTGGTCGCAGTACGCGAAGGTGGTCCGCGAGACGGCCATTGAGGACATGGCGGCGAAGCCCGCCGACCGTCCGGAGCACGACGACAACCCGGGCCGGATCTATCCCGCGACCCACTTCCTGCGCCGCGTGGTGCCGCTCGTGCGCGAGGCACTGCCTGGCTGGGAGCGGTATGCGGCCCTGGAGATGGTCTGCCGCACCGACTCCGGAGACGTCGTGATCGCCCGGGCCGACCTGGCCGGCCTGCGAGTCGAGGAGCCCGCGCGATGAGCACAGCCTCCCCCACCGACACCGAACCGACCACCGACCCCAGGAGCGAGGACGCTGTGAGCGTGGACAGCGGGCTGAGCCCGTACGAGATCGGATGCGCTCCCGCTGCGGAGTGGTATCCGCTGTCGTCGGGTCAGTTGGCGATGTGGTTGACGACGCAGGGGGGTGGTTCGCACGGGGCGTATGCGGTGCCGGGTGTGTACCGGTTGAGCGGTGTGCTGGACGGGGTGGTGTTGCGTCGGGCTTTCGAGGATCTGCTGCGGCGGCATGAGTCGCTGCGGACGGCGTTCGGTGTGGTGGACGGTGTGCCGCGTCAGCGTGTGGTGCCGGGTGTGGAGTTGGACTGGTCGTTGCGTGTCGCCGGCGGTGGCGACGGTGGGGTGACCGGTGTGGTGGAGGAGTTCGTCGGCCGGGAGTTCGATCTTTCGGCGGGTCGGTTGTTGCGCGTGCTGTTGGTGCGGGAGAGCGCCGATGAGCATGTGCTGGTGGTCGTGGCGCACCACATCGCGGTGGACGGCTGGTCGTTGACGGTTCTCATCGACCAGGTGATGGCGGCCTATCAGGCCTTCTCGTCCGGTGGGGTGCCGGCGATCGAGGCCCCACAGCTCCAGTACAAGGACTACGCGGTCTGGCAGCAGGCCCTGCTCGACAGCGGCGAGTACGACGCCTCCCGCGTCTACTGGCGGGAGCGCTTTGGTGAGGGCCCGGAGCCGCTGGACCTGCCCACCGACCGTCCGCGTCCCGCCGTGCGCACGTACCGCGGCGAGACCACGACCAGGACGTTCCGCTCCGATGTGCTGCGTGGGCTGAAGGGGCTGTGCAGGGAGGAGCGGGCGACGCTGTTCGGCGGGTTGTCGGCGGTGCTGCGGGTGCTGTTGCTGCGTTACACGGGGCAGCGGGACGTCGTACTGGGTACGTCGGCGGCGACACGGTCGGTGCCGGAGCTGTACGAGCAGATCGGCTGCTACATCAACAGCATCGGCCTGCGGGACGAAGTGTGTGAGGGCGCCGCCTTCCGGGAGCTGCTGCGGACCGTTCAGGGAACTCTGCAGGACGGGTTGCGGCATCACGAGTACCCGTTCGACCGGGTGGTGCGGGACGCGGGTTTGGTGACGGACACCAACCGCAATCCCCTGTTCGACGTGATGATCCTGGTCGGCAATGCCTGGGGACGCCCGTCGGCAACCCCGGACGGCCTGCGCGTCGAGAGCCTGGGCGCCACCAACGGTCACAGCAAGATGGACCTGACGTTCTTCTTCGAGGAGACATCGGCCGGTCTTCGGGCGTCGGTGGAGTACTCGACGGAGTTGTTCGGTGCCGATCGCGTCGAGCGGATGCTGGACCACTTCGGGGTGCTGCTCGAGGAGGTGGTGGCTGGCCCGGACCGGGCGGTGGAGTCGTTCGGGCTGCTCACGCCCGGTGAGCGTGAGCAGGTGGTGCACGGCTTCAACCGGACGGAGGTTGCCTACGACCTGGACTCGACGGTGACGCAGCTGTTCGAGGAGCAGGTCGTACGGACGCCGGAGGCGGTGGCGACCGTGGACGAGGAGGGGTC
>NZ_JBIRGM010000038.1:0-25557 GCF_044328025.1 Streptomyces sp. NPDC018000
CCGCCGCCCTGTTCGTGGCCGCGAGCGAGCAGGGCATGGAACTGCTCGGTCCAGCCCCGCACGACAGTAGTCCCCAGTCCCGGCAGGACCAGGGTGTCTGTAAGCACTTCTTTGGGCCCCAGGGCACGCATGTGAAGTGGCTCCAGTGCGAGTAAGAAGTTGATTTGGCCCCACCTGCCTGCTGGGGGCGACGTGCCCACGTTGGAGTGAATGCTCTGGGCCGTCCGCCTCGCGACGACAGGGTGTGGTCCGTCGTTCACGGTCATGTCGGAGGCCGTGTCGTTCGGATGCACGGTCATGTCGGGAGGCCGGGGTGGGTTCGTCGCGGGTCGAACTGTTCGCAAATATCCGCAGGGACAGACGTCTTGATCCCTCGATGTCCCAGCGCGCGCTGGCTGAGAAGTACGGGACCCATCGGCGGACTGTGCGCCAGGCGCTTCAGTCGGCCGTACCTCCTCCGAGGAAGACCTCGAAGCGGCGGGTAACGGTGCTCGATCCGGCGAAGCGGTGGATCGACGCCATGCTCTGGGAGGACCAGACCGCTCCGCGGAAGCAGAAGCACACTGCTCGTCGTGTCCAGCAGCGGCTGGCGACCGAGTACGGATTCGACAGCGCGTCGTACTCGACGATCTGCGACTACCTCATCGTCCGCCGACCTCAGATCGAAGCCGAGGCCCGCCGCGGACGGCAGCACATGGAGGGCATGGTTCCTCAAGTCCATCTGCCCGGTGAAGAAGCCGAGGTCGACTTCGCCGAGGTCTGGGTGCGTGTGGCGGGAACGGCGGTGAAGTGCCACCTGTTCACGCTGCGGCTGTCGCACTCGGGCAAGGCCGTCCACCGCGTGTTCGCCTCTCAGGCCCAGGAAGCGTTCGTGGAAGGGAACGTCGAAGCGTTCAGAGTGCTCGGTGGAGTCCCGACCCGGCACATCCGATACGACAACCTCAAACCTGCGGTGAGGCAGGTCTGCACCGGCCGCAACCGCATCGAGTCCGACCGGTGGACTGCGTTCAGGTCGCACTACGGCTTCGAAGCCTTCTACTGCATCCCTGGTCAGGAAGGCGCCCACGAGAAGGGCGGGGTCGAGCAGGAAGGCGGCCGGTTCCGCCGAGCTCACCTGGTCCCGGTTCCCGACGTGGCCTCTCTGGAGGAGCTGAACACCACGCTCGCCAAGATCGACGAGGCCGAGGACGACCGGCTCCTACGGGGCAAGCTCACCTCGATCGGCTTCAACTTCCGCGTGGAAGTCGACGAGCTGGCGCCGCTGCCGGCGGAGGACTTCGAGTGCGGGGTCACCCTGACGCCGAAGGTCGACCGGTCCAGCAGGATCACGGTCCGCCAGTGTCACTACTCGGTTCCCGCCCGGTTTATCGGCCAGCAGGTCCGTGTCCTGCTGCGGGGCAACGAGCTGCTGGTCTTCGAGCGCCGCAAAGTGGTCGCCCGGCATCCGAGGCTGACCAAGCGCTACGACTACCGCGACGACCTCGACCACTACCTGGAGATCCTGCTGGCCAAGCCCGGGGCTCTGGCCGGTTCGACCGCACTGGCTGCCGTGCCAGGGCAGAGGGCACCTTCACGCCCGTTCATGAGGCGTTCTGGGCTGCGGCCAGGGCCGCCCACGGGGACGCCGCGGGAACACGGGCTCTGATCGAGGTCCTGCTGCTGCACCGCCGGCTGCCCACGGAGGCCATGCAGATCGGGATCGCCGCGGCGGTGAAAGCGGGCTCTGCGAGTCCGGACGTCGTAGCCATCGAGGCCCGCAAGGCGGAGGCGGCAGCCCGTGATCCGGAACCGCTCCTGGAGGACGAGGACGAACTGCCGCCCTGGGCGGGACCGGGCGCCCAGGTGCTGTCCCTGGCCGATCGCAGACCCCAACTGCCCGATGACAAACGTCCACCGCCCTCGGTGGACGTCTATGACCAGCTGCTGTCCGGCCGAACGAAAGGCACCTCCGCATGAGCACGACCACCGTCACGGGATCCACTGTCCCTTCACCCCGCCAGGACTCCGACGCCCAGGGAGCCGTCGAGACCGTTATCGACGAAGCTTGTCGGACTCTGCATCTGCCCACGATCCGTGCTCGGTTCGAGGACATGGCCTCCAACGCGATGCGGGAACGGGCCAGCTACAAGGACTTCCTCGCCGACCTCCTGGAGGCCGAATGCGCCCACCGGGAAGAGCGCAAGAAGCTCCGGCTGGTGAGGGAGGCCAACTTTCCCCGGCCCAAGCGGCTGGAGGACTTCGACTTCGACGCGAACCCGAACATCACCCCGGAACAGGTCAGTGCCCTCGGGGACCCGTCATGGGTCACCTCCGGCCAGCCGCTCTGCCTCATCGGTGATTCCGGGACCGGGAAGTCGCACCTGCTGATCGGCCTGGGAACCGCGATCGCCGAGGCCGGTCTGAAGGTCCGCTACACAACCACGGCGAACCTGGTCAACGAGCTCGCCGAAGCTGCGGACGAAAAGAAGCTCGGCCGGACTCTGGCCCGCTACAGCCGCTTCGACCTGCTCTGTCTGGACGAGTTCGGCTATCTCGACCTCGACAAGACCGGCGCCAAGCTCCTCTTCCAGGTCTTCACCGAACGCGAGGAAAGGCGGGCTATCGCCATCGCTTCCAATGCCCCGTTCTCGGAGTGGAAGCAGACCTTTACCGACCCGCGTCTCTGCGCGGCGATCGTGGACCGCGTGACGTTCAACGCGCACATCATCGAGACCGGCACTGACTCGTTCCGGTTCGCTCAGACCCAGGAGAAGCGCCGTCGAGCCTGAGTACCTGTTCCTGAACCTGATGCAGGTCCCCCATCGGGGCGTGACTTTTCGCAGGCCCTGAGGCAAGAGGGGAGACATTGGCTGGTACGCCACTGCTGTACCCCGTGTTCCACATCTACGGTCTGGTGTCTCAAGGCCGCCCGGCTGATGGGCGTTTGTGCCGTGCAGCGAAAAGGAGACTGTTCATGCGATTAAGAACCATTGCGAGTGTGTTCACCGCCGGCGTGGCGTTGGTCGCGGCTGGCGCTCAGCCAGCACTGGCGGACCCGCCACCGAATCCGGAACCGTCTGTCATCACGGTGACCACGCAGGGCGCGTCCCCCGCGGCAACGACGAGCTGCGACTACAACGCATTGAAGCCCAACCACAGCGGCTCCCGGATGACGGGTACCGGGGGCATCAAGACGTGCTCAGGCGGCCCCGTGGCCTGTACCAGCGAAGTAGACCTCGAGCTCTACAACGACTTCTCGAACATGTGGATGACGATAGGGACCGCGCGTCAGTCCTTGTGCGCGCCACCGCTGCGGTCGTCGACCGCAGCGGCAACCTGCGTGAACCACCCAGGTGACCCGACCCATGCCTTCCGTACCAGTACGCTCGGGACCCTCGTGAGCTCGGACGGCGCCGCGGGTAGCGGCACGGCGAACAGCCCCGTTCTGTACGTGCCCTGCGTGTAGTGGGGCATTGGAGGGCCTGTGACGGTCGGGGCGGTTCTCGGCCGCAGGCCTTCCACTCTCCGTAGAGAGGATCGATTATGACCTCGGACCACGACGTGGTGTGGAGTCGGTGCGCGCACCTGGGCCGTGTCCTGTTGCCATTGGTGGATCAGGAGCCATGGCGGCAGGCTCGTCGCCACGACAACCTACAGGCCTGGGGCATCGACACGGTGGCAGGCGAGCGGCTGATCAAGATCTTCGCGGCCCTGGCCGCCCATGCCGTCGCGGCCGACGCTTCCGTGTCCGCCGCAGAATTCGACGCTCTTCCCCTCGGTGCCGTGGCCGACGCGGCGACCGGCAAGCCCGACTTCGAACTGCTTGCCGGGCTCCCGGACACCTTCGCCGACGACCGTGACGGACAGGCCGTCAATCTCTTCCGCCTGTACGCCTACAAGGGCGATCAGTCCAGCCTCCAGCTCATCCGACTGGGCACGGAACTGCGCCATGCGCTGGTCGTCCTCGCCGAGCGCTCGCTGATTCCGTCCCCCACGTGCGGGGATGTCTTCCGCCGGGCGGCCGAGGCCGGCCTGCCGCACTGAGTGCCTGCTCTCGAAGTTCCGGGTGGGCTTCCGGCCTCAGCTGTTCACCGCATCCCCCGCACACTCGCTCTCCAGCTTGCCCGGTGCCCTCGGACACCCAGCCAGCCTAGGGCCCAAAGCTACTCAAAACCTGGGGTCGGAAACAGGCACTGACGGTTCAGGCATACCGAGGCCGGCGCCCCGTTCGGGGCGCCGGCCTCAGCCATGCTGGGCCCGCCCGTTCTCCGACCGGCCGAGCCAATGCCCGCCCTCGTCGTCCACCGCGGTTCGGGGAAACCATCGGTCCCGGATCGAATACGGGTCGAGATCCGCGGAGCCGACGCACCTGTCGGGGGCACACCGTCCAGCTGGACCTGAGCCCCCACGCTATCGCCCTGACACCCACCCAAGGCCAGCACAACCACCCGATCGTGGTGGAGCCAAAAGAACTCGGTACTGGGGGCGCGAACCTCTCTTCGCACGCCCCCGACTTGCCGGAACTGGGGCCAAAAGAACTCGGAACTCTGGTCCCAAAACAAGTGCTTACAAACACCAGGGTTTCTCCCGCTCCGACTTCACCATCGACTGGGAGGCCGAGAGTGCCGTCTGCCCGGGCGGGCATCGCAGTTTCGAGTGGTGGGAGCAGAAGCACCACCGCAACGGCACTCCGGTGCTCAAGGTGTTCTTCTCCGCCGATCACTGCCGGCCCTGCCCGGAACAAGCCCAGTGCACCAAGCCTCCGTCCGGGCGCCGCGGCAGAGGCATCACCTTCCTGCCGCGCGAGCGCCACGAGGCCCTCGAAGCCGCACGCCAGGCCCAGGAGACCGACGAGTGGAAGGACCGCTACGCGATCCGGGCCGGCGTCGAAGGCACGATCTCCCAGGCCGTACGTGTCACCGGACTTCGCCGCACCCGCTACCGCGACCTGCCCATAACCCGCCTGGGCCATGTCTTCGCCGCCACCGCACTCAACATCATCCGCATCGACCGATGGCTGACCGGCACCCCACTCGGCGGAACCCGCACCTCCCGCCTCGAAGCCCTCATGCTCGCGGCCTGACAGCCCGGCTTACGCCTTTCTCAGCAGAGTCGAACAGGGCGGTGGTGGTGACGTCGATGCCCGCGTACACGAACGTCGCTTTGATGCGTTCGGTGAGGTCTTTCAGCAGGTCGGCGGTTTCCGCGCCGGTGGTGGTGCGGGGGTTGAGCCGGTGGATCTCGTCGATGAGTACCAGGCGCACGCCCGCACGGTTGTAGGTGTGGCAGACGGCGTCGGTGATCTGGGCCTGGGTCATCCGGGCGGTGACGGGGATGCCGAGGTAGCGGGCGAACTCGGCCGCGAGGGCTTTCGCGGTCGCCCCGGGCGGGACCAGTACATAGGCGACCGGCACCGGTGCATGCGTGGTGGTGGCCGGCGAGTGCTGCTGGGTATGGGCGAGGTGGCAGGCACGCCCGACGTGGAGCAGCGCGGTGGTCTTCCCGGCTGCTGCCGGCCCGGTGACGATCAGCGAGGGCCGGGCGGTGGTCTGCTGGTGCCGTCCCAGGACCATCAGGGTCCGCACGTTCGTGGTGAGGGTGTCGATGGCCGGGGTGCGGACGGTGACGAACGCGGAGTGATAGGCGAGGCGTTCCTCCACGCCGCGCGCCGGTTCCCCGGGTACGGGCGGCCGCGGGGGAGGGGTGGTCGCGAAACGCTGCCAGCCCTGCCAGGTGGTCACCGGCCACGCTGCGCCGCCCGGCTCGTCGACGTCTGGTGCGCCCGTACCGCGTTCTGACTGCCCGCCCGTTTCTTCCTCCACCACGGGGCCGCCTGCTCCCGGACGGTCACCATTTGAGGGCCTCCTCCTGGGCGTCGTAGAGCCCGTACGCGGCCACGGGCACCGCTGGACCGTCCAGGGCTTCGTTCTCGTCCTCGGCGGTGCCCTGTGCGTCCTGGTCTTGATCGAGGTCGTCGAGGCTGTCCTCTCCCGCACCCGTGGCTGCCGAGTCCAGTTCCTGCGCCTGAACCCCGGCCCCGGAGTGAAGTGGTGGGGGAGTGCGGATAGTGGTGGTGCGGACGAGGAGGTGCTGCTCCTGGGCGGTGGCCTGCCCGGCACCGGCACGGCGCATCAGCTGATCGAGGGCGTCGGCGAGGTCGGCTTCGGCCCGCCCGGCGTCCGCGCCTGCACGGTGGGCGGTGGTGGTGCGCAGGTATTGCCAGGTGCGGCCGTCCCCGCGCAGGGACGGCCGCTGGGAAGCCGCCGGCTATGCCCTCGCCGCTGACGGCACCCGCAAACGCGTCCGGGTCTACGGCACCACCCGCAATAACGCGGCCGACAAACTCGCCGAGAAGATCGCCGACAGCAACCGCGGTCTCCCGTCGCCACCTCCGACAGCACTGTGGGCGACTACCTCACGTACTGGCTGAACGGCGTCGCCGTCCACCAGCTCCGCGAGAACACCCACACCCGCTACGCCGCCTGCGTCCGCCTCCACCTCATCCCCGGCCTCGGCACCAAGAAGGTCGCGAGGCTGACCGCCAAGGACGTCCGCACCTTCCTCGACCGGCTCCGCACCACCTGCCAGTGCTGCACCCAGGGACTCGACACCGAACGGAAGGCGTGCTGCGCCATCGGCGAGTGCTGCCAGAAGCAGCTGTCCCCCTCGACCGCGACCTACGTGCACTCGGTCCTCAAGTCGGCACTGGAACATGCCGTCCGGGAGGATGAGCTGCCCCGGAACGTCGCCCGGAACGTCAAGACCACTGCGCACCGGCCCAGGCGCTTCCATTCCCTCTCTGCGACAGAGGCCCGCCAGTTCCTCGACGCAGCCCGCGCCGACCGGCTCCACGCGCTGTACGAACTCGCGCTGCGCACCGGCCTCCGAAAGGGCGAACTCCTCGGCCTCCACTGGGAAGACCTCGACCTCACCACCGGAACGGCCAGCATCCGGCGCTCGCTCCAGCGCACCCGAAGCGGCGGCCTCACACACCTGCCCACCAAGACCCGCGCGTCCGAAGGAGCGAGAGACAGCAGGATCGGCCTGGACAGACAGCGGCCTCGTCTTCACCACGCCGACCGGACGGCCTCTCGACCCGGCCAACCTCACACGCCGCTTCCGCAGCTTCCTCAATCGGGCCGGACTCCGCCGCATCCGCTTCCACGACCTCCGCCACTCAACGGCAACCTTGCTCCTGGAACAGGGCGTCGAACTCGTCGTCATCAAGGAACTCCTCGGCCACGCCCACATCGGCGTCACCGCCACCGTCTATGCCCACGTCAGGCTCCGACTCCAGCGCGATGCAATCGACACCCTCAGCACCGCCCTCGGCAACCCGGAGAGACCGAGACGGCAAACGGCGACGGTGACGAACCGCTGCCCTGCGCCGTCTCCGTCCGCTGACGTTGCCGTCAACTACTGCCGTCACGACGCGCAGAAGCCCCGCCAGGACATGCCTGACGGGGCTTCAATTTAGCGCTTGCGTGCCCTCGCAAGCCCCAAGTGGACTCACGGAACTACATAAAGGCACAGCCCCCGGTTAAGTACTCCCGAAGGGCCTCCGGTTCAGTCAGGCGTTTCCCCGACAGCACTCACCAACCCGCCAGCCAATGCAAGTGCCTGCTCTCGAAAGAAGCCGATCCTTTCATAGAACACCTCCTCAGAGGGCATCATGGCTGGAGCAGAAACCAATGCCGCAAACAGCACGTGAATCTCATTCAGCTGGAACTCTGCATTCGGCCCGGCAGCCTTCTTCATTACCTGTGCAGCGCTTGCGCGATCGACACCGAGGCGCACAATCGAAGGACGATCCCCATCGGGGCGATCCGCGTGGAACATGAGCGTCTCGCAGATCAACTGCTTCTGCACTTCCGTCAACCGCAAGAGGACTCCATTGCGAGTCGCCGTGGCTGCAACTTTCACCCTCATGGCGTCACATACCTCCCGCTTTCAAAGGCACCCTGACTGTACCTAAACCCGTGGATGTTACGGCCGGTCGTCACAATTAGCACACCTCGACTGGAGTCGTATGCCACACGCGATCCAGTCCTAGTATCCGTATGCGTCATCTTGCCTCGCCACGACGCAAAGTAGGAACCCAAGGCATCAGGGTCATGCCCGACACCAGGAAGATCGTGATCCGCGGCAGTGGAGGAGCCGTCATGCATCCTCTGCACCTGGTAGTCGACTCCGTCGGCTACATCCGGGCCGTGCGCACCGTCTATTCGGTCATAGGTGTCGTCATCGAGCCCGCCATTGACAGGATCTCTTCCGTTGCAGTTGTGAACGAGTACCGGAGTCTCGCCCGCCAGCACATAGTACGTATGCAGGTCATCGACCGTGAGGTTGTGGACCCGCTTGTGCTGGGTCCACGCGCGCACGGCGCTCACCTGGGTGTAGGAGCCGTTGCCGGTCTGCAGCAGCATTCCGGGGACGATTTCCTTGGCGTAGACCCACTTGCCGAGTTCGGGCGCCCAGAACGGGTGATTGTCCGTCGCGACGACCTTGCCCGGATGTCCGCCAGGGTTGGTGACGGTGATCTCTGCCAGGTTCTTCTCGCCCTCACCGGTGATGAGCGCTGTGACCGTGCGCGCGCCGGTTTCTCCGGTCACCGGGTCGGTGGCGGTGACCTTGTCGCCGACGCGGACCTGTTCGATGGCCTTGTTGTTGCCGTCGGCCATTACGACCCCGGTGTCCGGGGTGAAGCTGTTGCCGGTGCCGCAGCTCCCTGCCCCGTTGTCGGCGGCCTTGGGGGCGGATCCGCTATCGGCCGGTTTTGGTGCGGGAGGGCTGTCTGCCGCCTTCGGTACAGGTGCGGTGTCGGCCGCTCTGGCCGCCGTGGCCGCATCGGCGGTGTTGTTGGCGGTCCTGGCGGCCTGCGCGGCGTCGAGCGCCATGTTGCCGTACTTGGCCGCGTTCGCCCCGTAGCCCAAGCCCGGGATGGCCGAGGCGGCGGAGAGGCCGGCGAGGGCGTAGTCGCCCTCCAAGGCGTACCAGCCCGCGTTGGTCAGGTCGGCGGCCTCACCGACGACGGGGACCACGCCGACGACGTCGAGGGTGGTGTGGCCGATCGTCTTCCAGGACGGCATCTTCGGCCACTTGCCGGTCGGGTCGGTGAGCTTGACCGGGTTGTTGTGGGTGTAGGTGTAGGCGGCGAGGTTGCGCGGCTCGGCGATGCCGCCCGCCATGTCCCCGTCGAGGTAGTCGGGCAGCGCCGGGTCGATGCTCGCCCAGAGCTGGGTCCGTGGGTTGTAGTAGCGGGCTCCGTAGTAGTAGAGCCCGGTCTCCGCGTCGAGTTCCTTGCCGGTGAACTGGTAGGGCGTGTCCGCCTGCCCGGTCCGTTCCTCCACCCACGTTTCCCCGTACGGGAAGTACTCCAGGTGCTCGGTGACCTTGCCCTGCTTGCCGGTGACGTAGCCGGAGGAGCCGATGTGGTCGGCGTGGAAGAACTGTTGAGCGTCCTCGGGACCGGTGGTCTCGACGGTTTTGGTCGTCACGCGGCTGTCGCCGACGAAGACGTGCTTGTAGCCGATGGTGTCGCGTTCGCTGTAGTAGCGGTTCGGGTACAGCGAGAGCCCGTCCTCGCTCCGCTTGACGAGGCGGTCGCCCTTGTCGTCGTAGACGTAGGAGACGGTGGCGCCGGCGCAGCCGCTCGGGTCCTGGGTGAGGGTGCCGGTCGCGGTGTCCTGGTTGCAGACGAGGCGGTTCTCCTCGTCCCACACGTACTGCCGGCGCTTGTCGGTGACGGCTGTATTGACCGTGCCTGTCAGGTTGCCGTTGGCGTCGTAGGCATGGCTGATCGGACCGACCTTGTTCGGGGCATGCGGTTTGGCGCCGTCGTAGGCGTACGTGTAGTCGTAGGTGGTCCGGTCCTGGACGTCGCCCGGGTTGGACGGGTCCTCGACCGGTTCGATCGGCCCGGCTCCGCCGCCTCCGACCGGGAAGGCCGGGGTGCCGCCGGTGACCTCGTGGGTCTGCGACTTGCTCGTGGTGTTGTGGACCGAGTCGTAGCCCAGGCTCAGTGTGTACTTGTTGACCGCGTTGTTCTTGTCCGTGTACTGGCCGGACGCGGAGGTGAGCCGGTACTGGTCGTCGTATCCGTAGGTCTGGCTGCTCGGACCGCCGATGTCCCCGCCCTGCGGCACGTTGTTCGCCAGCGAGGTGATGTTGCCGATCTTGTCGTACGTGTAGCCCAGGTTCTGGAACGCGGTTCCGCCCGGCGCCACGGACTTCAGTGCTCCGAGTCGGCGGTCCTCGGTGTCGTAGGTGTAGGTGGTGCGCACCCCGTTGCCGGTCTGCTGGAGGATCTTCTGCCCGAATTTGTCGTAGTCGAGCCGGTCCAGGTACGTGTAGCTGGTGCCGTTCTTGGATCCGGTGGCCCGGCTGACCTGGCCGCCCGAGTCGTAGTCGTAGGTCAGGACCTCGCCGTCGGGGTAGGTCATCTGCAGCACACGGTTGAAGGCGTCGTAGCGCCAGGCGGTGGTGTAGGTGCGCGGGGCGTCGCGGACCGCGGTGATCGTGCGGGTCTCCTTGATCACCTCGCCCAGCGCCCCGTAGGTGCGCTTCACCGTTCCTGCTGCGTCGTGGACCTCGGTGACGCGCGAGGCTGCGTTGTCCGGTGCGCCGGGGGCTCCGTACTCGTAGGAGACGTTGTTTTCCGGGAACGTCGGGTAGCGGATGGCCTTCAGCCGCGAGTATTCGTAGTCGTACTCGACGGCCTTGTCCGTTGCCCGCAAGTTCGCGGTGATCTTCGATGTGACGTTTCCGGCGAGGTCGTAGCGGGTCTCGGAGCGCCCGGCGTCCGGGCTGTCGAACGAAGTGCGGCGTCCCAGTGCGTCGTAGCCGGCGCGCGTGATGTTGTTCTTGTCGTCGGTGATCGTTGTGACCTGACCTGTGGGGTCGTACGCGTAGCTGGTCCAGATCTCCGAGGAGCCGTTGAACTCCTTCACCGAGGTGGTGGCGCCCCGGACGTCGGTGTAGGTGCGGCGCTCCTTGCCGTTGCCGTCGGTTGCCGTCCGCTCGAAGCGGGTCGTGCCTGCCCGGTCCTCGCCGAAGCCGTATTCGGTGCTGGTGGTGACGCCGTCCGGTTGCACGGTCCTGACCGACCGGTCCAGGACGTCGAAGGTTTCCTTCGTGGGTGCCACGGAGTCGAAGGAGGTGTTGAACGTGGTGTTCGCGGCTCCCTTGTCCTCGGTCACCGGGTAGTACCTCTCCACGGCGCGGCCGAGGTGGTCGAACTTCAGCCGGCCGGAGACCGTCATCACCTGGGTGGGCGTGGCCCCCGGCGAGACGGACACCGAGGCGTCCTTCTTGGTCTGCAGGACACGCCCCAGGCCGTCGCTGAAGGTGACGGTGTCGATGGTGTCGTCGCGTGCGCCTGAGGCGGCACGGTCGAGGTGCTTGGTCGTGGCGTACGGGACGGCCGCCTCGGGGTGGTAGCCGAAGGTGATCGTGGCCCGGTCGCTGTCCTTCTCGTAGGGCCCGGTCACCTTGTCGAGTCGGCCGACGCTGTCGTAGGACATCCGGAGCGGCTGGCCGTTGTGGTCGGTGTTCCGCTCGGGCTGGCCGTATTTGAGGTTGTACGCCGTGGACGAGCGGTAGCCGAAGCTGTCCTCGATGGACTCGACGTGCACGCCGACGGTGGTGTCGTAGCCGTACTCCAGCTTGTAGCGCTGCCCTTGTGCGTTGGCCGGACCGGTCACCGATTTCAGGTTCCCGTCCGGGTGGTACGTCAGGTCGGAGACGGCCGGGGTGTCGTCGTCGAGGTACTCGCGTGTCTGGCGCACGGCGCCGGTCGCGCAGTCGACGGTGGATTCGCGATGGCGCAGGAGTGCGCCGGTGGCTGCGGCCTTCTGCCGTATCGCGTTCGCGATGCCGACGAGGTGCTGGTTGCGGCACTGTGTGTCGGAGCCGCTGTACGCGTAGACGGTCTCCAGGTCGTCCGCGGTGCCCTCGTCACCCGCGTCGAAGGTGCGGATGACGTTGCCGTACTCGTCGTAGGAAAGGTCGGTGAATGTGGACTTTTCCGCGGCAGCCGCGCCTTCGTAGTGCTTTTCCTCGACGCGGGTGAGCTGCGGGAAGACGGTGGCGGTCCGGCTCTTCGGGTCGGCTTCCTTGTCCGTGGAGGTGTCGAGCAGCCGGTAGGTGTTGAGTGTCTCGCGGTACGGGTGGCCGGCGCCGTCCTCGGTCAGCGTGCGGGTGAGCAGGCCGCGGCTCACGTATCCGTCGGTGCGGTACTCGTCGGTCACCGTGCGGCGAACGGCGTCGTCCGTACCGGTGTCGCGGTCCTCGGTCACCACGCGGCCGAAGCCGAGGAACTCGCGCTCCGGCCGGTCGTAGCGGCCCTGCTCGTAGCGGAAGGTGGTCAGACGCGTGTCGGCACCATCACCCGCGAGCCCGTCGAACACCGAGGTGCGGGACAGCACCCAGCGGCTCTCCTGCATGTCAGCGGTGTTGCCCGATCGGGTGTAGTCCAGGTCGATACGGGCGCCCATCGGCCGGCTGACCGAGCGCAGCAGGTTGGTGCGACCGGTCTTGTTGACCGCGACTTGGAGTTCGTTGTCCCGGGTGGACTTGACGTGGTCGGCGAGGCCGTCGCCGTTGACGTCGCGCAGGCTGGTTTCGGCCCTGCTGATGCCGGTGGACGTGTTGGCGCCGGGGTTGAAGACGAAGATGCCGACGGGAGTGGGCAGGCCGACGGTGAAGTAGACGCCCGCGCCGAGGCTGGCGTTCTTGTCGACGGCGATGTCGGGGAAGCTTCCGCGGAAGGGGGTGGGCGCGGTGAAGCCGGTGCCGGTGTTGACCGCGACCTTGATCGGGTTGGCCCCGTCTTTGAACACCCGGTCGGTGAGGCCGTCGCCGTTGACGTCCGTCATGCTCGCGTTGGTGAACGAGGTTCCCAGCTCGGCGGACACACCGCCCGCGAAGCCGTAGCGGTCGACGTTGAACCCGAGGTTGACGCCGACGTTGCGGGTGGACGCGTCGTTGATCGGTCCGGCCGACCAGGGTTCGCGGGCGGCGAAGGAGTAGCCGAGGTTCAGCTGGACGTCGCCGTTGCCGAACACCTTGTCCGGCAGCCCGTCCCCGTTGATGTCGATCAGGTCGACGCGGGCGTCGGACTCGCCGCCGCCGAGGCTGCCGCCGATGCCGAGCGACGGTTGGACCGCGCCGGTGGTGGCGGTGTTGGCGCTGGTGCCCGCGTCGGGCGCGGCCATGCCCAGTGCGCTGGCGATGGTGGCGGTCTCGCTGCCCGCGGAGAGCGACACGTTGCCGGAGACGTTGTCCGCCTCGCGGACGTTGCCGCCGAGGGTGCCACGTGTGGCGCCGAGGGCGCCGGTCATGTCGGAGAACTGGATCTCCTTGGCGCCCACGACATCGGGGTAGCCGTCGCCGTTGAGGTCGAGGTAGTCGACCGAACCCGCGGTGATCCCGCCGACCACGGTGCCGCCGAACGGGCCGGCCGCGAGGGTGGCCGACACCTGGCCGGTGACACCGCGGCGCATCACCGCCCGGTCGCCCGCCACGTCGGCGTCGGTGACGATGTCGATGGTGTCCGCGCCGAGGCGGGAACTCGTCGCCATCGCGGCGGTGACCCAGGAGGACTCGTCCTGAGCGGCCCAGCCGCCCTTGGCGGGAACGGGGGCGAACACCGCCAGCCGCGGCATGGTGAGCCGGGGATTTGCGGCGAACACCGGGACGTCCGCTTCCTTGGGCTCCTTGGGAAGTGCGTCCTTGAAGCTCTGGTCCAGCGTGAGTTCGGCCTGCTTGATCGGTTGGGTGGCGCGGTCGCGGTTGGCCTGGTAGCCGATCACACCCCAGCCGCGGTAGGGCTGGGCGAAGGCGCCCTGCCCGATGGAACCGTGCATGGCGCTGGGCGCCGGGGTGAAGGTCGGCCAGCTGGAGGTCACGTCATAGGTGACCGACGCGGACTGCTCGACGAGCAGGCCGAGCAGTCGGGTCTCCGTCGTGGAGTAGTCGATGTAGAGCTCATCGCCGGCGGTGACCGGCACGGTCAGGTCCAGGTTCGGGCCACCGAAAGAGGTGTCCTTGACTTGGAAGATCCGTTTGCCGAGCAGCTGCCCGCCGCGCTTCTTCACGGTGAACGCGATTTTGGCGTCACCGAGGAGCCCGAAGTTGAGGGACACCTTCGGCCGCACCTTCAACTGGCCGGTTTTGGTCGCCTTGTAGGACTGCTGCGGCGCGGTGAGGGTGTTCGCCGGGTACATGGTCAGGTCGTACGGCGGGGTGATCACCATCGTGGGATCGCCCTTGGCGTCGACGACCGACTCGACCCCCTGCGCGGCCGTGTAGTGCGCCTTCGGCGCCCAGCTCACCGCCGAGGCGTCGATCGGGGAGTCGGTCCTCAGCTTCCACGACATCTTCTCGAACGTTCTGACCGGGATGCTCACATCGATCGCGGAGGTGCCGGTCGACGCGGCGGGCAGGACCTTGCGGAACACCTCCGTGCCGGGGTGGACTCCGTTGCCCTTCTCGATCACGACGGTCACGTCGTCCGAGGTCGCCTTGTTCTTGACCACGTCACCGGTCAGCCGCAACGTGCCGTTCACCGGCACGGTCACCAAGGACGGCCTGCCACCGAAGGTGAAGTCGGCCGACGCGCGGAACACGGTGTCCGCCAGACCGTTCGCGTCCGTGCCGGCCGGCAGGTTGGTGTAGGTGATCTCCGGGTCCCACGCCACGGTGTCGTACTTGCCGTCCAGAATGGACTGTGTGCGGAAGTAGAGCGCGTCTCCCTTCTTCACCGGAATCGACGCCACATTGCCCGGGGTGAACTCGGTGTGGTCATCGGGGCCGATCCGCTGCGCCCAGAGTTCGGCGTCCTTGTGCTGGATGGTGACCCGCACGCCGTCGGCCTTGGTGTAGGCCGCCCGCGCCGGGGAGGGGTCCTGGGTCAGCTGCACGGAGCCGTCCACGCGGACGTTGCCGTCGAACGGCGCGACCCAGCGGCGCACCGAGTCCAGCAGCGGCGAGTTGTCCACCTGCTGGTTGAACTGCGCGGTCTGATCGCCGATGATCTCGCCGGTCACCGCGCCGCCCCCGATCGGCACCGGGGTGCGGCTGGAGTCCGCGCTGTAGGCGGGTTGCCCATGGGCGTCCAGGTAGCCGAACAGCACGCCGCCGTTGTTCACCAGGTCGGCTATGCCGTCGCCGTTGACGTCGCTGAAGAACCGGTCCGAGGTGGTCGTGGTGCCCACGAAGTCCAGCTGGGCCGAGGTGGTGAGGACGTACGACTCGACGCCGATGGTGCCGGACAGCGTGCGCTCGGTCGAGATCCCCGGAAGGCCGGTGAGCTTGACCGGCGTGTCGCCGAACTTCGGCTCACCACCTGGTCTGGCCAGATTGGGCCGGTAGAACACATCCTTGTTCTTGCGGAACACCTTGTCCGGCAGGTTGTCGCCGTTCACATCGACCAGCGTCGACAGGCCATCGGACTGGCCCGCGCTGAACCCAACCTTCAACCCGACGGAACCCTCCTTGGACGGCAGCCCCTGCACGTTGTAGCCCGCGAACAGGTGCGCGCCGAAGCCGGCCGACGTGTTCGCCGAGATCGCGCTGGCCTCGCCTTCGCGGATGTTCACCCCGAGGTCGTCATCCGGCACCGACCAACCCGCCGCCTCGGTGAAGGCGTTGTAGTTTCCCGACTGGTCGCGCACGTCGTCGAAGTAGTCGAACGTGTGGGTGTTGAACAGCTGATTGCTCTCGCTGAACTGCGACACCGAGGCGAGCAGCGTCTTGGCGAACGCGCCGGTCCGATAGTTCAGCTCGTAGGCGCGGATCAGCTGGTCGTCCAGCTTGACCTCGACCCGGCGCAGCAGGTCCGCAGTCACCTTCTTGAACCCGAACCGGGCGTCGATCTGCACGTCGCCGCGCCGCGGCTCGTCGCGCTCCCGGTCCCGAACGAAGGTCACCGAGTAACGGCCCTCGTCGTCCCCGCGACCGGTGTAGGTGATCCGTCGCGGGTACAGGTTGGTCCCCGACACCCTCGAGTTCGCGGTCCCGCCATCGTTCACCCGGGCGTAGCGGTAGCGCATCACGTTGTCGTGGGGGTCGCGGACCTCCCGCAGGGCCCACGCGGCCGTGTTCCCCTCAGCGTCGGCCAGCGTCGTGTCCGTGGCCCCGCCGTAGACGGTGCGGATGCCCTGCTTGTCGGTGACCTCCCACCAGTAATTGTTCGGCTTGTCCCCGTGCCGCACGATCCGGTCGAAGCGGCCCTCGACACGGCTGTGAAAGACCTTCTCCGCCGTCCGCTCCCGCAACTTCCCCCGGTGCGCCACCGGCGTCAGCTGCTCCCCGTTCAGCAGGTAGGTCTCGGTCTCCAAGCCCGCGTCATACCGCGGCACGCCCCACCGGGTATCCACCGTGATCGACGGGGTGCTGACGTCCCACCCGACGCCCAGCCAGCCGTTCGCGCCCGAGGAGCTGTAGGCCACCGACAGCTTCGGCTCCAGACCCTCCCGCCCCTTCGGCACTTCCAGCGGGTACGACAGCCGCGCGTCACCGCTGCTCATCGCAGCCGGAGCCCCGATCAGGTTCACCCCGGCCCCCGGATCAGCGGCCTTGATGTCTTTGATCTCGTTCGGGTTGAACGACGTGCCCTCGGGATGCTCAGGAGTGGCCACCGCCGGATCAGCCCCGGACACGGACCCCGCCGCGAGCCCTCGCCCCGGCGGGGCGATCCCCGGCGCCAGCAACGCCACGGCCAGGATCACGACCAAGCTACTGTGACGGACACGACGAATCGACGCGAGGACAGACATGCCCCCGACCCCCCTTATGCGAAACGCGAAACGCTTCCGGTCAGGACCCCGACAGCACACGTGGTTCGAAGCACATGCGCCCTTAGACCGTGTCCTATGTGGTGAGGCGGAATGGCAGTCATGCCCCCGCCCCCTGGAGCCGGGCGACATCCCTACCGAGCCGCCACCACCTACCGCGACCGTAACCACGGCCGATGAAATCCAAATGAAATAACGGTGATCTCCACCGCGTTGCGTCAAACACCTTGATAGTGGAGGTGTCGGATGGGAAGGCCGGTTGGTTGGATCACGACTTTGACGGGGCGTCCGGCGATGCGTTCGCCGGGGCGTCCGCCGGTCCGTCGTGACGTGGAGCGGGAGTTCTGGGTGGAGATCGCCGAGGGGCTGTCCGGTGAGGAAGCGGCGATCGCATGTGGCGTTTCGGGGCCGGTGGGATCGCGGTGGTTCCGTGCGGGTGGAGGCATGCCCCCGCTGCGGCTGGAACCCTCCTCGGGCAGGTACCTGTCCTTCGCGGAACAAGCGGGAAACCACACCAAGCTGACCAGGCAAAACGCTTCTGACCAGCAAAAATACAGCGGGTGCCATTAGACGCAGAAACTATTTGCGACAAGCTCGCCTGTTCTCAACGAAGTTGACACACCCCAAGGTCAGCCAGCCCGTCATTGGACCAACAGACACCACGACCCGTTCCCACCCGATCTGTAACACCCCAGCTCACACCACACCCCACACCTCAACTCACACCCCCACCAGCAACACCCGGATGCACCATGTCCCTGGGGAACGAGGAAGCCTGGGCCTATACTCCCCTGCGTGTCATCGAGGGGAGAGTTATCAACGGGCGGCAGCCGGCTCCGGTTCGCTGTGCTCGGTCCGCTCCAGGCATGGCGCGGCGACGTACCGCTGGAGCTCGGTCCGGTTCGCTGGCAGGCTGTGCTGGCGGCGCTGCTGCTGCGGCCGGGCACGACCGTCAGCCGGCAGCAGCTGCTCGACGGGGTATGGGGCTTTGAGCCGCCGGGCACGGGTGCCAAGGTGATCCCGGTCTATGTACACCAGATACGCAGACGTCTGGGCGCTGGGGGAGAGAGCCCGTCCGACTCCGTGATCGTCACCGACCGCGGTGGCTACCGCTTCGACCCGCGGAACGTCTGGATGGACGTGGCGCGCCTGAAGGAGATGGTCGCCGAGGCGCACGCCGCGCGGGACTCCGGTGACCTGGACGCCGCGGTGGGCGTGTGGTCCACCGCCCTGGAGCTGTTCCGGGGCGATCCCCTGGCCGGGATTCCCGGGCCGTTCGCCCAGGGAGAGCGCTTACGACTGACGGAGCACAGGCTGACGTTGGCGCGGGACAAGGCGGAGTGCCAGCTGCGATTGGGCCGCCATGCCGACGTCGTGGGCGAGCTGTTCGCTCTGACCGAGACACATCAGGACAACGAATCGCTGGCCGCCTTGTTGATGCGTGCCCTCTATGCCGGTAACCGGCAGGCCGATGCGCTGGCTGTCTTCGCCAAGGTGCGCCGCCGTCTGGTGAGGGACCAGGGGGCGGAGCCGGGCGGTGAACTGCGGCGGGTGCACGAGGCGGTGCTGCGCGCTGATGAAGCCTTCCTTCTCGGCGCGTCGCCACGACCGCGCCAATCTGCGGACCGACGGCCCGGGTCTGCTCGCTCGCTCCGACGCGTGCGTATTGAACTACCGGTCGACGTCGGCGGCTTCACCGGACGGGACCGCGAGCTCGAAATGCTCCTCGCACCGCCAGACGAGCAGGGGGTGATGGTCCGCGCGGTGGACGGCATGGCCGGGGTCGGCAAGACCGCGTTGGTGGTGCGCGCCGCGCGTGCGATGCGGGAGCGCTATCCGGACGGCTGCCTGTTCGTGGACCTTCACGGTCACCGCGAGGGGCGGGAGGCAGTGGTCCCGCACCGTGTGCTGCGCCGGTTGCTGCGGGCAGTCGGCGACGCCGGCGAAGGCGACGACGAGTCCTCAGAGGACCTCGACGGGCTGGCCGCGTCATGGCGGGCCGCGACCGCCGCCCTCCGGCTGATCCTGGTGGTCGATGGCGCGTCCGCTGCCGAGCAGGTGCGCCCGCTGCTGCCCGCCGGTCCCGGCAGCCTCGTGCTGGTGACCAGCCGTCAGCGGCTGACCGGGCTGGACGCCGACCGCAGGATCTCGCTGGTGCCGCTGGACACCGACGAGGCGGTGGCCCTGCTGACCCGTATCGTCGGCGATCCGGGCTCCGATCCCGAGCGCGCGGCGGTGCGCGAGCTGGCCCGCCTCTGCGACCGGCTGCCGCTGGCCCTGCGTGTCGTCGGGGCGCGGGTACAGAGCCGCCCGTCATGGGCGCTGGAGCGCATGGCGGCCCGGCTGGCTGACGATGAGCACCGGCTCGGCGAGCTCGCCGTGGAGGACCGCAGCGTGGAGGCGGCGTTCCGGGTCTCCTACGACCAGCTTCCGGACGCCGAACGGCGCGCGTTCCGCGCGTTGGGCCTGTCGCCGACCGTGGAGCTCGACCGGCTGACGCTGGCCGCCATGCTCGACCTCACGCCACCCGACGCAGAGCGCGCCCTGGAGAGCCTGGTCGAGGCAAGTCTCGTCCAGCAGGTGGCCGCGGGCCGCTACCGTCTGCATGACCTGGTCGCGGTCTATGCCCGGCGCGTCGCCGCCGCGTACCCCGCGGAAGTCGCGGCGGCCCGGGCCGGGGTGTTCCGGCTCTACGTGGTCGCCGCCCGCCGCGCGAGCGACTGGGGCCCCTCTGCCTTCCCGACCGGCCCGCGGCCGGACACCGCGCCCTTCGCGGACTGGGAGGAAGCGTCGGCCTGGCTGGACGCGGTGGGCGGCGAGCTGGTCGACGTTGTCGGCCATGCGGCGGCCGTGGGGCATGTGGACGACGTCTGCTGGCTCGCCGAGGGGCTGTGCGACTACCTCACCCGACAGGGCCGGTACCACGAGTGCCGGGCCGCCGTCGAGATCGCGCTGCCGCTGACGGAGCAGGCCACCGACCAGCGGATGGTCTCCGAACTGCGCACCTGTATGGGCATAGCGTACGGCCTGCAGGGCCACTACGAGCAGGCGCGCCGCTGGCTGAGGGATGCCCTGGAGATCAGCCGCCGTGCCGGAGACACGATCGAGCAGGCACGGGCCCTTGGTTCCCTCGGGATCTTCGCCAACGCGGCCGGTGAACCGGCCGAGGCCGCCGCGCTCCTGACCGAATCCGCAGACCTTGCCCAAGCGGCGGACGACGACTGGCTCACCGTCATGTACCTGGCCAACATCGGCGCCATCCACCACCAGGTGGGACAGCACGAATCGGCGCACGACTGCTACGCGGCATCAGTCATCCTCGCCGAGAAGATCGGCAGCCCCAGGATCCTCAGCAAGACGCTGTTCCGCATGGGGACGCTCCAGCTCGACCGCGGGCGGCACGCGGAGGCCGCCGACGTGCTCCGCAGGGCCGCCGGACTCGCCGAACGCGTCGGCGACATCCCGCTGTACGCCGCGGTCCTCGGCAGACTGGCCACCGCCGAGGAGGGCCTGGGCAACCCGGATGGGGCGAAAGAACTCCACCGTCAGGCACTCGCGGCGGTCGGCGAACGGCCCGGCACCAGGCTGGAGGCCGAGATCCGCAACCGGCTGGGCTGGCGCCACGCCGCGACGGAAGACCTCACCCAGGCACGCGACCGCTACGAGCGGGCCACCGCCCGCTCCCGCACCGACGCCGACCCCGGGGAACTCGCCCGCACCATCGACGGACTGCGCCACCGCGGACAACCAGGCCCCGGCGGCTCCAGCCTCCCGAGGACGCCGGCATGACACCGCCGCGGTGGCGCCCCGGCTCGGCGCACGTGTTCCAGGGCCACCCACTATCGTCGGCTCCGTCCCCCGCCACCACCAAGGCCCCGCTCACCGCAGGCCCAGCCCTCGGCCCTGACGGCCGAGGAGCGGGCTGCGGTACTGGAACTGATGAACAGCGTCGAATACGCCGAGCTGCCGCTCGCGCAGATCTGGGCCGCGAGCTGGATGCCGGGCGCTGTCACTGCTCCGTCTCCACGATGTACCGGATCCTGCGCGAAAAAGGGCAGTCCGGCGAACGCCGCCGCCAGGCACAGCCACTGACCAGCACGTAGATGATCGCCGCGAACAGCGTCTCATCAGGCGTGTCCTGCGTCCCGCCGCCCTGCGGCCGCACCTTCGACGGCGGGATCAACGGCTTGGCGGTCTCCCACAACCCGTCCGGAACAATCCAGCACCGCCCAGCCGCGGGCGCGGCGCAGGGTCGCGGCGTCCGCAGCCGGTCGTCGCCTGTACGCCTGCCCACACCCCGATGACAGGGTGCAGAGGACACCGCAAGAAATACGACAGAAGATGTCGAGTTTTGTGGAGACAGTGGGGGCGCCGGTCGGTGTCGTGGTGGCACGGGCCGGGACGACGGACAGACAAGGACCCTCATGCGCGAAACACCCGACGATCTCCACCGGCTCCAAGCCCTCCTCGACGCCTCGCTCTCCCGCTCCACGGCGCACCTGCGGTCGATCATCAGCAGCGAGCGCACGCTCACCGCCGAGCAGCTCACTCGCGTGCTCACCGGCATGTGCACGCTTGCGTTGTCCACCGTGACGGCGAAGGGTGAGCCGCGGATCAGCGGCGTGGACGGGCACTTCCTGCACGGAAAGTGGCACTTCGGCACCGCGCGCGGCGCTGCCAAAGCCCGGCACCTCGCCGCCCGTCCCGCCGTCAGCGCCGCGCACATGCGCGGGGAGGACCTGGGCGTGTTCACACACGGCACCGCGGAGGTCCTCAACCCCCACCGCGGCGAGCCGGCCGCCGACTGGCCGGACCTGCTCGCGTACTTCCGGGACTTCTACGGCGACGATGCCTTCGACTGGGATAACGACGTGGTCTTCTACCGGCTGCACCCGCAGTGGATGGTCGTGTTCGCCCCCGACCTCGCCAAGCTCGGCGGGAAGGCGGACGAGGCGTGACCCCGCCCGTACCGGACACGCGCATGCCGGCCCCACACGCTGCCGGGGCCGGCAAGACGCCCGACACCATCGACGTCGTGGGCGCCCGCACCAACAACCTGCGCGACGTGTCCGTCAGCATCCCCAAAGGCCGGCTCGTCGCCTTTACCGGCGTCAGCGGCAGCGGCAAAACCTCACTCGCCATCGACACCCTGCACAGCGAGGCCCAACTGCGTTACCTGGAGGGCCTTTCGCCGTTCGTACGCCAGTACATCACCCAGCGCAACCGCCCCAAGGTCGACCGCATCCTCGGCCTCGGCGCCACGCTCGCGGTCGACCAGCGCCGCCTGAACCGCAACCCCCGCTCCACGATCGCCACCATCACCGGGATCGACGGGCACCTCGGCCTGCTCTACTCGCGCCTCCCGCGGATCGGCCCGGACACGGACACGGACACGGGCCCGGCCGCGGACGCCGGCGCCGGGCCCCTGACCACCGCGCACTTCGACCGCCACACCCCCGAAGGCAGCTGCCCGGACTGCCACGGCGCCGGCGGACGCTGGCAGGCCCAGGAAGACCTCGTCATCACCCGCCCGGACCTCCCCCTCTTCGAAGGCGCCTCCCCCTGGTACGCCAAATGGCGGTCCGGAGAGCACATGTTCGTCCCCGCACTCGCCGCCAAACGCGGCGTGGACCTCGGCCGCCCCTGGCAGTCGCTGCCCGCGGCGTTCCGGCACGACGTCCTGTACGGCACCGGCGACGAGGCGGTCGAGGCCACCGTCGATATCCCGAACAAGAACGAGACGGCCCGCATGACCTACACCTCCAGCCAACCGCTGCGCGGCGCGCTCGCCGAGGTGGAACGGGTGTTCGTCAACGCCCAGACGGCCGACGCCAAGCAGCGCTACCTGCCGTACATGCGCAAGCAGCCCTGCGACACCTGCCACGGCAGCGGATTCGATCGGGTCGCCCGGTCCGTACGTCTCGGCGGCCTGACCTACCCCGATCTGCTGGACGTGGATGTACGCGAGGTCCGCCGCTGGGCCGGGCACGTTGTCGACTCCCTCGACACCCGGCAGCGCACCGTCGGCGAGCCCCTGCTGCAAGACCTCGGACGCCGGCTCCGCCTCCTGGACCGGCTCGGCCTGGCCCACCTTCAGCTGTCCCGCAGCGCCGCCACACTGTCCGGCGGCGAGTTGCAGCGCACCCGGCTCGTCGCTCAGCTCGGCACCGAGCTGAGCGACGTCATCTTCGTCCTGGACGAACCCGGCGCCGGGCTGCACCCGGCGGACAAGAAACACCTCCTCGACATCGCCCTGGAGTTGCGCGAAGCCGGCAACACCGTCCTCCTCGTCGAACACGACCCCGAACTGATCGCCCGCGCCGACTGGATCGTCGATATGGGACCCGGCGCGGGCCGCCTCGGCGGCGAGGTCCTGGTCTCTGGCTCACCTGCCCTGGCCGCCGCCAACCCCGCCTCGGCCACTGGCCGCTACCTGGCCGGCAACGGGCCGCGACTGCGCCGTACCCCCCGCCCGGTCCGCGATGACGCCGACTGGGTGGAACTGCACGGCCTGCGCGCCCACAACACGGCCGCGGAGCTGCTGCGCCTCCCTGCCGGGCGACTCACCTGCCTGACCGGGGTCAGCGGCAGCGGCAAGAGCAGCGTCCTGGGCGCACTCGCCGCGGGCGCGGCGGCCGCCCTCAAAGGCACGGCCGCCTACACCGTGCGCGAGGTGACCGGACTCGACGGATTCGGCTGGGTCGCCGTGGTCGACCAGGAACCCCTCGGGCGCACGCCGCGGTCCAACCCGGCCACGTACAGCAAGGCGTTCGACATCGTCCGCAAACTGTTCGCCGCCACCGACACGGCACGCGCGCGCGGCGTCGACGCCTCCTGGTTCAGCTTCAACACCACCGGCGGCCGCTGCGAGACCTGCACCGGCTACGGCCGCAGGCTCGTCGACATGCACTTCCTCCCCGACATGTGGGTGGTGTGCGACACGTGCGACGGCCGGCGCTACGGGCCCGAGGCCCTGGAGGTCACCTACCGGGGGCTGTCCATCGACCAGGTGCTGGACCTGACCGTCGCCGAGGCCGGGGAGGTCTTCACCGAACCCCGGCAGCTCGCGGAGACCCTCGCTGCGCTCGACCGGGTCGGGCTCGGCTACCTCCGACTCGGCCAGAGCGCCACCGAGCTATCCGGCGGCGAGGCCCAGCGCCTCAAACTCGCGTCCGCGATCCAGCGCGGCGCGGCGAGCCGCAAGGCCGGCCTCGTCGTCCTCGACGAACCCGTCTCGGGCCTGCACCCGTCCGACATCCAGCGGGTCGTCGAGGCGCTCGACATGCTGCTCGACTCCGGCAACACCGTTGTCGTGGCCGAACACGACATCCCCGTCGCCGCGTCCGCGGACTGGGTGATCGACCTCGGACCGGGAGCCGGCCCCAACGGAGGCACAGTGGTCGCGCAGGGCACCCCCGACACCGTCGCAGGCGCGGACACTCCCACCGCCGGATACTTCCGTCGGTACGCGGCCGGCCTGCCGCTCCTGGACGCCTCGGAGGACACACGACGCTGACGTACGGCGAGCCTCGCGCGACCGGCAGGGTCGCATGCGTGGTCCGCGGCGGCTGACCGTTCGCCACGGGCCACGCATGGCTTGCCCCGGTCCCGGGGCAAGCCCGCCGCCTTCGCGACTGCATCTGCCCAGAGCTCTGCAGCTGTGCCTCGATCCCGAGGAGCTCTACCCCGCCGACGCCCCAGCCCCCAACTGGCTGGAGCAGCTGCGCGCCGGCCTGGCCCTCGACGAGGTAGCCGCGGAGCACCCTGATCAGGACGACACGAGCAGCCTCGACACCCTGGCCGACCTGTGTAGGTCCAAGGACCTCCTGCTTCAGGATCTTGCACGCGGCGAGGAGATCATCGGGAAGGTCCTACTGGCTACCTACCACGCGGCCAAGGGCCGCGAGTTCGACACCGTGATTCTCCCGGGCCTCCTCAAGGGCATCATCCCGCGGGACATCCCCGACCGAGGGAAGTGGCGCAAACCCACGGGGACGGAGCTCGCGGAACAGAGACGCACTTTCTACATCGCCCTCACCCGTGCCGAGTCGACGGTGACCATGATTATCGGCCCCGGGTACCGGACTAACAGCGGGTACTGGATTTCCCGTGGGCCCTCAGACTTTGTGATCGAGATGGTGCGGCGACTCTCTCCGAAGGAACAAGCCTGACTAGAGTCAGCATCCGCTGCACTCTTCGGCTGCCTGCTGATCCGACCTCTTTGCGCAAGGCGCCGTGCCCAGACCGGCCACGAGCCCCCGCGACGCACGTACATGTCGATTCCCTGATATGTGCGATAAGCGGGCAGTTGACGCGGTACGTTGGCAAGCAGTCCTCCCGGACGTCGCGTCCCCCCGTGTGCGGCGTCCGGGGGCATACCCGCCGGATCCGGCGTGACCATCGGCCACCTCCGGTCTGGTCACGGCAACCCCACGCGTTCAACGCCATCTGGGCGTAGCGCGCTACTCGCTCTTCGGCAGCAGGGCGCGCAGTCGTGGGTAGCGGGCAAGCAGCCGAGCCAGGTGGGTGCTGAGGCGGCCCGGCTTGAGGGCGGCAGTGATGTGGGCAAACCAGAACTCCTCCACGGTGCGCCTGGCGTGCGTCAGGGCGTCCTGGGACGGCGTGGTCTCGTCGTGGTCGGGAAGGTGCCGACCATAGACGGGAATCACCTCGACGCCAGCGGCACGCAGCGCGCACAGGCGGTGCTGGCCATTGGTCAGATTCTGGTGTCCGGTGTCCCACCAGATGTGGCCCCCTCCGATGAGGGAGCGAAACCAGGCGC
>NZ_JBIRGM010000039.1:0-22141 GCF_044328025.1 Streptomyces sp. NPDC018000
CGGCTCGGACCGGTGGACGACGCGACCGCCGTCACCGCCGCCCGGCTACGAGGAGTCGTCGAGCGGCTCATCACCGCGGGCCAATGGCGGGCCGGGGACCCGGACATCGTGATCGTCAGCGATGCCGGCTACGACGTCAAGCCGCCTCCCACGAGCTGCGGCGCCCGGTTCATCGAGGTCGACACAACTGCCACGAAACCGCGGAGGAGTTCGCCGACAAGCTGGAGAAGTACGCCCGGTTCTTCAAGCGGACGATGAAGGACACCGGCGGCAAGGAGCGCCCGATGCGGCGCACCCGCTGGACCGTCCCCCCGGGCCGGATCGGCGACGTGCCGCACCCGCCCGTGCTGCTGGTGTTCAGCCACATCGGCGACCGCAACCCCAACCGCACCGTCCCGCGCCTGATCGAACTCACCCGCCACCTGTGGCAGGGGAAGCGGCAGCGCGGATTGGTTTGGAGAGCTGAGGTGCCGGTCTGGCGTGGCGGCAGTGACGGTGGGTGGCGTGTTGCCAGCTGGGGTGCAGTGTGCCAGCGTGAGGCGGCATGAATAGTGATCACGAACGGGATGCGGCGCTGGTGCGGGCGGTGGAACTACGGGAACAGGGCCATGCTGAACGGGCCCGGGAACCGTTGGTGGAGCTGGCCGAGCGGTATCCGGAGGATGCCGAGATCGCCTACCAGACCGCCTGGGTGCACGACGTGCTCGGTTTGGAGGCCGAGGCTGTTCCGTTCTACGAGCGCGCCCTGAGCGGTGCAGGACTCACGGACAGGGACCGTCATGGGGCTTTCCTCGGGCTGGGAAGCACTCGCCGGGTGCTGGGACAGTACGAGTCGGCGGTGCAGACCCTGCGCCGCGCGTTGGAGGAGTTCCCGGACGATCCCGCCTTGCAGGCCTTCTTGGCTATGGCGCTGTACAACAGCGGTGAGGGTCGCCAGGCGGTTCGGCTGCTGCTGAGGACGCTGGCGGCCACCAGCAGCGACCGGCGGGTGGGGGACTATCGGCGGGCGATTGAGCACTACGCCGACGACCTGGACGCTGTTCAGCGGGAAGGGACGTAGTCGAACGAATGCGAGGATCGGATCCGGACGACGCGACCGCCGCCGACCTTCACGAGGCTTGGGCGACCGGTCGCGTCTTCGGGCCGCCAATCCGACGGGTCTTCCGGGACGTCATCACCGACCGTCTGACAGACCAGCATCCGCCGCAAGCCGCGATGTTGTTCGATCCCTCGGCCGACTCGTTCTGGAATGACAACAGGTCCTTCCGCGGCGACTTCTACAACGAGATTCTCCACCAGGACACCTGCCAGCCGCACACCGCCGACGGTGTCGCCTTGCTCGCTACCCTGGCCGTCGACGACCGAGTGCCACCGCAGCAGCGGCTCCAGGCGGTGAACATCCTGTTCAATGCCGCCACTGTCGGTGATCGCCACCTTGCCGGATGCTGGCCAGACCTCCCATCACACGCCGATTCCGCCGGTGAGGACCGGGCCCGAGAGGTCGTCCAGTCCTGCACTCCGGACCTGCTGGCCCGATGGGCAATCGAATGCCCAGCAGTCCGCCTGGCACTCGCTGGCCTCGCCGTGGTCTTCCCCACGGCCCGCACGCTGCCCGCCCTGACCCCACGGCTTCAAGGCTTTGCCGACCAGCACCCCCGGGGCACCGACATCGGCGATTACGTGAGATTCGTTCTGGTGCTGGCCGCCCGAAACGACAACCAGATCCTCACGGCAGTCGAGACATTCACAGACACCTACTGGCGGGGCACCGCCCGCGGAGCACCAACGCAAGCGCGAGCACTCCACCTACTCGGCCAAATGCTCACCAAGATCGGAATCAACCTCACCCGGTCGCGCCCGGGGGAATAACGTGACTGCAGGCCCGGGAAATAACGTGATCGTCCACAGACACGGCGACGAACCCGCAGCAGCCGGAGGCGCTGCACCGCTGACGGGCACGGCGTGAACGCCGTTGTGTCTGCGCCCAGTTGCCTTGTTACCGAATGCGGACAGACCCGGGTGAACGACGCTCGCCCCGGCGTCATCTCATGGGGTGCAGCGAAACAGCGGATGCGGCCGGTCGCCCTGCGGGAGCAGGAGGTGCCGTGTCCTGACAGACCATGAGGGAGCTTTCATTATGACTACGCACCGTGCCCGCTGTACCGCCCGTTCCGCCACCCTGGCCGCCGTCACCGCCGCGCTGGCGCTGGGCCTGACCGCCTGCGGCGGCGCCGACGACGGCTCGAAGGCGGCGGGCGGCGACCACGCCGCTGGTACCGCGCAGAGCCGGCCCGCGTCTAACGGGGACGGCAAGGGCGGTGCGGAGCAGGCCAACAGCGGTGGTGACACCAAGGAGGGGCTGCGCTCGGCGACCGCCCGGGGCGGAACGGACGAGGTCGCGAGCAAGGGCACAACGGCCGGTGCCCAGCAGTGCCGCGGAGGCGAGATGCTGGTCACCGCGGTGCACCGGTTCGCCGGTCAGCAGGGCGACCACCTGCTGGTCACCGCGTCGAACGAGGGCACCAAGCCATGCTGGGTCACCTCGTACCCGGCCGTGAAGCTCGGCGGGGACGTCGACGGCGCCGCACTGCCGCACTCGAAGAAGGACAACCCGGGCGGCGACAAGCGCATTACGCTCCGGCCCGGAGGCAAGGCATACAGCGCGGTGAACCTCTTCGGCTACGGCTCGAAGAACCACACGGCGCACTCGTTCGCCATCGCGCTGCGCGGCGCGGACGGTCACAACGGCCCCTTCTACTCCGTCGACACCAAGGGCCAGAAGCCGCAGTTCAGCTGGAACGAGGCCGACGTGCTGAACTGGAGCACCAAGAAGCCGTACGACTTCTGACGGCCCGTCGGTCAGTGACGCGTCACCGCCTTCCAGCGCGTCTATGGTCAGCAACTCGCAAGGCTCCCCGGCGACCAGCGACTCGGCGAGATCACCGGAGGCCACCCTTTGGACCCCGCTCGTCCTGCCCTGCCCGCCCACACGCTCAACTGGTCAATTACAAAGCTCAGTCACAATTACCCGTTCTCGGGCCCGAAGAACGAGGCCGGACCTTCGGCGAACCGTCAGGCCGCCGACGACTACCGGCGTCAGGAGGAGGAAGGCGCCGACTTCCTGGACCGGGAGAGGGGGGCTGGGCTAGCGCTGAGCGAGTACGCCGAAGCGGGGCGCCGGCAGACGAGGCCGATGACACCACCTGAACGAGCCTGCGTGTTCCATAACGGGTCGGGGCCGCATATGCCGCACAGTCTTTTGCGGCAGCCCTTGAGCCGCAGTTCCTGGGCGGTGCACAGGTCGGGCAGACGGGACCGGTGGATTTCGCCGGCCTTACGGGCATAGGGGCGTGAGAGTTCCAGTTGTTCCAGGCTCTTCTCCGGTGAGTTCAAACTCGGACAGTCCCAGCGGTGCAACCGGGTAGCGTGCCGCCCAATGGTGTAGGTGGCTCCCTCATCTCGCTGCCTCTTCCAACGTTCGACGCAGGAGCACTCACTGCTCCGCACGCACGGGACGCCCCCAAGGACGGCGACAAGTAGCCCCCTCTCGGCACGTGGCGGCCTTCGGGGCAGTTCCCCGTGCGTCTGGGGAGCCGGTCGGAGCAGGGGCGTGGGTCAGCGGTGCCGGAGTAGTTCGACGGCCTCGGCCACATGCTCCGCGCCGTAGCGGAAGTGATGGCACAGCGCCAAGTGGCGTGCGTACCGTTCCTCGGTGAGGGGGGCGGCCCGTACGGTGAGCAGGCGCAGGAGCAACCGGTAGCCGAGGTCGGGGTCGACCCGGGTGACGACGTCCTCCACTGCCGCCGTCGGTGCGTCACCGAGCGTGGAGGCCGCCTCCCGTACCTCCCGCAGCACCGCGTCCCGGTGGACCGTGTCGACCGGTGGCGTGGTGTGCCGATGGCCGGGAGCGACCTCGGCCAGGTGTGCGCGGCACGCTTCGGCGACCGTCCCGAGCCAGTCCCGGGGGCTGAGGCCGAGGCGTCCGGGGTCATGGACCCCGCCGGTGGCCCCGTGCCACAGCGTGGCGATCGTGTCGTCGGACAGCGGCGACTCCAGGAGGCGGTGGGAGTCCACGAGCATGAGCGCCGCCGCGGACCCGGGGGTCGCGGCCGCGTCTTCGGCCGCGACCGCCGCGCGCAGCCGGTCGCGGGCGGTGTGCTCCGTCCACTCCCAGGAGAACCACGACGTGAGCTCGGAGAGCCCGAAGTCGCCCTCCCCGTCCCGCCGGGTCGGGTCGATAGGCAGCCATGCCACGCGCAGGCCGTCGTAGACGAGGGGCCCGGGGTAGCCGAGTCGTTTGCCGAGGGCTGTCAGGCGGTCGTACCGCTCTTTCGCCACGAGGACGCGACGGGTCTTGAGAGCGCGCAGCAGAAGGCGCAGGCCGAGCCCCTCGTCGGTGTGGTCGACGATCGTGGTGAGGGCCGTCGGCAGCGCGGCGTCGGGTTCGTCGGTGACGCTCGCCGACTCCGCCGCCGCGTGCCCCAGGTCCGACGCCCTCACCTCCGCGATCACGTCGGCCCGTGACTCCGTCTCCCGTCCCGGTCCCGGGGCTCCCGTCCCGGGTGGTACGGGGTAGCGCGTGGCGAGTCGGCTCAGTCGATCGCGGGTGTCCGCCCCGGTGGCGGTCGGCCGGCGGTCGTCGCCGGTGACGGCCGTCCAGACCGTGTCCAGGATCTCGTCGGGCAGATCGGTCTCCAGCAGACGGGCCAGGTCCAGGCCCAGTTCCACTGCGCCCTCGCCGTCGCCGTCGGCCGCCACCTCCACCGCCAGCCGGAGCACACCGTCCTCGTCGAGTGGTTCGGGGGAGGCCGCGATCCCGCCCGCGAGCGCGCTCAGGCCGAAGTCGCCCTCGAACAGCTTGCCGTACTCTTCGCGCTGCCGTGCCATGGTCGGTGTCGCTCCTTGATCCGCCGGGTGAGGTCACAGAGGTGGGCCCATCCGTCGTGAGGACGGACGGCCCCACCACGGGCGTGCCGTCAGAAGGACAGCGGGGCTACTCCTCGGGCAGGGGGTACGCAGTGTGGCCAATGTACCCCTCGTGCTCCTTCTTGCCCGGCAGTCGTTGATGGCCTGCCAGAAGCGCTCGGCAGACCACCACCGGCCCACGTTGCCAGCCGCTCGGTCAGCAGGCGCGTACAGGCGTCTTCACCACATCCAATGCCCGCCGGTGCTCCATCCCTGAAAGCGCCGGGCGCGGCTGCCGTCCGCCGTTCCGTCATTGCAGAAGGTGCCGCCCTCGGCGACCAGGGCCAGGCCCGCCAGGGCGGGTGCCAGCCGGGCTGCGACATGGGCCGGGTAGCGGGCCGGTTCCTCGTTCAGGACTGCGATGACCCGCCGCTGCTCCTCCGGCGGGCACAGGGACAGGTGGAACACCATCTGGCGCCACGCGTACGCCGCGTCCTTGATGGTGCCCAACGGCCGCGGGTGGCGGTGCACACGGGCAGTCAGCCGGCACACGGTCACGAAGCAGCGGCGTGCCAGGTCGGCCCAGCCGGGCCGTGGGGCGATGCCCACCCGGTGGACCAGCGTGGCCAGGTTGTGTGTGGTCAGGATCTGCGCCTGCTCGATCACCGTGCCGTTCGCCGCGACAGACCACGACCGCGACGTTGTCCCGGCCCGCTCGGCGCACAGCCGCGCGAAACCGGGAGAGGCACGGGCGCCGTAGGAACGGGTCAGGGCTGCGCCGGTCTCGGCGATCGCCAGGTTGCGGATCGCCGCGTAGTCGATGCCGTAGTAACGCTCGTAGAGCGTGCCGCCGAGCAGTTCGCCCGCGACCCGCGCCGCCGTGAGGAACTTCGGGCTGAACGTGCCCATGAAGATGTCGGCGGCCAGCTCCTCCACGAACGGGGCGCCCAGGTCGCACTGGCGTTCAAGAACGCCGAACTCGCGGACCAACGGGTTGGGCAGGATCGTGCCCGGGAAGGCCTGTACGGCCAGCTCGCCCAGCTGCCGCAGCACGGCGAGCGCACCTTCGCCGTCCGGTCTGCCGAGCACTGCGGATCGCTGCCCCGACACCGCCCGTACCCAGGGCAGTTCCTCGACGCGCACCTGCCGTTCCAGGTTGAGCAGGAGCAATGAGCGGCGGTTGCGGAACGCCCGGTAGTTCGCGGCCATCACAGCTCGCAGTGTCTCATCGCCGTACGCCTGCGCGGTGGCGGCGGCGACCAACTGCGGCACCAGTTCGGCCAGGACCTCAGCGGACGGGACGACGCCCCGCTCCACGAGCATGCCGAGCGGTGCGCTCAGCGCGGACTCGACCACTTGGCGGATCGCGGCCGGTACGACGGCTCCGGCGGGCAGACCGGTCTCCCGGCTCTCTTCCTCGGTCACCGCGCTCAGGAACGGGGCGACGTCGGTGTTGCCCGTCTCCTGCGGGAGTACGGCGAGTCGGCGCAGCATCAGCTGGGCCAGGGCGTGGTGGGAGGGAAGCGCCGCCTGCTCGGCCTGGCGCCGGCGCAGGGCCATGTGCGCGGCCGAGCCGGGCAGACCACGCCGCCGCACCATGGACTCCACCGCGTGCCGCAGCAGACCGAGTCGGCGCATTTCCAGCGGTCGTCCGGCGACGATCTCCTCCAGCGCGCCGTGCAGAATGCCCAGGTTCTCCTTGGGGTTGCGGTGCTTGGTGCAGCGGGTGTGTTCCGCGGCGAGCAGCCGGTAGCGGCCGAGCAGGACCTCGCCGTGCGCCAGCCAGTCTGCATCCGGGGCGAGTTCGAGGACCTGTCCGTCCCGCGCCGTCCGCAGCCAGTGGACGAGCAGCTCGTCGCCGAACGGCTGCCAAACGGTGAGCGCCTCGCGCTGGGTCTCGACGGCCGAGTTGGGCCGCCGCCGTCTGAGGGTGGCGATGGCCTCGGAGACGGTGTGCTGGTGGACGGCCGCGGTGACGTCCGGAGCGGGCCCGTCCGCCGGGCGGGGCAGGAACCGCAGCCGGTCGGTGAACGGCTCCAGTTCCGCCACGAGGTCGAGCGCCGCGTCGGCCTCCCCGTGCCGGACCAGCCAGGCCATGGTGAGCAGCGCGGCCTCCTCGGGCACGCCGATCTCGTAGCGGCCACTGTCCAACCGGGCCCACAGCCAGGCGAGTCCTGGCTCGGTGAGGCAGTAGCCGAAGAGCGCGCGCCGCTCAGCGGGCACCCCGAAACTCTGCGCGGCCTCGGTCTCGTGGGCCTGGAGCGGGCCGCCCGCACCCGCGGTCCCGGTGGCGAAGCCGCCCCGCACCACGTCAAGAGTCACCCAGGGCGGAAGCCCATTCACGGGCGTGCGTGAACCGACCGACAGCCGGCCTGCGGCCATTTGCGCCAGGACCTCCCGCCACCGCTGCACGCGCTGAGTTGATTCTGATGTGAGCGGCGGTCCGCCCCGGGCACGCGGAGATGACCGATACGTATCACCGGGTGACCGAACCCGACCAACGGACACCGTACCCGTCAGCTGGAGTCGGGCAGGTCGCGCAGTTCGGGGAGGTTGAACAGGCGCTGCGCCTGGCGGTCGTTCTTCTCGCGCTGCGCGGTTCCCCAGGGCCAGCGCCACAGGGGTTCTTCGGGGTAGGGGCAGACGAGGTGGTGGGCTACACGGCAGAAGGCACCGGGGGTGGGCTCGGCATCCCATGTGTTCCACGCGATGCCGTCGGGGGTGATGAGCCATCGCCGGCGGGGCGGCAGGTGATGGGCGGGGACCGTGACGTCGCGTTCGAGAAGTACCCAGTGGCCGTCGTGAAGGGTGGGGTACCGGTCTTGCCGGAGTCCGCAGTCCGGGCATTCTGGCGGGGCAGGCGGTGCTGGTGCGGTGGCGCCTTCGTGGAGGGCTTGCAGCTCGTCGTCGGGGTGGTACGGCCAGGGTGTGGTGTTCTCGGTGTCCCCCATGGTTGAAAGGGTCCGGACGTGTCGTCAGGTGCGGTAGGGCGCGATCCGGCCGCTACACCAGGGGCCTGGGGTGCTGAGGTGACCGCACGAAGCCACACAGGCCACAAACGGACTCGGCCGCCGATCCAGCCCTTGGCTGGTTTAGGCAGGCATCAGCCCGCTGGTTTCGATGTCCACATCGAACGGCTCCGGCAGGCGCAGCACGGTGGGCGGCCGCGAGCTCGTCCGCTCGTTTCCGCTCGGCACTCCGTTCGGCCTCGCCTGGTCCGAGGCCGAGCGGACGGAGAACCTCCAAGGCGCTTGAGCTGCGGTCTGTGCGTCAGAGCTTGGGAACGAAGCCCGTCCGGGCCGGGGTGTCTGACACGTTCCCCCTGGTCAAATTGCGTTGGCGAGGCATTTGCCCGCTGACAGGATGGCTCGGTGAACATGGCGCACAACCAGAACGTCCCTGTCGTACGTCCTGTCACCGAGGTCGACATCCCCACCTCGGTCGACACCCTTGCCCGAGCCTTTGCCAACTACCCCTTCACCCGGCACGTGATCGCCGCGGACGGCCACGAGGAGCGGATCCGACGCTTCCAGGGAATCTGCCTCACCCGCATCGGCATGGTGTACGGCCGCGTGTGGGTCGCCGATGAGGGCCGCGCTGTCGCTGTGTGGGCAACTCCCGACCCGGATCCGTCGCCCGCCTTCGCCGAGATCGGCCCGGTGATCGGCGAGCTCACCGGCGACCGGCAGGCCGCCTACGAATCCGCAGAGCAAAGTCCCGCGGGGACACCGCCACCCCGGCGACCCACCGTGTCACTGCACGCGCCCGCCACTCCCTACAGGCCGACGCCGCCGCCGGGAACATCGCCGCGGCCGTGGCGGGCACCTCGTCGAGTTCGGCGAGCGCCTCGGCCAGGTCCTTGCGGGCCCGGGCCAGCTCGTCGGGGATCCGACCGGCGCGCTCGTCCTCCGGGGAGAACACCGCCGAGCAGGCCAGCAGCGCGAGCAGGGCGTTCGCCGCACGGGCCGCCGCCGCGACGACCGGACCGCACCTCTGCGCATCCAGCCCCTTGAGCGCGTGCGGAACCTGGCCCGTCTGCCAGTGCAGCGCCCCGAGGACGCCCGGCCCGTCGGCCCCGGAGGCCCTGATCACCTGCTGGCGTGCCAGCGTCATCTCCTGCGCCCCCCGCGCCCCGGGCGAGCATGTGCCCCCTTCGGGCGCATCTTGGTGGCCGGTGGAGTGTTTTCCGGCAGCGGCAGAGTTCGTGCGGAGCGTGCCGCCCGCTGCGTGCCCCGGGCTACGACCTCGGGTCGTCGACCTTGGGCTTGTCTCCTGTGTGGGAGACGAAGATGACCAGGAGCTTGGCCCGTTTGGTCCGGCTGGTGTTCTCGGTGAGAACGTGGTGGGCGCCCGGCTGCTCGACCCAGTTCTCGCCCTGGTGGTAGGTGGTCACGGGCTTGCCGTCAAGCTTGCTGCGCACGGTGCCTTCGAGGACGTAGGCGTAGACGAACGCCTGGCCGTGCCGGTGCGGCATTGCGTGTGCGTTGGGCGGGAAGTCGACGACCGCCGAGGTGAACGTCCTGCCCTTCACGTTCGGAAGGCCTGCTGGAGCAGCGGTTTGAGGGTTTCGGAGGGGTGTGTCGATGCTGCGGCCGCGGTCGGCCCCTTGACGTGGGCGGGCTGGTCCGAGGTCGAGCAGGCCGTGGCCGCAGTCAGCGTGGCGACGGCCAGCAGACCACCGGCGATCCGCATTCCGATCACGATCGGTCTCCTGTTCGGTCTTCCGTGACGCGGATGATCGTCTTGCCCGGGGTGCGCGTGCCGGGGGCGAACGCGGAGGGTGCTTCGGCGAGCGGCCGCACAGTACCGACGACTGGCTTGAGCCGGCCGTCCCTTACCCGCTGGGCGAGGTCGGTGAGCCGGACGCGGTCGGGTTCGACGACGAAGAAGACCGCCCGCCCGCCCTTGGGCTGGACCTTGGGCGGCATGGCGATGGTGACGAGCGTGCCGCCGGCCCGGACCAGGGCGGCCGAGCGGTCGAGGATGTCGCCGCCGATCACGTCGAACACGACGTCGGCCTCGCCGGCGTCCTCCAGCTTCTCGGCCTGCAGGTCCAGGAAGGTGTCGACGCCCAGGGCGAGTGCCCTGTCCCGGTCGGCGGAGCGGCCGGTGCCGATGACGCGGGCGCCGGCCTCGCGGGCGAGTTGTACCGCGATCGAGCCGACGCCGCCCGCGGCGCCGTGGATCAGGACGGTCTGGCCTGTGCTGAGGCGGCCGTGGTCGAACAGGCCCTGCCAGGCGGTCAGCCCGGAGATCGGCAATGCGGCGGCCAAGGCATGGTCGATGTCCGCCGGCAGCGGAGCGAGGTTGCGGGCCTCCACCGCGGCGTACTCGGCGAGCGAGCCGTTGCGGGTCCAGTCAGCCAGGCCGAACACCCGCTGGCCGACGCTCAGGCCGGTGGTGCCGTACCCCAGCTCTACGACGACACCGGACAGCTCGTGCCCGGGCACGCTCGGGGTCCGGTCGCGGCCTGCGCGATCGGCCCACGTGCCCGGCCAGTCCAGCTCGCCGGGAGTGAAGCCCGCCGCGTGCACCCGCACGATGACGTCGTTCTCGGCCGCATGGGGGTAGGGCATGTCCGTCAGGGACAGCCCGGCAAGACCGGCGTCACGGTCTCGAACAGCGATGGCTTGCATACAGGTCCTTACTGGGAGGGGCGACTCAGGCGCGCAGCCTGTTCACACAAAGGGCTCATAGTGGGCTCGTCATCGGGAAGATGCAGCAAGCGGATGTATGCCGTTCCGCATGAGCTGTCACACCCGGAGGGGCTGCCTCGTCTCCCTGATGAGAAAGCAAAACGTGCCGGAGATGAGCTACCTGGGGGACTACGTGGAGAAGAACGCGGACCGCGCCTCCGGCCGCGAAGAGGAGAAGATGACCGACGCCATCGACGAAGGCCTGGCAGCCGTCGCGTACACCCTTCTGGAAGTCGCCACCGCTATCCGGGAAACACCGAGGCCCGGTCGTAGGACAGCCCCGCGACATCAATCGCCACCGCCGAACCCGGCGTCGAAGCCCCGCAGCACCGGGTCGAGTTCGGCCGCCACGCCGCACAGGGCCCAGCACGGGCGCTTCCCGCCGCCCGCCGCTGTGCCGGGATGGTGCGCGGGCGGCGAGCTCACCGTATGCGGCACGAGGGCGAAGACTGGTGAGATCGCCCTGTTTGCCGGCATGCGACGACGCCGCAGCGCTGCGCGGCCAACAGCCTGCCCCGGGTCAGCCTCCGTTCAGTGCGGGGTGTGGCAGTTCGGGTCGGTGCAGCCGTCGGCCAGCGCCAGGGTCCGGTCCTCGGGCGGCACGTCCAGCCACTCCGCGCGTATGGCCTGGAGCCGGTCGACGTCCGAGGAGAGGTCCGGCACCTTGGCCCGCAGCTCATCGGCCCATTGCTGGGTGAGTGCGTGGCCGTTGACGTACAGCTCGCCGTCACGGCCTCCGACCGCGAACAACACCCCGCCGCGCTGGGCAGGGATGACCATCGCGCCCACCGGTTCGGAGACCTTGCCCTGGCGTACCAGCGCAGCGGTGGCGGCCTGGGCGGCGGCCAGGGCCTTCTTGTCCAGCGGCGGCATCGGATCGGGCGCGGCGGGCGGCGGCAGGGGGATCACGCTGTCTTCCGGCGCTCCGTCCAGGCCGCGACCGGCGAGCTGGTTGTTCTCGTAGAAGGTGACCATCCCGGCCAGCAGCGGCATCTGTGTTCGTAGCCGTTCGGCCACTGACGGAGTAAGGCGCTCGCCGTTGGCCAGCACCTGCCCGCTCTTGCCGACCGCGACCGAGAGCACCTTGCCGTCCGGGGTGAAGTGGTACTTCGTCTCCGCGCCGCTGGCCATCAGCCCGGTGTCCACTGCCCGGTCCCAGGCACGCCAAATTCGCTCCACCTCGTCCTGCGGAAACGGAGGGGGCGCCATCGGCCCTGCACCGGGTTGGCGGCGTGCGTCACGCTGAGCGCGCTTCTTCTTGATCCGCCCCATTGGCGGCCTCCCTCGCTCATCAGCCCCCGGCGGTCAACGAGCACCCCGCAGCCGCGGACACGACCGCGCCACCCGAACGGCTCCTGCCGGATGCGCACAGCCCGGGTGCGGATTCCCCGGTTCAGCCTCTGACTTGGGGGCAGCCCTCATCGGTTGGTGAGGGTCTTCGGCTTGTGCCACCGCACCCCGCCAAGGCGTCAACCACGGTGCTGAGCCGCCGCTCGTTTCAGTGATCTCTGGCCTGATGGCCGCCAGGGCAATCAAGGGCGTCGCCAGACTCGCAACCGTGCCCAACCCGAACAGCGATCACCCTCCCGAGGACGCCCTCGACGGGGCAGCCCCGACGACGGCCGGCACCGGGCGGGTCCGGTTCCCGCTCGTACGGTGGGTGCTCGCCCCGCGCACGACCTGGCAGGCACGGCACCTGGCCGCCGACTACGGCGAAGGCATGGACGCCCGGACCGCGTGGGTGATGGTGCGGCTGGCCCGACACCCGGACGAGCACGGCTACGCCATGGCCGACCTGGACGACGAACACCGCGCCGCAGACTGAGCAGAGTTCAGGCGCCGGCCTCCGCTTGCCCGATCCCGTCCTCAAGTGCCGCCTCGCCGGCCCCCGAGGCTGCGGTCATGACTGCAACCGAGAACACCCAGACCAGCCCCGTCCCCGTCGCCACTGCTCCGGCGGCCGCGCCGCGTCCGGCGCGCACCACCAGGCCGACGTCGACGTCACGACGGCCGGGCGCGAAGAAGGCGGCCCCGGCCGGTACTCCGGCGGGCATCGACTCGCGGTTCGAGAGTGGACCGCCCGCGTGGCCTGAGCCCGGCCTCCGGGCCCGCCGACGCTAGAAGGTGTCCTCCTCCCCGTCGAGTTCCGCCAGCACTCTGCGCTCGACAGCCTCGACCTCATACCGTGCGTCGGGGTCGCCGCCGCGGGCCCGGACCGCGCCGCGGACCAGGGCGAGGTAGAAGAGCGCGGGCGCGCAGGGGGTCCATGACTCCTCGGGCTCGTCGCGGATGAACCTGAGGACCGACTCGGGGCCGGCGTCGACGAAGGCGTGGCCCTCGTGCTCCCACTTGTCGGCCACGCCCCGGCTCCAGCGCACCCGCAGATCCTCTTCGGACAGGTCGGTGAGGACCGCGCGGAAGAAGCCGGCCCACTGGTTGTTGCGCACGTCGAAGCCGAAGCCGAGGAGTTCGAGGTCGACCTCGTCCGAGTCCAGCACGGCCAGTTCCTCGCGCAGTGCCCGGCGGGCGGCGGCGTGCAGGCTGACCCGCCCGTCGGGAGAGAGGTCGTGGTTGCTGGCGAGTCCCTCGTTGGCGGAGGAGTTCCACTTGGATGTGTTGGGACCGGCCACCCGTGAACTGCGGCGGGAGAACAGCATCTTGCCGTCCTTGCCGGTCTCGACGGCGACGTTGACGCCGAAGCTGCAGAACATGAACGACGGCACCTCCAGAAGGTCCTTGCCCTCCAGGTACTGCTGACGCAAAGTCAGGCCGTTCTTCTGCCCGCGGTCCAGATAGATCGACGTGGCGAGGAAGTCGTAGTAGTCGGCGTCGCACAAGGTGAGCGTGGCGACCGGGACCTCGGCCGTGTGGGTACGAGAGACGACCAGGCGCCGCACCGCGAAGCGCGGGTTGTTCCAGCGGTACGGCTCGCCGGCCGCCTCTTTGCGGGCCTCCTCCGCCTCGATCTCGCGCCGCCACTCGGCCACCTCGTCGGGCAGTTCCACGCGCTCGGGCACGTACCTCACCCGCATGTTCTCCTCGGCGATCGGACTGGTCCCGTCTCCTTCGAAGACATGACAGTCGGTCTGGCGCCCGATCACGGTGAACCTGTCCATGAGGGTCATCAACCCGCCCTTCCCGAGGCCCTGTTCAGCAATCACGTGACACGCGTCACGCGGATCGGGACTACGGGGTTGTCTGCCGATGTCGAGATCAGACGGGACGCGCTCCGGTCGACCGGTCTGGTCGGCTCGGTCGCCAGATCGTGGCGGCGGACGGGCGCCGGGTGTGGGCGTGGCGCTGGGCCGTGGCGTCGGGGGGCGCGCCCGGTGATCGGGACGTGCGCCACGACGTCCTGCCGGTGCCGGCCGACCGGGTGGCCCTGCTGGCGTTGCGGGACCGCTGCTTCCTGCTCACCGCCGCCAGTTCGCTGGTCCTGCACGAACTGCACGGCAAGCTCTACGGTGACCGGCCCCTGGTGCGCGGTGGCCGGGAGTTCCACAGCGCGCCGGGCGTGCGCTACTGCGCCGCCGCGGCCCTTGCCGAGGACGCCGACCACGGATTCGTGGCGGTGGCCGAGGCGGGCGCCGACCGGGACGCCGTCACCGTATGGCGCATGTCCGCGCCGGGGCACGGGGACCCGGACATCGTCCGCGTGGCGCGGTTCGACTCCCCGGCGCGGCAGATCGCCCTCGGCAGGCGGGGTGCCGTGCCGCTGCTCGCGCTGCACGAGGGCGGACGGGTCCGGGTGCGCAGCCTCACCGACGACACGGTCGACGCGGTGCTGCGGCTGGCCGCGCCGCGCAGCGGACTGGCGTTCGACCCCGCTGGCACCGGGCGGCTGGCCGTCGGGGACGGCGACGAGGTCCGGGTGGTCGACACCGCGGCGCTGACCGGAGCCGGTTCGCCCCCGCGGCCGGTGAGCGGCGAGGCATGGCCCCGGATCGCCGTGGCGACGGCGTCCTCGGGGTCGGTGCTGCTGGCGCGGGCGACCGGCGAGCGGGTGCTGCTTGGTGTGCACACCCCTTTGCGCGGCCAGGCGGGTCCGGGGGTCGCGTTCTCCCTGGGGAAACGGGTCACGGCGGTGTCCGCGCTGTGGCACGACGGCGCGTGGCTCGTGGCCGCTGCGGCCGGGCGCCGCGTCCGGGTGTGGCGGCTGGCCGAGGACCTCACGGAGCGGATCGAGGACGACCCGGTCGAACTGGACGGCGACGTCAACGAGGTGGTCCCCGGACTCGCACTCGTACAGGCTCCCGAGGGCGGGTGCCTGCTGTTCGTCCCGGACGGGCGGCGAGTGGTCCCGTACGGCCGACAGGGCGACGCGTGGACCGCGCAGCCCGCAATCGAGGCCGCGCAGGTGAAGGTGTGCGACGTGGCCGCGCAGACGGCGGACGGACAGACCTGGGTCGTGGCGGACTGTGGCGACGCGCTGACACTGTGGCAGAGCACCGCGAGCGGCTTCCGCCGCGTGGAACAGCGGGCCGCCGCCCCCGACCGGCGCGTGGGCGTCGTTCTGACCACCCGCCTCGACGGCGGCGCGCGGGTGCCCCTGGTGGCCTGGACCGAGGCGGGCACCGTGCGGCTGGCCGAGCACGACGACGGCGAATGGTCGGCCGGCCGGTACTCCACCCCGCACGGCCCGCCCACCGCGCTGGCCTTCGCGGGTACTGCCCGACAGCCGCTGCTGCTGGCGTTCGGCGGGACCGGGACCGTCACCGTGCGGGACATAGCCGGGAACGCCCGGCTCGACGAACTGGCGATCCCGTACCGCGGCACGGAGGTGCAGGCAGCGAACGCGCCCTCAACCTCCAGGAACTCCGGATCTTCGGCACTGGTGACAGAAAGGCTGCCAAATGAGCACGTGTGACAAGTCGAATGCCTCATCGGTGAGAACCAGGCGGCCGCAACCGGTCCTGTCCGCCAGCTCATCCAGCTTCGCTGGTGACAACTTCTGAGCTTCGGCTCAGGACCTGCAGAGTGGTCCAGGGCTCGCACCGTGTGCCGGGCGTGGATGTCTGAGAAGCCCTCCGCTTTCCGATCAACGGGCTTGTCTGGTCGAACAGGGTTCCTGATCGGGTGATCGCGGTGCGGTCTGCGCATGAAGGCAGGGCCTCTTGGTAGCTCGGGGTTGTTGAAGCCAACGAGCAGTTCCAGGAGGCCCTGTTGTCGCAGTCTTGCGTGTTCGCGTCCGCGGAGTCCAACTCGGGTTCTCCGTCGTGTGACTGTCTCGCGCACAGGTTCGGCAACGCGGCGGATTCCCCGGGCCGCGTCCCGTGCTACGCGTCTGACATGACGGAGGCGGAATGGCAGGTCGTCCGGACCTTGCTGCCTGTGCCGGCCTGGTTGGAGGGCCGGGGCGGCCGCCCGGAGGGCTACTGCCATCGGCAGATACTCGACGCCATCCGCGTTCGAACACCCCCCGGTCCACCCGCAGATGCAGGTCCTCGTAGTCGAACGTCAGCGGATCCATGGCGAGAAGATGGCCCGGCTTCCGCGTCACAGCGCGACCACCCCCACCACGGTCGCCGTCGCCACGACCAGAACACCCACGACGTTGACGGCCATGTCCCACTTCCAGGAACGGCGTTCGGCCTCGACGTCCAGGACGAAGACCGCCGGGTCGTCGGGGGCGTAGTGGATCGTGACGTCCAGGCCCCGCGATCCGGCGGGGTCCGGTAGTCCGGACTCGCAGTAGGCCGTGACGGTCCTGCCGTCGTGGGTGGTGAAGGTGACGACCGGTACCAGGTGGGTGGAGGTGTGTCCGTCATTGGAGTCGACGGTGACGCTCTTGAGCACGGCGACGACACGGCCGGGTACGGCGGCCATGGCGGCCAGCGCGTCGATACGGCGGTTCCTGTCGCGGACGTTCCCGGGCAGGTGGTACACGCCGGAGAGGGCCCAGGGTCCGCAGAAGCCGAGCAGAGCCCACGGCCAGCCCCAGTCGATCGCGGCGACGGCGACCAGACCGGCGTAGACGAGGAAGACCGCGAAGGTCGGCCAGCCGAGTCCGCGCCCGCCTTCGGAGAGGTGGTTGGCGAACCGGAAGGCGTGGGGTCTTCCGCGCGGGTAGTGGACGCCGATCTCCCGGCCCGTCCAGGCCGCGCTGATCCTCTCGCCGCGCTCACCGTCGTTGGTGACGGTGAACTCCTGCCCGGTGGTCGGGTCTTGGAAGGAGACGACCACGGCTATCCCGTCGTTGGGGGAGCTTCCGTGCCGGGGCTCATCCACCCGCTCGATCCGCCCCTTCGCCCGGACCGTCCGCTGCGCCCGGGTCATCCCGGCCAGCGACCTCCCGTATCCGACCAGCGCCACCGCGCCGAACACGCCACACCACAGCACCAGATATCCGTGCCAGCCCATCCGTCTTTCCTCCTGCCGCTTCGGGGACGGCCACCGATCACACCCCTTGCCGTCCGGAACAGTGCGGTCCCAGGGCACCTCACCGTGAGGGCGCGCGCCGCACCACTTTGCCCTGTCGGTTCGCCTCCAGTGACGCCGTGCCTTCGGGCCCGGTCACGAGGACCCTGATGATGAGGGAGCCGGTGAGACAGTCGGCGGTGATCTGCCAGGTCCGTGGGGAGTGGACGCCGAGGGTGGTCGTGGCCTCCTCGACCAGGGCGGGGAAACGGTCGTAGGGCAGCACACGGGGGTCGAGCCCCGGAGTCTGCGTCTCGCCGGGCGAGAACACGACCGACAGCAGGCGCTCCTGCACGACGACGGTGAGCGCCTGGCGTGTGTCCCCACCCTTGGTGAGCGAGCCGAGGGCCCGGTCCAGCTCGCCCTTGTCGAGAAACGACTGGCCCGGGCCCAGGGCGACCGTTCCGGACGCCGACGACACAACCGTGGTCGACGACGTGGAGGAACCGGACGGCCGCGCGGCCGAAGACGGCTTCGCGGTGTCGTCCCGGTCAAAGAGGTCCGCGCGGAAAAGCAGGACCACGGCGGCCGCGCCGAGCAGCAGGCCGAGGAGCACGACGAAGCCGAAGGCACAGCCCTCCGGGGGCGCGGCCGCTCTGGCCGTCCCAGGCACCGAATCGAGGCGGGTCGAGGCCGCCCGGTCCTCCCACTCCGGCGTCGGCCGCTTGACGATGCGCACCCGCCATGGCTGGTCCGGCGGGTACTGGACCACCACGACACCGCGCGGCCGGTAGTCGGGCAGGTCCACGAGGTTGATGTCCTGCGTGATTTCTACCCGGTACGCCGGCCCGTCGTCCGGTACGACGGTGAGCTCGAACCGCACCGGTACGTCGCTCGACTCACCCCCGACGGCCTCCAGACTCTCGATCATCGCAAGCGCCGTGCGGTGCACGACCGCCGCCTCCCGGGCACGCCTCGGCATACCGGCGAGGAACAACAGCAGCCCGTAGACCGCGGGCAGAACCAACCCCGTGACGAACAGCGGTGCGTTCTCGGTGATCCCGCCCACGACGAGCGCGGTGAGCGACGTCCCGACCACGCCACCGGTCAGGAAACCCCGGGCGAGCGCGACGGGCGTGTTGTGCGTGGGCGGAGGCGCACCCGTGGTGATCGTCATACGGGCGATTGTGCCGGGCTCAGGTGACGGCCGGTAGCGGGGCGAAGGCAAAGACCGCGATGCGCTACGCGGACTCCGCCCGGGCGCCGATTGGTCCAAGCAACTGCTCGCGTGGGAGACGGTCCAGGAGAAGCTGGGCTCCTACCTGGTGGAGGTCGGCCTCGCCGAGGAGGGTGAGACGGCAGAGTTCGACGCGAAGTTCTTCCGCCGGCAGCTGGGGGACAAGCTGCGGGACGCAGCCGCAGCGGCGGACGCCGCCGTTACCCGAGTTCCGGCGCCACGACGCTGCAGCTGGTGGTGCGGACACCGCCGGCCTGGGCGGACGCCGGACAGCGGATGTCCCTGGCCCTGTGGGAGGGGCGCGGGAACAGCGCCCCCGGGCACCACCCACACCCGCACCCGCATCCCGACCGGCGTTTCCGGCTCGACCTGCACCGGCATCTCTGGGACTTCAGACGGAGCGGCGAACTGGCGCGGCGGTGCGGTGCAGGCGAGGCACCGTCCATGGCACCGCCCGACCGGCCCCGCACACCCGGACGGCCAGACCTGCCAGATTGGCCCGATCGGCCCATCGTCCACGATTCCCCGTGGGCAGTTGCAGGTTGGGCCGCCGAGGCGGAGTTGCTTTTGCGGGCCGAGGGGCGCCTTCGCGGGGCCTTTGCCGTGCGGCTCGGTGCGCGGTGCCGCGCCGTGCTCGAACTCGTCGCCCCCGACGACAGCCATGCCCCGACGTTCCGGCCGCTGCGGGAGGGGCTGCCGCCGCAGAAAAGTGCAGCGCTTCCGGTGCTACCGGAGGCGGCGGCCCGGGTCCTTCCGGATCTGGAGCTGCTGCGGGCCGGGCTGGTCGCGGCCGAGCGGCTGCATCCACTCGTCGCCGCAGCGCTGGCGGCGTCCGGCTCAGTGGCGGCGCCTGGCTCGGCACCGGTGACCGGCCCCGTCCCTGAGTCCGGCGATCCGCACCGGGTGGACTGCCGCGGCGAGGTCCACCGGATCGCGCTGCGGGACGGGGTGCTGACGGCGATCGATCACGGCCCGGCCCAACTGCGCCGGGAGGACTTGCTGGTGGCGCTCGGCGGGCCGGGGTTGCCCTGCCTGCGGGCGATCGACGCGGTGCACCGCAACCCGGAGGCACTGCCCGCGGTCCGGGAGCGACTCAACCACGGTGACGTCGCCGGGGCGCTGGCCGTGGTCGAGGGGATGCTCGGTCCTGGTGCCGTCCTGCGTGACGGGCCGCTCCGGGAGGAACTGGAGTCGGCTGCGACCCGCCGTGTCGACCACGGGCTCTTTCGCTCGGGGCTGGTCGCCGTGCACCCCGGTGCCGGTGCGGTAGGGGGCGCGAACGCCCCGGGCGCGGGGCACGCGGAGGCGGGCCACCGTCCCCGGCCAGACCGTCATACACCTTCCGCAATGCGCCGCAAGTGGAGCAGCCGGGCCCGCCCCCGCACCGGCCTGGCCTGCTGACCGGCCGCCCCCACCGAAGCCCTTTTCCCGCACTGCGCATTCCGCGCCGCACGCCCACGACATCCGGGACGGGCTGCCCGTCCCTTACCCCACCCCAGGTGATGCCCATGACCTCCAGCACCCTCCTGACCGACCTGGTACCGGCTGCTGGCAAGCCCACACCCACCCCCGCCGACGCATCCGGAATCGGCACCCAACTCACTCTCGCCGACGACCTCCTGACCCTCCTGCGAACGACCACCACCGAGCCGCGCTCCGACGAGCAGCTCGAAGCCCTCACCCTGGCCGTGGCGGCCGACCTTCCTGTGCTGCTATGGGGCGAGCCGGGCATCGGCAAAACCGCGGCCCTGACACAGCTCGCCACCTCCCTGAACCTGCCGCTGACGACTGTGATCGCCAGCGTCCACGAGCCGTCCGACTTCTCAGGGCTGCCCATCGTGGGCGACGACCCGGCGGTGCAGGGGGTGCCGATGGTGCCGCCGCACCGGCCCCGACACCCTGTTCGACCCCGACGCAGCCACCCGGACCCTGGAGCAGAGCGGATGGCGTGTCACCGGCCCCTGGACGAGGACGCCACCGACGGACGACGCCCCGTTCACCGTGACGGTCAAAAAGGCCGCCGCATAGCCGGGACACGAGCAGGGGATCCTTGACCCAGGCGTTCAACAAACCCCAAGGGGGAGCAGGACGTTGTCGTGGAGAGATGCGGTACAGCCGGCCCTGCGAATGCTGCTCCAGCCGGAGACCCGGCTCGACCCGCACCTGGAGATGCTTCGCCTGGGCGCGGAGCACGAAAACATCGAGGCCGACGGCATCGTGGTGACCCTGGCCTTGGGCGGCGCGCTGGTGACCGGCACTCTGGTCTCCACCGACACCTGGGAACGCCTGCACCTTCGCCGGCTCGGCGACCACGACGACACTCTGCGCCGAGTCGTACGCCACGCGGTCGGGCACCTGGACGAGGCCGCCGAGAAACGCCGACGCCCCCGCGAGATCGACAACCGCTTCCTTCACCTGCAGGACGTGACCTACCGCTCCGGACGCACCACCCACACCCTGCCGACCTGGCGCGGCCCGATCTCCGCGGTCAGCGGCTGGACCCTCGGCGAACCCGACGAGGACTGATCCGCAGCCACGGCACCGCTGTGCCCCACGGGCATTCCAGGAGGCCGGCGCCGGCCCCGGGGAGGGGCGCCCCAATCTTCCCGTACGGGCGGCGCCGCGTCGGAGCGGAGCGGGGGGGTGCCCCTATCTCTTTCGTCAAGCGTCGGTCGCCGTGATTGGCACAAAACGGTGTTCCGTGGACCACCACACGGGGCCGGGAGGCGGCCGGCGATGTCGTCGTCTGCGGGAGGTATGCGACGTCAGGAAAACCACTTGATCCGCTGGCTTATGGTTCCCGCATGACGACTACGCTCCGCCTGGAAACGGTTACTGCCGCCAACTTCGATGTCGCGATCGGCCTGGAGGTTCGCCCTGACCAGGAGCACCTGGTGGCACCGGTGGTGAAGTCCCTTGCCGAGGCATACGTTTACCCCGGCATAGCTTGGCCCCGCCTCATCTTCGACGGCGACCGGGCTGTCGGCTTCCTCATGGCCTTCCTCGACATCGACTTCGCGGGCGATGGCAGGGGCGCCGACATCCGCTCGGGACTGTGGCGGCTTAACATCGCGGCCGGCGAACAGGGACGCGGATACGGCCGCTTCGCGGTCGAGTCCGTGGCCGCCGAGATCCGCCGCCGTGGCGGCACCCGCCTGTCCACCACCTGGCACCCGGGCGAGGACGGCCCCGAGGGTTTCTACCTGGGGCTGGGGTTCCGGCCGACGGGGGAGATGAGCGGGGGGCAGAAGGTTGGGGAGTTGGAATTGGGCAAGGCGGATCCGCCGGACGGCGCGGTCCACCTGACGGATGCGGAAGGTTCTTCCTTGTAGAGGTCGGCTTGCCTCGCGCCCCAGGTCAGGCTGCCTCTGCGGGGCGTGATTCGTAGAAGGTGCCGTCGCGGAGCATGGCGAACAGGACGTCGATGCGGCGTCGGGCGAGGCAGAGGAGCGCGGCGGTGTACGAGATGCCGTCGCGGGCGGCGAGTTCGCGGGCGGCGCGCTTGGCGTGCTTGTCGGTGGTCACGGTCTCTCCCGAGTCCGGCGACGGCGGGGCAATCCCACGCATCCCCGCCGCGGGCTCGTGGCCACAGACAGATGGGTGCAATCGCGTGAGGCGGTGCCCCTTGTCCTCGCCACCGCTCCCGGCGTGGGCGGGAAGCGGCTCGGAGTCGGGCCGACGCGAGACGGCCAACTTCCACTGTAGGAGTCGCCACGGAAAACGCGCCGCCGACACACAGCTTCCGAGCAGATTCGCCCGACGCGTGTGCCTCACGTCTGCTCGTTCCAGCTTCCGGCCGCTGCTCAGGCCACTAGTAGGGCTTTGTTAGGTGCGATGGTGGGGTTCGGGGTTTGGTACGGGTTGGCCGCATATGGAGCAGGCGCCGGTCCAGGTGGCCAGGAGGGCCTGGAGTTCGCGTAGGACCGCGTAGAGGGTCAGGCCGGCG
>NZ_JBIRGM010000040.1:0-21933 GCF_044328025.1 Streptomyces sp. NPDC018000
AAGCGCCTCGGCGACACCGTCAGGACAATCAAGGGCTCAATACGGTGGGGCAGCGGCAGGTCCGGGTCGCACACAGCACCGCTACCGAACAACGGAACACTGCTGAGCGGCCTCGCCCCCGCACCACAACAGCTGGACCAAGGCAACGGGACACCGAAGGACGAACTCGTCGGCAGCGACGGCCGGAAGGTCTCCTTCGCGCAGGCGCGCCAGAGCCTTCGCACGATCCGGGACGCCACGGGCGAAGTCATCGGATACGCCTCGCACAACGACCGGGACTGGGCCCCACGCAACGACTTCTACACGAACTACCGCGCCGACGAGGTCCTGTTCGCGCACTACCGGGCCACGGAGGAAGGGGGTGCCGTACTCGACACCGACAGCGACACGGACTCCCCGGCCAACAAGGTCCCCTGGCAGGCCGGCGCACCGGCACGGGATGCGAAGGAGCCGGTCAGGCCGCTGTTCTTCGACGCGCACGGCACCGAGAACGGCATCGAACTCCATGTGGTGGGCGAAAGGCCGCTGGTCGTCGACGGTGCCCGGTTCGCGCGTTTCATGGAGACGCTCAGGGACCCGGCGCAGCCCCCGGCTCCGGTCGTACTGGTCGCGTGCGAGACGGCGAAGATCCGCAGTGGCGACGGCGGGAGCGTGGCGACGGACGCGGCACGTGCCATACCCGGACGTCTCTGGTACGCCCCCGATACCGAGGTCGGCCATGTCAGACCGTCGAACGACTCCGACGGCGTCAGAGGTGTGCTGGGTCTGCTCGCGGACCCCGTCGCACAGCGCCGCGGTGCGTGGATCGTGGCGGGGGAGTCACTCGAAACCGGCCCGGCCCTCGTCCCCGCCGCGCGGGAGGAACCGGTGCCGCACACCGCCACGATCTCGGACATGATCTTCGAAACCCTCAACTCCGCCTCGCAGAACAGTGCGGAGCAGGTGATGTCCGACGACCTGGCACAGAGCGGCCCGGAGGCCGAGCAGACAGAGCCCGCGCCACCGGCGCCCCACGAGGCCGACCGCTGGCCGGCCTCTCGCGCGCCGGAGGGCGGCGACGCGGTGTTGCCGTCGGCTTCACCCCCGTCGGGGGAGTCCTGCCATGCGACCGCGGAGATCGTCTTCGGGGAGGGTTCGAAGCGACCCCGGGAAGACCAACTGACCAAGATCGAGGACTTCTCGGCTTCGGTCGCCGCCGAAGCGGTGCGCCGGGCCACCCACGACGAGAAGCCGCTCCGGGTTTACGTCGAAGGAGGCGGGAACGGCAGCAAATGGCAGTCGCTGCACGGAATGTCGAGCAGAGCCGACTCCGGGTTGGAGCGTGCTCAGGCGGTGTGGAACGTGCTGCGCAGCCAATTGAACGAAGAATTCTCCCGGCTGTGGAGCGGAGATCCGGATACTCTGACCGCCACTTCCCTGCTCCAGGCTCCCCGGTCCCGGGGCCAGGGCGAGTCCGCCGCCCCGGTTCCCGAGACGCCCGTGGAGTCGCTGACCGCCGCGGAAGCTCGTGCGGCCCGTCGTACGGTCCGGATCTGGGCGGTGGCCGACGGGCCCGCACGTGTACTGCGGTTGCTGGCGCACGACCGGACCCAACTCGACGCCGACCGGCGCGAGGCGCTCATGGACTACGTCGACGAGTCTGTGAGGGGTGGCCAGGATGCCCGAGTCCGACTCCTGCTGCGCCGATTGGAGCTTCAGAGCCTTCACGTACTGCGCGGTGAGCTCGAATCGCGCTACGCGGAGCGGGTTGCCGAGATCGCAACGCCCGCCGGTACGCTCACCCCGGTGCCCAAGGACATTCACTTCTTCTGGATGGGCGAGGAGCCCAGCGCGGGAGCGTTGAACAACCTTGAGGCGTGGGCACGATCGGCCGGGGGCAGGTGGCAACAGCACCTGTGGACCGACGCGACCTACGCCGAGTGGAGCGGACCGGTGCGCATGCGTCTTGAGCAGATCGTCACCGTCCACCAGGATTCGCTTGATTCCCTGCGCATTGCGGACCGTCCGCAAGTGCTGGAGGTCTACGAGACAGCTGTGGCGAATGGGGCTTACAACCTGGCCTCCGACATCGCGCGCTACGTGATCCTTGAGCGGATCGGCGGGGTCTACGCCGACGTGGACCTGCATCCGGGAACCGTGGATCTGTCCTCGATGGAAGAGATCACCATGCGTTCGGGGGATCTTCCCCTGCTCGCCCCGCGCGTGCGAGACATGGCCAGCGTCGCCGACGCGCTGGCCGCGGCAGGGGTGGACGCTCCCGCCGACCGGAACGAGCAAGTGGATCTGGCGGCGCGGCTTCGGTGGGACGCGGGAGTCCTCGGCAACCACCTCATCGTCGCGCCACCGGGATCGGAGTTCATCACCTCGCTCCTGGACGCGATTCCCAAGAACTTCGCCGCCCTGCGGAAGCACATGGAGGTGTCCTCCGCGGATACGTCGCAGTTCCCCGAGGAGCTCAAGAACCTGGCACCGCAGATCAGTGGCCCCGCCATGATCGAGGACCGGATCCCCGGTGGCGAAAAGTTCCCTCCGCTGCAACGGTTCGCCATGAAGGCGGGTGCGGAAGGTGTTGCTGAGTTCGATGGTTCCTCCTATCCGACATTCCAGCGGAAGGAGGCGATAGCGCTGTTCTCCCCTCGTGCGCTGGAGGCTTTCCAGGGAATCCACTGGGTCACTGCGGAAAGTGAGCGCCAGCTGGACGGACCGGTTGTCGAGCAGCCGGCGGCAGGACCTTCGGTCAGCATGGCGCCGCTTCATGTTCCCGATAGCCCGTCAGTCGCGCAGGTGCTGAGTCGTCCAGCTCGCCAGGTGCCCTTCCCCGCCGACCCCTCGACCTGGGTGGAGCGTCGGAAGGAGGTGCCGAACGGGCATGTCGGGCGTCTGCATGTCGAGAGGTTCGACCCGGCCGTCGACGCCATGAGCCGTCACCGTGTTCCCGGCACGCTGGCCGGCTCGCAGACCCTGATGCGCGCCGAGGTCTCCCGCATCGAGGCCCACAACGGCACATGGGTGCGCGACCATGTCGTGACGCTCCCCGTCCGCCTGGCCGGCAGTGGCTTTTCCGAGCAGGATCTGGCCGGCCTTCGGGCAGGCGTCAAAGGCGCGCTGGACGAGCACTTCAACGCAGCCGGCTACGCGCTTCCCCGCTCCGGTGATCAGTTCCATGTCGAGCTGCGACTGGTCCATGACGACGATCACCCCGAGCATGTGATCGTGAGCCGGTCCGACAACCCCGGTCGATCCGACCAGCGGCACTGGAACCTCGGGCCGCCCACCGAGGACCACAGGTACCTGCCGGTGTTGATCCACGAGGTCTTGCACTACCTGGGCCTGCCCGACGAGTACCGGGACCGGGACTTTCTCTTCCGCCGGAACGCGGACAGCGTGGCCGTCCACACCGATGGCTTGATGGCCGACACCGCGCGCCTGGCGCCGCTGCCAGAGCGCTATCTGGCCGCCATCGAGGACACCGTCGACCTCAGCACCGTCTTCCACGACCACCCCCTCACCGCCCCGGGCGAGAACCCCGCAGTCCAGCGCAACCACCGCCCCACCACCGACCCGACCCGTGACCGCTGGCCCACGTCACGCTCACCCGGTTCCCCCGCTGACGCTCCGACGACGGCAACGCCGGGCGCGCTCCCGACCGATAGCCGCGGGGTCGGGGACAGCGAGATCATCGACAGTTGGCGGGCTCTTTCGACGCTGCCGCGGGCGCGGCGATCCAACGCTCTGCGGCGCATCGATACGACTGTCCACGAGTGGGCGAACGGCGGCCGGCAGCTGCCTGGTGCCCATGAAACCAACCAGCGTCAGTTGGAGGCCATCCTCGATGCCGTGGAAGCGTGGAAGTCAGGCAAGAACAGCCTTAGCGACCGTGCCGGGGCGGTCGACCGCCTCACCGCACACGTCCGGTCCGAGCAGGACGATCTGCACCAGCGCATCGCCGAGCGGGCGCACCAGGCACAACTTCTCGACCGGTACGCCCGTATCCATCCTGATGTGAGCGACTTCGCGGGCCGACGGTTGCCGGATCGGGTCGATCCGGCGAACAACACCACGCACAACATCTTCACTGGCGACCGCACCCACCACGGCACTTTGTCGGACGATGCGCTCGATGCTGCCGATGAGCTCTCGCGCCAGCAGTTGGCGGCCAAGCGGGATCAGGCGGCGGCTGGTGGGGTGACCGTCGACGCGGGTGTGTCCGCCGATCGTGTACGGGAGTTGATGGACAGCGCCCGCAACGACCTGACCCGCTCCACGCTCTACCCGGAACTCAACTCCTATCTCGACCGGGCCAACCAGGCCGAAGCACTCGACACCGGCTCCCACCTCGGGAACCTGACGCCGGTGGTCGAGGATGTCCACGGCACGCAGGTCACCGTCCACGGGGACCCCACGGACAGCCTCCGCGACGCTCGGATCGACAACTTCCGCAAGGCCGTGATCACCGTGCAGGAGGCCGGCTTCCACGTTCCCGATGTCGAACTGCACCTGCCCAAGTACGGCCGGTTCCTGGAAGTCCACAACGACGTTGTCGCCGAGCGGAGCGGGGGCCGGCTACAGCGCGCCGAGTACCTCGCACCCAACGCGGTGATCGCCTCGCCCGATGTCGTCGGCAATCCGTTGACCAACAAGCTCGCCGGCAATCGGTACCGCTACCTCTCGACCGAGCTCGACCCCTCCGGCGTCGGCACGATGGTGCATGAACTGGGCCACTTCCTGCACTACGCCAACGCCCGTGCCCAGTACCACGATCTGGCCTTCACACAGTTCGCCGGCCGCAGCGGGCAGGACGGCGACGCCGTACCCCATCAGGCTCTCGCCCTTGGGGTGAGCGCCTACGCCGCCGGCAACCCCCGCGAGTTCGTAGCGGAGGTCTTCACCGGGCTGGTGTATGGGAAGCCGTTCTCGCCCGAGGTCATGCGGATGTACCACGGGCTCGGGGGCCCCGCCCCAACTCCACGGACGGACGTCAGGTCTCCTTCGGCCAGGTCTACGGAGGCCTCCAGCTGATGTGTGACACCGACGACCGGACGCTGGGCTACGCGTCACACACCCCGCAGGACTGCGCGCCCCGGGAGGCCTCGCCCGACGTCGTCGGCTTCGCGCGTTTCATGGAGACGCTCAGGGACCCGGCGCAGCCCCCGGCTCCGGTCGTACTGGTCGCGTGCGAGACGGCGAAGATCCGCAGTGGCGACGGCGGGAGCGTGGCGACGGACGCGGCACGTGCCATACCCGGACGTCTCTGGTACGCGCCCGACACCGAGGTCGGCCACGCCGGACCGTCGAACGACTCCGACGGCGAGCAGACGTGACACGACGTCACATTCCCTGGGAGGGGTGGGAACCGAGCCCTTCCAGCAGCAATCGAAGAGGATGAAGAGAATCAATGGCAGGAAAAGAGGGGCGATCTGTGAAGCGAGAGCGGTCCAGTGAGGAGAGTGAGTCCGGCAATGGCCGGGGCGGGGCCTCGGGCGGAACGGTTCCGGACAGTTCGGAGGGCGCGGTTCCGGGGAGCATAGGCGCCCCGTCCGCGCCTTCGTCCCGCACGGTGACGGAGGGCGGGGACACGTCGGTCACCGGCGGCAAGGACGGCGGCGGCGCGCGGACACCGACCTCGTCGAAGTCCGGCCCGGAGGAGGCCGGGGAACCTGTGGCCCAGACCCCGGCGGTGGTGCACGCGGCCGGGGTCTCCATTGGCAGGACCACGTCCGGGCCCGAGGGACAACCGGGCGGTGAGGACTCGGCGGTTGCCCAGGAAGAGGCGGCACCGACGGCCGGAAGGACCGCGGTGGTCGCCACCACGGCCACCACCACTGCTGCGGGCACTGCCTCCGCGGCCTCGTCGGGTGTCGCGGAGAGCACCGCCGGGAAGACGGCCGAGGCGAGCACGCCGTCGTCCGCCGCGGCCGCCGCGGAACCGACGCCCGCGGGCGGGCCCTCCGCATCCAAGGAGACAGCTTCCACGGAGACCGCTTCGACCGCGACGGAGCCGGCTGTCGCTGCCTCGGCGACCGGTTCCACCGCGGCGGCCGTCGCGGCCGGCCGGGCCACCGCCACGGCCGCCGTCTCCGCCGCGGCTTCGTCCAGCCCTCCCGGCGGTGGTGCGGCGGGGGAGGGCGGTGCCCCGGAGCGCCCCGGCCGGGTGTCGCGCCCGATGGTGGTCGCGGCCGCCTTCGCCGGTGCGCTTCTCCTCGCGACCCCGTTCGTCGTGGCGGGCGCCCAGAAGGACGAGGCCAGGCCCGAGAGCCGCGAAGCGGCGGCGGCATGGAAGGAGGACGGCCGGGCCGGTGGTTACGTACCGGGCACCGACCCCGACAGCCCCGAGGGCAAGCGGGCCGCCAGTGGCGACAAGGCGGGTGTTGCCCCGGCCCGGGGTGACAAGGGACCCGTCGGTGATGTACGCGCGGACACGGGGGGCGGGAGGAAGCCCGCGGACGGTTCGGCCGAGGCGGAGACCAAAAGCGCCAAGGGCGCCAAGGGCAGCAAGGGCAGCAAGGGCAGCAAGGGCAGCACCACGGGTGCGGCCGACAAGACGGAGAAGAGCGGTTCCGGCGACAAGGCCCCCGCCGGCACGGGCTCGGACACTCCCACCAAGGCCCCCTCGGCCGGTTCGGCGCCCAAGTCGGCACCCGCCGTGGTGTACAGCGGTGTGTCCGGACCGGAGTGCCCCACCCAGCGCTTCCAGAAGTCGGGTTACTACAGCGACGGCAAGGAGGGCTGGGCCACCCACAGCGGTGGCTTCGGCGGCTACGGCTGCGAGGGGGAGTACCTTTCCATGCCCATGTCCGGCAGTTCCTCCAAGGACTCGGGCGGATCGGCGACCTGGCTGTTCGACCTGCCCGCCACCGCCAGGAAGTGCAGCATCTCCGTCCACGTGCCCGGGAGTTCCGACATCGTGCGGGTCGGTGGCAACCCGAGCTACTACACCGTGTACGACCGGTTCCTGCCCAGGACCAGCAACCTGGTCGGCTCCTACTACGTCCGCCAGAAGGAGCGTCGCGGCACCTGGTACAACGTGCCTGGCACCTTCCCCGTCGACGCCAAGAAGCTCTCCGTGCAACTGCACGACCGGGGCGAGGACAACAACTACGAGCACCACGCGATATCCGCGCTGAAGGTGACCTGCACCGGCTGAGAATCCGGCTCGGACACCACTGAGAAACCGGCCGCGTAACCGGCCGGCGGACCGGTCCGCCAACGTACGAACGCGGCAGGCGCCCCGATCCCCAGGAGGCATTCACCTCCGGGAATCAGGGCACCTGCCGCACCCATCAGAGAGGAACGTTCCATGGATGAGCAGGGCGAGCACTTCGATGTCGTCGTCCTCGGAGCAGGCCCAGGCGGATACGTCGCCGCCATCCGCGCCGCTCAACTGGGCAAAACGGTCGCGGTCGTGGAGGAGAAGTACTGGGGCGGCGTCTGTCTGAACGTGGGCTGCATCCCCACCAAGGCCCTGCTGCGCAACGCCGAGCTGGCGCACATCGTCACCCGTGAGGCGAAGATTTTCGGCATCAACGTCGAGGGACGGGTCTCTTTCGACTACGGCGAGGCGTTTCGGCGCAGCCGCAAGGTGGCGGACGGACGGGTCAAGGGCGTCCACTACCTGATGAAGAAGAACAAGATCACAGAGATCAGCGGGCGCGGCACGTTCCTCGACCCGCACACGCTCGAGGTGGCCCTTTTCGACGGATCGACGCAGACGATCGGGTTCGATCACTGCATCATCGCCACCGGCGCCACCCCGAAACTGCTGCCCGGTACCCGGCGCACCTCGCGCGTGGTGACGTACGAGGAGCAGATCCTTGCCGAGGAGCTGCCGCAGTCCATCGTGATCGCGGGTGCCGGCGCCATCGGCATCGAGTTCGCATATGTTCTGCACAACTACGGCGTCAAGGTGACCGTCGTCGAGTTCCTGGACCGTGTCGCCCCGCTGGAGGACGCGGATGTCTCCGCCGAACTGGCCAAGCAGTACCGCAAGTTGGGAATCGCTGTGCTGACCTCGACCCGGGTCGAGGCGATCGACGAGTCCGGACCGCAGGTCCGGGTCACGGTCACCGGCAAGGACGGCACCCAGCAGGTACTGGAGGCCGACAAGGTGTTGCAGGCGATCGGCTTCGCGCCGAACGTCGCCGGCTACGGACTGGAGAGCACCGGCGTCCGCGTCACCGAGCGAGGCGCGATCGACGTCGACGGCCGCTGCCGCACCTCCGTCCCGCACATCTACGCCATCGGCGACGTCACCGCGAAGCTGATGCTCGCGCACGCGGCGGAGGCGATGGGTGTGGTCGCCGCGGAGACGCTCGCGGACGCGGAGACGATGGAGCTCGACTATGTGATGATCCCGCGCGCCACTTACTGCCGGCCGCAGATCGCCAGCTTCGGCTGGACCGAGGCACAGGCCCGTGAGAAGGGCTTCGACGTCAAGGTGGCGAAGTTCCCGTTCACCGCCAACGGCAAGGCGCACGGCCTGGGCGACGCCACCGGTTTTGTGAAGCTGATCAGCGACGCCAGGTACGGCGAGCTCGTCGGCGCCCACCTCATCGGCCCGGACGTCACCGAACTGCTGCCGGAGCTGACCCTCGCCCAGCAGTGGGACCTGACGGTCCACGAAGTGGCCCGCAATGTCCACGCCCACCCGACCCTCGGCGAGGCGGTCAAGGAGGCGGTCCACGGCCTCGCCGGCCACATGATCAACATGTGAGAAGGCAGCGATCCCTCGCACGGGCGCGGCGTCGGTCGCGAAGGAGCGGCGGACGCCCGCCCGGGATCCGCTGCTCGTCGGCGCGTAGGACGCCCTGCTGAACGAAAGTGTCGCAGGCCAGGGGCACGGGGCTCGCTCCGCCTTCCGCCTCGGCGACGAGTTCACTCGGGTGTGACGGCCGAGAACGCCCCGTACCGGCCCCGAAGGGCCCGACGCGGGCCGAAACGCCCGTATCGCACGGCCGGAACACCCCGATTTCGAGAACCGTAATGATCCCGTGAGGCTTTGGCCCGCACCAGGGCGGGGAAGCGCCACGGAACATGGCAGGCTTGGCACATGGCCCAGATCAACCCCAGCATCCTGTCCGCCGACTTCGCCCGTCTCGCCGGGGAGGCGAAGGCAGTCGAAGGTGCCGACTGGCTCCACGTCGATGTGATGGACAACCACTTCGTGCCCAATCTGACCCTCGGCGTGCCGATCGTGGAATCGCTCAGCCGGGCCACGGACACTCCGCTGGACTGCCACCTGATGATCGAGGACCCGGACCGCTGGGCGCCGCAGTACGTCGAGGCGGGAGCCGGTTCCGTCACCTTCCACGTGGAGGCCGCGGCAGCCCCCGTACGGCTGGCACGGGAGATCCGGGCCAAGGGCGCCCGCGCCTCCATGGCACTCAAGCCCGCGACGCCCATCGAACCGTACGAGGACCTGCTCCCCGAACTCGACATGCTGCTGATCATGACGGTGGAGCCGGGCTTCGGCGGTCAGGCGTTCCTGGACATCATGCTGCCGAAGATCCGCCGCACCCGTGAGCTGATCTCCAAGCACGGCCTCGAACTGTGGCTCCAGGTCGACGGCGGCGTCTCCGAGTCCACCATCGAGCGGTGCGCCGAGGCCGGTGCGGATGTCTTCGTCGCGGGTTCGGCGGTGTACGGGGCCAAGGACCCGGCCGAAGCGGTGCGCTCCCTGCGCGCCAAGGCGGAAGGGGCCACCGCCTCGGCGGCCTGGGCGTGCCGCCACTGAAGCCGCAACCGGCGCCGGAACCCACTCCGGCTCCCGATTGCGGGCCGGCCCGGCCAAGGGCAGATGAACGAGGTCCGACGGGACCGGTCAGGGATCGCCGGATCTGACAGGATGAACGGCGTATCGAGCGTGTGAACAGCAGTGAGGAGATCGCGGTGTCTGCAATGTCGGCGGGACGGTCCGCCCTGCGGATGGGGCCCGCGGAGCTGGTGCAGGCGGCGGCCATGGCCCGCCGCTTCTACCTCGAAGGAAAGTCGAAGATCCAGATCGCCGAGGAGTTCGGCGTCAGCCGCTTCAAGGTGGCCCGGGTCCTGGAGACGGCTCTTGAGCGCGACCTCGTACGGATCGAGATCCGCGTCCCCGCCGAGCTGGACGCCGAGCGCTCCGACGCGCTCAGAGCCCGCTACGGGCTGCGTCACGCGGTCGTCGTCGAATCTCCCGCGGAGGAGCAGGACGACGCACCGGACCCGGAGAACCTGGGTGAGGTCGCGGCCGATCTCCTCGGAGAACTGGTGAACGAGGGCGATGTGCTCGGCCTGGCCTGGGGCCGGTCCACCATCCACATGGCGGCGGCTCTCGACCGGCTGCCGCCGTGCACGGTCGTGCAGCTGACCGGGGTGTACGACGCGGGGACGGCGGAGCGCGGCTCGGTCGAGGCGGTCCGGCGGGCCGCCCAGGTCGCCGGCGGTGAGGCCCACCCGATCTACGCGCCGATGCTGCTGCCCGACCCGGCCACGGCCGCCGCGCTGCGCCACCAGACCGGTATCGCCCGTGCCTTCGAGTACTTCGACAAGGTGACGGTCGCCGCGGTGTCCATCGGCTCCTGGGAGCCGGGCATCTCCACCGTCCACGACATGCTCACGGACGAGGAGCGGGCGCACTACGCGTCGCTCGGCGTCGCCGCCGAGATGTCCGCGCACCTCTTCGATACCGAGGGGCGGCGGGTCGGCCGGGACCTGGGAGAGCGGTGCATCACGGTCGAGGCCGACCGGCTGCGCCGGATCCCCGAGGTGGTGGCGATCGCGGGCGGCCAGCGGAAGGCCGCGGCGATCGGGGCGGTGCTGCGGTCCGGCCTCGTCACCAGCCTGGTGACGGATACGGCGGCGGCCGACTATCTGCTGACCGAGTCGGCGGCACCGCGGCGGCCGGCGCTGGAGCGGGCGGATCCGGACGGGGCCTGAGCGGGTGCGGGAACCGGGCGGTGCTGATCGTTACCGGCGCCGCCCGCCCTGCGGCTGCAGGCACCCAGCCCCGCTCCTTCTCCCACCCCCATGTGGCGGCCGTCTCAGGCCCGGCTCACGCCCAGGACCGTTGCCTCCAGATACTCCTCCGGCTCCTCGTACTGACTCACATCGGCCGGGTTGTACCGAGGGGTCTGCCGTGACCAGTCCAGGTTGCCGCGCATCCAGCTCCGCATCCCGTCCAGGTACGGCGCGAGCATCCAGGACAGCTGCGGGTACGCGGCCAGCAGCTCGGCCTCGGCGGTGAGGAACCGGTCCGTCTCCGTGGCGATCTCCGCGCAGACGTGTTTGAGCGCCTGCTGCTTGTCGTAACCACGGTGGTGCCGGACCAGATGGACGAGATTGTGGATCTCGCCGAGAACCTGTTCCTTCTCGTACGAGTACACGTCGTTGGCCCAGCACACGACATTGCACGACGCTTCCAGTGCCGTGACGAACCGGGAATCGTTGTGGATCGACTCGGGAACCTCGATCCCGGCCACGATCTCTATCAGGTCCATGCAGACATGTATCGCGCCGGTGTGGCGACGCTTGGCGATGTACGTCTCCTCGGACGGCACCACACCCGCGGCCCGGTTCCCGGCCTCCCAGGCGGTGGTCGTCGTGAGATACGTGGTCAGGTGCCGGCCGAACCGGGTGCGCCAGTGTGCGGCGGCGGACGGCGTCGTCCGTTCCCACAGATCGACCAGGGCGACCACGGCGGCGGGGAGGTCCTCGTCGGGAAGGGTGCCCCTACCGGTGCCCTCGATCACGGACCGCATCACCGCGACCACGTCCCGCACCCGCTCCGGGCTGCGGCCGAGACGGCCGTCGTCGAGCTGGTCGTCGACGAGAAACAGCCATACGAACCAGTCGGCGACGAGGTCGAGATTCTTGCTGTCGGCGGTCGGATGCACCATGCCGACAAATGCTCCGAAGTCCGCCTGCTCGAAACGCTCCCTGGCTGAATCACGGTGTACCAGACCGGTGTTGCGGATCCAGGTGTCGAGATGGACTCGGGTGTTCCCGACGTGCGGATTCGTCCGCTGGGGGAACGGGCAGTAGATGTCGGGCAGTTCGCTCTCCACGGGTGGGTCGTTATCCTCTCCGGTCGTACGTGTGACGGAAGTTGTGACCATCCGCCTGTTCCTCCGGGGCGTAGTCATGACCCACGGGAACTGCGGATTTGAAGCTACCCGACCTCTTGTCACCAGGTCCAGGAAAGATGATCGCGAATGATTCGGATGCCGTGCGGGTAGGGTCCGCAGGCACGGCGGGTTCCACCTGTCCGGGACTCCCGCTCCGTTCCTTTGGGGAAACGTATGAACGCGGGGGCAGTTTGCTGTGTCTTCGTGGAAGCGACCTGCTCCGTTTCGTATGAAAAAATGAGCCTTATGCGTTTCCTTGAGCCAGGTACTGGTCGCTTCACAGACTCCCCCTCGGTCCCGTACGACCTCACGTACGACGATGTCTTCATGGTTCCGGGCCGTTCGGCGGTCGGTTCCCGCCAAGGTGTCGACCTCTCCTCGCTCGACGGCAGCGGCACCACCATCCCGCTCGTCGTCGCGAACATGACGGCCATCGCGGGCCGCCGGATGGCCGAGACGATCGCCCGCCGCGGCGGGCTCGTCGTCATCCCTCAGGACATCCCGATCGACGTCGTCACCGATGTCATCTCCTGGGTGAAAACGCGCCACCTCGTGCTCGACACGCCGATCGTGCTGGCCCCGGGCCAGACGGTCGCCGACGCACTGTCCCTGCTGCCGAAGCGCGCGCACGGCGCGGGTGTCGTCGTCGACGAGGAGCAGCGTCCCCTCGGTGTCGTCACCGACCACGACCTGACCGGTGTCGACCGCTTCACCCAGCTCTCCGAGGTCATGTCCAAGGAACTGGTGCTGCTCGACGCGGACGTCGACCCGCGCGACGCGTTCAACAAGCTCGACGGCGTCCACCGCAAGCTCGCCCCTGCGGTCGACGCCGACGGCCGGCTCGTCGGCATCCTCACCCGTAAGGCCGCACTGCGCGCCACTCTGTACACCCCCGCCACCGACGCGGCCGGCAAGCTGCGGATCGCCGCTGCCGTCGGGATCAACGGCGATGTGGCCGGCAAGGCCAAACAGCTTCTCGACGCGGGCGTCGACACGCTCGTCGTGGACACCGCCCACGGTCACCAGGAGTCCATGATCAGCGCGGTCAGGGCCGTCCGGGCGCTCGACCCGCAGGTGCCGGTCGTCGCGGGCAACGTCGTCGCCGCCGAGGGTGTGCGCGACCTCGTCGAGGCCGGCGCGGACATCATCAAGGTCGGAGTCGGCCCCGGCGCCATGTGCACCACCCGGATGATGACCGGTGTGGGCCGGCCGCAGTTCTCCGCCGTCCTGGAGTGCGCCGCCGAGGCGAAGAAGTACGGCAAGCACGTCTGGGCGGACGGCGGCGTCCGTCACCCGCGCGATGTCGCCATGGCGCTCGCCGCGGGCGCGTCCAACGTGATGATCGGCTCCTGGTTCGCCGGTACGTACGAGTCGCCCGGTGACCTCCAGCAGTCCGCCGACGGCCGCTTCTACAAGGAGTCCTTCGGTATGGCGTCCGCACGCGCCGTGAAGAACCGTACGTCGGACGAGTCGGCGTACGACCGGGCTCGCAAGGCGCTCTTCGAAGAGGGCATCTCCACCTCGCGGATGTTCCTCGACCCGGCCCGGCCCGGCGTCGAGGACCTGATCGACTCGATCATCGCGGGCGTCCGCTCCTCCTGCACCTACGCCGGTGCGGCCTCCCTGGAGGAGTTCACCGAGAAGGCTGTCGTCGGGGTGCAGAGCGCCGCCGGTTACGCCGAGGGAAAGCCGCTGCACAACAGCTGGAGTTGATCCCGGAGTCCCGCAACACCGTTGCCCCTCAAGGCCGTTTCGTGCCGTGAGGGGCAACGGTGTCTTCGGGCTTCCTTGCGGGGCATCAGGGATGACCGATTCCGGCCCTCGAATACCGCAGTGATCCGCTTCAACGCCAATGCAATATAAGTAATATGAAGCGCAATCAGCTGCCCGCCTCTCTGCGGTAAGGGATCTCATGTCCTTCTTCATCGACCTGGCCCATCAGTACATCGACGGAGAGTGGAGGCCGGGCAAGGGGTCCTGGGACATCATCGACTTCAATCCGTACAACGGGGAGAAGCTCGCCTCGATCACGGTCGCCACGGCCGACGAGGTGGACCAGGCGTACCGGTCCGCCGAGGCCGCCCAGCGGGCGTGGGGCGACACCAACCCGTACGCCCGTCGGCTGGTGCTGGAGCGGGCGCTGCGCGTCGTCGAGGAGCGCGAGCCCGAGATCAGTGACGCGATCGTCGCGGAACTGGGCGGTACCCGGCTGAAGGCGGCCTTCGAACTGCATCTCGCCAAGGAGTTCCTTCGGGAGTCGATCCAGCTCGCGCTGCGGCCCTCCGGGCAGATACTGCCCTCGCCGACCGAGGGCAAGGAGAACCGTGTCTACCGCGTGCCGGTCGGTGTCGTGGGTGTCATCAGCCCCTTCAACTTCCCGTTCCTGCTGTCGCTGAAGTCGGTCGCTCCCGCACTGGCGCTCGGTAACGCCGTGGTGCTCAAGCCGCACCAGAACACGCCGGTCTGCGGCGGCACGCTGGTGGCGAAGGTGTTCGAGGAAGCGGGGCTGCCGGCCGGGCTCCTGAACGTCGTGGTCACCGACATCGCGGAGATCGGGGACGCACTGCTGGAGCACCCCATTCCGCAGGTCATCTCCTTCACCGGCTCGGACAGGGTGGGACGGCACGTCGCCACGGTCTGCGCGGCGAACCTCAAGCGCGCCGTGCTCGAACTCGGCGGCAACAGCGCGCTCATCGTCCTCGACGACGCCGATCTGGACTACGCCGTGGATGCGGCCGTCTTCAGCCGGTACGTGCACCAGGGCCAGGTCTGCATGGCCGCGAACCGGATCCTGGTCGACCGGGCGGTGGAGAAGGAGTTCACCGAGAAGTTCGTCGCCAAGGTCGCGTCCTTGCGGGTGGGTGACCCGGCCGACCCGGAGACCCAGATCGGCCCGCTGATCAACTCCTCGCAGGCCGAGGCCATTTCCTCGCTCGTCGACCAGACCGTCGAGGCCGGTGCGACGGCTCTGCTGCACGGCAGCGCCGACGGCAACCTGGTGAGCCCGTCCGTGCTGACCGGTCTGGCCGCCGATTCCCCCGTCCTGTCCCAGGAGATCTTCGGGCCGGTCGCGCTCCTTGTGCCGTTCGACGGCGAGGACGAGGCGGTACGGATCGCCAACGACACCCCGTACGGTCTGAGCGGCGCGGTGCACACCGGCAACATCGAGCGCGGCGTACGGATCGGGCAGCGCATCCACACCGGCATGATCCACATCAACGACGGCACGGTCCACGACGAGCCCATCGTCCCGTTCGGCGGCGAGAAGAGCTCCGGCCTCGGCCGGCTGAACGGTGAGTCGATGGTCGAGGCCTTCACCACCCAGAAGTGGATCTCGGTGCAGCACGGCCGCTCGCAGTTCCCGTTCTGACCGGTCACCGGATGCGGTGAGCGAGCCCTGCGGGGCCGCTCATGGTCTACTTCGGGGGCGGCCCGTGCCGCCCCCGACACCGGCCATCGCAGAGAAGTGAACCGCCCGAAGTGCGCCTGAACGACCTCGACGAACGCATCGTCCACGCCCTCGCCGAAGACGCCCGGCGCTCCTACGCGGATATCGGCGCGATCATCGGCCTGTCCGCACCCGCCGTGAAACGCCGCGTGGACCGGCTGCGCGCCGAGGGCGCGATCACCGGCTTCACGGTGCGCGTGGACCCGGCGGCGCTGGGGTGGGAGACCGAGGGGTTCATCGAGATCTACTGCAGCCGCAATACGTCGCCGGAGGCGATCAAGCAGGGGCTTGCGCGGTATCCGGAGATCGCGTCGGCCTCCACGGTGACGGGGGAGGCCGACGCGATCGTGCAGGTCTTCGCGGCGGACATGCGCCATTTCGAGCAGGTGCTCGAGCGGATTGCGGGCGAGCCGTATGTGGAGCGGACGAAGTCCGTACTGGTGCTGTCGCCGCTGCTGCGGCGGTACTCGTCGGGGTCGCCGGAGTAGGGCGCCGGGGCCGCTCTGCCTCAACCACCGGACCGGCTGGACAGTTGTCGGGCCGACCGGTGGTGCCCGGGCTGCGGGCCCTTGCGAGGAGACGTCGGGCTGAGACCTGAGTCACCTGTCTGACCTGCAGAGACGTCGAGCGCAATGAATCGTTGCCACAGACGGTCGGCGCGCAATGGATCGACGGTGTACGCGCAACGGTCGCGCCTTGTCCGGTTCGAGCGGCGGACCGTACCGTCAATACGTCCCCGCCCCGCCCGCCCCGCCCGAGGTCAGCCATGCCGCCGTTGCGTACCGCCCTGCTCCAGAGCTCCGGACGACCCGGACATGTGGACGAGAACATCAAGGTGCTCGACGCAGCGGCGCGACGGGCGGCGGACGCCGGGGTCCGGCTGCTGGTCTGTCCCGAGCTGTTCCTGACCGGGTACGCGATCGGGGCCGACGTGCCCCGGCTGGCCGAGCCGGCCGACGGGCCTTCCGCCCGGGTCGTCGCCGAGATCGCCGTACGGCACGGGCTCGCGGTCCTCTACGGCTACCCGGAGCGCGCGGGCGAGCAGATCTTCAACGCCGCGCAGCTCATCGGGCCGGACGGGGCGGCGCTCGCGAACTACCGCAAGACCCATCTCTTCGGCAGCTTCGAGCAGGAGTGGTTCACCCCGGGCGAGCAGACCGTCGTCCAGGCCGAGCTGGACGGCGTACGCATCGGGATCATGATCTGCTACGACGTCGAGTTCCCGGAGAACGTCCGCGCGCACGCCCTCGCAGGCACCGATCTGCTGCTGGTGCCCACCGCGCAGATGCACCCCTTCCAGTTCGTCGCCGAGTCCGTCGTCCCGGTCCGCGCATTCGAGAGCCAGATGTACGTGGCGTACGTCAACAGAACCGGCCCGGAAGGTGAGTTCGAGTTCGTCGGGCTGAGCTGCCTGGCCGGTCCCGACGGCACCGTCCGCACCCGCGCCGGACGCGGCGAGGAGCTGGTCATCGGTGAGATCGACCCCGAGTTCCTGAGCGCGTCGCGCGCCGCCAACCCGTATCTGCACGACCGCCGCCCCGGTCTGTACGGCTCCCTCGTCTGAGCCCGCCACCCCTGTTCCACCCTCTTTTTTCGTGCAAGGAGTCCGCACCCCATGACGTCCACGGTGCCCAACGCCGTACAGCACACCGACGCGGCCGAGCCGATCACCATGTTCGGGCCGGACTTCCCCTACGCGTATGACGACTACCTGGCGCACCCCGCCGGGATCGGGCAGATACCGGCGACCGAGCACGGCAGTGAGGTCGCCGTCATCGGCGGCGGGCTCTCCGGCATCGTCGCCGCGTACGAGCTCATGAAGATGGGGCTCAGGCCCGTCGTCTACGAGGCGGACCGGATCGGCGGCCGGCTGCGTACCGTCGGGTTCGACGGCTGCGGCCCCGAACTCACCGCCGAGATGGGCGCGATGCGCTTCCCGCCGTCCTCCACCGCGCTCCAGCACTACATCGATCTGGTCGGTCTGGAGACGAAGCCGTTCCCCAACCCGCTCTCCCCGGCCACCCCGTCGACCGTCATCGACCTCAAGGGCGAGTCGCACTACGCGCGGACCATCGACGACCTGCCGCAGGTCTACCGCGATGTGATGGACGCCTGGAACCGCTGTCTGGAGGAGGGCGCGGACTTCTCCGACATGAACCGCGCGATGCGCGAACGCGATGTGCCCCGCATCCGGGAGATCTGGGCGGAGCTCGTCCAGAAGCTCGACAACCAGACCTTCTACGGATTCCTGTGCGACTCCGACGCCTTCAAGTCGTTCCGGCACCGTGAGATCTTCGGCCAGGTCGGCTTCGGCACCGGCGGCTGGGACACCGACTTCCCCAACTCCATCCTGGAGATCCTGCGCGTCGTCTACACCGAGGCGGACGACCACCACCGGGGCATCGTCGGCGGCAGCCAGCAGCTCCCGCTGCGGCTGTGGGACCGCGAACCGCAGAAGATCGTCCACTGGCCGCTCGGCACGTCGCTGTCCTCGCTGCACGACGGCGAGCCGCGCCCCGCCGTGACCCGGCTGAACCGCACCGCCGGAAACCGGATCACCGTCACCGACGCCACCGGTGACATCCGCACCTACCCGGCCGCGATCTTCACCGGGCAGTCCTGGCTGCTGCTCTCGAAGATCGACTGCGACGACGCGCTCTTCCCGATCGACCACTGGACGGCGATGGAGCGCACCCACTACATGGAGTCTTCCAAGCTGTTCGTGCCCGTCGACCGGCCGTTCTGGCTGGACGAGGCCGTCGACGGCAGGGGGGTGCCGACCGGGCGGGACACCATGTCGATGACACTCACCGACCGGATGACCCGGGGGACGTACCTCCTGGACGACGGCCCCGACAGGCCCGCCGTCATCTGCCTCTCGTACACCTGGTGCGACGACAGCCTGAAGTGGCTTCCGCTCTCCCCGAGCGAGCGCATGGACGTCATGCTCAAGTCGCTCGGCGAGATCTACCCGAACGTCGACATCAGGAAGCACATCATCGGCAACCCGGTGACGGTCTCGTGGGAGAACGAGCCCTATTTCATGGGTGCGTTCAAGGCCAATCTGCCGGGCCACTACCGCTACCAGCGGCGGCTGTTCACCCACTTCATGCAGGACCGGCTGCCCGCCGACCGGCGGGGTCTGTTCCTCGCGGGCGACGACATCTCGTGGACGGCCGGATGGGCCGAGGGCGCCGTACAGACCGCGATCAATGCCGTGTGGGGTGTGATGGCCCAGTTCGGCGGCGCGACCGATGCGACGAACCCCGGCCCCGGCGATGTCTTCGATGACATCGCCCCGGTCGAACTTCCTGAGGACTGAGCGGAACTACGCGGGCCGGCAGACGCTGCGCTGCCGGCCCAGGCCCGAGATCTCGACCTCCATCACATCGCCCGGGCCCAGGTAGGGGAAGCGGCCCGACAGGGCCACACCCTGCGGGGTGCCGGTGTTGATGACGTCACCGGGCTCCAGCACCAGATACTACGACAGGTGGTGCACCAGATGCGCCACACTGAAGATCATGTCCGCGGTGCTGGAGTCCTGCCGCGGCTCGCCGTTCACATAGCTGCGCAGCCGCAGTTGCTGCGGGTCACCGACCTCGTCGGCCGTCAGCAGCACCGGGCCGAGCGGGTTGAACGTGGCGCAGCTCTTGCCTTTGGACCACTGGCCGCCCGACTCCTCGAGCTGGAAGGCCCGTTCGGAGACGTCGTTGCTGACGGCGTAGCCCGCGATGTGCGCGGCGGCGTCGGCCGGGGAGTCCAGGTAGGAGGCGCGGCGGCCGATGACGACGGCCAGTTCCACCTCCCAGTCGGTCTTCTTCGAGCCGCGCGGGATCAGCACGTCGTCGTACGGGCCGACGACCGTGTTGGGCGACTTGTAGAAGAGGATCGGCTGCTCGGGCGGCTCGCTGCCCGACTCCGCCGCGTGGGCCGCGTAGTTCTGGCCGATGCAGAGCAGCGCGGAGGGACGGGCCACCGGGGCGCCGATCCGCTGACCGGTGATGTCGATCTCCGGGAGTGTCGGCTCGGCAGGCACCAGGTGCGGGTTGTCGGCGAGTGCGGCGAGGAACGCCCCGTCGATGTCGCCGGTGATGCCGGACAGGTCGTAGTGAAGGCCCTCGGGGCAGACGGCAACAGGGCGCTCGTGACCCGGCTCGCCGATGCGCATCAGTCGCATGAAGGTGAATTCTCCTGAGAGGTACGGGGGTTGGGGAGGGGGTAAACCCTAGTGCAGACGGGTGAGGGCGTCGGCGGTGACGGCGTGTACCGGGGGGCGTCCGGCGAGCAGCCGCAGCACCTCGTTGACGGCGCTCATTCCGAGCCGCTGCCGGCATTCGACGCTGCCCGCCGCCTGGTGCGGGGTGAGCAGCACATTCGGCAGGGAGCGGAAGGGGTGGCCGACGGGCAGCGGCTCGGCGTCGAAGACATCGATCGCCGCGTCCAGCCGGCCCGATGCCAGTTCGGCGAGGAGCGCGTCCTCGTCGACCAGCCACGACCTGGCGGTGTTCACCAGACCGGCCCCGTCCGGCATCAGCGCCAGCTGTTCGGCGCCGATCATCCTGTGGGTTTCCTCGGTGACCGGCGCGTGCACGGCCACGATCCTGCTGTGCGACAGCAGAGTCCGAAGCGGTACGGACTTCACGCCGAGCGCCTCGGCGTCCGCGTCGGAGAGGTACGGGTCGGTGACGCTGACCTGCGCCCCCATCGCCCGCACCAGGGCGATGTAGGCACGTCCGGTCCGGGAGGCGCCGATCACGCCGATGTCGCTGCCGTGGATCTCATGGCGCAAAGGGGCCTCGCTCGCCGCCGCCCAGTCCGCCCCGCCGCGCAGCGCATGGTCGAAGCGCTGGATGCGGTGGAGCAGCGAGAGCGTGAACGCGAGAGCCACCTCGGCGACCGGGCGGGCCATCTCGTCCCCTGCCTGGGTGACCAGGATGCCCCGCCGGAACACCTCCTCGGAGACATAGGGCGCGACCGCCGAACCGGTGTGCGCCACCAGCTCCAACCGGTCGGCCGATGCGAGGAGTCCGGCATCCACCTTGGGAGCCTGCCACGAGGTGATCAGCGCCCGGGCGCCGGGAAGCGCCGCGGCCACCGCCGCCCGGTCGGCGTGGTCGTCCAGGACCGTCAGCTCGGCCGCCCGCTCCAGCTCCTGCCACACCTCGGCGGTGAAGAACTGGGCCCGCAGGCCCGGCGGTACGGCGACGACGACCCGGGAGCGGTCGGCAGGATCAGGAGAGCCAGGCATCGAGGTGCTCCGCAACGAAGGCGTCATCGGTCAGCCAAGGGTAGGCCGCGGCCACCCGGCTGATCTCCTCGGCCTGCCCGGGGGAGAGCGTCTCGGCCGGGTCCAGGCACCGGATGTTCGCCAACAGGCCCTGACGGTGCAGCACTTCGTGCACCCCGGCGATGCAGCCGCGGAACGCGCCGCGCACATCGAAGACCGCGCTGTTGGCATCGGTCAGCTCGGGGCGACGGGCCAGGCAACGCACCATCGCCTCGTGGTCCCCGCCGCGTGCCTTGCGGACGTCGTCGAGCAGCGTCACCGCGGTGCTCGTCCACACGGCCCACTGGCCGAGGAGGCCGCCCGCGAACCAGCGCGGGTTGCCGCCTGCCGTCTCGTACGGGGTGAGCAGATCACCGATGATGTCGTCGTCGTTGCCCGTGTACAGCGCCACCTCGTCGGCGCGGTCCGCGGCGGCCACCGCCCGTACGACATCGGCGGTGCGGTACCGGTCGAACGGGGCGATCTTCACCGCGACAGTGTTCGGCAGATCGGTGAACGCGGACCAGAAGCCCGGCGACAGATACCGTCCGCCGACGGCCTCCTGAAGATAGAAGCCGATCAACGGCAGCACTTCGCCGACCGCCCTCGCCCGCTCCAGCAGTCCCTTCTCGTCCGCACCGGGCACGGCCGGGCTGAGCAGCACCGCGTCATAGCCGAGTCCGGCGGCGGTCTCGGTCTCGGCGACGGCCTGCGCCGTGTATCCGCAGGCACCGGCGACCTTGATGAACGGCCGGCCGGCCTCGGCGTCGATCGTCTCGGCGGCGAGCTCCAGGACCGGCCGGAACAGACCGGCCTCCGGCTCGCGGATATCGAACTGGGTGGTGTGTACGGCGACGGCGACCCCGCCCGCACCCGAAGCGAGGTAGTAGCGGGTCAGCGCACGCTGCCGGCGCTCGTCGAAGGAGCCGTCGGCGCGCAGGGCGAGCGGGTGGGCAGGGATCACGGCACCGCGGGCGAGCAAGTCCAGGGCGGGGGTGGACAGGAGGGAGGAAGTGGACATGGAGTGGATCAGAACCTTCCGTCGCGGACCTGGAACTTGGTGGGCTTGCCGGACAGCGGCAGCCCGCGGCGCAGCCAGTCGGCCTGCCACTCGACGAGGG
>NZ_JBIRGM010000041.1:0-21141 GCF_044328025.1 Streptomyces sp. NPDC018000
GGTCTGGCTGTCCGTCGCGCCCAGTCGGCTGATCCGGGTGGTGGCCGGCCGGACGGGGCTGCTCCCCTCTCAGGTCCTGGCCCAGCTTGCCGAGCACGGGCGCACTGCTGCGCCACCGCTCGATCCGGCGGCTGCTCTTCGCACAGTGGCTCCCAAGCATGTTCGCCGCCGGAGCGGAAGGGCTGATCGTCGCCTACGCGGGCAGTCACGGCTTCCCCTCCGGTTCCTACGCGGTGCTGATGGCCTGCCTGCCGGTCGGCATGCTGCTGGGCGACCTCGTGGTGGGACGGTGGCTGCGACCGACCGCACGGGAACGGATGGTGGTCCCGCTGATCGCGCTGATGGGCCTACCGCTGATCGTCTTCGCCGGCAACCCGGGCCGCCCGCTCTCCGCCGGACTGCTGCTGCTCGCCGGCTGCGGCTTCGCCTACGGTCTCGGTCTGCAACGCGAGTTCCTGGCCGCCCTTCCCGAACAGAGCCAGGGCCAGGCATTCGGCCTGCTGGGCTCCGGCAACATGACACTGCAGGGCCTCGGCCCAGTCTGCGTCGGAGCTTCCGCCGCTGTGTGCGGCACCGGCGGCTCAATGGCCCTGGCGGGGCTCGGCGCGTTGCTGACCGCGGCGTGGATGCTCAACTGGCGACGCACCACACCCGCACCGACCCCAGCCAGCTGAAGCTGGCCTGTCCGGCGGCCACGAGGGCAGCGCCTTCCTCAGGGCTGTTCTGGCATTGGTACGGGCGCACGCAACGGGAATTCCCGGTGATCCGTTGCCCAATCGCCCGACTTTGCAGCACCGGGATTGCAACCAGCACGGACAATACCTGAGCTGCGCCACCACGACATGCCCTTGGCGCTACCGCTGCTGCCGGTTGATGGGAATCTCTTGACGTGCTCCCTGGCCTAAAGTCCAGGGATTCCGGCCTGGGTTGTGGGGCCTTGCCCCCGAATCTTGGACACGGGTTATGCGGCTGGTGCCAGCGTAGTTGTTGTTGTTCGGGATGCTGCTTCGTAGGCGATCGGGCTGCGGTGTCCGAGGCGGGAGTGACGGCGTCGGATGTTGTGGCGGTGCAGCCAGCGAAACGCGTCGAGGCGGGCCTCGCGCTCGCTGGACCACTGCTTGCGGCCTTGGAGCGTCTCGCGTTTGAACGCCGCGTTGAAGGATTCGGCGAGTGCGTTGTCCGCGCTGGAGCCGACGGTGCTCATGGACGGGCGGACGCCGGCCTGGCGGCAGGCATCGGCGAACGCCCGGCTCGTGTACTGGGCTCCATGGTCGGTATGCATGACCGCTCCGGCGAGGCTGCCGCGGGTGCGTTCGGCGGCGGCCAGAGCGTCGAGGACGAGCTCAGTGCGCATGTGATCCGCGATCGCCCAGCCGGCCAGGCGGCGCGAGGCAAGATCGATGACGGTGGCCAGGTAGAGGAATTTCCCTCCGTCCACCGGGAGATAGGTGATGTCGCCGACGTACTTCGTGTTCGGCTCCCTCGCGGTGAAGTCGCGGCCGATCAGGTCCGGGGCCTTCGCCGCGGCCGGGTCCGCGATCATGGTGCGATGCCTGCGGCGCAGCCGCACGCCTTCCAGGCCGATGCCCCGCATCACGCGCGCGATCCGCTTGTGGTTGACGCGCTCGCCCGTCTCGCGGAGCTCGGCGGTGATCCTGGGGACGCCGTAGGTGCCGTCCGACTCGCGGTGCACGGTGCGTATTCGGACGGCGAGGCGGGCGTCGGCTGCCTGCCTGGTGGCCCGGTCAGCGGCCGTCGCGCGCCAGTAGTAGAAACTGGAGCGGGCGATGCCGAGGATGGTGCACAGCCGCTTCACGCCGTAACGGCGCTGGTGGTCGGCGACGAACTGGAAGCGGTTCACCAGCGCGTCTCCCCGGCGAAATACTTGGCTGCCTTGCACAGGATCTCGCGTTCCTCCTCCAGCTCGCGGACCTTCTTGCGCAGGGCGGCGTTCTCCGCCTCCAACGGCGTGGGCGGCTCGGTGGGTGTCTCCGCGCGGCGTCCCCGGGGCCGGCTCGCGCCGGCCGCCCGGACCCAGTTCCGCAGGGTTTCGGGGTTGATCCCCAGATCGGCAGCGACCTGTCTGATCGTCGCCTCGGGCCGCGACTCGTACAACGCGACCGCGTCCGCCTTGAACTGCGGCGGATAGTTCTTCATGACCACGAGATGTCCGTTCTCAGATCCTCAGGATCCAGTGTCTCGTGTGTCCAAGATCAGGGGTCAGGGCCCATGTGACCCTTCCGGGGGCTTCCTGCTTCAACGCGCTGTGCCGGGACTTTCGTCCCGGTCTTACCGGCGCTCTGCGAGACGTTTAGCGTCTCCGCCCGTCCGGCGGCGACGATACGGCATCCTTCGAACAGGACGTTGCGGGCTGCGTTGTGGTCGCGGCCGTGCACGGTGCCACACGCGCCACACGTCCACTCCCGGACATGCAGGGGGCTTGGGACCATCCCGAAATCCGCAGGCCGAACAGACCTGAGAAGACGGGAAAGCACGGCCCACCTTCACGAACATGCGGCCGTGCTTGACCGCCTTGTACTCCAGCATGCCCACGAACGCGGACCACCCCGCGTCATACACGGACTTGGCGAGCCGGGTACGGCCTCGGTCTGGTGATCGCGGTGGTGGTCCTCGCCGCGAGCGCGCACAACAACGCCGCGGGCATCGCGCTGCTTGACCAGGTCGCTGCGCACACCGGCGGAACCATCGAGAAGGCACTGGTCGACCAGGGCTTCAAGAACCAGGTCGTCGTCGTGCGCGGCGCCGACCTGGGCATCGTCGAGATCGTCGAACGCAACCCGCAGGACAAGGGCTTCGTGCCGCAGCCGAAACGGTGGAGGGTCGAGCAGACCTACGGGATCTTGATATTGCACCGGCGCATAGTCCGCGACTACGAGCACCATCCGTCCTCGTCCGCCTCCCGCGTCTACTGGGCCATGACCCATGTCATGGTCCGCCGACTCACCGGCACGAACGCCTCTGCCTGGCGCGACCCACAGGCAGTTTCCGCATGAACATCCGGCCCCTGCTCGACGCGCTGGACATCCAGGAGAGTGCCACCCGGGCTCAAGCCGATGGCCCCCGCACGCAGATCGGCCAACTGCAGACCCGGCTGCGGGAGGCCGAGACACACCTCGAGCATCTCGTGATCACCCGGAAAACCGTCACCGGCCTTGCCGACCGGCTCCCAGCCGGCCCACCGGACCTGCCCGAGCACCCGGACTACCCCCGCATCCTGGCCGTCTGCAACGACGCGACCCGACCGCTGCGGGCCAAGGACGTCTGCCAAGCCCTCGACCACGAACTGCTGCCGAAGAACATCGAAGGCACCCGAGCCAAGCTGAAACGCCTGGTCAAACTCGGCATCCTCCCCGAAGCCGACACCGGCAGCTTCACGGGCTCCCCCTGAAGACTGCACTCGGATGATCCGTCCGGGGTTGTGCTGGTCAAGGGGCACCGGTGCTCACCTCTCGGGGTCGGACCAACTCGCCACAAGTGCTCGCCGATCCGGAAAACGGGGACCGGGGACCATCTCCTGGGTGGTCTCACCGTTGAGCCAGCACACTTGCTCCGGGCCGCCGTCGCCGGTGTCGAACAGGCAGCACACTCCGCCGCTGGCGGCGGCGAGGTCGGTGAACACCTTCCTGATGTTGGTCGACCGCGCGAACAAGCGGCTCATCCCCGACGTCGCTGCCCAGCACTCCACCGACGCGTAACCAGGGTGCAGGAAAGACTCGAACCGGACCGTCGCGTAGATGTACCCGACCTGGATGCGCCCGTCCGCCTCGGGTTCGGGGCCGCCCGTCTCCGCGTACGCGCGCAGTGCGTCATCGACGTCGAACATGATGGACGTGTCGAGCTCGAGCGTGCTGCTTGTGGAGCAGTCGACCGGCTCGCTCTTGAAGTGGGACGTGAACGGGAGGACGAGCCGGTCACCGCCGGGCGCAGAACGACCTCGGCAGGAGCGATCACCTCGCTGCAGGCGGCCGACAGGCGCACGTTCCACAGGTACAGCTCCATCGCCGCCGCCGGCGTGGCCGCAGCGGCGATGGCGGCACAGGCAGCAGCTGATGCGGAACGCGATGGACACGGCGGCTCCCAATCACCCCGCGGGCCGGACCCGCTCAGCCTGGCGGCCGGTCCCGGCTCTGCGACGTCGCCATGCCGTTGCCTCGGTGCCCGCCGCCGCTGTGAGTGCAACACGCGGTGCAACACAGGTCTGCACCGCACCCCTGTTGAGACCTGACGAACAGTGTTCCGTCCCAGCGGAGCGCGGGGTGCGCTCACCGGGTCAACGCGAGCAGTTCATCGATCACCGGTTTCTCACCACCGTCACTGAGGTGGGCGATGGCCGCAAACGGCGCGATCACCTGGCTCCAGGCATGGAGCCGGTCGCCATCGAGCCCGCACGCCGCCGCCACGCGCGCGCAGCTGGTCTCGACGCCCTCCAGCCCGGCGCCGGCTAGGACGTAGTCCACAGCGTCGAAGCACGGATCACCGACACAGGCTTTCACGACTCTCCGTCACCACCGAATGCGAGACAGGGCCGTTGACCGTACAGACCCAGTCACCGAAGGAACGAGGCGTGTTGTGCGGGTTGTTCGGCGAAAGTACAGTTGAGGAGCGTCTCATTCTCGAGTTATGCTGCCCTGCGATTCATTGTGAGAGTGTCCTGTGACCCGTGGAAGAGTGGGTTGAAAGGCATTCTGTTGTCTCGGCTCCCCCGCGAAGGGTCTAGCTTGACCACATCCACTGCCTCACATCCGCTCCACTGGTACGGCTGGAACGATGCGTTCGCAGCCGAGTTCGGCTCCCATGAAGCCGAGGGTCTCCGGCCTGGCCGTGTCGTGCGGGTCGATCGCGGGAGCTGCGAGGTCGTTGCCGCCGAGGATGGGCGGGTGGTGTCCGTGCGGGCGGAGACGTGGCCGGTGATGTCATCTGACCTCATACGCAACCCCTGCACCGGCGACTGGGTGGCACTCGACCTGGACCAGAGGATCGTCCGGGCGCTGCTGCCGCGGCGTACCGCGTTCGTCCGGGCCGTCTCCTCGCAGCGATCCGAGGGCCAGGTCTTGGCCGCCAATATCGACCAGCTGCTCATCGCCGTGTCACTCGCGGGTGAGCTTGAGCTCGGGCGCATCGAGCGTTTCCTCTCCCTGGCGTGGGAGAGCGGCGGGGAGCCGATCGTGGTCCTCACCAAGGCCGATCTGGTACCCGACCCGGTGACCCGCTCATATCTCGTCGAGGACACGGAGAGGGTGGCCCCCGGGGCGCGCGTGCTCTGCGTCAGCGCGGCCTCGGGGCAGGGCATGGTCGCCCTCGCGGCCCTCGTCTGCGGCGGGACGGCTGCTCTTCTCGGTCAGTCCGGTGCCGGTAAGTCCACTCTCGCCAACGCGCTCACGGGGGCGAACGTGCAGCGGGTTGACAGCACGCGTGACAGTGACGGCAAGGGTCGGCACACGACGACGACCCGCGATCTCCTGCCATTGCCGGGGGGTGGGGTCCTGATCGATACGCCGGGACTTCGCGGAGTGGGGCTGTGGGAGGCGGACAGTGGCGTCGCCCGGACCTTCACCGATATCGAGGCCCTTGCCCGGGACTGCCGCTTTCACAACTGCTCGCACGGCGTGGAGCCCGGGTGTGCGGTGCTCGCGGCGGCCGATGACGGGGGGCTGCCTCTGCGGCGGCTTGAGAACTACCGGAAGCTGCTCCGCGAGAACGAGCGGATCGCGGCGAGGAGCGATGCGCGGCTGGACGCGGAGATCCTGCGGAACTGGAAGCAGAAGACGGCGCTGGGCCGCCACATGAGAGAACGTAAGCGCGGCCCACAGAGCCCGCCGAGCTGAAGCCGACGTGTTGGTCGGTCAGCGCGTCATGCTACCGTCGTCAGAGGGGCGGATCGCAGCCGTGTGCGGGTCCCGGTCGGCGCCTCGGGTGTCGTCGTCACGGGACTCGGCATTCTGGGTCGAGGGAGATGCGCCCAGCTCTTCGGCCAGCTGAGAGAGGTCTATCGACGCACCGCTGTACTTCAACTCATAAGCGATCTTCGCCTGCTTGGCTCTAGCACGGCCGCGCCCCATGGATTCGCCTCCCTAGATGACGTTGTGCGCCCGTTCAGCCGACGCTGTCAGCTTCATTAGTTTACCACGCAGGTTACCCAACTGCCGCGGCCTGGTTCTGCCAGCCGGTGAGGTGGGCGGGGTCGCGGAGAGTCGCCGTCGAGGCGGTCCAGGGCGCAGGCGCGTTGCCGCGGGTCAGGCCGAGACGCCGGTGTGGGTCGGGATCAAGGCCGAAGGCGAAACGAGTGCGGGATGGTGACGCCCATCTCGATCGGACCGTCGAGCAGGGTCCGACACGCAGGGCGGCGAACTGATTGGGCCTCAGGAGCAGCCGATAGACACCGGTAGAGAGGAAGTTGACGATGATGTCGAATCCGGCGACGAGCAGCAGGAACACCATACAAGCGCTTCCTCGGACGAGAGCCGGTCCCCGTCCTCACGGCGGGCGGTGAACTGGCTCGCCCCCAGCCGACGCAGGCGGGTGTGTTCCGGCCGACGGCGTGCAGGCCGTCGGCCTCCCAGGGCACCGAGTGCCGGACGTCTTTGCACAGCCGCAGGTCGGTGAGGGCGGACCGGGCCTCGTTGTGACCGACTGTCAGCTGGGGTGTGCATGAGGTGCCCTCTGGGGTGGTGCGAGGGTCAGGTCGGCAACAGTGCTTCGATCTTGTCGGTGACACCGGGGGTGTCCGGCTTCACGCGGGAACGGATGCGATGTGCCACCAGACCGTCGGGGGACACGAGGAACTTCTCGAAGTTCCACTCGATGTCCCCGGCCACCCCGTGCTCGTCGGGGGCGGCGGTGAGAATCTTGTAGATCGGATGCCGTCCGGCGCCGTTGACGTCCACCTTCTCGAAGAGAGGGAAAGTGACGTCATAGGTGGCCGAGCAGAACGCCCGGATCTCCTCGGGGGTGCCGGGTTCCTGTTCCCCGAACTGGTTACAGGGGAAGCCCAGAACGGCAAACCTTCTGGGTCCGTAGCGCCGGTGCAGCTCCTCAAGCGCCGCGTACTGCGGTGTGCGTCCGCACTGCGAGGCCACGTTGACCACGAGCAGTACCTTTCCCTGATAAGGGCTCAGGTCACCGGGCTCGCCCGCGAGTGTTCGAACGGGTATGTCGTACAGGGTCATGCCGGCGTGTCGCTCCGCTCCTGTCGGTGGTGCTCGTTCAGTCGGCTTGGGTGATGCCCTCGTAGGTCTTGCGGAAGGCGGTGACGACAGCGTCGACGTCCGCGTCGGTCATGGCGGCACCCAGACCGATGGTGACGGAGCGTCCGAGAAGCCCCTCGCTGATCCGGTAGCGCGGGGGACGGTTCCACTCCACGCCCCAGGGCGTACGCCCCTCCCGTACGGCACGGTTGGCCGTGACCGGCTGTCCTTGGTACATGGTGTGCGCGGGGATACCGGCGGCGTTCAGGCCGGCGACGAAGCCGCGCGCCTGAAGACGGGAGTCCAGGAACAGCGTGAGGTCGCCGCCCGAACCGTTTTCGTCCGGCAGCCTCCTCCAGCGGACCGGCAGGTCGGCGGTCTCGCTCCGCACATGGCGCGCCACGTCGCGCAGACGTCGGCACATGGGGACAAGGCGGGGAAGCTGCGCGGACAAGATGGCCGCGGTCAGCTCTGTCATGCGCTGGTTGGCACCGATGAACGGCGGGTTGTCGCTGGTCCCCCGCGTCGCGCCCTTGGAGGTGGTGAACTGGCCGCCCTGGTCCTGGTACCGGGCCACCCGGTCGTACACGTCGGCATCGGCCACGGTGACCGCGCCACCCTCGCCGGCGGTGATGTTCTTGTCGAGCTGAAAGCTGAAGGCGCCCGCGTCGCCGAGACTGCCGACTGGTCGTCCCCTGTAACTGACCCCGGCGGCCTGGGCCGCGTCCTCGATCACCCGCAGTCCGTGCCGACGCGCCACCTCCATAATCGGCCCCATGTCGGCGGCGACATTGTTGAGGTGGACCGGCATCACGCCCCAGGTCCGCTCGGTGATCTGCTCCTCGAGCTTCGCAGGGTCCAGGGTCAACGAGTCGTCGACCTCGGCGAAGACGGGGATGCCGCGGGCCCCGACGACGGCGCTGACACTGCCAACGAAGGTCACGGCGGGAACGATCACCTCCGCCTGGGGCGGGATTCCGAGCCCGATCATCGCGCAGGTGAGCGCGGCAGTGCCGGATGTCAGGGCGACCGTATGCGGGACGCCCGCCACCTCTGAGAAGGCGGCCTCGAACTCGTCGGTCCGGTGGAGGAGGTCCGGCCCGTAGTAACGGAACAGGGACCGCGACCGGATGACCTCCATGGCGGCGGCGGCTTCCTCTTCCCCCCACAGCGCGAGGGCCCGCCAGGGCTCGTACCGCATCTTCGGTTCGTCCCTCACGCGACCGTCTCCGTCGCCGAGTCGAGGTCCGCCGCACTGTGGGCCACTAGGAAGTCCTCCAGGAAGAGATAGTCGAGCTGGCTTTTTCCGTAGAAGGCCAGCGCCTCCTCGGGGGTCTCCACGATCGGCTCACCGCGGTCGTTGAAAGAGGTGTTGAGCACGACGGGTACGGAGGTGAGCTCGCAGAACCGTTCCACCAGTTCGTAGAAGGCGCCGTTCGCCTCCGGGGTGAGCGTCTGAACCCGCGCCGTGCCGTCGACGTGGGTGATGGCCGGCACCTCCTGCTGCTTCTCCTCCCGCACCGGCGCCACGATCAGCATGTACGGGGACTCGATGTCGAGGTCGAAGTATTCGGAGGCCCGGTGGGACAGGACGGCGGGGGCGAACGGCCGGAACGCCTCGCGGTGCTTGACCTTGCTGTTGAGGATGTCCTTCATCTCCGCGCGGCGTGGGTCCGCGAGGATGCTGCGGTGGCCGAGGGCGCGCGGCCCGAACTCGGAGCCACCGGTGAACCAGCCTATGAGCGCACCCTGTGGCAGGAGTTCGGCCGCCAGCCGAGCCTGCCGCTCCACCCGCCGGTAGGGCAGCCCGGAGGCGTCGAGCGCGGCCTGGATCTCCTCGGTGCTGTACGAACGGCCGAGGTAGCTGTGGCTCTGGGGCCGCGGGGCCGTCTTCGGGGCCTTCGGGCCGCGCGGCCTCGGCTGCTCGCCGAGGACGTGGTAACCGTAGTACGCACAGCCGACCGCGCAACCGTTGTCGCCCGCAGCGGGCTGCGCGAAAACTTCGGTGAACGGGGTGTTCCGAAGGATCTTGCCATTCGCGACCGAGTTGAGGACCACGCCGCCGGCCAGGCAGAGGCGGGAGAGCCCGGTCTCCGTGTGCAGCCAGTTGGCGGCGTGCAGCACGGCGGTCTCCAGCAGATCCTGGGCGGCCCAGGCGAGGTCGGCGCCCCGTGCGAAGCGCTCCTCGCCCTCGAATCCGTCCAGGGCGTGCTCGACGAAGCTCAGCAGCCCGCCGTCCTTCAGGTGCAGCTCGTACCGGCCGTCCGGCAGGAGCTCGAGGTGGCGGCGGAACACCGCCTGGTAGCGGTCGGTGCCGTAGGGGGCGAGACCCATGGTCTTGCCGTCCTCGGTCAGGTACCAGGCACCCTCCTCGTAGAGAGTGAAGCCGATGGCCTTGCTGACCGCCTTGTACATGAAGCCCAGCGAGTGGTCGCTGTCACCGGCCTGGTAGACCTTGGCCTCCCGCAGACCGTCGGTGCTCCAGTTGGTTCCGTACACCTTGGAGATCTCGGTGATCTCCGTGCCGTTGCCGACCGACATGCTCAGGGTCTCGACGCCCTTCCCCTCGAACAGGCTGCCGGCCCCGTCGACCACGAGGATCGCGGACTCGGGGAAGGGCGAGGGGTAGAAGGCACTCGCGGCATGCGCCATGTGGTGCCTGATGAGCGTGGTCCGGCTGCGGAACGGGAAGTAGCAACTGGGCAGGAGGGTGTCGTCCGCGACGATCGCCTCGACGTCGGCGAGCCGGGCCCCGTGCGTGGTGAGACAGTACCGCCAGCACTGGTTCGCCAGGGAATTCACATTGACGGCGTACTTTCGGCGAGTCAGTCGTTCCTCTTCGATACCGACAACGATCTCGCCGTTCTCGACGAGACTGGCCGAAAAGTCATGATTGGAACCACCTAGCCCAAGAGTGAGCATGCAGCCGTCCTTACTCCCCGGTCAGCCTACTGATTGAGTGACTACGCAATCGCAACACTATTATTCCAGCAAGTCAGCCGACAGATGAATATGAGCCATCCTCCGTCCAGATCGCGTCGCGTTTCAGCCGATCGACAGCACTGCCGGCGGTCTGCATTGACCCTGCGTTCAGGACACACTTAAGCTCACCGACGGAAACGTTAGAGTCATGCGCGAAAGCGACCTAGGTGCGGTGATAGAGCATGGCCCTGAAACTTCAGATTCGTGACGCGATGTTCGCGGATCGCGATGGGCAGAATCGCCTCAAGCTCCTTATGAACGACATGGTAATCGAGGAGCAGTTATGCCAGATGCGGTGCACTTACTGCCTCACCGAGGACTTCAACCTTCTGATGGAGGTCCCGGACGCGAGGCTTCGCCTGACCACCGACCGGCGTGCGGACTGGCATGAGATCCTCGACGCCTACCACCAGCAGGTGGACAGCCCGATCATGCGCCTCAGCGGCGGCGAGTTCTTCTGGCTGAAGGGCTCCACCGAGTTCGTCGCGGAGTGCAGCGAGAAGTACGAGGTCGTGCAGGTCATCACCAACGGCGCCTTCCTGACGCCGCGCCGGCTCGAGACGCTCGCCGAGCTGGGCAACGTCCAGCTGTGCCTCTCCCTGGACGGTCACACCCTGGAGATGAACAGGCACCGGCTGCCGCCCAAGCAGCACAAGCTCTTCGACGTCATCATGCGGCACCTGGACCACGCCGCCCAGCTGGGGATTCCCATCGAGATCCAGTCGGTGATCACCGACGCGAACGCCACCGGCCAGACGGAGTTCGCCGAGTTCCTGCTCGAACGGTACGGGCAGGGCATCATGCTCTACTTCTTCCCGGTGCGCGGAGAGACCAGGGCCAGCCACGCACCTGAGCTCGGCGACCACTTCGCGCCGCTGCTCGAGCGCTATGACGAGCTGTCCGCGGTCCTCCCGCCACGCGCCTTCGTGGAGCACATAGGCAATCAGCTGCGCACCGGCGTTCGCACCCTGCGGTGTTACGCGACGGCCACCATGGTGCAGCTTTTCGGACAGGGAGACGTCTCCGCCTGTCCGTATGCCTGGCTCAAGCCCATGGGAAACATAAAGCAGGAGCCCGAGCTCATCCACGAGCAGTTCGGAAAGCACCAGCACTACGATATGTTCATGCAGAGTCGGCCCCGTTTCCCCTTCTGCAAGAGCTGCACCGGACCGATAGACGTGGTCAATCTCTATCTGTTCGGCGGTATCTCCGAAGAGGAAATCAAGCGCTGCGCACCGTACGCCGGGCCCCGCGCTCTGGAACGGCTACGAGAGCTGAAATCGGCGTTCACTCCAATCTTCGAGCCGACCGGGGAACCGTCCCCCCGCTGATTTCGCGGGCGACGGAATGCCAGACCATACGAGACATCAAGGAGACGTAATGATTTCCGCGGATGGGATTTCCGGCGAAGATTTCGCGGGTGCCGGGCTTCAGAGGCTTCGCGGGCTCCCGCAGCACGATCTGCTCACGCTCGCCGGGGATTGGCTCGGCGAACTGGCACCGTGGCGGAACGCCGACACACTGGCAGCGATCTCCACCATGTCCGCCGAGTCCATCCTCTCCTCTCTGTTCGTCTTCGGGGAGCAGGTGGCGGAATCCGAGGTGCGCTCGGAGCTTCCCGGTCCGCTGCTCGATTTCCTGCTCCGCGCCGGGGTGCTCTCGGAGGACTCCGGCAAGGTGTCGGCCGACTACTGCCTGGTCCGTGGGGACGGTATGGCGCTCTTCGCCGCCTGGCGGGCGGCGGGGCGAGACACCGGATCGTACGCACCCTGGGTCGGCACCGACTCGATGACCCTGTCCCGGCTCGTGGCGGCCCGCAAGGGTGTCCGGTCGGCTCTGGACCTCGGGTGCGGCACCGGCATCCTCGGCCTGTCGGCGGCCCGGAACGGCGCCGACGTGGTGTCGGTCGACGTCAATCCGGAATGCACCGCGGCAGCGACCATCAACGCCCATGTCAACGGCCTTGGAGACCGGCTGACTGCCGTCGAGGGGGACATCATGTCCCTGTCCCTCGAGGACCGCTTCGACCTCGTTGTCTCCAACCCGCCCTGCCTCCCGCTGCGCCGGGGCTCGCTCGGCTGGCTGGCCGGTGAAGCCGGGCTTGACGGCCTGGAGTTCTTCTGGGAGCTCCTGCGTCAGGTCCCCCGGCTCCTCACCCAGGAGGGCGAGGCGCTGCTCCAGGCCGCGGCCTACGGTGACGAGCACGGGCCGTTCTTCGTCTCGGAGCTGGAGGCCGAACTGCGGCGCCTGAACATCTCCGGGCGGCTGCTGCTGAGGCCGTCGACGCCCCCACGCTGGCCGGCCTTCGCCCCGCGCGACGAACACCAGCAGCTCACGGGCCCGCTCGGCGAGGAGGTCCGGGAGTACGTCACGGGGATCGGTGCCACGCACTACTACGGTTTCGTCCTCTCAGCGCGAACCGGCGGCGAGGGCCTGGAGGTCGGCCGCTTCCAGTGATCACTCGGATGGCCCAACCCACTGAGGCCCCAACTCGGCGCGCTCCAGGGCCGCGACCGCGTCGGTCGTCTCCTGCAGCGTCAGGTGCGTGGTGTCGATCAGCCGGACACCGGGCACATTGGGCACCTCCGCATCGAGATGACGCTCGGCCAGCCGCCCCTCGATGAAGTGCCGGCCGCCCGCATCGGCCTCGATCCGGGCGGCCAGGACCTCCGCATCGGCCTGAAGTCCGTAGTAGACCGAGTCGACGCCGAGCTCCTCGAACACCTTGCGGAAGCGGTCGTAGGCACGGCCCTCGAGGACCACCCCGGTGACGACCACGACACGCGCCCCCCAATCCCGGTACACGGGCACGGCAGCGCGCAGGGCCGAGGCCATCAGGTCGTAGATATCCTCGCCGCCGTCATAGGGATGGACGACTGGATCGCAGTCCATCGCGGCGGCCGGGACGCTGTACCGGGTCACCAGCTGGTGACCCAGCCTGGTCTTGCCCACACCGGGGGCGCCGGTTACCACCACGGCGCGCATCAGCTCGCGTCCTTGCGGACCGTCCCGACCAGGCGGAAGCCCAGGTGCGGGACCTTGAGGAGCTTCGCGCCGGATTCGATGTCCAGGAACTTCTGCTTCAGCACCGAGGCCACCTTGTTCACGTCTTCACCGCCCGTGGCCTTGATGAGGTCCGCGATGGGGACGATTTGGCCCGACCGGTCGTTCAGCAGGCTCAGCAGCCCCTCCTCGGCGTCGGTCACGGGCACCGACTTCGCGGAGGAGCTCAGTGCGCCCTTCCCGTCCAGGGTGAGCACCTGGGTGTTCTCGGGCGGCGTGACGGTCTTCAGGTAGCTGAGCGTCTTCACGAGCCGGGACCGCCTCAGAGGGCTGGCCAGCGTGAAGCTGAAGCCGCTGGAGACGGCCGAGAGGACCTCGGTGGCGGATATGCCGTCAAGCACAGCCACCGGGTAACCGCCCCTGCTCTTCAGCTCCGCCACGGACAGATCGTCCGACCGGCCGGCGGCGATCCGGTGGAAGGAGACAAGGAGAGCGTCGGAGGGGGCGACGTGGTCCGCTTCCGGATCCGTCACGTGCAGGGTGACGCCCACTTCGGCGCATGCCTCCGCAAGGACCTCCTGGTCCTCGGGTGTCAGGGACTGAGCCAGTGCGTACATAGGAAACCCTTCACAGAGCGGTGGGGCCGCGGTTGCTTGTCATGGGGGGAGACGGTCAGCTGCGTCGCATCAGCCAGATACGTTCGGCGGCTGGGCTCCGAGAGCCCTCCGCCATGCGCACGCCGTGCCGGCGGATGCGGTGGATGATGCCCTTGCGCACCTGGATGCGGTAGGCGCCCAGTGCCTCGCTCTTGGTGAGCGCCGCCAGGTCGTCCACCGGCCGGAGCTCCGGGTGCAGTTCGCCGAGTCCCGCTTCGGCCAGGCGCGCACTGAGCTTCGTCGCGGTCTCCTCCGCGGAAGAGAACAGGGAGTACGGCTGGTCCTCGTAGAAGGCGACCTGTGCACCGCTGAGCGCGCCACGGTGTGCCAGTTCAATGACCGCCTCCCGGCAGGCGAGGTGGTCGACGTGACCACCGACTCCCAGCGGCGTGAAGACGTGGCCGGCGCCGTCAAGGAAGGGGGCGAGTCGTTCCGTGATGGCCTCGAAGAGCTCCGGCTCTTCCCGTGTGAACCCGTCGGACCAGGCGGTATCGGCGAAGAAGCGGTCCCGTCTGAGGTCGCGGTCGGCGGCGTCGACGAATCCCAGGAACTCCACCCGGGCACGCAGCACGCGAGCGGCGACCTCTTCCTCGGCAAGCAGCAGGCGACGCGTGAGCGCCGGATGCTCGGCGTAGTACGGGTCCTTGGTCCAGGTCTCGACGCTGAAGACGTCGAGGAACCGGCCGCCGTGCCGGGCCACCGTCCCGCCGAGGGCCAGCGGCGCATCGTCCGGGTGCGGTGACACGATCACGGGCGGTGCTGCGGCCTCGGGGCCGGGAGTAAGCAGGGGTGCCATGAGCAGCAGCCCCTGCTGCCGCCAGCGGCCGATGGTCTCGCGGTCGGCCGCGCTGAAGCCGTCCAGGGGCCGACTGCCGTCGCAGCGGGACAGCAGGGCGGCGTCGCCGTCCGACACCTGGCCGGAAACATCGACCTGACGCCCCATGAAATGGAGTCGGCCGTCGACCGTTTCCACATGCGGCAAGACGACCGGGCACCACGTGTCAAAAATCTCCGTCATGTAACTCCGAGCCCGAACGGTGGGGAATGAAAGAGGAAAACAGACGTAGTACGGCGGGAGCATACCGATGGCTACCGCACACGCACAGGGTCGGCTCCGGAGTGGCAGAAAATGAGAGGGCGGTGGCTAAAAATGATCACACTCGGAGTTGCCCTGTTTACCTTCCGGACCATCGGGGTCGATAGATTTCCGGCCATTCACGGGGCCCCTGGAGTCAATTTCCGGCCACGCCATCCACCCGTACCGGCCACCCGGTCCGCGCCGCGCGACTCTTGCTGAAATCCCACTTCAGCCAGCTGCATCCGAGGGTTCGGCGGGTCGCCGGGCCACACCCGGACGGCGATCCACACCAAGGCGTCACATGACCGAACGCGTACGGACCGAAGAGAATTAGCCATGCCGACGGCATATTTTCGGCGGCACCATTGCACTGGAGGTCTTCTGCTGTAGTCTCAATTGCGACCTGGCCTGTCGGAGCGATATAAGGGGGTAGAGGCCGGTAATGGAGAAGACTCGCGCATTGCTCGTTCAGCAAGGCGTCTGGGGGAATTCCGCAGCCTCCATGCCGCTAGCGATCGGCTACCTGAAGTCCTATGCTGAGACCGATGAGCGCATCCGGCGCCGCATGGACATAACCATCAGGAACTATCCCGGCGACGCCGGCCTGAACGCCATGGCCCGAGACCTCATACGGGACGGCGTCCCCGACATTCTCTGCTTCTCCGTCCTCGGTTGGAACTTCCGTGCCTTCGGCGCTCTTGCCGAGACGTTCAAACAGATGAACCCGCAAGGCTGGGTCGTATTCGGCGGAAACCACGTCGCCCACCAGGCCGAGCGGGTCTTCCGCATGTTCCCCGAGGTCGACGTGGTGGTGAACGGCGAGGGGGAGCTGGTCTTCCGGGACCTGATGAACGGCTATCTCGACGGCGCTCGCCGTACCGAACTCCACGAGATCGGCGGCCTCTCCTTCCGGGAGGCCGATGGAAACCTGGTCACGACCCCCCAGCGCGAACGTATTCAGGACCTTGAAATCCTGCCATCCCCCATCCTGACGGGAGCAATACCACTCGTCGACAAAAGGGGGCGCTTCCTCTACGACTACGCGCTCATGGAGACAAACCGCGGATGCCCGTACAAGTGCGCATTCTGCTATTGGGGAGGCGCCACCGGGCAGAAAATGCGGGCATTTTCACGGGAGCGACTGCGCGAAGAGCTGGATGTGCTGGGTCGGCATGGCGCGGAAATCCTTATGCTCGCTGACTCCAATTTCGGGCTCTTACGCGAGGACGAGGAATTCCTCGACGATCTGCTCCGAGTGCGGAGAAAGTACGGATTCCCGAAGCGACTTGAGACCTCCTGGGCCAAGAACAAGTCCGCCGGATTCTACCGCATCATGGAAAAGATGAAGCAGTCCGGGATGCACAGCGCCTTCATTCTCGCGCTGCAGACGATGGATGACTCGGTGCTTGATCTCATGCGTCGGCGGAATATGAAGCTGAACGACTGGGAAAGCCTCGTCGCCTGGCTGACCGAGCACGAAATCACGCCGTACCTGGAGCTGATCTGGGGCGCGCCGGGTGAGACGGTCGCCTCGTTCCTGGACGGCTACGACCGGGCGGCACGGCACACGCCGTTCATCGCCGTCCACCCGCTGATGCTGCTGCCGAACACCGAGTACCACGACAAGAGGCAAGAGCACGGACTGGTGACCGTGCGCGGTGAGCAGGACGACTTCGACTATGTGCTCTCGCACAACACCATGACGCTCGCGGACAACGAGCGCATGCTCCGCTTCATCTGCTGGAACCGGGTACTGGCCCGGAGCCTGTGGCTGCACAACATCTGGGTCGCCCTGCGGGAGCTCGCCGACATCCCCCAGTCACGCGTCATTCTCAGCTTCTCCGACTGGGTCGAGAAGAGCGACGATCCCGAGGCGAGAGAGCTGCACGCGGTCGCCAAACCGACGAGTTCCGCCAGCGAGAACGTCGACCCCAACGTCTGGCGGCTGCTCACCAAGCGGCTGCTGAAGCTGTGGTGGGAGGAGGCCATGAAGCCCGACCTGCCCCAGCATCTGGTGTCGTTCCTGGACGAGGTGTTCCGGTACGACCTGATGTGCCAGCCCGTCCGCATGCTGCCGGACGGTTCGGGTCCCGAGGAGGACCTCCCGGTTGTCGCGAGGCACGGCGAAAGCTGGTACCTGCGCAGCAAGGTGGAATTCCTCTACCCCGTCCCCGAGTTGATCGCCGCACTCCGGCGCGGGGAGACGGTCAGCACGGAGCCGGCGAGCACGGAGACGGAGCGTCACACCACGGACTTCTACTACCGGGCCGAATTCGGTGGTGACCTCCAGCACTACTTCCGTATGGACCGCTTCCGCGGGCTGACCGAGCAGCAGCTCGACGAACAGAGCACGAAGGTGTGACCGAAATTCTTCACCACGGGAGACAAGACACGATGGACCGCGCCGAACTCATCAAAGAACTCCATGAGATAGCAGCGGGCATGGCCAAGGCCGGATACCGACAGACGCCCGGAGAGGGCGACGCCAGCATGGTGGAGCAGTACGGATTCAGCTCCCTCGATGCCCTGGAGTACCTGCTGATCCTCGAGGAAAAATTCGATGTCGTCTTCGAGGACGAGGAACTGACGGAGGAGACGCTCTTCTCCATCGAGGGCCTCGCCACCTACATCCTCGATCAGAAGGCCGGCGACAGCGCCTCCCTGGCATGACGGACATGACAGCGACAGCCGCGCCGCCGGGGGATACACCTGGCGGCACAGCGGTCAGTGTGGTCGTTCCGACCCGTAACCGGACCACGCGATTACTGCTCACACTGACGGGCCTGGGGCAACAGACCTTGGACCGTGGGCGGTTCGAGGTCATTGTGGTCGACGATGCGCCCAAGACCGGTGCGGTGGAGCAGGTCCTCGCGGCCGTTCCGGAGGGTCTGCCGATCCGGTCAACCACCACGGGCGGGCGTGGCGCGGCCTGCGCACGCAACAGCGGGGCGCGGCTGGCGCGCGGCGAGGTGCTGCTCTTCCTCGACGACGACACGGTGGCCACACCGCGGCTGCTGGAGGAGCACCTCGCGGCCCACCGGGGCGCGGCTGCCGCCGTGGTGCACGGCGGCATCATCGACCTCTCCGCGTTCGCGCTGACACCCGATCCGCAGCCGCTGCAGGCGGCCCTGACAGGTGCCCGCGGGCGGCAGCTCGAGCCCAGTACCGTCGCCGACCTCGGTTCTGCCGCCGCTCTTCTCGGGCCGCGCCGCTCGTTCATCGAGAGGACCGCCCGGAAGGTGGTGCAGTCGCCCGGTTATGCCTCACTGCGCTGGCTGACCTGCATCGGTACAAGCACCAGCATGCGACGCACGGTGTTCGAAGAGGTCGGTGGCTTCGACGAGCACTACGGAGAGCTGTGGGGCGGCGAGGATCTCGAACTCGGGCTGCGCCTCTTGGCCGCGGGCGCCACCTTCGAGCTGCTCGACACGATCGCGTACCACCTGCCGATGGCGCGCCGGGACACGGGCGACCTGTTACCGAGGTTCTGGCGGTTGGTCGCGGACCGGCACGACGACCCGCGCCTCGCGGACGTGGGCCCCTTTCTCGCCGGCCGGCTCTCCCTCGACGAGCTGGCCGCGCGGCTCAGTTTGGGAGACGAAGCCCTGGCGCCCGGAACGGCGGTGACATGAAGACCCCGAAGCCAGCCACGGTGATCGTGGGCGGTACGGCCCCCCGGGCGCTGGACGGCCTGCGCTCCCGGCGGGACCTGTCTTTCCTCGCCACCGGTGAGTCGTTGGCCGCGGCCTTCGTTGACGTGCTGTCCACGGCCCTTGACCACCTGCCCGCCTCGCTGCGCGCCGATGTGCCCGTGGTGATGGCCGCCACGGACTACTGTGTCACGACCACCTCCCAGTACGTCGGCCGGTGCGTGGAGGCAGAGGCGGGAGGCCGCAGGCTGCGGCCGTCCGAGGCCATGACCCCGGAGCCGGCTCAGCTGATCCAGGAACTGGCGGAGGTCAGCGGCTGGAACGGTCCGGGTTATGTGCTGATCAGCCCCCGTGCGGCCACCTTGCAGGCGGTGCGCTGGGCCTGGGGCGCGATCTCCGCGGGCCTGCACGAGGCGATGGTCGTGTGTGAGGTTGTGCGGGACCCGGACGGCGACGGCTACCGGGTCGCGGCCGTCCCTGTGACCGCCGCCGACGACGGCTCGGGCGCGTCACACCCCAGCGGCACCGGCCAAACAGCGGCTCGGCTCCCGCCGCGGCGGTCGGACTCATCGGTGGTCATCTCCGGCACCGGCCTGGTCACCGCCTTCGGCGACGGGGGCGATGCGTTCTGGCAGAACCTCCTTGACGGCAACCAGGGGCTGTCCGAACTGACCCGGTTCGACGCGTCCCGCTTCCGCAGCAGGACCGTGTGCCAGACAGAGGTGGAGGCGCCGCGCGGACAACCGATGCGGCGCGCGCTGGTCGACCGTGCGCGCTCTGAGGCGCTGCGGGAGGCCGGAATCGCTCAGCTACCGGGCCGGACCCTCCTGGTGTCCGCCGGGGTGGTTCCGCACCTCCCGCAGGTCAGTGACGCTCCCCGGATCGACGAGATCGCGCTGGACCCCGACGAGGACGGGGACGGAACGGGCATCGCCCCGCAGAACGCGGTGCTGATGGCCCACGCGTGCGCCTCGGGCGCTTTCGGGCTTGCCATGGCGCGCGAGTGGCTGATGTGCGGGCTCGCCGACATGGCGGTCGTCACCGGGGTGTCGTCCCTCAACTCGTACGACTACGCCTGCCTCGACGTACTGCGCGCGACGACCACGAGCGTCGCCCGCCCGTTCGATGAGGCCCGCTCCGGCGTCACCATTGGGGAAGGCGCCGGGGTGATCGTCCTGGAGACCGCCGAGCGCGCGGCGGCCCGCGGTCACGCCCCCCTGGCGACGCTCAGCGGGATCTCTTGCCGGGTGGCGGGGCAGGGCGTCAGCCGGCTCAACGCGCACATCGGCGCCGCGTGCATGAGAGAGGCGCTGGCCATGGCCGGTCTCACCACCGTCGACTATGTACACGGCCACGCTCCCGGCACCCGGCAGGGCGACGAGGCCGAACTACTGGCCCTTGACCAGATCGGCGCCGAGCACGACTGGCGGGGCATCCCGGTCAGTTCGTACAAGGGGGCGGCCGGCCATCTGCTGCACGCCTCGGTGTTCCCCGGTGTCGTGGCGGCGGTCCGGGCCCTGCGTCATGAGGTGCTTCCGGGCACACCTGGTCTGCGCAAACCCCTCGACGCGCAGCACGTGCGGGTGCTGCGCGATCCGGAGCCCTGTGACGGAATTCGTTCCGTGATGGTGAACAACTTTGGGTTCGGCGGAAACAATGCCGCGTTCCTCCTGACCGGAGGCGCGGCAGGGCGCTTGGAGTGGAGTGCAGATGGCTGACGTGGTTCTGATGACACCCAGGGAGATCCTCACCGGGTTCTCCAGTGTCAACAACCAGAACGTCCTGATCAACGATGAGGAATACCTCCGCCTGGACCCGGCGATGCGCCTCTTCTATGAGAAGGTCCGGGAGAACCTGGGTGTGGCCTGTATCGCGGGTCACCTCAGGGGCTGCGGATACTCGGTCCAGGCACTAAACCTGCACGGGCGTAACCCGAGTGACGAGGCGATCATCGATCTGATCCGGCGTGAACGACCGAAGTTCGTCGGCATCAGCATCATGTACGACCTGCACATCATCGACGCGGTCCGGCTCCTGCGCTGCGTCCGCAAGGCAGACCCCAACGTCTTCGTCGCCATCGGCGGGGCGTTTTGCACGTACAACGGCAAACTCATCGCCGAACGCATCCCGGAGGCCGATTGTGTCGCCTTCGGCGAGGGCGAACTCACGGTCGAAGGGCTGATGGAGTGCCTGGGCGCCGGGCGGGACTGGCGCAGCGTGCCCGGACTGTGGTTCTGGCAGGACGGCCGCGTCCGCAGCAGCGGACCGCCCAAGCTCCCCGACCTCGCCCAAGAGTCATGGCCCGCCCGCGACCTGCTCATCCACCACCGCAAGAACGGCATCCCCACGCCGGTGGCGTCGACGTACACCAGCCGCGGCTGCCACGCCAAGTGCACCTTCTGCTACGTGCCCCGGGCGCCGGGGGTCCAGTCGGGCAACGCCTGGCGGGTCCGGTCGCCGATCGACGTCGTGGACGAGATCGAGTACCTGCAGCGGGAGTTCGGCACCCGGTTCCTCTGGTTCAACGACGACAACTTCGGCGGCGCCTTCCAGGACGGCTACAACCA
>NZ_JBIRGM010000042.1:0-18723 GCF_044328025.1 Streptomyces sp. NPDC018000
TCCGCCGTGCGGTCGCGGCCGTAGGTGGCCAGCAGGGCCTGCGCCTCGATGGGGTCGCCCAGGACCGTGCCGGTGCCGTGCGCCTCCACCGCGTCCACGTCGCCGGGCCGCAGCCCCGCGTCCGCCAGCGCGGCGCGGATGACGCGCTGCTGGGAGGGGCCGTTGGGGGCCGTGAGGCTGCTGCTGGCGCCGTCCTGGTTGACGGCACTGCCGCGCACCACGCCCAGCACCCGGTGACCGTTGCGCTGTGCGTCCGACAGGCGCTCGATCACCAGCACGCCGACGCCCTCGCCCCAGCCGGTGCCGTCCGCGGCCTCGGCGAACGCCTTGCAGCGGCCGTCGGCGGCGAGCCCCCGCTGCCTGCTGAACTCGGTGAAGGTATCGGGGGCCGACATGACGGTGACACCGCCCGCGAGGGCGAGCGAGCACTCACCGTTACGCAGTGCCTGGGCGGCCAGATGCAGCGCCACCAGCGACGACGAGCACGCCGTGTCCACCGTCACCGCCGGGCCTTCGAGGCCGAGGGTGTACGAGACGCGGCCGGAGACCACGCTGCCGGAGTTGCCGTTGCCGATGTAGCCGTCCACCTCGTCGGGGATGGCGGACAGACGCGAGGCGTAGTCGTGGTACATCACTCCGGCGAAGACACCGGTCTGGCTGCCGCGCAGTGCGTGCGGGTCCAGCCCCGCGCGCTCCAGGGCCTCCCAGGACGCCTCCAGCAGAAGGCGCTGCTGCGGGTCCATCGCCAGCGCCTCACGGGGGCCGATTCCGAAGAACTCGGCGTCGAACGCGGTAGCGTCACGGAGGAAACCGCCCTCGCGGGCATACGTCTTTCCCGGCTGGTCGGGATCGGGGTCGTACAACCGCGCGATGTCCCAGCCGCGTTCGGCGGGGAATTCCCCGATGCCGTCCCGTCCCGCCGCCAGCAGTCGCCACAGCTCGTCGGGGGACGTGACCCCGCCGGGATAGCGGCAGCTCATGCCGACGATCGCGATGGGTTCATGGTCCCTGCGCTCGACTTCGCGCAACTGGCGACGCGCTTCCCTGAGGTCAGCCGTCGCTCGCTTGAGGTAGTCGAGAAGCTTCTTCTCGTTTTCCACCCAGGAACCCCCTGAACCCGTTCGGAATGTCCGTCCGAACGCTACGGGCGCCCCAGAACCGCCGACCACCCATAGGCCCCCCTAGTCACCCCTACCGGCGGCGCCGGTCAGCAGCCCCTACGCAAACGCGCAGGATCCCCTAGGGGATTAAAAAGGAGGCGGTCCCGACTTGATCGCCACTCGCCGCGGACCGTATTCGGAGGATGGCACGGAACTCAGTCGGCTAAGGGCTCATAGGGGCTGCTAGGGGTCTGCCCAGCCACCGGCGCTGCTATAGCGTTCCCTGCGTTGAGACTGCGGAACATTGACCTGGGGTGGGGGGAACATGCCGTCGATACCGTCCGTCAAGGGAACCGCCCCTTTCGGCGATTACGGGACCTGGTACCGCGTCACCGGTGATCTGCACTGTGGGCTGCCGCCCGTCGTCGTCCTGCACGGCGGCCCCGGCAGCACGCACGACTACCTGCTGAGCATGACGGCGCTCGCGGACGCCGGCTGGCCGGTCGTCCACTACGACCAGTTGGGCAACGGCGGCTCGACCCGGCTCCCGGACAAGGGGACGGACTTCTGGACCGTGAGGCTCTTCCGGGACGAGCTGGACAACCTGCTCGGACACCTGGGGATCCGCGACGACTACGTCCTGTTCGGGCAGTCCTGGGGCGGGATGCTGGCCGCCTCCCACGCCGGGGACCGCCCGGCGGGGCTGCGGGGCCTGGTGATCGCCAACTCGCCCGCGTCGATGCCTCTGTGGCTCCAGGAGATGAAGGTCCTCAGGGAGCAGTTGCCGCCGGACGTGCAGGCGACGCTGCTGCGGCACGAGGCCGCGGGCACCACGGACACCGAGGAGTACTTCGCGGCCATGCGGGTCTTCTACGACCGGCACGTGTGCCGTGTTCTTCCGTGGCCGCGGGACTACCTGGCCACGTTCATGGAGATCAACGACGATCCGACCGTCTACCACGCCATGAACGGGCCCAATGAATTCCATGTCATCGGAAGCCTGAAGGACTGGTCCGTCGAAGACGTCCTGCCGAAAATCAACGTTCCGACGCTGTTACTGAGCGGGCGTTACGACGAGGCCACTCCGGCCACCGTGCAACCGTACTTCGACGGCATCGCGAAGGCCCGCTGGGAAATCTTCGAGAACTCGAGCCATATGCCGCACCTCGAAGAGCCAGAAAAATTCATCTCGGTGTTGAGCGAATTCCTTCGTGAAATAAAGAAAACGGAAAACTAGAGAACTCGTTCATCTGAAGGAAGGGGCGCGCGGGTGACCGCTGCTCAGGAGGTTCGCGCATATCCATTCAGCGAACCGAACCGGCTTGAACTCGACCCGATGTACGCCAAGCTGCGTGCGGAAGAACCGCTGAGCCGTGTTCAGTTACCGATCGGTGAACCGGCCTGGCTGGCCACGCGCTACCACGACGTGCGCACGGTGCTCGCCGACCCGCGTTTCAGCCGGGCCATGGCCAGGACGCGCGACCAGCCGCGCACGCACTCCACCGAGAACCTGGACGACGGCCTGGTCGGCATGGACGCGCCGGACCACGCCCGGCTGCGGAAGCTGGTCGCCAAGGCGTTCACGGCCCGCCGGGTGGAGCTGATGCGCTCCGACACCCGGCGGATCGTGGAGGGCCTGGCCGACACCATGGTCGAGCAGGGCGGCCCGTTCGAGATGGTGGACAACTTCGCCATCACCGTGCCGGTGACCGTGATCTCGGAGATGCTGGGCGTACCGGAGGCCGACCGCGCGAAGCTGCGCGGCTGGTCCGAGGCGATGGTGTCCACCACGGCGCTGCCGTACGAGGAGATCGAGAGCAACGCCAAGGAGCTGTTCGCCTACATCGGCTCGCTGATCGCGGAGCGGCGCCGCAACCCCACCGACGACCTGCTCGGGGCGCTGGTGAAGACCCGCGACGAGGACGGCGACCGGCTCAGCGAGCAGGAGCTGGTCATGAACGTGACCGGTGGGCTGCTCATCACCGGCACCGAGACCACCGCCTCGCAGATACCCAACTTCCTCTACGCCCTGCTGACCCACCGCGACCAGTGGGAACTGCTCTGCGAAAACCCCCAGTTGGTGCCGCAGGCGGTCGAGGAGCTGGTGCGCTGGATTCCGCTGAACTACTCGGCGATGTTCGCGAGGTACGCCCTGGAGGACGTGCAGTTCGGCGATGTCACGGTGAAGAAGGGCGAGCCGGTGCTGGGCTCGGTGGCCTCCGCCAACCGAGACCCCGATATTTTCGAGAACCCCGACAAGCTGGACCTGACCCGCGAGCACAACCCGCACATCGGCTTCGGCCACGGCCCGCACCACTGCCTGGGTGCGCAGCTCGCCCGGATGGAGCTCCAGAGCGTGCTGAGCGTCCTCATCGAGCGCTTCCCCACCCTGGACTTCGCCGACGGCGCCGACGGCGTCGTGTGGAAGCAGGGAATGCTGGTGCGTGGCCCGCGGAGCCTGCGGGTGGCGTGGTGAGCGACTGGACCATCGCCGTCGACCGAACGGCCTGCATCGGCGCCTCGGTCTGCGCCAACTACGCCCCGGATCTCTTCGAGTTGAAGGCGGGCAAGTCCTCGCCGCGGGTGTCGACCGCCGAGCCGGACAAGGCGGCGCTCGACGCCGCGGAGACCTGCCCGGTGTCCGCGATCACGGTGCACGACTCCCGCACCGGCGCGCTGCTCGCCCCCGAGGAGTAGGCCGTGCCGGCCGGGTCTCCGCGGGGCTCGCGGGACCCGGCCGGCACACCCCGGCGGACGGGTACCGGTCCTCGGCGCCCGTGCCCGTCCCCCACCCCTGTCACCACCTGTACGCCCCGATGTCTCGAAGGGACCGTGCCATGACCACCGAAGCCCGGACCGGCACCGCGATGATCTTCCCCGGCATGGGGCCGACCCCCTTCTCGGACGTCGGCAAGTTCATGGTCATCAACCCCTTCGCACGGAGGCTGGTCGCCGAGGCCGACAAGGTGCTGGGGTACTCGCTCGTCGACCGCTACCGGCAGACCGAGGGCGACTACAGCGAGTATGCCCAGGTCGCCTTCATGCTCAACTCCCTTGCGCTGGCCCGGTGGTCGGAGCACACGCTGGGTGTCGAGGCCGCGCTGTGCGCCGGGCCGAGCTTCGGCGAGAAGCCCGCGGCGGCGTACTGCGGTGCGCTGGACTTCTCCGAAGCCGTCCTGGCCACGGCCCGGTTCGCCCGGCTGCTCGACGACTACTTCAGCACCGAGTTCAAGGACCTGGTCACCCACTCGTTCGTCCGGGTGCCCGAGGAGAAGCTGCGCGAGGTGCTCGCGGAGCTCGACGAGCGCGAGGAGAAGTACGAGATCTCCTGCTACATCGATGACGACTTCTACATGCTGACGCTGCGCGAGCACAATCTCGAATGGCTGCCCGCCAAGCTGCGTTCGCTGGGCGGCATGTCGCTGTACTCGATGCGGCCCCCGATGCACTGTTCCCTGTTCGGGGGGCTGCGCGAGCGCGCCGAGGAGGAGGTCTTCGGGACGCTCAGCTACGCGACGCCGCGCGTCCCGGTGGTCGCAGACCAGGACGGCTCGCTGATTACCACCGGCGAGGGGGTGCGCGCCATGCTGCTGGACAGTTGTGTCCGCCCGATGCGGTGGCCCGCCGTCGTCGACGCGCTGCGCGGGGCCGGGATCGGCACCGTGTGCGTGGCGGGTCAGGACAGCCTCTTCGGCCGGGTGCGGCGTACGACGGCCAACTTCGAGGTCGTGCCGGTCACCCCGCGCTTCGCGCTCCAGCCGAGGCCGCGGCCCGCCCGCGCCTGACCGGCCACCGACGCCGGCCGCCCGGCCCCTCCCCCGCTCCCACCACCTCACACCCCAACCTCACCCCCGCTCACCTCTTCCGAAAGGCAACTCACCATGTGGGACAAGAAGTTCGAGGACCTACTGCGCAGTTTCCTGCCGTTCCTCGGCGCCGACGAACCGCTCGCCGAGGACGCCACGCTGCGCGACCTGGGCCTTGACTCGCTCGGCATAGTCGAGCTGCTCGCGGCCCTGGAGAACGTGTACGACGTGCGCTTCCAGGACGACGCGCTCGGCAAGGAGACGTTCCAGACCCCTGCCGTGCTGTGGAAGGTGATGTCCGGACTCGTCGCGGAGCAGGCCGCCTGAGTCCGCGTCCTCCGGGGCCGTGAGCGACGAGCAGTGAGCATCGAAGGAGGAGCGGTGGACTCAGCCATGGGATTGGCGCTGCACGAGCGTTTTCTGCGCGGAGTCGACCTCGCACCGCGAAACGATGCGGTGCGGGTCGGGACCGAGTCGATCACATACGAGCAGGCGCACGAGCGGGCGCTTGTCTGGGCCGGTGCGCTGCTGCAGGCGGTGCGCAAGCCGCCCGGCACCGTGGCGGTGCTGGCGGCGAAGGGGATCGACGCGTATGTCGGCATCCTCGCCGGTCTGTACGCGGGCGCCACGGTGGTGCCGCTGCAGCCGGGCTTCCCCCCGGCGCGCACGCGGCGCATGATGCGCTCCGCCCAGGTGTCCGCGGTCGTCGCGGACACCGCGGGCTGGACGCAGTTGCCCGAGCTGATGGCCCCGGGCCCCGACGGCGAGCGGCCGTTCGACCTGGGCGACCCCGACGCGCCGTTGCCCGTCCTCGCGCCCGGCTGCCCGCCCGGCGCGCACCCGGGCGTCGAGCGGATCGTGCCCGCGACGGCGGGCGCGCTCGTCGCGCCGCGCCCGGTGCGGGCGGCGGACACGGCGTACGTGCTGTTCACCTCGGGCTCCACGGGGCGGCCCAAGGGGGTGCCGATCAGCCACGGCAGCGCGGCGCACTACTTCCGCCTGCAGGACGAGCGCTACGACTTCAGCCCGGACGACGTCTTCTCGCAGACGTTCGACCTCAACTTCGACTGCGCCATGTTCGACCTGTTCTGCGCCTGGGGCGCCGGGGCCACCGCGCTGTGGGCGCCGCCCGGCGCGTACCGGGAGCTGCCCGCGTTCGCGGCGGAGAACCGGATGACGGTGTGGTTCTCCACGCCCAGCGCGATCCCGCTGGTGCGCCGCCTCGGCGGGCTCGCCGCGGGCGCGCTGCCCGGGCTGCGCTGGAGCTTCTTCGCCGGTGAGGCGCTGACCTGCCAGGACGCGGCGGACTGGCAGACGGCCGCACCCGGCTCCGTACTGGAGAACCTTTACGGGCCCACCGAGTTGACGATCACGATCGCCGCGCACCGCTGGGAGGAGGTGCACTCCGCCCGGATCGCGGTGAACGGTGTGGTGCCGATCGGCCACGTCAACGCGGGGCACGACCACCTCCTGCTCGGTGCGGACGGCCGTCCCGCGGCGGACGAGGGCGAGCTGTGCGTGACGGGGCCGCAGATGACGCGCGGCTACCTGGACGCCGCGGACGACGCGGGCCGCTTCCTCGAACACGACGAGCGCACCTGGTACCGCACCGGCGACCGGGTCCGCAGGATCGGCGGCAGCGGTGAACTCGCCTATCTGGGGCGGCTCGACTCCCAGGTGCAGATCGCGGGCTGGCGCGTGGAGCTGCCGGAGATCGACCACGCGCTGCGCGGCTGCGAGGGCGTCACGGAGGCGGTCACGGTCGACGTGGCCGGTGCGTCGGGCACCGAACTCGTCGTGTTCTACACCGGCCGCGAGGTACCCGCCGCCGCCTTCGCCCGGCAGCTCCGCGAGGTCCTGCCGATGGGCATGACGCCGCGGCACTACTGGCGCCTGGACGAGTTCCCGCTCAACTCCAACCGGAAGACCGACCGCGGCGCGCTGCGGGCGCGCGCCGCCGAGCGGCTGGGTGCCGCCGTAAGAGCACTACCCGGCGAGAGCGCCGGCAGCACCGGCGACACCACTGGCGACACCACTGGCGACATCAGCACGCCGACGACCTGACAGGAGACGAGCGTTGGACAGCACCTCCGGCGCGGCGCACGGGGAACCCGTGCCCGGCCACAGTCATGGCGGCCTGGTCCACCACCTGCTGGACGAGGCCGTGGCGTCCACACCTTCCTCGGTGGCGGTCAGCGACGCCGACGGGCGGTGGAGCTACGCCCGCCTCGACGAGTACAGCCGCGCCTTCGCCGACTGGCTGGCGGCGCAGGGCCTCGGCCCGGGTGACCGGCTGGTCGTCCAGCTCCCCACCAACCGGGAACTGACCGCCCTGTTCTACGGGGCGTCCCGGCGTGGTGTCGTGTTCGTGCCGCTCAACCCGAACATGAAGGCGTTCCATCTGCGTTCGGTACTGGAGAACGCGGAGCCCGCGCTGGTCATCTGCTCCGAGGGGCGGCAGGAGACGTTCGGCGGCATCACCGACGTGCCGGTGCACCCGTTCGGCGGGGTGTGGAGCGATGTGGAGAAGATCGCCGGGCGGGGCCCGCGCCCCCAGTCGGCCGTCGACGTGGCGCCCGACGTGCCCGCGGTCCTCGTCTACACCTCCGGCAGCACCGCGGCGCCGAAGGCGGTGATCTGCCCGCACGCGCAGATCACGTTCGCCACCCGCGCCATGGTCGAGGTGCTCGGCTACCGGCCCGACGACGTGGTGTTCTGCCGCTTCCCGATGTCCTGGGACTACGGCCTGTACAAGGTCCTGATGTGCGCGGTCGGCCGCAGCGAGATCAGGCTCACCGACGGCGAGTCCGACCTGCGGCTGCTGAGCGCCATCCGGGACAGCGGGGCGACGATCGTCCCCATCGTGCCGTCGCTCGCCACCATGATCGCCACGCTGACGCGCCGCTTCGAGGGGCCCACGCCGCGGGTGCGGATGTTCACCAACACCGGTGCCGCGCTGCCCCAGTCGACGATCGACACGCTGCGCGAGGCGTTCCCCGGGGTGCGGGTGGTGCGGCAGTTCGGCCAGACCGAGTGCAAGCGCGTCTCCATCATGCCGCCGGAGGAGGACCGCGAGCGGCCCGACTCGGTGGGCCTGCCGCTGCCCGGCACCCGAGTGCTCATCCTGGGCGAGGACGGGGAGCCGGTGCCCGCGGGGCAGCCCGGCGAGATCGTCGCCGTCGGCCCGCACGTGATGCCCGGCTACTGGCGCAACCCCGAGGTGAGCGCCCGCAACTTCCGCCGCCACGGGCCCACCGGCGAGCTGCGGCTGCACACCGGCGACTACGGCTGCCTCGACGAGGATGGCTACCTGTACTTCCAGGGCCGCCGCGACGACATGTTCAAGCGCAAGGGCATCCGGATGAGCACCATCGAGATCGAGTCCGCCGCCATGGACATCCCCGGGGTCCGCCAGGCCGCGGTGCTGCCGCCCACCGAGAAGCACGACCTGGCGCTGTTCGTGGAGTCGGAGCTGGCCCCGCCCGCGATCCTGCGGGAGCTGGCGGCCCGTCTCGAACCGCAGAAGGTCCCCGCGGTCTGCCGCGTGCTCAGCGAGTTCCCCCTGACCCTGCATGGCAAGAGCGAGAAGAAGCAGCTCGCCGAGCTGCTCGACGGGAGCGAGAAGTGACCCGGTACACCGAACTGGCCGAGCGGTACGGCACCCCGCTGTACGTGTACGACCTGGACCGGGTCGCGGCGGCACGGCAGGACCTGCTGGACGCCCTGCCCGAACCGTTCGGCCTCTTCAGCGCCGTCAAGGCCAACCCGCACCCCGAGGTCCTGCGGGTGCTCGCGAGCGGCGACGGGCGCGTGTGCCGCGCCGAGATCAGCTCGCTCGGGGAGCTGGCGGCCGCCCTGGAGGCCGGTTTCGACCCGGCCGAGATGCTGTACACGGGGCCCGGCAAGACCGACGGCGAGCTGCGCGACGCCCTCGCCGCCGGGGTGCGGCTGTTCTCCGTGGAGTCGCTGACGGACCTGGAGCACGTGGGCGCGGCCGCGGTGGCGCAGGGGATCGAGGCCGACTGCCTGCTGCGGATCAACAGCGCCTCGGCCAGCGCCACCACCAGCATCAGAATGACCGGCAGGCCCTCGCAGTTCGGCATCGACGCGGAGACGCTGGGCGATGTGCTGCCCCGGCTGCGGGCGGTGAACGGCACCCGGATCACGGGCGCGCACTTCTTCCCGCTGAGCAACGCCTCCGACGAGGACAGCCTGGTCGGGGAGTTCCGCAACACGCTGTCGGTGGCGGCGCGCCTGAAGAGCGAGCACGGGCTGCCGCTGCGGTTCGTGGACATCGGCGGCGGGTTCGCTGCGCCCTACGCGGTGCCCGGTGAGCGCCCGGTGTACGAGAAGCTGCGCGAGCGCCTGGAGAACGCGCTCGACGAGATGTTCCCGGAGTGGCGGCAGGGCACGGTGCACTTCGCCTGCGAGTCCGGCCGCTATCTGGTGGGCGACAGCGGGGTGCTGCTGACCCGGGTCGTCAACATCAAGGAGAGCCGCGGCCGTACGTTCGTCATCCTGGACGCCGGGATCAACACCTTCGGCGGCATGTCGGGCCTCGGCAGGCTGCTGCCGGTCGCGGTGCAGCCGGAGGGGCCCGAGCAGGCCGCGCAGATCGAGGACGGCACCGGCCTGAGCGCCAGCCTGGTGGGGCCGCTGTGCACGCCGGGCGATGTGCTCGGGCGGCAGGTGGACCTGCCGGGCCTGCGCGTCGGTGACATCCTCACCATCCCCAACGCCGGCGCGTACGGGCCCACCGCGAGCCTGCTGATGTTCCTGGGCCGCCCCGCCCCCGCCGAGGTGCTGGTGCGCGGTGGCGAGGTGGTCTCCGCGACCCGGATCGAGCACAGCAGGGTCGAGGTGGCCCCGCCGGCCGGCCGGGCGCCGCTCGGTGGAGGGCGGGCATGACGCCTTCCGCGCGGGGGCTGACGCAGGCGGACCAGGAGGCGGGCGCCGCGAGCACCCAGGACACCGCCGAGGTGGCGCGCCGCCGGGAGACCGTCCTGGTGAGCGGCCTGGCGTCCGACTCGCACACCTGGAACCTGGTCTTCCTCCAACTGCTGATCGAGGAACACGGCTACGACGTGGTCAACCTGGGCCCGTGCGTGCCCGACGAACTGCTGATCCAGGAGTGCCTGGAGCGCACGCCGGCCATGCTCGTGCTCAGCAGCGTCAACGGGCACGGCCACCAGGACGGTCTGCGCCTCATCAAGAAGCTGCGCCAGGAGGACGGGCTCAGGGCCCTGCCCGCGGTCATCGGCGGACAGCTCGGCATCACGGGCGGCGAGGACGGCGGGCACGCGGCGGAGCTGGTCGCCGCGGGCTTCGACAGCGTCTTCGAGGACGGCGCGCAGGAGATCGCCGCCTTCCGGCGTTTCATCGGCGGCATACCCCAGAGAGAGCTGTCGTGAGTGATCGCTTTACGGCACCGCAGGACGGCACGCGGCGTCGGTCTCCCGCCGCCGCGGGCGGTCCTGCGGCCCGTGGGGACGGGCCGGGCGGCATGCCTGCCCCAGCAGGCGCACGTCCCGGAACCGGGGTCGTGCGCCCGCCCGTCGCGCCCGCACGCACCGGCGGACCCGGCCCGCTGGTGGGGGACTTCGGCGCGTTCGTGCGCCGCTCGAGCCGCGCCGGGCGGCTCGTCGTGCAGCCCCGCATGGGCTTCGGCGACCCCGTGGCGATGCGTAAGGGACTGCTCGCCACGCAGGGCGCGGACGCCACCACCGTGGGCACGCTCACCCTGGACAGCTTCACCAGGGTGGGGGACCTCGCCGCCGTGGAGACGGCGCTGCGCGAGGGCATCGGCATCAATGGCTTCCCCATCGTCAGTCACGACGTGGACACCACCCGCTCGGTGCTGCGCGGCATCCACGCGGACGACTTCCCCGTCCAGGTGCGGCACGGCTCGGCGGCGCCGTTCGACATCTTCGTCGCCCTGATGCGGGCCGGGCTCAGCGCCACCGAGGGCGGCCCGGTCTCGTACTGCCTGCCGTACGGCCGCACACCCCTCGACGAGTCGATGCGCAACTGGGAGCGGAGCACCGCCCTGCTCGCGGAGCTGCGCGAGTGGGGCGCGCGGCCGCATCTGGAGACCTTCGGCGGCTGCATGCTGGGCCAGCTCTGCCCGCCGAGCATGCTGATCGCCGTCAGCGTCCTCGAAGCGCTGTTCTTCCACCGCCTCGGCATCGACGACGTGTCCGTCAGCTACGCCCAGCAGACCAGCGGCGCGCAGGACCGCGAGGCCGTGTTCGCGCTGCGCAGGCTGTGCGCGGAGCTGCTGCCGGATGCGGACTGGCACGTGGTGATCTACGCCTACATGGGTGTCTACCCCACCACGCCCGAGGGCTGCCTCAGGCTGCTCGGGCAGGCCGCCGAGCTGGCGGTGGACACCGGCTCCGAGCGGCTGATCGTGAAGACGGTCGCCGAGTCCCGCCGCATCCCCACGATCGCGGAGAACGTCGCCGCGCTCGAACACGCCGGCCGGGTGGCCCGCACCGCCACCGGCGCCGCCTCCCCCGCCGCGGCCTCCCTGGAGCGCGAGGCGGCCCGGGACTCGCAGACGTACGCCGAGGCGCGCGCGCTCGTCGAAGCGGTGCTGAACAGCCACCCGGACCTGGGCCGTGCGCTGCTGCTGGCGTTCAAGCGCGGCTACCTGGACATCCCGTACTGCCTGCACCCGGACAACGCGGGCCGCTGCCGCAGCCGCATCGACGAGCACGGCTGGCTGCACTGGGCCGACACCGGGTCGCTGCCCATCGCGGGCCTCGCGGGCGGCCGCAGGACCCGCTCCGTCACCTCGTCCGACCTGCTCGAAGCCCTCTCCTACGTACAGCGCTGTTACGACCAGCCGTTCCTGTACGGGGACCGCCCGCCGTCCTGACCGCCCGCGGGAATGCCCGGTCCCATCCGACCGTCTCTGCCGTGTTCCTCGCCCCGGAATTTTATTTTGGAGTGCACCGAATGACCGAGTCCGAGAATGTTCTTACCGAGTCCGGTGGCGAGCCCGGTAACGCGCCCGAGACGCCACAGTCCGCTCTGGTCGAGCGGCTGACCGGGCTGACCCCGGCCGAGCAGGAGCGCGCGGTCCTGGAGATCGTGCACGAGCAGACCGTCGCCGCGCTGCGCCGGGCCCGCCCCGACACCGGGGACACGGTCGACACCGCACGCCCGTTCCTCGAGCTGGGCTTCGACTCGCTGTCGTCGGTGGACCTGCACGCCCGTCTGGTCGCGGCCACCGGCGTCGAGCTGCCGATCACCGTGGTCTACGACCACCCCACCCCGGTCGAGCTGGGCCGCTATGTGCGCGGCAGGGCCCTCGGCATCGCGCCCGAGCCGGTTGCGGTCGCCATCCCGCGGACGGTGCGCGACAACGACGAACCGATCGCCATCGTCGGCATCGGCTGCCACTACCCCGGCGGCATCGACTCGCCCGAGGCGTTCTGGGAGTTGATGGCCGAAGGCCGTGAGGTGCTCGGCGACTTCCCCACCGACCGCGGCTGGGACGTCCCCGGCATGTTCGACCCCGACCCCGACCAGCCGGGCAAGTCGTATGTCGACAAGGGCGGCTTCCTGCACGACGCGGCGGAGTTCGACGCCGACTTCTTCAAGATCAGCCCGCGTGAGGCGCTGGCGATGGACCCGCAGCAGCGGCTCATCCTGGAGACCTCCTGGGAGGCGCTGGAACGCGCGGGCATCAACCCGGCCTCGCTGCGCGGCAGCCGCACCGGGGTGTTCTTCGGCGCCGAGGTGCACGAGTACGGCACCCGGGTCCACCAGGCCCCGGTGGGCCTCGACGGCTATCTGATGACCGGCAACGCGCCGAGCGTGGCGTCCGGCCGGGTCTCGTACACCCTCGGTCTTGAAGGCCCCGCCGTGACGGTGGACACCGCCTGCTCGGGCTCGATCGTCTCCCTGCACCTGGCGGCCCAGGCGCTGCGGAACGGCGAGTGCTCACTCGCCCTGGTCGGCGGCGTGGCCGTCATGGGCAGCCCCGGCATGTTCACGGCGTTCAGCAGGCAGCGCGGGCTCGCGGCCGACGGCCGCTGCAAGGCGTTCTCCGAGGCGGCGGACGGCACCGGCTTCGCGGAGGGCGCCGGTGTCTTCGTCATGGAGCGCCTCTCCGACGCCCAGCGTGCCGGCCGCCGAGTGCTCGCGGTGGTTCGCGGTTCCGCCGTCAACCAGGACGGCGCGAGCAACGGCCTCACGGCGCCCAACGGCCCGTCCCAGCAGCGCCTGATCCTCCAGGCGCTCGCCGACGCGGGGCTGCGCCCGGCCGATGTCGACGCGGTCGACGCGCACGGCACCGGCACCAAGCTCGGCGACCCGATCGAGGCGCAGGCCATCCTCGCCACCTACGGCCAGGAGCGCCCCACCGGGCGGCCGCTGTGGCTCGGCTCGGCCAAGTCCAACCTGGGGCACACCCAGGCCGCCGGTGGCGCGGCCAGTGTGATCAAGATGGTGCTCGCCATGCGGCACGGCATGCTGCCCAAGACCCTGCATGTGAACGCCCCGACCCCGCACGTCGACTGGTCGGCGGGCCGGGTGGAACTGCTCACCGAGGCCAGGCCCTGGGACACCCCGGACGGCAGGCCGCGCCGCGCGGGCATCTCCGCGTTCGGTATCAGCGGGACCAACGCGCACGTCATCATCGAGGAGCCGCCCGCGGTCGAGGAGGTCCCGGCGCGCCCGGACGCCGAGGCCCCCGCGCTGCCGCTGGTGCTCAGCGCCCGCACCGAGGAGGCGCTGAAGGCGCAGGCGCGCGGCGTGCTGGAGCTGCTGGAGTCCGGCGCCGCCCCGCACCCCGAGGACGTGGCCGTGGCGCTCGCGACCACCAGGGCCGAGCTCGACCACCGCGCGGTGGTCCCGGCCGACGGGCGCGAGGAAGTGCTCGCGGGGCTGCGCGCCCTGGCCGACGGCGGCGAGGCCCCGGGGACCGTCCAGGGCCGGGTGGCGGGCGGCCGGCTGGCATTCCTGTTCACCGGGCAGGGCGCCCAGCGCATCGGCATGGGGCGTGAACTCGCCGAAGCCTTCCCCGTGTTCGCGGACGCCTTGGACGAGGTGTGCGGGCACCTCGACATCCAGCTCGAGCTTCCCCTGAAGGACGTGCTGTTCGCGGCAGAGGGCACGGACGAGGCCGCCCTGCTGGACCGCACCGAGTATGCGCAGCCTGCCCTGTTCGCCGTGGAGATGGCGCTGTTCCGGCTCGTCGAGTCGTGGGGAGTACGCCCCGACGTGGTGGCCGGACACTCCATCGGTGAGATCGGCGCCGCCTGCGCCGCCGGCGTGCTCTCCCTCGCGGACGCGGCCGCGCTGGTGGCGGCCCGCGGCCGTCTGATGCAGGCCCTCCCGGACGGCGGTGTCATGGCCGCCGTCCAGGCGACCGAAAAGGACGTACGCGAACTGCTGGACGGGGTGGACGACGCGGCGATCGCCGCCGTCAACGGCCCCCGCTCAGTGGTCGTTTCCGGCGCCGCGGCCTCGGTGGACGCAGTGGTGGAGACCGTGAAGGCCAAGGGCGGCAAGACCTCCCGGCTGAAGGTCTCCCACGCCTTCCACTCGCCCCTGATGGAACCGATGCTGGACGAGTTCCGGCAGATCACCCAGGTGCTGGACTACACCGAGCCGAAAATCCCGGTCGTGTCGAACGTGACCGGACGCACCGTGACGACGGGCGAGATCACCTCGCCCGAGTACTGGGTCACCCACGTCCGGGAGGCGGTCCGTTTCGCGGACGGGGTACGCGCCCTCGCCGACGACGGTGTCACCACCTTTCTCGAGGTCGGCCCCGACGCCGTCCTCACCGCCATGGCCGCCGGGGTCCTGACGGAGGACGGCGGTGCCCGGTTCGTCCCGCTGCTGCGCCGGGGCAGGCCCGAGCGGCCGGAGGCCCTGACCGCGCTGGCCCACCTGTGGACGCTGGGCCGCCCGGTCGAGTGGACCGCCCTGCACCCCGGCGGCCCGGCCAGGCCCGTCGACCTGCCCACGTACCCGTTCCAGCGGCAGCGCTTCTGGCTGGAGAGCGTCACCGAGGGCGCCGATGTCTCCACCCTGGGGCAGATCTCCGCCGACCACCCCCTGCTGGGCGCGCTGATCAACGCCCCCGGGACCGGGACCACCGTCCTGACCGGCCGCATCAGCGCCCAGAGCCACCCGTGGCTGAACGACCACGCGATCATGGGGACCCCCCTGCTGCCCGGCACCGCCTTCGTGGAGCTGGCCCTGCACGCGGGGCACCACACCGGCGCGCCCCATCTCGAGGAACTCACCCTCCACGCCCCGCTCGCGCTCCAGTCCGACGCGTTCACCGATCTCCGGGTCCAGACCTCGCAGTCCGACCACTCGGTCACCATCCATTCCCGGCCGCACGGCGCCACGGACGACACCCCGTGGACCCTGCACGCCACGGGCGCGCTCACGCCCGAATCCCCGGCGCCGGGCGCCGGCTTCGCCCTGGCCGCCTGGCCGCCGCCGGGCGCCACGCCCATCCCCCTCGACGGCACCTATGGCGAACTGGCCGCCCAGGGCTATGACTACGGCCCCGTCTTCCAGGGCCTCAAGGCCGCCTGGGAGCAGGACGGCGAGGTCTTCGCCGAGGTGGCGCTGCCCGCGCAGGCGCACGACGACGCGGCCGCGTTCGCACTCCACCCGGCGCTCCTCGACGCGGCGCTGCACGCCACCGACCTCGGCGGGGGCGGCGCGCAGGGCCGGCAGACCGTGCTGCCCTTCGCATGGAGCGGCGTCTCCATCCACGCGACCGGCGCGACCACGCTGCGCGTGCGCATCACCAGGTCGGGCAACGACGGCGTACGGCTTCTCCTCAGCGACCCGGCCGGCCGGCCCGTCGCAGAGGTGGGCCAATTGGCCATGCGACCGGTGTCGGCCGAGCAGATCGCCGCGGCCCGCGACGGGGCGGACACCCACCTCTACGCGGTGGAGTGGGACGAACTCCCGGTCACCGCGGACCTAGGGCGTGTTTCGAAAGTAGCGTCGTCCGCCCGCAGGGCGGGGCCGGGGGCGTCTGGTGCGTGCGATCGCAAGGCGGAGGGAGGAGAGCGCAGCGGGCTGCGCCGACGACCGACAACGCAGCGAACGTGCGGGCCAGACGCCCCCGGCCAGACGGGACTTTCGAAACACGCCCTAGCGGCCCCCGCCGCCGGTACGTGGGCGGCGCTCGGCGCCGAGGCCGGTCGGTGGGAGTGGGCCGGTGCCACCGCCCACGCCGGTCTGACGGCCCTCGCCGGGGCACCGGGACCGGTGCCGGACGTCGTCGTGCTGGCCTGCCCCCAGGGGGCGGACGGCGCCGACGTGCCGGAGCGGGTGCGTGAGGTCACGGGCGGTGTGCTGGAGGCGCTTCAGCGGTGGCTGGGCGATGAGCGGTTCACGTCGTCCCGGCTCGTGGTGGTGACCCGGGGAGCGGTCGGCCCCAGGGACGGTCTCGAAGGACCCGTGGACCTGGCGGGCGCCGCGGTGTGGGGGCTCGTGCGCTCCGCGCAGGCCGAACACCCGGACCGCTTCACGCTGCTGGACTGGGACGGCGTGCGGCCCGCGCTGCCCGCTCTCGCGGCGGCGCTCTCGGCCGGTGAGCCGGAACTCATCCTGCGGGGCGGCACGTTCCGTGTGTCCCGGCTGGCACGCGTCCCGTCCGAAGCCCCTACCGACGCCTCCTCGGCCACCGGTTTCGAGTCCTGGGGCACGGAGGACACCCTCCTCGTCACCGGCGGCACCGGCGGACTCGCCACTCTCGTCGCGGAGCACCTGGTCACCCGGCACGGTGTGAAGAGGCTCGCCCTCGCCAGCCGCAAGGGCCCCGCCGCACCCAACGCGGCCCAGCTCACCCAGCACCTCACCGACCTGGGCGCCGACGTCACCGTCCACACCTGCGACGTGGGCGACCCGTCCCAGGTCGCCGAGCTGGTGGGCGCGCTGTCCCACCTCAAGGGCGTCATCCACACGGCGGGCACCGTCGAGGACGCCATCCTCACCAACCAGACCCCCACCCACCTCGACACCACGCTGGCCCCCAAGGCGGACGCCGCCTGGCACCTGCACCAGGCGACGGCCCACCTCGGCCTCACCCACTTCATCCTCTACTCCAGCGCCGCCGCCACCCTCGACGGTGCGGGACAGGCCAACTACGCGGCGGCCAACGCCTTCCTCGACGCCCTCGCCCACCTCCGCAGGGAGAACGGCCTTCCGGCCCACTCCCTCGGCTGGGGCCTGTGGAACACCGGTCAGGGCATGGCCGCCAACCTCACGCAGAGCGACCTCGACCGGCTCGACAGCGGTCCGCTCCTCCACCTGACCACCGCGCAGAACCTCTCCCGGTTCGACGCCGCCCTCACCACGCGCCGCCCCGCGCTCCTCCCCGTCAGGATCAACCCCCAGTACCCCACCCAGCCGCTCACCGCGAACCTCCGCTCCGCAACCCCGGCCAGGCCCACCGCGCACACCGCGGCGCAGGCGGCCACGGGTCCGGAGGCCGCGACCCGACTGGGCGGTCTGGACGCGGCGGAGCGCGAGCGCGCGGTGCTGGAGCTGGTCCGTACGCATGTCGCCGGGGTGCTGCACCACGACAGCCCGAGCGCTGTGGACCCCAGGCGGGCGTTCACCGAGATCGGCTTCGACTCGCTGTCGGCGGTGGAGCTGCGCAACCGGCTGAACAAGGTGACGGAGCTGCGGCTGCCCGCGACCCTCGTCTTCGACTACCCGACGCCGCAGGCACTCGCCGATCACCTGAACGACAAGCTCTTCGGCGGCGCGGCCCCGGCGACGCCCGCGGCCCCCGTGGTGTCGTCCGACGCGGCCCTCGACGAGCCCATCGCGATCGTCGGCATGAGCTGCCGCTATCCCGGCGGCGTCAACACCCCCGAGGAGCTGTGGGAGTTGCTGGCCGAGGGCCGGGACGGCGTCTCGACGTTCCCCGCCGACCGCGGCTGGAACGTCGGGGAGATCTTCGACCCGGAGCCGGGCAAGCCCGGGAAAACCTACTCGATCGAGGGCGGCTTCCTGCACGACGCGGCGGAGTTCGACGCCGAGTTCTTTCGCATCTCCCCCCGCGAGGCGCTCGCCACCGACCCCCAGCAGCGCCTTCTCCTGGAAGCGTCCTGGGAGGCCCTGGAACGCGCGGGGCTCGATCCCCAGTCGCTGCGCGGCAGCCGCACCGGCGTCTTCACCGGCATCATGTACCACGACTACGCCTCGCGCCTCGCCAACTCGGCCCTCCCCGAGGGGGTCGACGCCTACCTCGGCAACGGCAGCCTGGGCAGCGTGGCCTCCGGCCGCGTCTCGTACACCCTCGGTCTTGAAGGCCCGGCGGTGACGGTCGACACGGCGTGCTCGTCGTCGCTGGTGGCACTGCACTGGGCGATCCAGGCGCTGCGTAACGGCGAGTGCTCGCTCGCCCTCGCGGGCGGCGCGACGGTGATGTCGACGCCGGACACCTTCATCGACTTCAGCAGGCAGCGGGGGCTCGCGAGCGACGGCCGTTGCAAGGCGTTCGCCGAGGCCGCGGACGGCACCGGCTGGGGCGAGGGCGTCGGCGTGCTGGTGGTCGAGCGCCTGTCGGACGCCCAGCGCAACGGTCACCCCGTGCTCGCGGTGGTTCGCGGCTCCGCCGTCAACCAGGACGGCGCCAGCAACGGCCTCACCGCCCCCAACGGGCCCTCCCAGCAGCGCGTCATCAACCAGGCCTTGAACAGCGCCCGGTTGAGCCCGACCGACATCGACGCGGTGGAGGCGCACGGCACCGGCACGGTCCTGGGCGACCCCATCGAGGCGCAGGCCCTGCTGGCCACCTACGGCCGCGACCGCACGGCGGA
>NZ_JBIRGM010000043.1:0-14740 GCF_044328025.1 Streptomyces sp. NPDC018000
CAACTCCGAACTGATCTACATGCTCGAGGTCGCCCTCCGCACCGCTGGAGCGGACACCGAATCACCCGGCGACGATTCGGCTCCTCCTGCCCCGCCACGCGGGAAGCCGGATTCCTCCCCGGCCTGAAGGCCGGGGCATCCTCCGGTTATCAGTGAGCCGTCGTCGTTGCCCCTGCGGAAGGTGCGCAGGGGGTGACCGGGGCGCCATACCTGGATGACCAGGGTGTCGCCGCCTTCGAGACCGGTGCGTACCACCTCGGTCGGCTCCACCCGGAAGAGGTGGAACGGCTCCGGCGGCTTCACCTCCTCGATGAAGCGGGCCAGCACGGCGGGGTCGGTCACCTCCACCGCGCGGCCGGAGATCCGGACGTCCCCGTCGGCCATCTCGGCGTCCGGCCCCGGATTGGCCTGCACCGCGAACCGTGGATCGCGCAGCAGGTCCAGCGCCTTGCGCGAGTTCGGCATCATGCCGAGGAACGGCTCACCCAGCCGGAAATCCACTTCGAGGCCGGTCACGCGCGGCGATCCATCCTTGCGCAGGGTCGCCAGGACGTGGTGCTTGTACTGCTGGAAGCGGGTCCGGACGGTGTCGGCGAAGGCCGGCTGCGCCGACTGGAACTCTCCCCAGGAACTCGATGTCATGCGGCCATGAAACCCTGGAATCCCGACATCTTCTGTCCGGATTCCCCGGCCAGCACCTGCTCATTCTCATCTGCTCGACGGGGTGACCACCAGCGTCCAACCCTGCGTCCGCAGCACCCCCGGCGATTCGCCCTGCGCCAACAACGCTTCGTAGCAGTCGAATTCGACGTCCTGGCCGTCGACCACCGCACCGTCCTCCAGCACGACGGCCAGGACCGCTCCGCCCCCCATTTGCCGGTCGGTCTTACGACCTCGCCCACGATTGGCAGTGCCGGATGTGCCCGGGGCGGCCGTGTTCGCTATCTTGATCGCCGCCGTCCCCACCGGCTGCTCGTGTCCGCCCACCGTGAAGGAGCCTGCCGTGGAGGCCGCGGTCACCACCTGTTATCGCCATCCATCGTACGAGACGTATGTGAGCTGTACCCGCTGTGAGCGGTTCATCTGCCCCGACTGCATGCGCGAGGCCGCTGTCGGCCACCACTGCGTGGAGTGCGTGAAGGAGGGACAGCGTTCGATCCGGCAGGCGCGCACGGTGTTCGGCGGTGCGGTGTCGAGGACCGCGGTGCCGCTCGTCACATATGTGCTGATGGGCCTGAACATCCTGGCGTATCTCGGCGAGTTGGTCCGTCCGGGGATCGTCGACCGGTTCGCGATGCTCGGTGCGGGGCTGACCGGCCCGGACGGAGGCCAGTACGTCTACGGGGCCGGGGAATTCCCCGGCTTCGATGTGATCGGTGTGGTGGACGGCGAGTGGTACCGGCTGCTGACCGGGACCTTCCTGCATCTCCCGCCGGGCGAGTCGTCCTTCGGCTCGCTGCCGTTCGGAGTGCTGCACATCCTCTTCAACATGTACGCGCTGTGGAATCTGGGCCGCGTCGTCGAGGAGCAGCTGGGCCGGGCCCGTTACCTCGCGGTGTATCTGCTGTCCGCGCTGGGCGGTTCGGTCCTGGTGTATCTGATCGCGCCGTCCGACATCACGGTGGGCGCCTCGGGTGCGATCTTCGGTCTCGGTGCGGCGTTCTACGTCATCAACCGTCGCCTCGGACGCGATATGCAGGCGGTGAACCGGTTCATGGCCGGGTTCCTGATCTGGATGCTGATCTCGGCCGGATTCACCTCGTGGCAGGGCCACTTGGGCGGGCTGCTGACGGGCGGCATCGTCACGCTCGCGTACGCGTACGCCCCGGCGAAGCGGCGCACCCTCGCGCAATCCGCCGCGTGCGGTGTGCTGCTGGTGGCGCTGGTCGCCCTGGTAGTCCTCAAGACGTCGCAGCTGACCGGCGGCGGAGCGGTTTGAGCGGTCCGCCGACGCCCCTCTACCGTGGGCCACTTCTGGAATGATGAGGCCGGGGACAAGAGGGCTGGGGGCACGCGTGGAGTGGGAACAGGGTGAGGCTGCGGCTGGACGGCGGCGCGCGCTGCTGATCGGCGTGAAGGACACCCCGTATCTGGCCAAGGACCCTGATCTCGCTGCCCGGTATCGCCCGCTCGACTTCGCCGAACGCGATGTGTCGCTGATCGCCACCGCGTTGAAGCAGTCCGACTACTCGGTCGTCGTGGAACACGAGGACACGGGTCTCAATCCGGTCTTCGGCAAGGTCTCCGGGTTCCTGGGCTCCTGCGAACCGGGCGACACGGCGTTCCTCTACGTCTCCTGCCACGGCGAGACCATCGACGGCAAGGACCATCTGGTCCTTGCCGACGCCCAGCCCGGGCCGGGGCTCCCGGACGGCAGCCTCGGCCTGCTCCCCGGCAGCCTTCTCCGGGCCGACGCGAGCGGGCTGCTGAGCTCTCTGCCTGCCGGGGTCACCGCCGTCGTCTGCCTCGACATCTGCCGTACGAACGGCGCGGCGGTGCCCGTGCGGACGGGAGGCGGGTGGAGTTCCGGCAGCCACGACGCCTACTGGCTGTACAGCTGTGGCGCCGGACAGCGGGCCTACGCGGATCAGGTGGAGGGCAGCTGGTTCGCCCGGGCACTGGCCGGTGCGCTGTCCTTCACGAACCCGCCCAGGACATTTCTCGACGTGGCCCGGCACACCGAGGCCGAGCTGCGCCGGATCGCGGACCAGCACCCGCAGGCCGAACCCCCGCGGGTCGAGACCCGGATGCCCATCCCGCCGTCCGGCGCCCAACAGTCCGACCCGGTCCTCTGCGAGGGTTCGCGGCAGACCCTGCACTGGGCCCGGACGATCCGCGAGTCCGGGCTCTGGAGTCACACCTCCGGCACCGAGGCCACCCATGACCGGGTCAAGGACAAGCTGACCGAGCTGGTGCACTGTGTGGTCGACAGCTGCGCGGGATCCGGTGCCCACCGCGACGACCCCTGGTCCGACCCGCTCTACCCGGCGCGCGTCGAGGCCAGGCTCACGTCCCTGGTGGCACGAGCGGAACTGCCGCGCGGAGAGCGGCTGACCCCCGCGGAGACGGCGTGTCTGCTGGCCGCGACCGTCGTCCACGAGGGTGTCGTCGCCATCGCCCTGGACGAACTGCGCGGACTCCTGCCCGACCGGTTCGACCCGGGGCCGCGCCACCTGACCGAGGTGGCAGGCGACCACCGGCGGCTGGTGCGTGACGCCGCCCGCGACGTCTGCCGCGCCCATTCCATGGTGCTGCGGACGACCGAGACGCTACGGGGACGCGGGCCCAGGCTCCGGGCCGCCACGACCGCCGCGGACCACTGGTTGCGCCACCGGTTCATCGCCGACTGGGACCGGCTGTGGGAACGAACCCGGGACTACGGCCTCGTCGACCGGCTCATCGGCATGACGGTCGCGGCCATCGAGGTGGCGGCGGACACCCCCGTCGCGGGGACGGTCACGGCGGAGACCAGGCAGGAGATCGACAGCAAGGTCCGCCAGGTCCTCGGACATCTCACGGTCAAACCCGGCCGGAGCCCCCGGATCAATCTGGACCACGCGGACGACACCTGGGACGAGAACTGGCGGCCGGTACGCGGCAACCGGTTGCGCGGGCTGCAACTGGCCCGGCTGCTGTGGACGGCGGGACTGCTCGCCGCGGACCCGCGCAGACTCTCCAGCGTGCTCGTCGACCACCTGGGCGCTCACGCCCCCCTGCTGCCCTCCGATGTCGTGAAGGCGCTCGGCACCGGCTTCGATTACGAGGAGGACGAGGGTCGCACCGCCGACACGTACGGTCTCACCGTCTGGTTCCGATGCCCGCACCCGGCCCTGCACGCCGCGGTGGAGGAACTCGTCCTCGATGCCGACGCCACCGTACGGGCGTTCCGCCGCGACGTCGGATCGCAGCCGCTGCTGCGCGGGCTGCCCGACCAGGTGACGGCGCAGCAGCTGCGAGCGCTGCCGGGGCGCTATCAGGAGCCGCTGGAACGGTTCCGCCTCGCGGAGGACGAGATCCGGCCCCTGCTGATGGGCACCCAGCTGTACGGGGACCGAATGCTGGCGGTCCGGGAGCTGTACCAGAACGCGCTGGACGCCTGCCGGTACCGCGACATGCGACGGCAGTACGGTCTCACCCGGACTCCGTGGGACGGCGAGATGACCGCCGCCCAGGGCTGGGAGGGCGAGATCACGTTCACTCAGGGCTGGGACGACGACCGTCCGTACATCGAGTGCCTGGACACGGGTGCGGGCATGACCCGCTCCAAGCTCACCTCGATGTTCGCGCGGGCCGGCAAGCGGTACGAGCAGGACCCCGACTTCGTCCTGGAACGACGCAACTGGCGGCGTCACGGCATTGCCGACCGGGCCTTGAACTCCCGCTTCGGCATAGGGGTGTTCAGTTACTTCATGCTCGCCGAGGAGGTCGTCGTCTGGACTCACGCGGTCGACTCCGTCGGGCGGCCGGGCAAGGAGAAGCCGTTGCGGGCGGACATCCAGTCCGGTTCCGGTCTGCTCCAGATCAACCGCTCGGACGACCCGCTGGTCCCGGCGAACGGCGGCACCCGGGTCCGCCTCTATCTGGCCGAGCCCCGCAAGGGGGAGAAACGTCCCTCCCTGGTGGAGACGTTGCGCTCGCTGCTGTGGGTGACGGAGCACCGGGTGACGGCGAAGGAGCTGACCGAGGACGGGGAGCCGGCCCGCAATCTCAGCTGGGAACCGGGCCGGCTGGCGCACCGGGACGGCTGGCACGGCAGCCCGCTCCCGGTCCGCGGGCGCGAAAACCCGGAGGTGTTCGCCTGGCTGGTGCAGGGACCGGGACAGTTACTGCTGGACGGCGTGGCCGTGCGGGACGCGCCGGCCATCGAGGGACGCGTGATCAACCTGCGCGAGCGGCACAGCCCGGTGCCCAGCGTGGACCGTAATCAACTGCTGTCGTACGACGAGGGCCTGGCACTGGAGGAGTTGCTGGAGGGAGTCGCGGACGCGGTGGCCGACAGCAAGGAAGTGTCGATGCGGTGGCTGTGGAAGCTGGCCGAAGACGCGCCCCGCGTCGCCGTCGCCGTACTCGACGGGCTGCCCCCGGGCGCTACGGCCGTGCTGAACTCCGAGGAGGGCGAGCGGCTGGTGTCGGGGAGGCTGCAGCTCGCCACGGCGGGTTGCTTCCCTTTCGACGAGGAGGCCGTGCGCAGCACCTACAGCAGCGCACAGCTCGATTCCGAACGTCCGCACGAGAACGCACTGTTCAGGGACTGGCAGTTCACCCGCCTGGGAATCCTCGCGTCTCAGGAACACTTCGCCCCGGCGGGCTACCCCACGCACAACAGTCTGGACGCCTTGCTCTTCCAGAGGGACGTGCCTCCACCGTGGGTGTCGGTGCTCCACGCCGCTGCGCAGGCCCAGGTGCCGGTGCGGGTGGCGTTGCGGGCCTTGCGCCGCTATGCCATTACGGGGATCACGGTCCCGGCCGTGGACGACCTGAGGCGGTTGGGGGACCGGGAGGTGGGACAGCCTGCCGCCGACCTCTACGTGGGCTATGCAGCCGTGGCACGGCAGTTGCATCCCTGGGCAACGGACATCGTCTCGATGTTCCGACGGCAATCCACGATGCTGCGCAGGTCGAAGCCGCCTGCGGTGCATGCCCCGATACTTGCGGTGTCAGCACTCCACGACCTCCCACTCGGCGCGGTGGTGGATCTGCTCAAGGAGCTGTCGCACCTCGACCCCACACTGCCGAAGCCTCCCGAACTCGACCCACTGCTCGCCCAGGAGCGCGTGACCGAGGACGAGGTCTGCCGTATCGCGATCGATGGGGACCTTCCTGCCACTCCCTGGATGCAGGCCCCGAGCTGGCTGCCGGGGGAAGTGGGGCCCGTCGACCTGCTGAGCCGCACGGAACCTCCGCTGACTCTCGACGTACTCGCCCGTCGTATCGAGCAGTTCACCGCTTTGGGATTCTCCCTCGTCCACACGCCCACCGCTGCCGCGCTCGAATGCGGTGCGCTCCCGCCCGACCAGCAGCTCCTGTTGTCAGCGGATTTCGACCGCACACCACCGTGGCGCGAGGGAGCGCTTCCGCTGCATCATCTGCTGCGGGCGACCTCGGAACTCGCAGCCCCTCTGGGAGAAGTGGCCCGACGGGTCAACGCCGCGACTCCGGTCACCGGTGCCCACGCCCCAGGCATCCCCGAAGAGGCGGCGGACTGGCTCGTTCCGTACCCGCTTCCCTTCTTGATGTTCGAAAGGCAGTCGGTATCGGCGCCATCCGCTCTGCGGCCATGGGAGCTGGTCGGCGCCTTTCTCCAGCGGGGCAGAGACCTGCCGGAACTCCGCAAGGCGATAGGCGCCCTGGATGCCTTGGGAGCGATCGACTGGAGAGGGACCGACAGGGTTGCCCTGGAGCGACAGGCAACCACCCGAGACAGTCTCCTGACCCCCTATCCGGCGACCAAAACCATTTCCAACTCCGATTACATCAGCGTCGGGGGCGACTTCGACGAGGACGGCGTCAGCCTGGCCTACGCACTGGCCCTTTCGGTCCAGCAGGGCAGCGATCTCGGGACGATGATGGATCTGCTGAACGAAGTACGCACGGATCTGCCTCTGAAGGTCGAACCACTCCCACCGAGCGCCCGTGGGCTGCGCGCCACCGCCGGCGACCTGCACAGCCTGCTTTCCGGACCGAACGACGTCGTACACGGTTTGGTTTCCGGAACGGACAACTCCCACGCCGCACGGTTCCGTGCCCAGCTGACCATTCCGGACCTGCTGAGGCATGCGGAGTACAGCCTCTGCTCGCTGGGAGCGTCCGTCAGCCGTCTGCGTACCTTCGCCCAGGTGGGCGCACCGACCCCGCCGGGCGACCCGGCCGAGCCGGGCGTGCCGGACCTGAACGACTTCACACCCGACCGGTTCGACCACGCCGCCTTCGACAAGGGTCTTCTCGGACCGGGCGTCCTCGGTCCGCTCGAACTCGTCCTGGTGGCAGGCAGGTTCGGTTGGGACCTCGGCCGGACGTACGCGCGCTACGCGCCCCTGCGCTGCCTGGGGCTGGACGTCACCGTGCGTGAACCCGACTCCCGCGAGGCGTCCCTGCTGCCGGACTGGCGCGATGTCCTCATCCTCACCTCCCAGCTCACCGGTCGCCTGCCGGCGCTGAGCGGCGAGGTCTCCCGGGACCACATCGCCCTGTGCGCGGAGGAGACGGATCTCGACGAGACCGAGGTCATCGGGCGCCTGCGACAGTACGCACCTCTCTTCGGCCTCGACCTGCCGTCTCCCGCCCCGACCGTCGAAGAGAGCCAGTGATCCCATGGAATACAACGCCACCGTCACCCGGCACGAAGTGCTCACCTTCACCTGGACGCTGCGTGAATCCGGCGGCCGCGCGCTTTACACGGCATCGGGCACCTGCATCCAGTGCGGCTGCCCGATGACACGGACCTTCCCCTCCGTCCAGCCGCCGGTCCCGAAGGGGGGCGGTTTCCTGGGCCGCCGCGAGGACCCGGGCCCGGGGACGTGGCGCACCACCTGCCGCTGCACGTCGCTCCACATGCCTCGGCCGGCGAACGAGCCGCAGGGCTGCGGGGCCCTGCTGACGCTCGCCCCGCCGCCCGTCGGGCTGGTCGCGCAGGCCGGGCCGACGCCATGACGGACTTCACCCCGCAGCAGGTGCGGGATGCCGAGCGCCGGCTGGACGCCCTCGCCGATCCGCACGAGCAGCTCCGGCTCGCCGTGCAACAGGCCGAGGGCTACCGCAACTTCCTGTCCTCGCTGACCGCGGTACTGACCGCGGTCTTCGTCCTCAAGGGACAGGAGAATCTCAGCAAGCTGGCCTCCGGCCCCCGATGGACGATCATCGCCTTGCTGATCACGGGTTTCGTGGCACTCGTCGCCGCGTCCTGGTTGAGCGTCGTCGCCGTGCACGACCGGCCCGGACGGGAGATCGTCGGTGAGCCGGAGCGGCTGCTGCGCGATGAGGTACGGCGTACGCACCGGATCTGGCGACTGGTCGAGTGGGCGCGATGGCTGGCACTGGCCGGCGTGCTCGGGGTGGCGGCGGCAGTGATCGTCACCTGGGTTGCGCCGGCCGTCTAGGGCGTGAGCGGACCGTGTCCGGATGTGCCACGGCGCCTGCCGGGATCGTCCGGTCGGGGACGGGCAGGCGCCGTGCTCAGTTCCGTACGCCGTTGTACGGGACATCCTGTGTGCCGTGATCAGACCGTCAGGGCACGGTCCGTCGGGCGGATCGGGGCCGGCAGGTCGCTGGCTCCGGTCAGGAAGCGGTCCACACCGCGCGCCGCGGAGCGGCCTTCGGCGATGGCCCACACGATGAGGGACTGGCCGCGGCCCGCGTCACCGGCGACGAAGACTCCGTCGACATTGGTGGCGTAGTCCGCGTCGCGCGCGACATTGCCGCGTTCGTCGAGCTCCAGGCCGAACTGCTGGACCAGGCCGTTGGACTGGTCGGTGCCGGTGAAGCCCATGGCCAGGGTGACCAGCTGTGCGGGGATCGTCCGCTCGGTGCCGGGCTTGTGCTCCAGCTTGCCGTCCTTGAACTCCACCTCGACCAGGTGCAGGGCCTGGACGTTGCCGTGCTCGTCGCCCTCGAAGTGAGTGGTGGAGACGGAGTAGACCCTCTCGCCGCCCTCCTCGTGCGCGGAGGTGACCTTGTAGAGCATCGGGAAGGTCGGCCAGGGCTGGTTGGCGTTACGGTCCTCGCCCGGCCGGGGCATGATCTCCAGCTGGGTGACGGAGAGCGCGCCCTGGCGGTGGGCCGTGCCGACGCAGTCGGCGCCGGTGTCGCCGCCGCCGATGACGACGACGTGCTTGCCCTCGGCGGTGATCGGGGAGACCGTCAGGTCGCCCTCCTGCACCTTGTTGGCGAGCGGCAGGTACTCCATGGCGAAGTGCACGCCGTTCAGCTCACGGCCCGGGACGGGCAGGTCGCGGGAGACGGTGGCACCGGCGGCGACGACGACCGCATCGTAGCGGCGGCGGAGCTTGGCGGCGTCGATGTCCTTGCCGATCTCCGTCTCCGTACGGAACTTGGTGCCTTCCGCGCGCATCTGCTCGATGCGGCGGTTGATGTGCGACTTCTCCATCTTGAACTCGGGGATGCCGTACCGGAGAAGGCCTCCGATGCGGTCCGCGCGCTCGAAGACGGCGACCGTGTGGCCGGCCCGGGTCAGCTGCTGGGCCGCGGCGAGACCCGCCGGGCCCGAGCCGATGACGGCGACGGTCTTGCCGGAGAGCCGGTCGGGCGGCTGCGGGGTGACGTCGCCGCTGTCCCACGCCTTGTCGATGACGGAGACTTCGACGTTCTTGATGGTGACGGCCGGCTGGTTGATGCCGAGCACACACGCCGACTCGCACGGGGCCGGGCAGAGCCGCCCGGTGAACTCCGGGAAGTTGTTCGTGGCGTGCAGGCGCTCGGACGCCGCCGTCCAGTCCTCGCGATAGGCGTAGTCGTTCCACTCGGGGATGAGGTTTCCGAGCGGGCAGCCGTTGTGGCAGAACGGGATGCCGCAGTCCATGCAGCGGCCGGCCTGCTTGCTGATGATCGGGAGCAGCGAGCCCGGAACGCAGACCTCGTTCCAGTCCTTGACGCGCTCGCCCACGGGGCGGGTCCTGGCGACCTCGCGCCCGGTGGTCAAAAAGCCCTTGGGGTCAGCCATTGGTCGCCGCCTCCATCATCTTCTCGGTGGTCTCCTGTTCGGAGAGACCGGCGAGCTCAGCGGCGTCCTTGGCGGCGAGCACTGCCTTGTACGTGGACGGGATGATCTTGCTGAAGCGGGCCACCGCGGTGTCCCACTCGGCAAGCAGCTTCTCTGCGACCGTGGAACCGGTCTCCTCCTGGTGGCGGCGCACCACATCGTGCAGCCACTGCCTGTCGGTGTCGGAGAGGGCCTCGATCGCGCCGAGGTTGCCGGCGTTGACGTTGTCGCGGTCCAGGTCGATGACGTATGCGACACCGCCCGACATTCCTGCGGCGAAGTTGCGTCCGGTCTCGCCGAGTACGACGGCGTGACCGCCGGTCATGTACTCGCAGCCGTGGTCGCCCACGCCTTCCGAGACGACCGTCGCTCCGGAGTTGCGGACGCAGAACCGCTCGCCGGTCCGGCCGCGCAGGAACAGTTCGCCGCCGGTGGCCCCGTAGGCGATGGTGTTGCCCGCGATGGTGGAGTACTCGGCGAGGTGGTCGGCGCCACGGTCCGGGCGGACGATGACGCGTCCGCCGGAGAGGCCCTTGCCGACGTAGTCGTTGGCGTCGCCCTCGAGTCGCAGCGTCACACCGCTCGGCACGAACGCGCCGAAGGACTGGCCGGCGGAGCCGGTGAACGTGATGTCGATGGTGTCCTGCGGCAGACCGGCGCCGCCGAACTTCTTCGTCACCTCGTGGCCGAGCATGGTGCCGACGGTCCGGTTGATGTTCCGGATCGCGATCCGGGCCCGGACTGGCTGGGCGGCCTCGGCGCTCTGGGCGCTCAGGGCGTCGGCGGCAAGCTTGATCAGCTCGTTGTCGAGGGCCTTGGCGAGACCGTGGTCCTGCTCGACCAGCTGGTGCCGGACGGCGCCTTCGGGCAGCTCGGGGACGTGGAACAGCGGCTCCAGGTCGAGGCCCTGCGCCTTCCAGTGCGTGATCGCACGGTCGGTGTCGAGCAGCTCGGCGTGGCCGACGGCCTCTTCGATCGTTCGGAAGCCCAGCTCGGCGAGGAGCTCGCGGACTTCCTGGGCGATGAACTCGAAGAAGTTGACGACGTGCTCGGCCTTGCCGGAGAACCGGCTCCGCAGGACCGGGTTCTGGGTGGCGATACCGACCGGGCAGGTGTCCAGGTGGCAGACGCGCATCATGACGCAGCCCGAGACGACGAGCGGCGCGGTCGCGAAACCGAACTCCTCGGCGCCCAGCAGCGCGGCGATGATGACGTCGCGGCCGGTCTTCAGCTGGCCGTCGGTCTGCACGACGATACGGTCGCGCAGGCCGTTGAGCAGCAGGGTCTGCTGGGTCTCGGCGAGGCCGAGCTCCCAGGGGCCACCCGCGTGCTTCAGCGAGGTGAGCGGGGAGGCGCCCGTTCCGCCGTCGTGGCCGGAGATCAGGACGACGTCCGCGTGTGCCTTGGAGACACCCGCGGCGACCGTGCCGACACCGACCTCGGAGACCAGCTTCACATGGATGCGGGCCGCCGGGTTGGCGTTCTTGAGGTCGTGGATCAGCTGGGCCAGGTCCTCGATGGAGTAGATGTCGTGGTGCGGCGGCGGCGAGATCAGGCCGACACCCGGGGTGGAGTGCCGGGTCCTGGCGACCCATGGGTAGACCTTGTGGCCGGGCAGCTGGCCGCCCTCGCCGGGCTTGGCGCCCTGCGCCATCTTGATCTGGATGTCGTCCGCGTTGACCAGGTACTCGCTGGTCACACCGAAGCGGCCGGAGGCGACCTGCTTGATGGACGAGCGGCGCGCCGGGTCGTAGAGCCGGTCGGCGTCCTCGCCGCCCTCACCGGTGTTGGACTTGCCGCCCAGCTGGTTCATGGCGATGGCGAGGGTCTCGTGCGCCTCGCGGGAGATCGAGCCGTACGACATGGCGCCGGTGGAGAAGCGCTTGACGATCTCGGAGACGGACTCGACCTCGTCGACCGGGATCGGCTCACGGTCGCTCTTGCCGTTCTCATGCGTCTTCAGGGCGAACAGACCACGGAGCGTCATCAGGCGCTCGGACTGCTCGTTCACCCGGTCCGTGTACTTCTCGAAGATGTCGTACCGCTTGCTGCGCGTGGCGTGCTGGAGGCGGAAGACCGTCTCCGGGTCGAACAGGTGGGGCTCGCCCTCGCGGCGCCACTGGTACTCGCCGCCGATCTCCAGCGCGCGGTGCGAGGCGGAGATGCCTGAGGCGGGGTAGCCCTTGGCGTGCCGGTCGGCGACCTCCTTGGCGACGACGTCGAGTCCGGCGCCGCCGATCTTGGTGGCGGTGCCGTTGAAGTACTTCGCGACGAAGCCCTCGTCCAGGCCGACGGCCTCGAAGACCTGGGCGCCGCGGTAGGAGGCGACCGTCGAGATGCCCATCTTGGACATGACCTTCAGGACGCCCTTGCCGAGCGCGTGGATCAGGTTGCGGATGGCCTTCTCGGGCTCGATGCCCTCGATGAACGTACCGGCGCGGACCAGGTCCTCGACGGACTCCATCGCCAGGTACGGGTTGACCGCGGCGGCGCCGTAACCGATCAGCAGCGCGACGTGGTGGACCTCGCGGACGTCTCCGGCCTCGACCAGCAGGCCCACCCGGGTGCGCTGCTTGGTGCGGATGAGGTGGTGGTGGACGGCCGAGGTGAGCAGCAGCGACGGGATCGGCGCGTGCTCGGCGTCGGAGTGCCGGTCGGACAGGACGACCAGACGGGCGCCGTCCTCTATGGCGGCGTCGACCTCGGTGCAGATCTGCTCGATCCGCGCCGCGAGGGCGTCGCCGCCGCCGCCGACCCGGTAGAGACCGGAGAGCGTGGCGGCCTTCATGCCCGGCATGTCGCCGTCGGCATTGATGTGTATCAGCTTGGCCAGCTCGTCGTTGTCGATCACCGGGAACGGCAGCGTGACGCTGCGGCACGACGCGGCGGTCGGCTCCAGCAGGTTGCCCTGCGGGCCGAGCGAGGAGCGCAGCGAGGTGACGAGCTCCTCGCGGATGGCGTCCAGCGGCGGGTTGGTGACCTGCGCGAACAGCTGGGTGAAGTAGTCGAAGAGCAGCCGGGGGCGCTCGGACAGGGCCGCGATCGGCGAGTCCGTGCCCATGGAGCCGAGCGGCTCGCCGGCGGTGCGGGCCATCGGCGCGAGGATGACGCGGAGCTCTTCCTCGGTGTAGCCGAAGGTCTGCTGGCGGCGGGTGACGGAGGCGTGCGTGTGCACGATGTGCTCCCGCTCGGGGAGGTCCTCCAGCTCGATCTCGCCGGCCTCCAGCCACTCCTCGTACGGCTGCTCGGCGGCGAGGGATGCCTTGATCTCGTCGTCCTCGATGATGCGGCGCTCGGCGGTGTCGACGAGGAACATCCTGCCGGGCTGCAGGCGGCCCTTGCGGACGACCTTCGCGGGGTCGATGTCCAGGACACCGACCTCGGAGGAGAGCACGACGAGGCCGTCGTCGGTGACCCAGTAGCGGCCGGGGCGCAGACCGTTGCGGTCCAGGACCGCGCCGACCTGGGTGCCGTCGGTGAAGGTGACGCAGGCCGGGCCGTCCCAGGGCTCCATCATCGTGGAGTGGTACTGGTAGAAGGCGCGACGGGCCGGGTCCATGGAGGTGTGGTTCTCCCACGCCTCCGGGACCATCATCAGCACCGAGTGGGGCAGCGAGCGGCCGCCGAGGTGGAGCAGCTCCAGGACCTCGTCGAAGGAGGCGGAGTCGGAGGCGTCCGGGGTGCAGACGGGGAAGATCCGGTCCAGCTGCGCAGCTCCGAAGAGGCCGGAGGCGAGCTGGGACTCGCGGGCCTTCATCCAGTTGCGGTTGCCCTTGACCGTGTTGATCTCGCCGTTGTGCGCGACGAATCGGTACGGGTGGGCGAGCGGCCAGCTCGGGAAGGTGTTCGTGGAGAAGCGCGAGTGCACCAGTGCGATGGCGGTGGCGAAGCGGCGGTCGGAGAGGTCCGGGAAGAACGGCTCCAGCTGTCCCGTGGTGAGCATGCCCTTGTAGACGATCGTGCGGGCGGAGAGCGAGGGGAAGTACACCCCGGTCTCCCGCTCGGCGCGCTTGCGCAGGACGAAGGCCTTGCGGTCGAGCGCGATACCGGTGCTCTCACCGTCCGCAACGAAGATCTGGCGGAACTCGGGCATGGTGGCGCGGGCGCCGTTACCGAGGATCTCCGGGGTGACCGGGACCTCGCGCCAGCCGAGGACCTTGAGTCCCTCCTCGGCGGAGATCTTCTCCAGCTTCCGGACGGCCTCGGTGGAGTCGGCCGCGGGCAGGAAGGCGATTCCGGCGGCGTAGGCACCGGCCTCGGGGAGGTCGAAGGCGACCTCGTCGCGGAGGAAGGCGTCCGGGACCTGGAGGAGGATTCCGGCGCCGTCGCCGGAGTCGGGCTCGGATCCCGTGGCACCGCGGTGTTCGAGGTTGCGCAGTACGGTCAGCGCCTGCTCGACCAGGTCATGGCTGGCCGCACCGGTCAAAGTGGCCACGAACCCGACGCCACAGGCGTCGTGCTCGTTACGGGGGTCGTACATCCCCTGCGGGGCGGGGCGACCGTCCATGGGCGACCAGGCGTCGGTACGCATCGGCTCTCCCGTCGTCGTCGTGGCATATGCAGTGCCGAGGGACGACGTTGGCCCTCTGCGAAATTTCGTGCAGGTACATAATGGGGCACTTCTCAGAAAGCGGATAGCTCGTTCCAACATGCGGACACCGTGCAAGGCGATGGGGTGAGTCGCGGTCGGAGAATCGGCACCCGAGGGGAATCACAGAGAGCAGGCGTCGTTGCCCGCGGTGTCTACGGCTCATGCCCGGCGGCAAAGGAAACGAAACCGCCAGGTAACAGCAAGTTATGCGGATGCCTGTATAGAGACTCACCTTACGACGGCGAAGCCGCCCGCCCGGAGGCCTGCGCCAAGACGCACGTCACACGGATGGCGGACAGGCCACGGAAACAAGACGGACCGGCAAATGGGGGAACGCCGCCCCCATTACCTTCTTGATCAGCCCCGCAATGGGGTTCCCGGCCTCTGGGACGGCATGACTGTTCCCCCCTGTAGTTCGCATGATCTGGGGGGTG
>NZ_JBIRGM010000044.1:0-13887 GCF_044328025.1 Streptomyces sp. NPDC018000
ACCCCGCAACCACCAGGGACTCACCACCGGACGTCCCGCAGCACCGACCGGTGAAAACCACCGTGCCACCGGCTCCCCGTGGACGCATAGGCCGCGCCGTCGAGCGCTGGCTCCACAGGAAGCCGCGACAGGACTACGCCCACTGGCCGAACTTCTGACACACCTCAGCTCAGCTTCCACCGAATCCCTGGTCGAAACCCTTGAGCACAGGGTCCAACTCGGCCGCCGCGCCGCATAGGGAACACAGTCGGGTACCGGGATGCTCCGCCGCGTCCAGCGCCTGCTCCAGTGTGAGAACCGGCGCCCCAGCCGGAGCCTCCGTGCAGTCGACGGCATGCACGGCACCCCGGCCAGGACCGCGGCCGCCTGCCTTGGCCAGTACCCAGCCGGGTGGGCGGCGCGGCCCCAGCGCCTGCTCGACGATCGTGGGCGGCTCCAGGTACTCGGTGGGCACGGCGTCGTACGAGACGCCGTCCACGGGCCGTACGTGCTCAGGTGCCCGGGCCCAGACCCGGTACTCGGCAGGCTCCACCGCGTCATTGGACTGGTGGAGAGCCGGTATTCCGAGGGTGTGCTATTCGTGGTTCAAGGCGTGCGCCGGGCCCTGCCCGAGAGCAATGATCCGGTTCACCGTGCCGCCGAGGCAGGCTCCAGACGCCGACCCCGCCATGTAGTTCGTCGGAGGGCAGTTCCCTGGGCGAAGCACCGGGTTCTCCGCGTATGCGTGGCAGTGGAGCCTCCTTGACCTGAAGTGCGATTGAGCTTCTAGCGTGTCCTGAAGTTGATCTCTGACGACAGGAGAACGCGTTCATGATCCTCGTGACCGGAGCCACCGGAAATGTGGGCAGTGCACTACTGAGGGAGTTGCAGGAATGCGGTGCGGGGCTGCTCAGAGGATTCACCCGTGACGCTTCTCGGGCGTCGTTCCCCAAGGGGGTCGAGGCCGTTGAGGGTGATTTCGCGGCTCCGGAGTCGTTGAAGCCTGCTCTGGACGGGGTGCGCTCGCTGTTCCTCGTCTCACGTATAGGCCCGGACGCGGAGATCATCGCGGCTGCTGGGCGGGCGGGTGTGGAGCACGTGGTCCTGGTGTCGTCGATTACCGTCCAGAGCCATCCGCATCTGGGCCCTGCCGGCGAGAACCTGACGGTCGAGCGGCTACTCAAGGACAGCGGCATGGCTTGGACGATCCTGCGGCCGACGCAGTTCGCCTCGAACGCCATGATGTGGGCGGCGTCGATCCGCAGCGGTGAGACGGTCCGTGCGCCGTATGCGGAAATCGGGCTGCCCACGATCCATCCCGCCGATATCGCGTCTGTGGCGCGGGTTGCGCTGACCGAGCCCGGCCACCGGGGGCGGACATATGCCCTGACCGGTCCGGAGCCGGTGACAGCCCGGCAGCAAGTCGAGGCCATCGCGGCAGCACTCGGGCGGGATGTGCCCTTCATCGAGATCAGCCGACAGGAGGCTCGTGATCAGATGACTGCGGTCTTCGGGGAGGAGGCCGCGGATGCGGTACTTGATGTCACAGGTGGAGACGTCAATGACGAACTGCTGGCAGTGCGCGACACGTTTTCACAGGTCACCTGCTTCCCGGGGAGGCCGTTCCGGCAGTGGGCTGAGGAGAATGTCCACGTATTCCGCTGAGACAGCGAGTCGGTGAGAGCTATTCCTCCGATGGTCACAGAGTCCGCGTTCACGATGGTGCGCAAGCGAGGCGGTCCGTGCCGAGCGTTCCGTTAGTCGGTGATCCTGTGTGCCGCAAGTTAGGCGCTCCAATCGTCTTTGGCATAATTCGCCCACCTCTGGGCGGTGTTGGGGTGGATGTCGAAGAGGTCGGCGACCGCGATGGGCGGGAGGCTGGTGACCGCTTCGATCATGGCGGTGTTGCGGGCGGAGAGAACTGGCAGCCCGAACTGGTTCAGCAGGTTGTGCGTACCGACCACGTTCCGTGGCCTTCCCGGTGCCTTGCCTGGGAAGAGGTAGCCGTCTCTGTTGCCGAACTGCTGGAGCATCCGTGAGTCGGTCACGGGCTGGGCGATCTGCTCCTCGATGAGGACGGCCAGCTTCGGCGGCAGTAGCACGGGGTGACGGTCGAGGGTGAGGTAGGCGCCATTGTCGTCACGGTGGAAGCGGTCGGTGGTCAGGACGACGATGCGGGAGACAGGGACGGCATAGAGCCTGATCAGGGCACCGATGATGCGTGCTTCCCGAGGAATGGTGTCGTTGTTGAGGCAGCGCCGGAGCTGGTCGTGGAGGTCTTTTTTGTCAAGGAACTCGGAAGAGTTCCTCTTGGACGGTCAGGAGATGGCGAGCTTGCCGGTGAGGCGTCGGGCCCTGATGCCGCCGGTGGCGGCCAGGGCGGTGTAGCGGCCCCGGGCCGCGCGTCGGCGGGCGTCGCGGACGACGTGCCACTCACCGAACGCCCTGATCACTCGGGCTTGGTGCGGCGGGAGTTGTCGGAGGGCGTTGGCCAGCCATAGTTCCAGGCGGGCGAGGTCCTCGTCTCGGCGGGGCAGAACGCCGGCCGCGACGAGCAGACCGCGAAGGTAGCGTATGGGCTCGTTCTGGGGCAGCGCGTCCAGCGTCTCGTGGTTGAACTCGCCTTGCAGGAGAGCGAGTTCGGCGAAAAGTTTCGCGCTGCGGCTGCGTCGCAGCCAGTTGAGGACCGCATAGGGATTACCCGTGTCTGTCAATGCCGCGGCCAGAGGCTTGAGCGGCAGGGGAACGGTGCCGTCCTCGGTGCTGAGCAGGTCGTGGACGCGGTCGGTGAGGACGCAGCGGGGGCAGCGGCCATCGTCGTAGATGTCGTCCGGTGCGTTGCACTGTCGGCAGCAGGAGTTGGGGGCGTCCATGCCGCAGCAGGCCCGGCAGATCTCCCCACCATCGGCGCCGCGGGCGACCATCACGCGCAGGCGCCCGCAAGCCGAGCACGGAGCGGGCACCTGGGTGCGTCGCTGATAGCAGCCGGAGCAATGATCGCCGATGGGCCAGGTGCTGTGTCCGGGTTTCATCTCGCCGCAGTCATCGCACTTCCGGATCGGCCGTGGCCAGCACGACATGCAGTGGAACGCTCCGTCGCTGGCGGTGGCGTGACGGCCGTGACGGAAGCGGCCGCAGACAGCACAGGTTCCCTTGGCCCCGCGGTAGCAGTGGGTGCAGGCGTCCGTCTGGCCATCGGCCTGGCGGGCCGCGATGGCGCGCTCCTCACCGCAGATCCCGCAGCGTCGCTTCGGGGCCTGATAGCAGTTCTTGCAGCGTGGAGCACCGTCGTCATCGCTGTACCTGTGCCGGGCGACCGTTCCGCAGTGTGTGCACTCGCGCTCGGGCCGCGGGGTGCAGTTGGTGCAGAGCGCGGTGCCGTCGTCGAGTCGGCGGCCCGGATTGCGCACCTTTTCGCATTCTCCCGGTGCCGCTCGGTGTCCGGGATTCCCGCCTTGGCACGGCGGCGCCGGATCGCCCCGGCCATCAGCTTGTCCTGGCCGTACTTGGTGTCGTCCCAGCTCTCGGGCAGGAACAGGCGCCAGTCGACAGCCGATGACGCGCGGTCGCTGACCAGGTTCACACTGACGCCTACCTGGCAGTTGCCGCGCTTGCCCAGCGCGCCGCAGTACATCCGCGCCACCCCCGGCGAGTCGTAGCCGTCCTTGGGGAAGCCGACATCATCGATCGCGTACGCCTCGGGAGAGATATGCGCGGCAGCCCAACGAGCCAACCGCTCACGGACCTTGGAGTAATCCCAGGTCGAGGAAGAAACGACTGCTGCAGCTGCTGATGGTCCACCCCCAGGCGCTCAGCCATCGGCTGCATGGACTTACGCTTGCCGTCCAGCATCAGCCCACGCAGATACAGCTCACCCTTGGCCCGCTGATCCCGACGCGCCAGCGAACCAAGCATCTCCACCGCGAACGCCTCCAGGCGCGGGCGGACAATCTCCATCTCCTCAGGTGTCACACCTGACAGAAGATCACAACCTAACTGGCGATGATCAGTCGGGGTACCTAACAAAGCCCTACTAGGAGAAACACGGGTCCGCCACAAGGCGGCGGACCCGATACCGAACGCCTGACTGACGTCGATGCCTATGTAGCCGTCCGTGCGCCCCGTCTCATCGCCGGGGCCACCATGCCCTTGTCGGTGGGGTGTCCTGTGACTGACGGGAAGACAGCAGAGTTCAGGTCAGGCATCATCGCGTGTGCCCGCGGATCAACCGCTCTGGGCCGCGGGCAACCTTCTTCTGCGTACTGTCGACCCCTCGTTCGGCCCAGCCACCGGCCCCCGGCGTGGCCGGGGCACTGTGGAAGACGGAGCCCACCCGGGAGCCCTTCGTACGCCGACCGGGCGGGCGCACAGCGAGCGCTGGCAGCCGGACACCGGCCGTTCAGGCAGCGGGTGGACAGCACCCTGACTCTGACGGCGACCATCGCAGCCACCACGACGGCCATGTCTCTGACACCGGTCGTGCCTGAATACGGCGGGCCTTTCTGAGCATTCCGGATTACGCCCGCCGCCCCCACCGGAGGAGAAGGCCGCCCAGGAGCTCTTCGCCGATCCCCACACCTGCCCCGCGAGCGCTACCCCGAACCGGTCGGTCGCTTGGCTATGTAAGCGAGTTGCGACGTCGTTTCGACGAGAGATGGGGAGTCGCAGACTTGAGCGAATAGGCGATGTTCACGAGAACGGGAGTCAGTCGCCCCCGGCCCTGAATCCGCCTGACAGGCCCTGCGCCCCGTGGGTGCGCTCGGCGATCCAGCCAGCCATCGCCCGTACGCCGACGCCGATGGCGCGCTCATCTGGGGAGAAGTCGGGATAGTGCGGGAAGCTCGTTGTGATGGGTGCTCCAGGAGCACGGACGCCGAGAAATGTGTACGTACCGGGGATCCGGTCCAAGTAGAGGGCGAAGTCCTCACCGTTGAAGGGGAAGGCGGCACGAAGCTCGATGACCGTGTCACCGCCGATGGTCCGGCGTAGGTGGTGGGCGAGCAGGTTGGCGTCGCGCTCTGGGCAGACCATGGCCGGGAACGGCTCGGCGGGGAAGCGTGTCGCGGCCCCCAAGTACAGCATGCTCACTCGGCCAATGTCCTCACGGACCTTCACGTACCGCTCCGGCGGCCAGCAGCGATAGGACACACTCACCGTGGCCTCCTGGGCCCTGGCCCGCACGGCTACGAACCGGGCCAGCGGACCGTTGGGCGTTTTGGCGTCGGCGACGAGGCGCTCCAGGTCCGCTGGGGTCTGCGGCACCGCCACCGTTGCGAGCGCGCCGATGTCGGCAGTCAGGCGCCGCGCGGCATCGAGCGCGTCCGGCCCGGAGAGGGTCACCTCCGCCTTGTCCTGGCCCGGCAACCCGTAGCCCGGAGTCACAGCGAACTGGCCGACCGGAAACGGCCCGCAGTGCAGCGCATGGATCTCCTCGATGCCCATACGCTCCAACACGCCAGTGTCGATCAGTGCGCGGGCGCCGGACAGGGTCTCCTCGGCAGGCTGGAAGAGAAAAACCACTGTTCCGCTCAACTGCTGCCGCAGCCGTGCCAGGACCTGAGCGACGCCGATACCCACTGTGGTGTGGACGTCGTGGCCGCAGACGTGGGCCGGCGCGGGACCTGTCCCGACGATGTCTGTGGGCGGAACCGCGTCCATGTCCGCCCGGTAGGCAACGGTCCGGCCTGGACGCGTACCCCGCAGGACACCGACGACACCGTGGCCGCCCACCCCGGTGGTAACGGTCAGCCCCGCCGCCCGCAGCTTCCGGGCCACCGCAGCGGCCGTGCGCTGCTCCCGCCCCGGGGCTTCGGGGTGCCGGTGGATGTCCCGCCGCAACTCGATCAACGCGCGCTCCAGACGCGCCGTCTCGGCGGCCACTGCCGCCTGTCTCACCGGTCCTCCGCGCCCACCGGCCACGGCCTTCCCCGCGCCTGCAAAGACCGTTCCCACACTGGCCGCCGCTGCACCGGCCAGTAACGTGCGGCGCGCGAGAGCGCGTTCCATGGGACGACTCACTGTTCCCCCTTCGGATCACGTTGTTTTCCGGGACACACGATCGCCGGACACTGATGCCGCTGCCTATCCAGCCAGCCACCGTGTGGGAGTGGTGGTAACCACACCACGAGGAATTGCCGCGTTGACGCTGCTGTCTCCTTGAGCGCCGGTCCGGTGACCGCGAGGCCGAACACCTGTCTTGATCGTGCGCAATGGGTGACTCCCAATCTCATCGACATTGATCTTGGTTGCGTCGTACGAACTGACTCCCAAAGTCGTCGACAAATGACTCCCGTTCTCGCGTATGCAGCCAACGCGGAACGGCAGCCCGGTTCGCCGATGGCCGTGCGGCCGCCCGGACGGGTGACAGCCGTAGCCGTGCTGCTCTCCGCGGGTCGCGGGGGTGCCACCGGGCCCGTAGACAGGGAAGGTGCAGCCCGCGGTCTTGACAGGACGACCTGGGCTGCTGCCCCGCGCCGCGGCCCGCGCCACCCCAGAGGGCGCGGGCCCCGGCGACACCCGGCGGAAGGAGCATCGCGGACTGCAACGTTCAGGACCTGCCTCGACGTGAGCCGACCGCGGACGTCCTTCCGGCCTCGGTGAAGCTGTTGCCCAGACGCTCGCGGAGCTGGCTCATAGGGGGTGACGCTCGCGCCGTCGACCGTTGAGGAAACCATCGAGAAGGACCTCAACACCGTGGCCGAGCGGCTCGGGATCCAAGTGCACTCCGCCTGGCGGTACTTCGACGCCAAGGCCACAGCCGATCGCCTCGCGCAGAGTCTGTCCTCCTACGAGGAGAGCAGCAACGAGAAGGGCGTGCGCCAGGCCCCGATGCTGCCGCTCGACAACCCCGAAATCGCCCTGGCCTCGCTGGTGTACCGGACTCCCTGGCCCAGACCGGCAGCGACCTGTACGCGGTCGTCATCAACGTGACGGTCATGGCCGGCCACATCCACGGCGAGGACGGCTGCGCCGGATGCAACGGCAGCCGCGACAAGCTGAACCCACGGGGCTCAGGTCGAAGTGCGCCCGGTTCTGGCCGAGGTCCCGGTGACGTGCCCCGCTGAGTGGACGGCAGGCAAACACATCGAGCCCTGGGACTGTTGGCTCAGAACGAGTCGCCATGCCAGTGGGTTGCTCCCGTGGCCTGCAGCGTGGCGCGTATCGCCTCCGGCGGGGCAAGGAGCGGGCGGGCCATACCCACCGTCTGCGCCCGCTCCCGGGCCTGATCCTGGGCGAGAAGCCGGGGCAGGGCAGCGCGGACGGCTGGGTCCTCGGGGAGGTGAGCCCGGCCGACTGTGGCGCCCGCCGCACGGGCCCGGCGGGCCACCGCAGCGAGCAACTCACCGAGGGCCGCCGGTGCGGCTTCCGTCACCGCGCACTCGCGGACCTCGACGGCCTCGCCGATGTGCTGGGTCACGGTGTAGCCGACCGCGGTCCCCCCGTTGTCCTCGGCGATGAGCCATTCGGCGCCGGGGCCGTACCAGGCGGGCACGCGGTGGATCCAGTCGTTGGCCGTCCGCACCGCGGTGAGTGGGCGTGCGGCGTTGAATCCGGCGTGCAGTTCTGCCAGCCGCGGGGCGTCGGTCGGGGTGGCCGCACGGATGTGGAAGCGGGGCTCGGGTGGGCCAACAGTGGTGAGCGGGCCCTCAGCCCAGGAAGTGCGGAAGCCGGTCCAACCCGAGCGCTCGTAGACCCCGGGAGTGGCCGTGAACAGCAGGGACCATGTGCAGGACTCGGCGGTCATGGCCTCGGCGGCAATGGCGAGCAGCCGGCGAACCAGGCCCTGGCCCCGTGCCTCGGGGCGGGTGGCGACATTGCCGATACCACCCACCCGTTCGACCCGGCCGCGGGCGTCGCGGAGCTGCCGCGGCACGTAGCAGACGACGGCGTCGACCGTGTCACCGCGCGCGGCCACGAAGGTCCGCCGGTGGCGGTCGGGGTCCAGGGCGTGCAGCGCCGGGAGGTGCGGGGCGTCGAAGCAGATCGCCCATAGCGCGTGCACGGCTGCCTCGTCGGCCGGGGCGAGGGTGCGCAAGGTGTGTGTCATGGCGTCAAGTTTCCTTCTGTGCTGACCCGGTCACCAAAGGGTGGCAGAGCTGAGCGTCGTACGCCGCGTACGCGGCGGGACAGATGAAGCGCATCCGGTGCATCTGTTCGGCGAGCACTCCGCCGTCCACGACGATCCGGGCCCCGTTGATGTACGCCCCGGCATCCGAGGCGAGCAGCAGCGGGCCCACGTTCTCGTCGGGCACCGAGTAGCAGCCAAGCGGAATACGCTCCCGGTAGGCCGTCTCGAACGCATCGCGGTCGAAGGGGAACACGCCGTCGATCGGGGTCCGGGCCGTGCCGAGTGCGAGGGTGTTGGCGGTGATGCCGTTCGGTGCGAGTTCGACGGCGAGGGCTGAGCGCCGCATCGACGACACCGGGCCACGGCGTACGGTCGCCGCGGCCTGGTGTCCGCGCGTGGGTGTCACCCACGCCTGGTCTGTTGAAGGCTCACCGCGTCGACGTATCCGGTCATGAGGTTCCACGCGGACGAGTACAGCGAGATGAGGACCGACGCCGTACCAGGCGGAGCCGTACCACTCGCCTGCGCGTCGATCCAGCGCCGCTGGTCCGCGCTGCGGAGCGGTGCGCTCGCCATCCGGCCGACCGGCTGGCCGGCCCTGTCGAGGAAACTCAGCAGCAGCACCGAATCGTCGGTGCTCCCGTCCTCGATGTATACCTTGGCACGGGCCCGGTAGTACGCCCCCGCGGCAGCCGGCACCGGCTCACTGGTCAGCTCCGCCGACGCCTCGGGGCCGCTCCGGGCCGCATCGACGATCTTCATGCTGCGTCTGCCGGTGTACGCCCGCTCTTGGGAGAGGGTGAACAGGGTGCCACCGCCCTGCCACCCTGGGACGGCGCCGTCGTCCAGCGGCGCCACCTCGAAGCCGGCGTTGTCGACGGCCACGGCGCCGGCCAGGCCGTGGCGCACCGGGATCATCCGCAGCCGGGACTCCGCCGTCTTGCCGAGGAAGTAGATGTTCTCGTGGCCGTCGGCGTCCCGGGCCAGGGTCATGAAGGCGACCTCCTCGTCGTAGTCGCCGAGTGTCACGTGGTCCATGGTTTTGGGGTCCACAACGGTGAGCTTGCTGGCCAGGGTGGTGTACAGCAGGCCGTCGGCGCCCCAGCGGAGGTAGACCGGCCGCCACATGCCGTAGTTCTTCACCTCAGGGTAGACGTTCTTGTACTTGACGACCTGGAGGGTGTCCGGGTCCATCGCGAACAGGAATCCGTCGGCCGCGCCCCACAGCAGGCCGTCGCGGCCGAAGCTGAGACCGCTGATCATCTTCGGGCTGTCGAGGCCGGGGAGGTCGAGAGCGAACTCCTTGACCTTGCGTTCGCCGGCGACATCCCAGACGAACATCTTGGCCTCGGACTCAGTGGCGTCGGTCCCCAGACCGCCGTAGACGGTGGTGGAGCCGTAGATCCGTCCGCCGCGCTGGGCGAGCCCGGCGACGCTCTGGTTGTGGACGATGTCGGGGTAGGTCTTCTTCTCCCCGTCGGCGGGGTCGTAGATGGTCAGCGCGCCGCCGAGCTTTCCGTAGTCGGGGATGGAACCGATGAGCAGCTTGCCGTCGTGGGCCTTCACCACGTACGGCCGGTCCTGTTCGGAGCCGAGACGGAACTTCTCGGAGACGGCCGGGGTCGCCGCGTCCAGCTTCGCCGAGGAGATGATGCCTCCGGGGTAGATGCCGAAGTACATCGTGTCGCCCAGGCCCGCCATGCCCTCGGCCTGGCCCATCGGGAAGCGGGTGGTGCGGCCGGTGCGAGGGTCGAATCGGGACCCGGTGCCGCCGGGGTAGCCGCTCATGAACAGCGTGCCGTCCGGCGCCGCCTCCAGGTTGTGCAGCGGGTTCGGCGCGCCCTGCACCACCGAGGGCAGCGCCTTGCTCCGCCGTGACGCGATGTCGAAAGCGGTGATCCTGCCGCCCGACTGCAGGGTGACGAGCGAGGTCCCGGGGAGGTCCGGATCATTGAGCGGTATCCAGGCGGCACCGCGCAGCGAGGTACCGAAGGCGATTCCGGTCGAGCGGGACTCCAGCGTCGCCGTGTCGATCTCGTACAGCTCGCGGTTGTTGGTGACGTACACCTTCCCGTCCCGCGACTGAAGCTGGTTGAAGGAGAAGGCCCCCGCGTCGGAAGGCGTGTTCTTGCCGACGGACTTGTCGCTCCACTTGCCGGCGTCGAGGTCGTAGAAGAGCAGCTTCATCTGCGGGTCGCTGAACTTGACGAACAGCCAGCCGTCGACGACCGTCATGTCGTAGGCGAAGGGCACCTCGTGGGGCTCCACTCCGAGGAGCGCCGGGACCTGGTCGGAGATCTTCGTCTTCGTACCGGTGGCGGTGTCGAGCCGGATGACGTCACCGACGGAGCCGACGCCCGCGTAGACGGATCCGTCGTGGTAGGCGATGGAGCGCACGTACTGCTGGCCGGGCACCATCTGCCCGTAGTCGTGGAAGTCCTTGCTCTGCGGGTCGTATCTGAACACCTTGCCGTTGGGGAAGGTGCCGATCCAGACATTGCCCTCCGGGTCCGTGGTCATCGACCACAGCGACTTCTCGCCCGGAACGGTGCCGAGCTCGCGCACTTCCTTGTCGGCCGGGCTGTAGCTCCACAGCTCTCCTGTCTGGCCGCCGGTGATGGCGGCGATGTAGACGGTGCCGTCGGGGCCGATCGCATGCCGCCAGGACTGCTGCACGCCAGGCAGCGTGAACGAGCGCAGCAGCCGGTTGTGCCGGATGTCGATGACGTTGAAGATCGCGTTCTCGGCGGAGACCGTCGTGTACATCGTGGGCCGGCCGTCCTCCGTGCCCACCACGGCGTCGTTGATGGAGACCGTTTCCTGCTGGACGCCGAGGTCGGCCTCGGGGCCGAACCACGTCCGGTCCAGTGCCGATTTACTGGTGCCGCCACCTCCCCGGGCCGCGGCCAAGGGGGCAGGCCCCGCGACCAGAACGGTCAGGGCGAGCAGCAGGATGAGGAGTGGTCTAGGGCGTTTTCGGGGCATCGTGGTCCCTCCGGGTTATGAGAGTCTTCCCAATAAGTGGGCGTTTTTTCCGCGGACCTGAGCGACCTCTGCGTCCTCCTGGCGCTTGACCATCGCAATATTTTCGTGGACTCTCTGATTAATCCCTACGGCTGAAACGACGTCAAGAGGAGTACATGGACGCATCCCGACCCGCCGGCGGTGACTTGGCGCAGCTGCGTCGGCTCAACGCGTTCGGCGCGCTGCGGGCGCTGAGAAGTGCCAGCGCGCCGGTGACGCTGACCGAGCTGGCCACGCTCACCGGTCTCTCCCGCGCCTCGGCGGAGGACCTCGCCACCGAGCTGACCGACCAGGGGTGGGCGGCCGAAGTCCCGCCCGCGCCCGGCGCGGTGGGGCGGCCGGCCCGCCGTTACCGGTTCCGGGGCGAGTCCGGTTACGTCTTCGGGCTGGACATCGGCGCCCACAGCGTCCTCGCCGTGCTCGCCGACCTCTGCGGCACGGTCGTTACCACGGCCCGCCGAACGGTGCCGCCGGACATCCGGCGCGCCGACCGGCTTGCCGTCATCGGCGACGTGATGACCGAGTGCCTGGACGACGCGGGAATCGACGCCCACCGGATCTGGACGATCAGCGCCGGCACCACCGGCGTCGTCGGCCCGGAGGGAGACGTCGTACTCGCGGGAGCGGCCGCCGACTGGACCGGTGTACGGCTCGCCGAGCACCTGGACGAACGCTGCGCCGGGGCGGTCCTGGTGGACAACGACACCCGGCTGGCCGCACTCGCCGAGCAACGCCTCGGTGCGGCACGGGACATCGAGGACGCCGTCTACCTCCACGCCGGTCTCGGCCTCAGCTCGGCGCTGATCATCGGCGGCCGGGTGCACCGGGGATACGGCGGCGCGGCGGGCGAGATCGGCAGCTTCCCCGTCACCCCCTGGGCGACCGCCGCCACCCGCCTGGCGTGTTGTCCCACCGTCCCGTCCGACGTACCCCCGCGGAACGCCGCCGCCCATGTGCTGGCCGCCGCCCGCCGGGGCGACACCGTCGCCGTGCGCGCCGTCGACCGCTACGCCAGCGACGTGGCCCTCGGCCTCGCGGCCATGGTGCTGACCGTCGACCCGCAACGGGTCGTGCTGGGTGGGGGACTGGCCCAGTCCGCCGACGTCCTGCTCCCGCGCCTCCGTAACCGTCTGGAGCCGCTGTGTATCCGGGTCCCCGATCTCCAGCCGTCCTCGCTCGGCGACGACCGGGTCGCGCTCGGTGCGATCTGGCGAGCCATCGAGCACGTCGAGACGACGTATCTCGCGCACAACCGGCGGCCCACGGCGGCGCGCCCGTGAACGGCCGTTCCGGACCTCCCGTCATCGACCCGGGCAGCCCGTGTTCCGGATCGCAGAGACCACTGCGCGGTCCGCCTTCCGGCTTTCAGGCGGCCCCGGTATGCGCCGTATGCATCGGCAGCCGGCCCCTGTCAGCTCTCCGCACCCGGTAGCCGTTGACGGCTCCGCGTCCAGGCATCGCCGCGGGAGACGCCTCCCGGCCCCACCGTACGCCTTGTCCATCGCGTGCCTCTCCTTTACCTCTACGGAGCTCTTGGGAATGTCCATGCACCTTCCGATATCCGATCGGCCCGTCCGCGTGGCTCTCGTCGGCGCCGGCAACCGCGGCCTCGCCTATGCCGCGTGGATCAAAGCCCACCCCGAACGCGCCCGCCTCGTGGCCGTGGCCGACCCCCGGCCGGCTGCCCGCGCCGCGGCCGGGGCGGAGCTCGAGTTCGACGACTGGCGGCCGCTCGTCGAGGGGGACGCCATCGCCGACGCCGTCATCGTTGCCACCCAGGACCGCAATCACGTCGAGCCCGTCCTGGCGCTGGCGCGGGCCGGGTACGCGATCCTCGCCGAGAAGCCCCTGGCGCCCAGCGAGGCCGAGACCCGCACCCTCATCGAGGGCGTGGAGAAGGCGGGCGTACTCTTCGCCGTCTGCCATGTCCTGCGCTACACCCCCTACACCGACCTGGTGAAGGAGGTTGTCGGCTCGGGCGTGCTGGGCGAACTCGTCAGCGTCGAGCACCTGGAGCCCGTCGGCTGGTGGCACTACGCGCACTCCTACGTCCGCGGGCCCTGGCGCAGTGAGCGGGCGTCCTCGCCGATGCTGCTCGCCAAGTCCTGCCACGACCTGGACTGGATCTCCTACGTCACCGGGGAGCGCATCGAGCGGGTCGCCAGCTTCGGTGGGCTCAAGCACTTCCGGCCCGAGAACGCCCCGGCCGGTGCCGCGGAGCGCTGCCTGGACTGCGTCGTCGAGGACGGCTGCCCCTACTCCGCACTCAAGCTGTACGTGCCGACGCTGCGCGAGAAGGGTGCGGTCTGGCCGGTCACCCACGTCACGGACTCCACGGACGAGACCGCGCTGCTGACCGCGCTGCGCGAAGGCCCGTACGGCCTGTGTGCCTACAGCGTCGACAACGACGTGGTCGATCACCAGGTCCTCGCCATGCAGCTGTCCGGCGGCATGACTGCGACGTTCACCATGGTCGCCTTCACCGAACAAACCGACCGCCAGACCCGGATCTTCGGCTCGCACGGCTGGCTGCGCGGCGACGGCAAGCGCGTCACCGTCCACGACTTCCGCACCGACGAGGTCACCGTCCACGAGGTCGACACGAGCGGTTCCAACGCCGCCGAGGGACACGGCGGCGGAGACACGGCGTTGGTTGATGCCTTCGTCCACGCCGTCGCCACCGGCGACCCGGCCGCGGTCCGCTCCGGCACCAAGGCCACGCTCGGCAGTCATCTGGCGGCGTTCGCCGCCGAACGTGCCCGGCACACCGGCACCGTCCAGACGGTGCCGGCCAAGTGACAGGCCCTCTTCCCGGC
>NZ_JBIRGM010000045.1:0-13034 GCF_044328025.1 Streptomyces sp. NPDC018000
GAACGTCGTCACGCCACGAAAAGACCACATAGAGTGCTTTACGCAGCCGCATAGCTCGCAAGCCCATCGCTGTCCGTCAGACCGGGGCAACTCCAGCCGAGGCGCCATAGGGGCGCTTGGGCGGTGTCCGCCACGGTTGGCCCCAAGGCATAGGAACCTTCGCCCCGACCGCACCCATGTAGCGGTGAAGATCCAGAAGACTCACAGTCTTGGTCGTCAGCCCTTCACGGAGCCGCCACCGCAGGTGATCAACCAGGCTGTAGGCGTACGTCTTCTGAGTCCCGACACCCTCGTACGCACGCAGGAAGCTGTCAGCCTCCTCGTCCACCGATCCGTCCGGCCACACGATCGTGTAGGACGATCCGCCCCCCGACCGCTTCATCGGCTGGACCCGAAGATCCCCCAGCACCATCCCGCTTCGCACAAGACCTCCCAGCCACGCGTCGACCCCGCGACGTAGAGGCTTGCCCGGATCGGTAAATGAGAACGTGATGGCACCCCTGACTGCCCAAACGAGTGATCCGGACACTGGTTGAGCAGTCGGAAAACTCCAGCTTGAGCATGTGGTGCACCCACGACTCGTTCAGCAGCTCGCACGACTTCGGCCGGTCCGGGTCGTGGCAGAAGAACCGGACTCCGTAGCGGGAGACCTTCGGGTGCAGGCCCCAGGAACAGTCGGGGCAGGTGAGTAGGACGCGGGGGTGGACCTTGTGGATCTGGCCCCACTCCAGGTCGTGTCCGAGGCCAGACAGGGTTGAGTCGAGGAGGCCCAGTTCAGGGTGTAGCGCGGTGAAAGGCATGAATCGCATCTCCCGGCGATCGGCATGCTTACGGCGTACCTGACGAGACAGCAGATATCAGATGCCACTGACAGAGGGCCTCCAGGGCCTGGTCCTCGCTGCCGTCGACCGTGGATCGACCGCGACGTACTCGCCCGACAGATCGCCCACGAGGAAGAACAACGCCGCGCCCCGGCCGCCTTCGGGGCTGGGGCGACAGTTGGCCACCGTGTTCCACAGCGCAGCACCTGCCAGCTCAGCCAGGACCCGAGCTCCTTGAGGAACGCGGGGCCTTTCTCTACCGCGCGCAGCTGCTCCCAGTAGACCTGGGGGTGGGCGGGGACGATCGCGTTGACGGACGCCGTGGTGTAGAGGGCGACGTCGACGGATCGGCCGTCTGCGGTGCGCCCCGGCGGGGCGGAGAGCCTGCCGGGGCGCCGTGCCTCGCTGGAGGACGTGGGCCGTGTCAGGATTCCTTGACACTTGCCCTTCTGTCAGGGCAACCTGACAGATATGGGAGCTGAGGACACCCCGGCCTCGCTGGCCGGACAGGTCACCAACAAGGACCCCGCTGTCGGTTTGCAGGCCGTTGTTGCGCTGCGCCGTCTCCTGGAAGAGCTGGAGCGGCTGCATGTCGACAACGCCCGCCAGCAGGGGTGGTCGTGGCAGAACATCGCCACGTCTTTGAACGTCAGCAGACAGTCGGTGCATGAGAAGCACGCGGGCCGGCGCAAAGCCATGGGCATGGAGGAATAGCAGTGTTCGAGTTCTTCACCGATCACGGGAAGCAGGCCGTGGCGGCGTCCCAGGACGAGGCGATCACCCTGGGGCACGACTTCATCGGCACGGAGCACCTTCTGCTTGGCCTGCTTACGGCGGAGGGCGGGACGGCTGCCGGTGTGCTGCGCGGGCGGAAAGTCGACCTGGCGCGGGCTCGACAGGAAACCGTACGCGTCCTTGGGGCGGCCGGTATCGTCGCTGTGGGCGGGCAGCCCGCAAAGGACGCCTTGTCGTCGATCGGTATCGATGTCGCAGAGATCCAACGCCAGGCCGACACCTTCTTCGGACCCGGCGCCTTCCAGTTCCCCAGGCCCGCCTACACCCCCGAGGCCCGAAAGGCACTGGAGAACACCCTGGGCGAGGCCCAGGCATTGGGCCGCGACAGGTTCGGCACCGAACACATCCTGCTCGGCCTGCTGACCGTGGCTGAAGGCCACGCCCTCCAGGTCCTGGCCGCCCTCCAGGTTGACCCCGCGGGCCTGCGCGAGACGGTCCTCGCCCAGGCTGCCCAGGAGAGGCCGTGAAGGCAGGCCGGATCACCGCGGTGAGCCGCAACGCCTCGTATTCGTTCAGCAAGCCCAATCACGCGTCCATCACCCTGCTCGCCGGCCTCGGTGTGGAGGGGGACGCCCACGCAGGCGAGACGATCCGTCATCAGTTCCGTATGACTTACGAGCCGGACCTGCCCAACCTGCGCCAAGTCCACCTGATGCACGAAGAGCTCTTCGAGGAACTCGCGCTCAAGGGTTTCGACGTCTCTGCTGGCCGGCTGGGCGAGAACATCACCACCCGCGGGGTGGACCTTCTGGGCCTGCCCACCGGGTCCCTGCTGCGACTCGGAGCCGATGCGGTGGTCGAGGTGACCGGACTGCGCAACCCGTGCTCGAAGATCAACGACTTCCAGACGGGTCTCCTGGGTGAGATGTTCGCCCTGGACCCGCTCTCGGACGAGTTCACCTTCAAGTGCGGCGTCATGGCCGTGGTCCGCCATGCAGGGACCATCCGACCCGACGACCCTGTAGAGGTGGAACTCCCAGCCCTTCCGCACCGCGCGCTGGAGCGCGTCTAGTGGCTCGTCACGCAGCCTTGGCCGGGTAATCGGTCCATGCTCGGATCGGTGAGTCGGGTGCGAAGGTTGTCTTCGGCTCGGCGCGGGAATTGCGCCAGCGGACGTAGGAGGCGATGGCTGCGTTCTGCTCGTCGTGGCTGCGATGGTCGGTGCCGTTGAGCGCGAAGTAACGCAGGGCCGCGAACTCGGCCTCGATCCAGTTCAGCCAGGAGCCGTAGGTCGGCAGGAAGACCAGTTCGATGTCGTTGTCGACCGCCCAGGTGCGGACGTCTGCGTGCTTGTGCGGGGAGAAGTTGTCCAGCACCACATACAGCTTCTCGCCGGGCCAGCGGGCGCGCAGAGCCTTGAGGAGGCCGAGGAACTCCCGCCAGCGTTTACGCGGGCGGATGCGGTAGTACAGCTTGCCGGTGGCCAGATCGAGGGCGGCGAGCATGTGCCTCACGCCGTGTGTGCGGTTGTAGGTGGCCCGCAGCCGGCGCGGACGCCTCACCGGCCCCCACGCCTTGCCTTTGCGGGGCATCAGGTTCAGCGGCCCGAACTCGTCGACGCATATCACCCGCCCGTCCGCCGGCGGAGTGTCGTACAGCGCCAGGACGCGGTGCATCTTGGCAATGAACTCCGGGTCGGTGGACGCCTTCCAGGTAGTGGTGGTCTTCCAGGAGACCTTGCCCTCGCGCAGGATCCGGCGCAGGGTCTCCCGGCTGATGGCCGCGGTCACCTTCTGCTTGATGAGGTGGTCGGCGAGCTTACTCAGGCTCCAGGTGGAGAACGCGGTGATCTTCCAGTCGGCGGGGGACGTCCGGGCGATCAGGCAGATGTGCTCGCGCACCTGGTCACTGATCGTCTTGGGGCGTCCCCCGCTCCATTTTGGGTCCAGCGCGTCGAACCCCCGCTCGTTGAAGGCGTGGATGACATCGCGGACATAGTCCTCGCCAACCTGCATCAGCGCGGTGATGTCCTTGACCGTCTGGCCCTGGGCGGACATCAGCACCACGATCGCCCGGCGGAGTTTCACCGGGTCCTTCGCACTCCGACTGATCCGCTGCAGCCGACGGCCCTCCTCCACGCTCACCGGCCGGACGAACACACTCGGTCGACGCCCCACGACCACCCTCCAAGATCAGAACTTGGAGACAGTCTGCTGGCCAACGAGCAGCAGGTCGATTACCCAGCCAAGGATGCGTGACGAGCCACTAGGGCGCACCTGGGCCGTTGGACCACCCCAGGCGACATCGAGACCGCGGCAGCAGCCCTCATCCAGGCGGCTGCCGGACCGGGCCGATCAGCCCGGCACAGGGGAACCGATGATGCGGGAGAGGCACCCTGGATAGTCAGGGTCATCCAGGGTGCACCCCGTACCGCGCTTTCGGCGGGTGCCGGGAACTGAGCATCGAAGTTGTCCATCCGGGCCAGGTGCCGCGCTCAGTCACAGGTGCAGACGCAAGCCGCCTGGAACACCACCGACCAAGCACTCGCGGCACCCCGCCCCCGCGACACCACCGCCCTGCGCCGACGCCTGCTGCTCCTGTCCGTACGGCTGTGGTGGCACCCCTACTGGGAGACCGTCCCCTCGGTGCCGACGGCCCGCTCCGAGCTGCGCCACCTCGCCCGCACCCACGGAGCCGTCAGGGCCGCGTGACCGCACGTCTCGGTCGACCAGGAGCACGAGGTTGCGACAAGGGTTGCGCCTACTGTTGCGCGGCCCGCAGGACCGTCCCCGTGTCCGCGCAGGTCACCACGCCGTTTTGCCGTGGCCGGACTGCTGACATCCCCGTTGCGGCCGCTCTGCCCATGTCCCTTGGCTGGAGTGAAGGAGGAAGGGACGGGCGGGATGGGCGGCGCGGCCGCGGCCGGGGACCGGGGCGCGCTCAGCCGGTTGCGCGTCGGCCGGGGCCGCCGCGCCTCGCCGCCGACAGGCCCGGCGGCGGAGGCCGGGACGGAAGTCGCCAGCGTCCCGGTGCAGTTGTCCGGCGCGGAGACGATGCACGAACTGAACGAGACGCTCCGCTCGATCACCGGGGGCATGCATGCCCACTTCACCGGCCCCGGCGTCGCGCTGGAGGTCACGCTCGGCAGGCAGCAGGAGCTCCCGATACACGAGGCGCACACTGCGGGCCTCACCCGGCTCTTCCGCCACGCCGCTGGCACCATCGGTGCCCGCAGCACGCCGGGGGAGGCCGGTGCTTCCACTGCGACGGGACTGGGCTCGCCCGACCCTTGTGGGAGCCGGCTGCCGGGCACGCTTGAGCGGCTCGCAAGAAGAACGCCCGCGCCCCGGGCCGCCCTGCTGGACGGCGTGGGACGCGGGCGGGCGGAAGGAACTGAGGCTTACGCCGGTACGGGCGCGCACTCCGGTTCAGCACCGGACCGTCATGCCCAGTCGATGCCCTGCTTCCGCAGCCCGTCCAGCTGCTATCGGGGAACCGCTGGGTCCCAGTAGCGGGAGTTTTCCGGCCTGTTCTCGTATGGCGTGTCCGGGCAGGCATCGCGAATGTGCCAGCTATCCAGAGTGCTGCGTGGGGTGCAGACCATGTGAGGGTCCCCCGAGATGCGGTGGATGCTGACAGGGGGTCAGATGGGACTCATGAGAGGAACATCGACCATGGCTGCCCCCAGGAAATACTCGTTGGAGTTGCGTGAGCGTGCGGTGCGGATGTATCGCACCTCCGACCCGAAGCCCCAGATCAAGAAACTCGCCGTCGAGCTCGGTGTGCATCCCGAGGCCCTGCGCGGCTGGATCCGGCAGGCCGAGGCGGACGCCGGCGAGCGCGACGACCGGCTCACCACTGACGAGCGTGCCGAGCTGACCGCGTTGCGCAAGGAGAACGCCCAGCTCAAGCGCGCGAACGAGATCCTGCGCACCGCCTCGGCGTTTTTCGCGGCGCAACTCGACCCGACCCGGCCCAGGTGACGGCGCTCCTCGACGAGCACCCCCACCTGGGAGTCGAGTGCGTTCTGCGGGAACTGCATATTGCCTCCTCCACCTACTACCGGTGGCGCCGTGCCGAGCGCGAACCGTGCGAGCGGCGCCGCCGGGATGCAGAGCTGACCGAGCAGATCAAGCAGATCCACACCGATTCCGGCGGGATCTACGGCTCACCGCGGGTGCACGCCGTCCTCCGGCGCGAGGGCGTGCACGTGGGCCGCAAGCGGGTCGAGCGGCTGATGCGCGAGGCAGATCTCGCAGGGATCAGCCCGCGCCGCAAGGGCTTCACGCGCCGCGATCCCAAGGCCACGCTCGCCCCGGACCTGGTCAACAGGGACTTCACCGCGAGCGCGCCGAACCGGCTGTGGGTCACCGACCTGACGATGATCCCCACCGGCGAGGGACCCTTGTGGCTCTCCGCGATCCGCGACGCCTTCTCCCGCAGGGTGGTGGCCTGGGAGACCTCCGCCCGCGCGGATGCCGATCTGGTGCTGACCACGCTCGAGTACGCCTTCGCGTCCCGCGAGGTCGAGCCCGGACAGCTCATCCATCATGCCGACCACGGCTGCCAGTACACGTCCATCAAGCTCACAACCCGCCTGATGCGAGCGGGTGTTGAGGCGTCCATGGGATCCGTCGGGGACTCGTACGACAACGCCCTGGCGGAGAACCTGTGGATACTGATCAAGACCGAGGGCCTGCGCGGCCGCGCCTTCGCCACCCGGGCCGAGGCGAACCTCGCGCTCTTCGAGTACATCGACGGCTTCTGCAACAGCCGGCGCATCCAGGAACGGCTCGGCTGGCTCAGTCCCGTCGAGTTCGAGGAGAAGTACTACGCCGATCAGGCAACGGCCGATCGAACGAACCTGAAACCCCGTCAACCCGCACTGACCAGCTGATCAGCAACTCTCGCTCTCGGTACGACAACGGCTTCTCAGTGAGCGGGTGTCAGTGACGGCATGTCAGACCGGGAGGTTTTCGCTGGTCGGGCGTTAAGGAAGAACGCGGTCACTGACATGGGGTGCTGTATGCGGGGGGTGTCGTTGTCATGGGGCTGTACACCCCACTCCGCTCCACTGTCTTGAGAACGGCACTTCTGATCCTTCGGTGGCTGTGCGAGGGCACGGTGGTCGGTGTCAGCTTTGTGCGGCGGAAGGGTGTGGGGTGGGGGAGGCGGGCGCGTGGGGTGAGGTCACGGTGGGGTTGAGGGTGTCCAGGCCGGTGCTGGTTGCGCGGCTGCTGGAGCTCGATGCGGCTGGGGCGTTGACTACGGCGCACGTGCGTGCGGGCGCCCAGGTCGGCGGTGTGAATGTGCGCACGGTGTGGCGCTGGCTGGAGGCGGCGCGGATGGAGGGCCGTGTGGAGCGCAGGCCGCGGGTCCGGCTGGAGTTGTCCGACCAGGCGTGGGAGGTGCTGGCGCAGGCGGGCGGGAACGTGGCGGCGCTGCACCGGCATCTGAAGGAGGCCGAGGTGCCCTCGCTGGCGTCGTTGCACCGGGTGGTGCGTCGGGACCTTCAGGCCGGCAGGGTCTTGCCGGACCGTGCGGTGGTGCGGCGGGAGCGGGAGGAGCAGCAAACGCGGCGGGCACTGGCTGACCTTGCCCTGGCCGGGCCGCGTGAGCGCGGCGGGGGGAAGACGTCTGCGCCATCGCCACCGCTTCTCGTACCAGAGGCGGCCGGGGGCTTGCCGGTGGGGGAGAGCGGTGCTCTGGCCGGTGTGGCGTTGCTGGCGGGAGCGAAGCCGGTGCGGACGTCGTCGGTGCGGGCGGTGGCCGAGGCGGTCGGGCAGGCGATGGCGACGGAGGGCGCGGTGTGTGTGTGTGCGGCGACCCGGGCCGGGGCAAGACCGTGGCCGTGCGGATGGCGCTCCACGAAGTGCCCGCGGGCTGGAAGGTGACGTGGGTGCCGGTACCGGTGCGCCCGTCGGTGGCCGGCATGAGGCGAGCGGTATTCGACGCGCTGGGGCTGTGATGATGCGCAGGTTTTTGTCGGTGGTGGTTCGGCGTTGTGATGTCAGTGGGTAGGTAGCGGGTTTTGTGTAGTTCAGTGGGTTGTTGTGGGTGATTCGGCTTCTGTCAGGGATGCCGATCTGGTGCTGACGTTTTTGGTGATGGTGCGGGTCAGTTGGTTGCCGGTCGGTACAGCGTCGGCGAGTCGCCGGGGTGCTCTTGCGCTGGAACGGTTGGCCTTGTCAGCCCGGCCCGTTCAGGGGCGGGCATCAGGGCGGCCAGTGCGCGCTGTAGGTCCTCGATGTGCGCGCCGCGCTCCGACAGCCGTGCCTTCAGCTGCACCGCCTCCGCTTCCGCCAGCTCCCGGCCGTGCCGTTCCTCCGCCAGCTCCAGGGCGTGCGCGGTCCGTGCCCGGTCCAGTTCGGCGCGCAGCGCGGCAACGTCCTCGTGCTCCCGGCCGTCCTCGACGTCCCCGGCCTGCGTGACCGGGGCGTCGGGCGGGGCTGGTGCGTGCAGCCGGAGGCTGGCGGCCAGGAGATCACCGACCAAAGGATCAGCCACCCGCGCTGCGGGTCCTGGACCGCGCCGGGCAGATCGCCGGCCTCCCGGCGGCGGCGGATGGTTGTGCGGCTGACGCCGCATGCGGCGCAGCGAGCGGGCGCCGTGCCCGCGGGGCATCATCGCCCAGGGTGTGACCGGATGAGTCCAGTTCCGATCATGGTCAGCATCTGGCCGAGGAGGTGGAGGGTGGGGAAGATGACGGCGAGGCTGGCGAGGGCCAGCTGCCGGGCGTCGCCAGCCTCTGCGCGCTTCGCACCGCCCGCGCCGCCGCCAGCGCCACTGACCTGTCCTGAGGGACGCACGCCCGGGCAACCCAAGCGCGTCGTCAGGCCGTGTCTCGGACGCGCAGCGACTGCCCAGGGTCGCCGTTCGCGGTCGAAATGAGGTTGTTCCCCAGAGCAGTCGTGGTGTGTCGTACCGTGTTGGCTTGTCGAAGGCTGGTGACGAGACCGGCATCTCGTAGTGAGGTGACGTGTTCCGAGGCTGAGGCGGGAGAGATGGCAAGGCCCTGGGCGAGTTGCTTGGTGGTGTGGCCGTCGGGGGATGCCAGGACTTCCAGGACGGCCGCGCGGGTACGGCCGAGCAGTGTCGCCAGGGCTCTCGATGAGCGTGGCCGGGTAGCCGGCGGTGCAGCGACGAGGCCGTCGCTCTGGAGAATTCCATAGGGGCGCGTATACGAGAATGGGCGTGCCGACCTCGTTGAGCAGTGCCCGGGGACGCGAGCCGCAGAAGATGTGGGCGGACAGGAGAAGTCCCCGTCTGATTTTGGCGGGGTGAACGGGAGCCACTGCATCGGTGGGATTGGGAGCCACTTTGCTCCGTCCGTGACAGGGATGGATCCGACACAGGTTCATGATCGTCAATGGGATCGGGAGCCACCCCTATCGGGTGATGCCAGTACCTGTTTCTGATCTCAGCTTTGAGGTGCGTCCGGTGGCGGCCTGATTACGGGGTGGAGGGTGATCCGATTCACTACGCTGAGCGCTTTCGCACCTCAGGAGGTTCGGTTGGTACGGCGGAGCACGCTCGGGCAGGACTTCCGGCGGCTGTGGGGCGCCTACGCGGTCAGCGCAGCGGGCAGCGCCGTCGGCATGGGGGTGTTGCCGCTGATCGCCCTTCTGGTGCTGGGTTCCTCGGCGTTCCAGGTTTCTGTGCTCGCTGCGTTGTCCGCGGTGGCCAGTGCGGTGATCGCTCTACCGCTCGGTGCGCGTATCGAGCACCAGTACAAGCGGCCGGTTATGATCACCGCCGACCTGGCCCGCTGTGTGCTGCTGGCGAGCATTCCGGTCGCCATGGCTTTCGACAAGCTCACCTTCGCCCAGTTGTGTGTCGTCGGCGTTCTCCAGACGGCGGCGTCTGTCGCCTTCGACGCGGCGAGCGGGGCACACCTGAAGGCACTTGTCCTGCCCGAGCACCGCCTTCGCGCCAACAGCCACTTCGAGACAACCAACTGGATCAGCGTCAGCGCCGGCCCGCCCATCGGCGGGCTCCTGATCGGAGCACTGGGCGCGGCCGCCACCCTGGTGGTCGACGCACTGTCCTTCCTCGGATCAGCCCTGGGGATCCGTCGCATCCGGCAGCCAGAACCAGTGCCACCGGCCCGCGCCGCCACCGCTCACCTGGGCCGCGACATCGCGGCCGGCTGGCAGTACCTCCTGCGCCACCCAGGACTACGGCCGCTGTTCTTCAACGCCCTGCTCTTCGGCGGATCCATCATGATGGCCTCACCGCTGATGGCCGTCCTCATGCTGGAAGACCTCGAACTGGCGCCGTGGCAATACGGACTCGCTCTGGGACTGCCGTGCCTGGGCGGCGTGCTGGGCTCACGTCTGGCCCCGCTGCTCACCCGGCACTTCGGACAGCGTCGCATTCTGCTGCTGTCCGGTGTTGCGCGCACGCTCTGGACGATCCTCATGCCTCTGACGCCGTCCGGTGCCCTCGGCGTGTTCGTCATCGTGGCAGTCGACTTCGGCCTGCTTCTCTCCGCAGGGGTTTTCAATCCGTCTTTCACCACGTATCGGATGGCGGCCACACCGGACGCCTTCATGTCCCGCGTCAGCACCTCCTGGTCGGTCGGCTCGAAGACATGCCAGGCAGCCTTCATGATCATCGGTGGCCTCATCGGCGCCGCAGCCGGGGTCCGCGGCGCCCTGCTCATCGCCGGCCTGCTGTGCATGGCGAGCGCGCTGCTCCTGCCATGGCGAAAAGCACGCATCTCCACCGGGCATGTTCCAGCGCCCACGACGGAAGCGGTTCCGTCCCCGGCCACGGATAGTCCATCCACGTAGTGGTTTTGCCGGACTGCAGTGACGCGACTTTGTCGGGGGTGGGGAGAAGTGGTGCTTGGGACCGCAGTCCGGTGGGGCTGTGCCTGGAGGCAGTCGTGCGGCCCGATCGTTGTCGGTCACGGCCCGGTGGAGCGGTGCGCGATCAGCCAGGGAAGACCCAGGATCCGTCTGCACCCCGGTAGGCTCCCGCGGTCTCCAGTGCTTGGCGGCCTGGAAGGGCCAGGATGGTGCGGATTGTTGCGCCGTGGCGGCAGTCGAGCAGGCCACCGCATCGGCGGGATCGGGAGCCACGGCATCGGTAGCCACCTCTATTGGGTGACGTCACGCTCGGGGGCGTGGAGTGTCCGCCGTGATTCGGCAGTGGATGGCGATAGCTTGTGTGTCACCGGGCCCTGTCGGTCCGTGTCCCTGACAGGCACGGTGCGAAAGGGCCCGGCTCCGTTTCCGGCGAGTGTGCGGCCGGGGGGCACGATGTCAGATCGAGCGTTCGTCGCAGGTGGTCTGGAGTCGGTAAGACTCGGTGCCGGTCTGGATCAGGCTGCAGCGGAACGTGATGCGGTCGGCGATGGCCGCGCAGAGCCGGCGGTCGCCGAAGGTCTTGTCCCACTCGGCGAACGGGGAGTTCGTGGCGACCGCAGTGGCCTTGCGTTCCTCGCGTTCGGTGAAGATCTGGAACAGCAGCTTGGCGCCCTTCTTGTCCAGGTTCGCGTAGCCGAACTCGTCCAGGCAGAGCAGGTCGACCTTGGTGTAGCGGGCCATAAGCGAGGACAGCCGCCTGGCCGCCTCGGCTTCGGCGAGCTCGTTCACCAGGGCCTGGGTGGTGATGTAACGGACGGACAGTCCGGCCTCCGCGATCGCGGTACCGACCCCGATCAGCAGGTGGGACTTGCCGGTTCCGGAGTCACCGATCAGCACCAGCGGACGGCCCTCACGGACCCAGGACACGGACTTCAGATCGGCGACGACTTCCGGGGAGACGTTGGGGTTCTTGTCGAAGTCGAAGTCCTCCAGCCGCTTGGGCCGGGGGAACTTCGCCGCGCGGACGAGCCTTTGCTGACGGCGGACGTCGCGATCGGCGACCTCGGTCCGCAACAGGTCCAGGAGAAACTGCTTGTAGGTCGACTGCTCGCGCCGGGCAACGGCGGCCAACTCCACGAACCGTTCACGGAACGCGGGAAGCCGCAGGTCCCGGCAGGCTTCGTCGATCGCCGCGTCCTCGGGATCGCCGGGCAGCGGCATCCTGGTGGGCGGGACCTGCTCGGCCGCAGAGGCCTCGGCCGTCTTGGTGGGGCTCATGCGCTCGTGCCTTTCTGCTGTTTCCTCGGCGGTGCCGGCGGCGCAAGCAGCCGGTCGTACTTGGCCATGTCCGGCAGCTGGGTACGCGGATCGGGCGGCAGGCGCCGGGTGTGCAGGGAGATCACCTTCGCGCCCTCGTCCGTGTCGTCGTCCTGGTCGTCACAGACATCAGCCTCGGTGCCGTCGAGGCCCTCGGCCTCGTCGAGGTCGGTGTCCTCGATCGCCTTGCGGGCCTCAATGGCCACCAAGTCGGGGGTGAGCTTGGCACGGCGGGTCTTGGTGTTCGACAGAAACACTCCGAGTTTCACAGCGTGCTCCTGGCCGGCGAGCATGATCGTTTCTACGTGCCCCTGGAGACTGTCAGGGAGCCTGTTCGGGCTTTGTATTGCGCGAGGGCTGCGATGCCCCGTTCGAAGGCCCCGGAGGTCGTCTTGGGTGCCTTGGCGGGCCTCTCTTGTTCCGGTGGCAGCGGCACGACGCAGGAGTTCGCGCTGTCCGTCCATCAGTCCCTGCCAGACCGCGTGCTGACGGTTCTTCGCGAGAAACCGTCCCACGTCCATCCCGTGCACAGTCACGCCAGGCAGGACGTCGGCCTGGTCCTCATCCCGCACCAGTTCCCGCAGTGCGGCGTAGTGGCGTTGCCAGTCGGCCGGCCATGCCGGGTTCCAGTGCTCGTCGATCGCCTCCAGCGCAACCTTGCTGTCGTTTCGTGGGGGTGTAGTTGAGGTACGGGGTGTGGTGTGTGCTGGGGATATCCGGGATTGGTTGAGATCGTGTGAGCGCGGGTTCGCGGGGGCGTAGGCCTGCTGGTCTGGGGTTGTCTCTTCTTCGTTGAGATCACCTTGGCGTTCCTCAGATAGCGTCAACTCCTAAAGGCCCAGGTGTGTTTTCCCTGGTCACAGCCTTTTGCGTCGACCGCAGGGCAGAAAAAAAGGGGGGTTACCGGCGGGGTGCGCGGGACCCGTTCGTGGCGGGGCGGTGGTGGGTTTCGGCGAGGTGGTCGATACGGACCTGGTCCAGGGACGCCTTGGTGATGTGTTCGGTGCCGTCGAGGATGCTCGTGATCGCGGCTTGCCGGATCAGCCGGGTGAGGCTCCCGATCCTGCCCGCGGTCCTTTGGTGGAGATACGCGGCGTGGCGGGGGAGTGTCCCGGTCCGGTGCGCCCGGAGATCGAGTGCGGCTTCTACCCCCGCGATCAGCTCGCGGAAGGGCTCGTGTTTCCCGAGGCGTGCCGGGAAGGCCCCGCATTCCACGAGGGAAGCGCGTGCGGCGAGCTGGGCCCCGCGTACCCCGGCCTGAAGGATTCTGCTGAGAAAGGCGTGATTCGAGTAGGGGTGGGGTCGTTGGTCCCTCACGATTGCCGGGATCGTGGGTGGGAGGGCCGAC
>NZ_JBIRGM010000046.1:0-12382 GCF_044328025.1 Streptomyces sp. NPDC018000
CCCGACACCACATCATCAAAGTCGGCCACCACCAAAGACCCCACCCGCACCGGCCCCTCCCCGACCGGCACCCACTCGACCCGGTACAGGAACTCAGGGAAGTTCACACCGCTGTCGCCGGCGAGTTCGGCGACCGTGGTGGGGCGTACGGTCAGCGACTCCACCGAGGCGACGGCCTCGCCGACGGCATCGGCGACGTCCACCGTGAAGCTGTCACCCCCGAGCGGCGCGAGCCGCACCCGCAGCGCGGACGCACCGGTGGCGTGCAGGGTCACGCCGCGCCACTCCGCGTTCAGCCGGGGGCGCACGGGCTGCCCGGCGTCCGCAGCGGAGTCGAGCAGGGCCAGGCTCTGGAGCGCGGCGTCCAGGGCCGCGGGGTGCAGTCCGAACCGCTCGGCGTCCTTCGCGGCCTGCTCGGACAGCGCGACCTCGGCGAACAGCGTGTCGTCGAGGCGCCAGGCGGCCTTGAGACCCTGGAAGGCGGTGCCGTACAACAGGCCGCCCTCCGCGTACCGCTCGTACACGTCCTCGACCGGAACGGGGGTCGCCCCGGCGGGGGGCCACACGCCGAGGCCGGAGTCGTCCGCCGCGGGGCGCGCACCGGTGCCGAGCGCGCCTGTGGCGTGCCGCGTCCAGGAGGCGTCACCCGCGGTGTCCTCGGCGCGCGAGAACACCCGCACCGCGCGGGTTCCCGAGTCGCCCTCCGGCGCGCCCACGGTGACCTGCACCTGCACGCCGCCGCGCTCGGGCAGCACCAGCGGAGCCTCCAGCATCAGCTCTTCGAGCACCCCGCAGCCGACCTGGTCACCGGCGCGGATGGCCAGTTCCACGAAGCCGGTCTCGGGGAACACGACGGTTCCGGCGGCGGTTCGGTCGGCGAGCCAGGCGTGGGTGGCCGCGGAGAGCCGCCCGGTGAACAGCGCGCCATCGGAGTCCGCCGGCATCATGGCGGCGCCCAGCAGGGGGTGGTCGGCGGCGTCGAGCCCGGCCGAGGCGACATTGCCGACGGCCGCGACGTTCCTGACCCAGTAGTGCTGACGCTGGAAGGGGTACGTGGGCAGGTCGACCGGCCGGGGCCGGTCGCCGGAGTGCAGCGCGGCCCACTCGATGGTGCGGCCGCGCGTCCACAGGCGGGCCAGCGCGGTCAGGGCCTCCGGCCGCTCGGGCCTGCCCCGGCGCAGCAGGGCGACGAACTGGGCGCTGGGGGCGTCCGGGAGGGCGTCGGCGGCCATGGCGGTGAGGACGGCGTCGGGGCCGATCTCCAGGAAGGTGGTGACACCGTCGTCGGCGAGGGTGCGTACCCCGTCCGCGAAACGGACCGCCTCGCGCACATGGGTGACCCAGTACTCGGGCGAGGTGATCTCGCCCGTCGTGACGGTGCGGCCCGTCACATTCGACACGATGGGGATGCGCGGCTCGGTGTACTCAAGCCCCTGGGCGATCTGCCGGAACTCCTCCAGCATCGGGTCCATGAGGGGTGAGTGGAAGGCGTGGGAGACCTTCAGGCGGGAGGTCTTGCCGCCCTTGGCCTTTACGGCCTCGACGACCGCCTCCACCGAGGCGGCAGTACCGGAAACGACCACGGATCGGGGGCCGTTGACGGCGGCGATCGCCGCGTCGTCCAACCCGTCCAGCAGTTCGCGTACGTCGTCCTCCGTGGCCTGGACGGCGGCCATCACGCCACCGGCCGGGAGGGCCTGCATCAAACGGCCCCGAGCCGCCACCAGCGCGGCCGCGTCCGCGAGGGAGAACACGCCGGCGGCGTGAGCGGCACTGATCTCGCCGATGGAGTGTCCGGCCAGCACGTCCGGGCGCACGCCCCACGAGGCGACGAGCCGGAACAGAGCCACCTCGACGGCGAACAGGGCGGGCTGCGCATACTCGGTGCGGTCCAGCAGAGCGGCCTCGTCCGAGCCCTCCGCCGCGAACACCACGTCCCTCAGCGGCCGCGGGAGCAGCGCGTCGAGGTGCGAACACACCTCGCCCAAAGCATCCGCGAACACGGGGAAGGCTCCGGCGAGTTCACGCCCCATACCGACGCGCTGGGCGCCCTGACCGGTAAACAGGAACGCCAACCGGCCGTCTGTCACCGCGCCTTCCACCACGCCCGGGGCGTTCTCGCCGGAGGCCACCGCCCGCAGCCCCGCGAGCAGGTCCTCGCGTTCCGTGCCCACGACCACCGCGCGGCGCTCCAACTGGGCACGCGTGGTCGCGAGCGCCGCCGCGACGTCGCCGAGACGGGGGGCGTCCCCGCCCTCCAGCAGTTCCACCAGGTGCTCGGCCTGGGCGCGCAGTCCCGCCGGGCTCGCGGCGGACACCGGGTGGAGCATGGGGCCCGAGGGCTCCGGGCGCCCGGCGGCGGCGTGCTGGGCAGACTCTTCCTCAGGTGCCTGTTCGAGGATGACGTGGGCGTTGGTGCCGCTGATCCCGAAGGAGGACACACCGGCGCGGCGCGGTGTCGTGGCGTCCCACTCCACTGCCTCGGTCAGCAGCCGGACATGGCCCGCGGTCCAGTCCACCTTGGTGGAGGGCTGGTCGACGTGGAGGGTCCTGGGCAGGACGCCGTGGCGCATGGCCATGACCATCTTGATGATTCCGGCGACGCCGGCCGCGGCCTGGGTGTGGCCCAGGTTCGACTTGACGGAGCCCAGCCACAGCGGCTTGTCGGCGGCGCGGTCGCGGCCGTAGGTGGCCAGCAGGGCCTGGGCCTCGATGGGGTCGCCGAGGACGGTGCCGGTGCCGTGCGCCTCGACCACGTCCACCTGGTCGGCGGAGAGCTGTGCGCCGGCCAGGGCGTCCCAGATGACGCGCTGCTGGGAGGGGCCGTTGGGCGCGGTGAGGCCGTTGCTCGCGCCGTCCTGGTTGACGGCGGAGCCGCGGACGACCGCGAGCACGGGGTGCCCGTTGCGCCGGGCGTCGGAGAGCCGCTCCACCAGTAGCATGCCGACGCCCTCGGACCACCCGGTGCCGTCGGCGGCCTCGGAGAACGCCTTGCAGCGGCCGTCGGCGGCGAGGCCGCGCTGCTTGCTGAAGGCGATGTAGGGGTCGGGGGTGGCCATCACGGTGGCGCCGCCCGCGAGCGCGAGGGTGCACTCGCCCTTGCGCAGGGCCTGGATGGCGAGGTGCAGCGCCACCAGGGACGAGGAGCAGGCGGTGTCGACCGTGACCGCGGGGCCTTCGAGGCCGAGGACGTAGGAGATGCGGCCGGAGAGCACGGCGGCGTTGCTGCCCGTGGACAGGTACGCCTCGGCCTCCTCGGGCAGCTTCAGCTCGAAGTAGGTCTGGCCGTTGGTGCCGGTGAAGACGCCGACGCGGCTGCCACGCAGCGAGTCCGGTGCGATGCCGCCACGCTCGAAGGTCTCCCAGGCGGTCTCCAGCAGAAGGCGCTGCTGGGGGTCCATGGCCAGCGCCTCGCGGGGCGAGATACCGAAGAAGGCGGGGTCGAACTTCCCTGCGTCGTAGAGGAATCCGCCCTTGCGGGCGTAGTCGGTGCCGTCGTCGGAGCCCCCGGCGGCGACCTCGGTCTCCCAGCCCCGGTCCTCGGGGAACTCGCCGATGGCGTCCCCGCCCGCGGCGAGCAGCCGCCACAGCTCCTCGGGCGTCCGTACGCCACCGGGGAGACGGCAGCTCATCGCGACGATGGCGATGGGCTCCTGCCCGGCCTTCTCCATCTCCCGCAGTTGCTGCTTGGTGGCATGCAGGTCCGCGGTGGTCCGCTTGAGGTAGTCGAGGAGCTTCGCTTCGTTCACATTCGCCATCGGAGCCTCGCCGTGTGTCATCTCCCGCGAGCAGCGTGTGCGGGAGGTTCGGGAAGAAAGTGGTGGGGGCTGGGGGCCGGGCAGCAGGTCAGGAGAGCCCGAGTTCCTTGTCGAGGAAGTCGAAGACGTCCTCGGCCGACGCGGTGTCGAGGCGGTCGGCGACCGTGGGTCCTTCCGCCGCCTCGGAGTCGCCCGGCCTCGCGCCGTCGCTGGTGCGTGCGTTGAGGCCGGCGACCAGCTCCTGGAGCCTGTGGCTGATGCGGCTGCGTTCGATCTCCTCGGCGGAGAGGGCCGCGGCCACGGATTCGATGCGCTCCAACTCCGCCAGCACTGGCACGGCGGCGCCTGCCCCGCTCGGGCACAGCTCGCCGTGCAGGTATCCGGCCAGCACGTCCGGGTTCGCATAGTCGAAGAGCAGGGTGGCCGGGAGCTTCAGCCCGGTCACGGTGCTCAGGCGGTTGCGGAACTCGACCGCTGTGAGCGAGTCGAATCCGAGTTCGCTGAAGGCGCGGCTCGATTGCACCGCGCCGGGGCTGTCGTAGGCGAGGACAAGCGCGACCTGCCCGCGCACCAGGTCGAGCACCTCGCGGCGCTGCTCGCTCTCGGGCAGCGCCGCCAGCCTGACCACCAGGTCGGAGGCGGCCTCCGAGGTCCCGGCGGCGGCGCCGGTGCCGACGGCGGCGGAGGCGGCGGCGCGGACCTCGGGGAGGTCTCCGATGAGCGCGCTCGGCCGGGTCGCCGTGAATCCCGCCGCGAGCTGCGGCCAGTCGGCGTCGAGCACGCCGACGCAGGACGACGGCCCGTCCAGGGCCCTCTGGAGCGCGGTGAGGCACAGGTCGGCGTCCATCGGGGCGAGGCCGCGCCACCAGGAGCGGTCCTGGGACGCCTCCTCGCCCGCCATGCCGCCGCCGTCCCAGGGGCCCCAGGCCACCGAGGTGGCGGCGAGGCCGAGGGCCCTGCGGTGCTGGGCGAGGGCGTCGAGGTAGGCGTTGGCGGCGGCGTAGCTGCCCTGTCCCGCGCTGCCGAGCAGTCCGGCGATGGAGGAGAAGGTGACGAACGCGGTCAGGTCCTTGTCCTTGGTGAGTTCGTGCAGGTGGCGTGCCGCCTCTGCCTTCGGGCGGCGTACGCCGTCGAGCCGGTCGGGGGTGATGGACTCCAGCACGCCGTCGTCCAGGATGCCCGCCGTGTGGATGACGGCGGTGAGCGGGTGCTGTGCGGACAGGGTGTCGAGGAGCGCCGCGAGCTGGGAGCGGTCGGCGACGTCGCAGGCGGCGACGGTGACGCGGGCGCCGAGTGCGGTGAGTTCGGCGGACAGCTCCTCGGCGCCGGGCGCCCCGAGTCCGCGGCGGCTGGTGAGGACGAGGTGGTCGGCGCCGCGCCGGGCGAGCCAGCGGGCGACGTGGGCGCCGAGGGCGCCGGTGCCGCCGGTGACCAGGACGGTGCCGTGCGGAGCCCAACCCGCGCCGGTGCCCGCGATGGTGGTGTCGGCGGGGACATGGGCGAGGCGGCGCCCGAAGGTGCCGGAGGGGCGTATCGCAACCTGGTCCTCGGGCTCGGCGCCCGCCTCCCCGGCCACGAGGGTGGAGACCAGGCGGGCCGCAGTGCGTTCGTCGGGCGTCGGCGGCAAGTCGACCAGGCCGCCCCAGCGTTGCGGGTGTTCCAGGGCGATGACCCGGCCGAGGCCCCACACCTGGGCCTGCTCCGGGTGGGGCAGTTCCTCGGCGCCGCTGACCGCGACGGCGCCGCTGGTCAGGCACCACAGGGGGGTGTCGGCGGCGGCGTCGCCCAGCGCCTGGGTGAGGGAGACGGTGGCGGCGAGGCCGTGCGCGCCGGTGGTGAGGGCGAGCAGCGAGACCACGGCGCGTACCGGCTCGCCGTCGTCGTGTGCGGTGCGCAGCCGGTCGCCGAGCGCGCGCCGGGCGGCGTCGGTACCGGCCGGTTCCCCGGCTCCGCCGAGGCGGGCCAGTTCGCCGGCGTCGACGGTGACGAGGTGCGCCACCGCGCCGCGGGCGCCCAGCGCCTTGCCGAGCGCGGCGGCCCAGCGGTCGGCGGCCGGCTCGTCGGGGGTGACGACGAGCCAGGTCCCGGCCGTGGCGGAGATGTCGGCGGCGGGCTCGCTGAGGGCCTGCCAGTCGATGCGGTAGCTCCAGGCGTCGGCGGTGGCCTCCTTCACGCGGCGGGAGCGCCAGGACGCGAGCAGGGGCAGCACGGCGTCCAGCGAGTCGCGCTCGGCGTCGTCGGCGCGCAGCGCGTCGGCGAGGGCGCCGGTGTCGGTGCGCTCCACGGCGCCCCAGAACGCGGCGTCGCCCGCGCCGCCCGGCTCGGAGCCGCCCTCGGCGCCGGGGGCGGCGGCGTCCTCCTCCCACCAGTAGCGTTGCCGCTGGAAGGGGTAGGTGGGCAGGTCCACCCGCCGGCCGCCCCAGCCTCCGGCGACCACCGGCCAGGCGATCGGCTTGCCGCGTACGTGGAGTTCGGCGAGGGCGTTGAACAGGGCGCCCGGCTCGGGGCGGTCGGCGCGCAGCAGGGTGACGAAGGCGGCGTCCGGCTGGTCGGCATCGGGGGTGACGCACTGCCGGGCGAGGGCGGTGAGGGTGGCGCTGGGGCCGAGTTCGACGAAGGTGCCGACGCCGTGTTCGAGAAGGGTGGCGACGCCGTCGGCGAAGCGGACCGTCTCGCGCACGTGCCGCACCCAGTAGTCGGCGGTGGTCAACTCGTCCTCGGTGGCGAGCTTTCCGGTGAGGTTGGAGATGATCGGCAGGCGGGGCGTGCTCATCAAGATCGCCTCGACGACCTTGCGGAAGTCCCCGAGCATCGGCTCCATGCGCGGTGAGTGGAAGGCGTGGCTGACGCGCAGCCGGGAGGTCTTGCGGCCCTGCTCGCGCAGCCGCTCGGCGGCGCTGAGGACGGCGTCCTCGTCACCGGAGAGCACCACGGCAGAGGGGCCGTTGACGGCGGCCACGCCGAGGCCGTTGCCCAGGAGCGGGAGCACGGCCTCCTCGGCCGCCTCGACGGCCACCATGGCGCCGCCGGTGGGCAGTTCCTGCATGAGCCGCCCGCGGGCGGCCACCAGGGCGCAGGCGTCGGGGAGGGTGAACACCCCGGCGACATGGGCCGCGGCTATCTCCCCGATGGAGTGGCCGATCAGCAGGTCGGGGCGGACGCCCCAGCTCTCCAGCAGGCCGAACAGCGCGACCTCGATGGCGAACAGCGCGGCCTGGGCATGGCCGGTGCGGTTCAGCTCCGCCGCGTTGCGCTCCGACTCGGCCGCCCACATCACCGCGCGGACGGGGGTGTCGAGCCTCGGGTCGAGCTCGGCGATGACGGCGTCGAGTGCGGCCGCGAACGCGGGCTGGGATTCGTACAACTCCCGTCCCATGCCGAGGCGCTGGGCACCCTGGCCGGTGAACATGAAGGCGGTGCGGCACCCGGGGCCCTGGGGTGTGCCGCGGACGACTCCGGCGCTCTCCTCGCCCGTGGCCAGCGCGTCGAGGCGACGCAGCAGGCCCTCGCGGTCGTCCGCGACGACGACGGCCCGCTGGTCGAAGGCGGCCCGGGTGGTGGCCAGGGAGAAGGCGATGTCGGCCGCTGTGCCGTCCGTGCCGGCGGTGAGCCGGGTGCGCAGCCGGGCCGCGGCGGCGCGCAGCGCACGCTCGTCGCGCGCCGAGAGCAGGTAGGGCAGCGTGCCCGGGGCGGCGGGCGGTGCAGGTTCGGCGGGCGCGTCGAAGGGCTTGGGCGCCGTCTCGGCGGGCGCCTCCTCGATGATGATGTGTGCGTTGGTGCCGCTCAGGCCGAAGGAGGAGACGCCCGCCCGGCGCGGTGCCTCGCTCTCCCAGGCGACCGGCTCGGTCAGCAGCCGTACGTTGCCGGCGCTCCAGTCGACCTGCGGCGTCGGCTCGTCGACGTGCAGGGTGCGCGGGAGCCTGCGGTGCCTGATGGCCTCCACCATCTTGATGATGCCGCCGACTCCGGCGGCGGCCTGCGCGTGCCCCATGTTCGACTTGATGGAGCCGAGCCACAGGGGGCTGTCCGTGGGGCGGTCCTGGCCGTAGGTGGCGAGGATGGCCTGCGCCTCGATGGGGTCGCCGAGCACGGTGCCGGTGCCGTGCGCCTCCACCACGTCGACGTCCTTCGTGGTGAGCTGGGCGTTGTGGAGGGCTTGGCGGATGACGCGCTGCTGGGCAGGGCCGTTGGGGGCGGTGAGGCCGTTGCTGGCGCCGTCCTGGTTGACGGCGGAGCCGCGGACGACCGCGAGCACGGGGTGCCCGTTGCGCCGGGCGTCGGAGAGCCGCTCGACGAGCAGGACGCCCACGCCCTCGGCCCAGCCCGCGCCGTCCGCGGCACCGGCGAAGGACTTGCAGCGGCCGTCGGGGGCGAGCCCGCGCTGCTTGCTGAACTCGACGAACATGCCGGGACCCGCCATGACGGTCACCCCGCCCGCGAGGGCGAGCGAGCACTCGCCGTTACGCAGTGCCTGGGCGGCCAGGTGCAGCGCCACCAGCGACGACGAGCACGCCGTGTCCACCGTCACCGCGGGGCCCTCGAAGCCGAAGGTATAGGCGACCCGCCCCGACACCAGGCTGCCCGCGGCGCTGCCACCGGCGTAGTCGTGGTACATCAGCCCGGCGAACACACCGGTCCTGCTGCCCTTGAGGGAGCCCGGGTCGATTCCCGCGCGTTCGAAGGTCTCCCAGGTGGTTTCGAGGAGCAGCCGCTGCTGGGGGTCGGTCTCCGGGGCCTCCCTGGGGCTCAGCCCGAAGAACACCGGGTCGAAGTCGGCCGCGTCGTAGAGGAAGCCGCCCTCTCGGACGTAGCTGCGGCCCGCGCGTCCGGGCGCGGGGTCGTAGAGAGTGTCCATGTCCCAGCCGCGGTCGGTGGGGAACTGCCCGACCACGTCGACACCCTCGTCGACGACGCGCCACAGGCCCTCGGGAGAGGTCACCCCGCCCGGGTAGCGGCAGCCCATCGCGACGATGGCGATCGGCTCGTGCTTGCCGTCCTCCACCTCGCGCAGACGGCGACGGGTCTCGTGCAGGTCCGCCGTCGCGCGCCGCAGGTACTCACGCAGTTTCTGGTCGTTCGCCATCGGTGTCTGAACCAATCTGAGGTCAGTCGGAGCCGGAGAGGGATGCGGGCGGGAGATCCGGAGGTAACAGGGGTGCGGGGATACGGGAAGCCGGGGGTGGTGCGCCGTGGGGCCGTGGGACGGGGTGGGGCCGTGGGGCGGGGTGGGGCCGTGGCAAGCGGGCCGGTCCCGGGTCGCCGCCGCGGCCCGTCTTCCGCTACGGCAGTCCGACCTCACCGTCCAGCGCGGCGAACAGCTCGTCGTCGGTGGCCGAATCGAAGTCGGTACGGACCCCGGCGCCCAGCGCCGAGCCGTGTCGGTCCCGCCACTTGCGCAGCAGCGTCTCCAGGCGGGCGGCGACCTCCGCGTACTCCCCCTCGTGCCCGCCGTCGCTCAGCGGCGAGGCGAGCAGCACCGACTCCAGGCGGTCGATCTCGGCGGACAGCGGCTGCCCCGAGGGCAGCGCGGGCACCAGCTCGGCCGCCAGGTGCGCGGCCAGCACGGCCGGGGTGGGGAAGTCGAAGACCAGGGTCGCCGGCAGCCTGAGGCCGGTGGCCGCGTTCAGCAGGTTGCGCAGGTCGACGGCCGCCAGCGAGTCGAAGCCGATGTCCTTGAACGACCTTTCGGGGTCGAGAAGTTCGCCATTGTAGTGTCCGAGCACCGCCGCCGCGTTCTCCCGTACCAGATCGAGGAGGTGCAGATTGCGGTCGGCGGCCTCGAGTGCGGACAGCCGCTCGGACAGCGCCGCGGGGGCCGGGGCCGCGGACGAGGCGGCCCGCCGCACCGGGGTGCGCACCAGCGTCCGCAGCAGCGGGGGCACCGGACCGCCGGGCGAGCCGATCACCGCCGTCTCGACGCCGACCGGCACCAGCACCGGGGCATCCACCGCCAGCGACGCGTCCAGCAGGTTGAGCGCGGCGCCGGTGGCAAGCGGGCGCAGGCCCATACGACGCATCCGCTCCAGGTCGGCCTCGCCCAGCTCGCCCGCCATGCCCGAGGTCTCGGACCACAGGCCCCAGGCGAGCGAGAGACCCGGCAGCCCCTCGGCCGCACGGTGGCGTGCGAGGGCGTCGAGGAAGACGTTGGATGCGCCGTAGTTGGCCTGTCCTGCGCCGACGAAGAGACCCGCCGTCGAGGAGAACATCACGAAGGCCGCCAGATTCTGATGGTGTGTCAGCTCGTGGAGGTGCCAGGCGGCGTCGGCCTTGGGCCGCATGACCGCGTCGAGGCTCCGCGCGGTCTGCGTTTCGATGAGGCCGTTGTCGGCGACACCGGCCGTGTGGACGACGGCAGTGAGCGGATGCGCGGCCGGGATCTCGCCGAGCAGCTTCTCCACCGCGGCACGGTCCGCCACGTCACAGGCCGCGAGGTGCGCTTTTGCGCCCGACTCGGCGAGTTCGGAGCGGAGTTCTTCCGCCCCGGGCGCGTTCTCGCCGCGGCGGCTGACCAGCAGCAGGTGGCGGACGCCGTGGCGGTCGGCCAGGTGCCGGGCGACCGCGGCGCCGAGGCCGCCCGTGCCGCCCGTGATGAGTACGGTGCCCTCCGGGTCCAGGCGCGCCGCGTGCAGCGAACCGGCGGGGGCCTGCTGCTCCCTGACGAGCCGGGGCTCCCACAGCGCGCCCTCGCGCAGGGCGAGTTCGGCACCGTCGGCGGTAGCGGCCGCGCGCAGCCGCTCCTGGGACGAGGTGATGCCGTCCCAGTCGAGGAGCAGCATCCGGGCCTCGGGCCGCTCGGCCTGCGCCGCGCGCACCAGGCCCGCGAGCGGGGCGTCGACCAGGTCCACGACGGCGCCGCGCACCGGCTCGGGCCCGGTGACACCGCTGGTGAGGACCACGAGGCGGGAGTCGGCGAACCTCGTGTCCGCGAGCCAGCCCTGCACAGTCTCCAGCACACGTGTGGTCGCGGCGCGCATCCGGTCGAGCAGCCCGTCCGCCCCGTCGCCCGCCGTGCCGGCGGCGCAGATGAGGACCACGTGCTCCGGTACGGGGCCCACGGTGGCACGGAGCGCCGCGAGATCGGCGAAGACCGGGACGTCGTCGCCGAAGGCCGCGGCGATCCCCTCGTCGGCGGCCGTGCCAACCACCGCCCAGCTGCCGGTCGACTCCTCGGCCGCGGACCACTCGACCCGTTCGCTCCAGGTGAGCCGCAGGAGTGCCTCGGCCCCGTCCCCGGGGTTGCCCGCCGCCGCCAACTGCTCGGCGCTGACAGCACGCGCGGCCAGCGAACGTATCGATATGACCGGGGCGCCGGTCGAGTCCGCGGCGAGCACCGACGCCTCGTCGAGCCCGCGGGAGGTCACCCGCACACGCAGCGCGGTGGCACCCGCCGCGTGCACTGTCACACCGCTCCAGGCGAACGGCAGCCGCGGTCCTGCGGCGTCCTCCTGGCTGCCCCCCTCGTCGAAGAGGTTGGCGTGGAGCGCCGAGTCGAGGAGGGCGGGGTGGACACCGAAGGCACCGGCGTCGCGGTGGGCCTCCTGGGAGAGGGTGACCTCGGCGTAGACGTGGTTCCCCTCGCTCCAGGCGGCGGTGAGGCCCTGGAAGGTGGGGCCGTAGTGGTACCCCTGGTCGGCCAGGGCCTCGTAGGCGTTGCGCAGCGCGATGGGCTTGGCGTTGGGCGGCGGCCAGGCGGTGAGGTCACCGTCGGCGTCGCCACGGGCGTGCTGGGGTGTGAGGGTGCCTTCGGCGTGCTGGGTCCAGGGTGCGTCGGCGGACTGGAGCCGGGAGTGGATGGTGAGGGTGCGGCGCCGCTCGTTGTCCGGGGCGCCCACGGTGACCTGAAGGTCGAGGCTCTGGTCCTCCGGGAGGATCAGGGGTGCCTGGAGCGTCAGCTCTTCCAGGTGGGGGGTGCCGGTGTGGTCCCCTGCGTGGATGGCGAGTTCCACCAGCGCGGTCCCGGGCAGCAGCACCGTGCCCATGATGCGGTGGTCGGCCAGCCAGGGGTGGGTGTGGGCGTTCAGGGATCCGGTGAGGATGGTCTCGTCCGCCCCGGCACGGTGGAGCACAGCACCCAGGAGCGGGTGGTGCGTGCCGGACTGGCCGAGCGCGGTGACGTCGGCGGGGCCGCCGGGGGCGTCCTCCAGCCAGTAGTGCCGGCGTTGGAAGGGGTAGGTGGGCAGGTCGACCGGGCGGGCCTGGCCGTCGGTGTGGAGGGTGGTCCAGTCGACGGTGTGCCCGTGGGCCCAGAGCCGGGCCAGGGCGGTCAGTGCCTCGGGCTCCTCCGGCCTGCTCCGGCGCAGGAGGGGAACGACGTCATGGCCGCCGTCCTCGGGGAGGGCTTCGGAGGCCATGGCGGTGAGGACGGCGTCGGGGCCGATCTCCAGGAAGGTGGTGACCCCGTCCTCGGCCAGGGCCCGTATCCCGTCGGCGAAGCGGACCGCGACCCGTACGTGCCTGACCCAGTACCGGGGCGAGGTGAGGCCGGCGGGGGTGGCGAGTTGCCCGGTGACGTTGGAGACGACGGGGAGGGTGGGCTCGTGGAAGGTGAGGCCGTTCACCACGCGTTCGAACTCGTCGAGCATGGGGTCCATGAGGGGTGAGTGGAAGGCGTGGGAGACCTTGAG
>NZ_JBIRGM010000047.1:0-12272 GCF_044328025.1 Streptomyces sp. NPDC018000
GCCCCGGCCACTCGTAGTTCGGGCTCCTCGATCCGCGGAGAACAACCCTCCCGCCGCGGGAACAAGCAGCTCAAGAGAGCGTTCTTCCTCTCCGCGTTCGCCGCCCTGGCCGACCCCGCCTCCCGCGCCTACTACGACAAGAAGATCAAGCAGGGCAAGCACCACACCCAAGCTCTCCTCTGCCTCGCCAGGCGACGAGCCGACGTGCTCTTCGCGATGCTCCGCGACGGCACCTTCTACGAGCCGCAGCCAGCGGCGGTCACGTGACCTGCGGGCCGCCCAGCATCACCACACGTTCCGCCTCGACGTCGAAGCCGAGCACCGGGTGGAGCGGGTCAGACTCCGGGCTCAGCAATACCGGCTTGCCGAGCCGACGCCCTATTGCCCGCAGCAGACGGCACAGCACGTCCACGCCGCCCTGCCCCTGCAACTCCCGCAGATCAACGTCAAAGTCGATCGAGCCAGCCTCATACGCCCGAAAGATCACCAGGAAACCAGGGACCGGCCAGACCCTCAGCAACACGTCGGCACCCTCACCGCGGACCAGCATCTCCGCAGCTCTCGGCAGCCGGACTGCAACACCGTCCTCGGAGTACTCACACGACCACCCCTGCGACCGAACGAGATCAAGCACCGCCTGCCAGTCCTCCACCGAGGTATCTGGGACACGCACGTCCGGCAGCGATCCCATCAGATCGGGAGCAAAGAAGCTCTTGGCGTCATCCCACAGCAGGTCAGGCATCACGCCATGCTGCCCTGCCACTCACCGAAACGCAGCCCGATTCTCTTGACGAAACCCATAGGGGCACCCCCCGCGGCCCCGAGGAGATCGGCGGCGGCCTGCGAAGCGCCCGAGAGGCTGTCGCGCGCGGTGTCGGCGGGCATGTTGTCGTCCATCCGGCCTCGGTAGACGGCCGCGCCGACGCTGCCCAGGACGGCGATGCCCATCGCGATGCCGAACTCGCCGTTCGTCTCCGACATTGCCGCGGCCGAGCCGGTCTTCTCGGGAGGTGCGGAGCCCACGACCAGTTCGGTGCTTAGCACGCCCATCGGGCTGGTGCCCGCGAACGCGACGGCGTATCCGGTCACCAGCAGGGCGATGCCGCCCTTGTTGTCGACCTGGGTGATCAGCAGCAGGCCGACCGCCGTCACCAGCAGGCCGATGGCGAGAGCGAGCAGGGCCTGCCGGCCGCAGGTCAGGCGCCGCCAGCGGGAGCCGATCCGGCGGCGGTGACCAGCGAGAAGACCGGATGGGTGCTGAAGGGCGCGGCTGGACAGATCGATGGCAGACGGGTAGGCAAGCACGAGAGCTCCTGGCGGACTGGTGATCTTGGTCGCGAACCCGTCTACCAGGAGCTTTCTTCATGTCCGTTGCCGGGGTTGCCTGTCCAACCACCCGTCAGGTTGGAAGAGGCACCGTGTATGAGCGGCACCAGCGCTGGTCGGCGGACGGCACGTGGGACAGGACCTTCTAGGGCCGACCGGGGAGGGGATACCTTCACGTCTCGGTGCGGCGGTGCTTACGGTTTGTGGGTTACCCAGAGCATTTCTGCCGGCCAGCGGTATGCCCAGTCAGGCGGGTCGGTCTGGTTGTAGCCGTTGGCTGTTCCGGGTTCGGGCCGCGGCTCGATGAGGTCGTCGATGACGAGACCTGCGCCGCGCAGGACCTTGATCCAGTCGCCGTAGGTGAGCTGATAGCTGACCGCGCCCTGGTCTTCGGCGATGGTGTCCAGCCCGAAGTAGTCCTGGTGCAGTGTCGTGGTTACGCGGCTGGCGGCTTCGTCGTAGCAGGCTTCGAACCATGGGCTGGCGACGTTGAAAACCAGGCGCCCACCGCGGCGCAGGATGCGTGCGGCCTGCGGGACGGCCAGGTGCGGAGGCGCCCAGCTAAGCCCGCCGTAGTCACAGAACACCAGGTCGAAGCTGTCGGCGGCGAACGGGAGGTGTTCGGCGGCGCCTTGCACCAGCGGGTAGCGGGCCGCTCCCATCGCGCGAGCTGCCGCGGCGAGCTGGGCTTCGGACAGGTCGAGCCCGACCACGGTGGCGCCCTCAGCGGCGAGCGCCCTGGACCACTGGCCGGCGCCGCAGCCGAGTTCGAGGACGCGCTTGCCGGTGACGTCGCCCAGGGCGTGCAGGTGCGCGTCGGGGATGGCGTACGTGCCCCACAGCCGGGGCTTTGCGCCGATCTGCGGGTCGTGCTCGTGCTGGTAGGCGCTGCTGATCTGGTTCCAGAACCGCCGGTTGGCAGAAATGCTGTCCACGCGCCGACTCAAGCACTGCCTGCCGGGGGCGGTCAACACGATTGTGCTGCGACCGGGACGGTTCACCGGTTCACGGGTGTCCTGTCTGGCTGCCGATGCGATCGGGTGGGATCGATCGACCCGATCCAGCGTCAGGAGACGTGGTGGCACCACGGGTTCAAGTCCGCAGGATCGCCGACTGGGATGGGCAGAAGCTGCAGCAGATCGTCCGGCGGAGCAACACGAACAGCGTGCGCTACTGGCGGGCGGTGATCCTAGTAGGGCTTTGTTAGGTCCTGGGGTGGGGTTTGGGGGTTGGTGCGGGTTGGTCGCATATGGAGCAGGCGCCGGTCCAGGTGGCCAGGAGGGCTTGGAGTTCGCGTAGGACCGCGTAGAGGGTCAGGCCGGCGCAGGGGCTTTTGGGTTGAGCCTGAGCATGGTGCAGAAGGCCTGGGCGAGGGCGGCGAGGGTGGCGTGGCGGTGCCGGCCGAGGTGGTTGCGGCCTTCGAAGTGGTCCAGGCCGAGGCCGTCCTTGAGTTCGTGGTAGTCGTGTTCAACTCGCCATCGGATCTTCGCGATTCGTACCAGCTCGCGCAGTGGGGTGTCGGCGGGAAGCGTCGAGAGCCAGTAGTCGGTCGGCTCGGCGGAGTCGGGTGGCCACTGGGCGAGCAGCCGGCAGTCGGGCAGGGAGCCGTCGGTGGCGCGGTGGATGGTGCGGTTGGCGGGGCGGACCCGCAGGGTCAGGAACTGTGAGCGCATGTCGGCGTTCGGGTTGCGCTTGGTGGTCTTGCTGCCCTGGCGTCAGGTGACGGTGCGGGCGGCCGCTTGGCCGGCTGTCAGTGCCAGGGCGCGCAGGGTGGTGTGTGGTTGGGGGTAGGCGGGCGCGGGAGGGCGGCCGTGCCCGGAGTGCGGCGGGTGCTCGGGTGTGGCGTCGCCGGGGTGCGCGGTCGTGGTGGCTTTGACCGCGACCGCGTAGGTAGGCCGCGTTCGGTCAGGCCCTCGCGAAAGCCGGTGGCGTCGCCGTATCCGGCGTCGGCGACGACCGGAAGGTCGGGCAGCTCCCAGTTGTCACGCACTTCGTCGATCATGTCCAGCGCCAGGCGCCACTTCTCCCGGTGCCGCTCGGACGGCGAGGCGGGCGTCGGCTGCCTGCCTGGTGGCCCGGTCAGCGGCCGTCGCGCGCCAGTAGTAGAAGCTGGAGCGGGCGATGCCGAGGATGGTGCACAGCCGCTTCACGCCGTAACGGTGCTGGTGGTCGGCGACGAACTGGAAGCGGTTCACCAGCGCGTCTCGCCGGCGAAATACTTGGCTGCCTTGCGCAGATCTCGCGTTCCTCCTCCAGCTCGCGGACCTTCTTGCGCAGGGCGGCGTTCTCCGTCTCCAACGGCGTGGGCGGCTCGGTGGGTGTCTCCGCGCGGCGTCCCCGGGGCCGGCTCGCGCCGGCCGCCCGGACCCAGTTCCGCAGGGTTTCGGGGTTGATGCCCAGATCGGCAGCGACCTGTCTGATCGTCGCCTCGGGCCGCGACTCGTACAACGCGACCGCGTCTGCCTTGAACTGCGGCGGATAGTTCTTCATGACCACGAGATGTCCGTTCTCAGATCCTCAGGATCCAGTGTCTCGTGTGTCCAAGATCAGGGGTCAGGGCCCGGGTGCGTCCGGTGCCCCTTGTTACGTTCCCACCATGTGCTCATGGAGGCACCGTCATACGGGACCGGAACAGTGACGTGCGTGAACACGAGCCTGCACGTGAACCCGACCCCGAACCCGGTCTCGATACCACTTCCTTCACCGAGACGTCGAGCCCTCTCCGTACTCCTTCTCCTCGCCCTGTCCGCCTCCTCCTTCGCCGCCACCGCTCTGACCGTCCCCGGCACGGCGGTCGCCCAGGAGCCGTCCGGCGCCACCACCTCTGTCCCGCCGATCAGATGGGGCGCCTGTCCCGCGGCCGAGCCGCCCTATCCCGACCCCAGCCCGAGGGCGCAGTGCGCGACGGTGAAGGTGCCGCTGGACTGGTCGAAGCCGGAGGGCCCGAAGATCGGCATCTTCGTCGCCCGCTACCGTGCCACCGACCCCGCGCGGCGGATCGGCGTCCTGATGTCGAACCCGGGCGGCCCCGGGTCGCCCGGGGTCGATGAGGCGCTGTACGCGGACGACCCCGTCACCGGCTACTCCCCGGACATGCTCCGGCGCTTCGACATGATCGGTTTCGACCCGCGCGGCATCGGTCGCAGCCAGATTGCCGTCTGCGACGAGACGATCAACGAATCGATCCCGGCCCGCCCCCGCGACGCGGCCGAGTTCGGGCAGCTGCGCATCCTGAACAGCCTGCTGGCCGACAGCTGCCTGAAGCAGACAGGGCCGCTCGCCGCCCATATGGACGGGGAGAGCGTGGCCCGTGACATGGACGCGATCCGCGCCGCCCTCGGCGAAAGCCGGATCAGTTTCATCGGTCACTCCTACGGCACCTTCCTCGGCGAGCGTTACGCGCGCCTGTTCCCCGGCAGGCTCCGCGCACTGGCCCTCGACAGCGCGATGGACCCGGACCGGCCGGACGCCGAGCGCTACCTCACCGACGCCAGCGTCACCGTCGACAACACCCTGAAACGGCTCGCGGCCTGGTGCGAGAAGGACACGTCCTGCGCACTCAGGGGCAAGGACCTGATCGCCGTCACCGACGAGCTGTTCGCCCGCGCCGACGCGGGCACGCTCCGTGAGCCGGGCCCGAACGGACCGACGCGCACCAAGGTCAATGCCGACCGCCTGTCCGACTTCCTGACCTTCTCCGTCGGCAAGGGGGGCCGGGAGGAAACGGTGAAGCAACTGGCCGCCCTGTACACCGGCAAGGGCGAGGTCCGGTGGACCCCCGACGGCACCGACGTCGCCTCGCGGCTCGTGCTGTGCCGGGACTACGACTTCCGGATCCGCGACTACGCCGAGTACCGGGCCACCCGGGAGAGGGTCGCGAAGGCCGCCCCGCACGTCCGCTACAACGCCCAGGCGCTGGACTTCATTCTCGGCTGCCAGGGCTGGAGCATGCCGCCCAAACCCCGGCCCGCCCAGGCGGAGGGCCCCCTCCCGCCCGTACTCGTGGTCAACGCCACCCATGATCTGGCGACCCCCCTGCCGGGCGCGCGGCGCATGGCGCGCTCCTTCCCGAAGGCGTCCTTGTTCACGATGGACGTCGTGGGCCACTGGCTGTACCGCAGAGGCGGGACGGAGGAGGCGATGCGGGTGATCGACGCCTACCTCACAGACCTCAAGGGCAGGGGCTGAAGAACCGCTCCTTTGGACTGAGTGGACTCACTCCCGCTCAGAAGGCATCCGCTTTCCGAACGTGATCCTTTGGTTCGGCTTGGGTGGGCATGAACTCGGGCCTGCGGCGGTGAGATGGGGCGTTTGGTCCGCTCGTGTCGCTGGTGGAGGTTGCTCATGCCGTCGGTTCTCGGTCTGTTGGAGGCCCAGGAGAAGAAGGTCCGGGAAGAGGTAGCGCGGCTGCGGGAGGAGGCCGAGCGGGTGCAGGCCGCGGTCGACGAGGCGGAATGTGCACTTCAGCGGCTGGTGGACGCCCGTGTGACGGTGGCCGAGGTGCTGGCCGGGTCGCCTGCTGTGGCCGCGGAGCCGGTGCGGATAGCGGTGGCGGGGTCGGTGGTGCCGCCGTGGGCCGAAGGCATGGAAGCGTCGGTCCTCGCACCTGGCTACCAGCCGATCGTGTTGGTCCTGGAGTCGGAAGCGGGCCGGGAGGGCATGAGGTGTCAGCAGTTGGCGGTGGCCCTGGGGCTTCAGACGGTCCCGGCGAAGGTCGTGGGGCTGCGGTCGAAGGCGAAACGCCTGGTGGAGCGGGGGTGGGTCCTCCAGGTGCGGCCGGGGGTGTTCACCGCGCTCGAGGCGCAGGCCGGCTGAAGGCCACGGGGCGGCGTCCGGCCAGGCGGCCGTTCATCAGCATGGTCATGGACCACAGCACCATGGCCTCGTGCATGGCGGGTAGTGTCTCGGCATCGCGCACCAGGCGGCGCGGGCGCATCAGCCGGCTCAGCGTTCTCTCCACCACCCACCTGCGCGGGAGGACCACGAAGCCCGTGGCGGTGTCGGAGCGTTTGACGATCTCGAGGGTGAGGTGGAGGTTCTCGGCCGCCCAGCAGACGAGCGGGCCCGCATAGCCGCCGTCCGCCCAGACGTGGCGGAAGGCGAAGTAGGACGTGCGCAGCCGCTCGAGCAGCCCGACGGCCGCATCGCGGTCCTGCACGCTCGCCGGGGTCACCGCGACGGCCAGGACCAGGCCGAGGCAGTCGACCACGAGGTGCCGCTTGCGCCCCGAGACTTTCTTCCCGCCGTCCCGGCCGGACGTCTCTTTGGGAATATTCGCTGCCGCCCGCAGGGACTGCGAGTCCACGATCGCCGCACTCGGGTCCACCGTGCGGCCGTCCTGCTCCCGGACACGGTCGCGCAGCCGGTCGTGGAGCTCGGTGAGCAGTCCCTGGATCTGCCGGCGGCGGGCGAAGGCGTGGACCCGTTCGAACGGCGGGAAGTCGCGGGGCAGGTTGGCCCATTTGGCGCCGTTGTCCACGACGTAGCGGATGGCGTCGAGTATCTGCCGATGGCAGTAGCCCTCCGGGCGGCCGCCCCGGCCCTCCAACCAGGCCGGCACAGGCAGCGAGGTCTGGACGACCTGCCATTCCGCCTCCGTCATGTCGGACGCGTAGCACGGGACGCGGCCCGGGGAATCCGCCGCGTTGCGGAACCTGTGCGCGAGACAGTCACACGACGGAGAACCCGAGTTGGACTCCGCGGACGCGAACACGCAAGACTGCGACAACAGGGCCTCCTGGAACTGCTCGTTGGCTTCAACAACCCCGAGCTACCAAGAGGCCCTGCCTTCATGCGCAGACCGCACCGCGATCACCCGATCAGGAACCCTGTTCGACCAGACAAGCCCGTTGATCGGAAAGCGGAGGGCTTCTCAGAACTGGATGTCAAAGGCCCCGAACGCGATCGGTTGAGGGCCTTTGTACTGGTGGGCGCGGACGTTGTGAGTTCGATCCGCGATAACAGCGGCCCTGGATCGCTACGGCTGTATGACTGCATCTACTCTGCAGAGAACCACGGCGACCATTGGTGTCCGCTGTCGTTCATGTCAGGCGTGGATGTCAGCCTGCCCCTCGATGCCTGTGGTTGCTCGTATTGCTCGTTCGGGTGCGCATTTCGTGCAGGTTCTGGCCCAGATGTCCAGTCTTGGCCTCACGATGCGTCTCCTCGTGAAGGTGAAAGAACATGCCGACCTTCGTCACCTTGCTGAGCTGGACCGATCAAGGGGTCCGAAACTACAAGGACACCGCAAAGCGCGCCGAGGCCTTCGGGTCAGCGGTACAGAAGCTCGGGGCGAAGCTCCTGAGCATCTACTGGACCGTCGGTCCGTACGACCTCGTGGCCATCGTCGAGGCGCCCGACGACGAAACTGCCACGGCAGCACTCCTGCAGCTCGGTGGGGTGGGCAACGTCCGTTCCACGACTCTGCGGGCCTTCGGCCCAGAGGAGATGGAGCGCATCATCGCCAAGGCGGCTGGCTGACGATCCACGTCGTCCAGGACGCGCAGCGCGAGGCGGTGAGCCACCCGGACCGCGTGCTCAAACGGCGTACCGGCCGTGAGTGACCACACCCATGACTGACCGCACCCGTTGATGTCAGAAGGTAGATGTCAAAGGGGGCCCTGACCCCCCTCGATGCGAACTATGGGCATGGTGGTCGCTGAGGTCTCCTGGGCTGGTGGCGGACCTGGCTAGGGGCGAAGACGGTTGGCGCCGGTCGGTGGGGTTGCTGTACTTTGCTGCTGTACTGCGACGGTCCAGGGGCGCCGGCCGAGCAGTCCACGGGCAGACCTCGGACCCCAGCTCGGTCAGTAGCCGAAGAAGTGACGGCCGGGGTCTCTGACCTGTAGTTGAGTAGCCGATCAACGCTGTGACCTGCGGCTGAGCCCTCAAGGTTGTCAGTGTTGGTCGCCCTTGAGTGCCCTTTCACGGCCCCGCGACGGCCCGATGTACTCTGCCGTCCGGAGGAGTTGGTGTAACGGGCGAACACCAGGGGGCGCATGAAGATGGGTGTGGCAAGTCAGCTCCGGCGCGAGCGGAGAGGGGGCCTCCGCCAAGTCGCACTCCACCTTGGGGCCATGCACGTGAGCGGCGTGATCTTGCTGTTCACCTTCTTGATACCTCCGGCCTGGGCTCTCGACGCCTACGGCGCAGCACCGGCCGACGATCCCACGGCAGATATACCCCCTTTCGTGATCCTTGCTGCGATGTTGCTCGCTTGCGTGGGCTTCCACGTGGTCGTGCAGATTCCTTCTGGACTGCTGGGTACCTGGCTGGGGCGGAACCGCGGAGGCTTGGTCACCTATGCGATCGCCCTGGGGATTGCGGGAGCCCTCACTGCCCTGGCCCTGGGGGCGGTCCTTCACGTCGAGAGCGCCGCAGCATTCATGGGACTGTGGGCAGATTTCATACTGCGCGGCTCGCTTGGGCTGGTGGGCTATGTGGTGGTGAGCTGCGTACTTTTGAGGCAACGCCAAGATTGATCTGTGTGACATCGGCGAGACATTCGCGATGCGAGGACGGTGGAGTCCCAGGGCCGCGTCAACGTGGTCAGCGGTCTTGAAAACCGTCGTGGCGCGAGTCACCGTGGGTTCAAATCCCACACCCACCGCAGGTGAACGGCCCCTGACCAGGCAACTTGGTCGGGGCCGCTTCCGTGTCCGCGCACCGTGATGGTCCGGTGTTCCCCGAGGTTCCCTGTGAACTGTTCCGGGTTCGGTAGAGACTCTGAAATGTGGCTGTGACCTGCTGTTTTTGTGTGTTCTGGTAGTGGGTGTTTTCGTATTCGACGGGTGGGACGTGGCCGATCTCACCGTGGAGTCGACGGTGGTTGCACCAATCGACGTACTCAGCGTTGGCCAACTCGACGCCGCTCAGGGCTTTCCAGGGCCGCTGCGGCTTGATGAGCTCGGTTTTGTAGAGCTTTGTAGAGCCCGATGGTCGATTCCATCAGGGCGTTGTCGAGGGCGTCCCCGACGGTGCCGATGGACGCGGCGATCTGTTCGGCGGCCAGGTGGGTGGCGAGCCGGAAGCTGGTGTACTGCGATCCGGCATCGGAGTGGTGGATCAACTCCCGTGCAATAACGGGGTTTCCAGCCCGGTCACGCTGCCACAGCCCCATTTCCAGTGCGGACAGCACCAGCGGGGTCTGTTTGTTCGTCGCTGCGGACCAGCCGACGATCCGGCGGGAGAAGGTGTCGACGACGAAGGCGACGTAGACGGTGCCGGACCAGGTGGCCACGTAGGTGAAGTCCGCGGCCCATGCCCGGTTCGGTGCACTGGCCACGAACTGCCGGCTGAGCCGGTCCGGAGCCCGCTCGGCCTCCCTGTCCGCCACCGTGGTGACGACTTTCTTCCCGCCCACCGCCCCGACCAGGCCCTCGGCCTTCATCCGCCGCTCGACGGTGCACCAGGCCACCTGATGGCCCTGGCGCTTGAGCTCGGCCCAGATCTTGCGGGCTCCGTAGACGCTGTAGTTGTCCCGGTAGATGCTGACGATCAGCGGCGCCAGTTCCGCGTCCCGCACGGCCCGGGCCGACATGGGACGTTTCTTGTACGCGTAATAGATGGAGGGGTGGATGCTGCAGTCGTGCTCGGTGAGGGTCCTGCAGATCGGCTCGACTCCGCCGAAGCGGTCCCGGTGCTCGTCGATGAACGCTACGAGCGTGTGTGTGGCCGGTCGAGCTCGGCCGCGAAGAAACTTGCTGCAGCCTTCAGGATCTCGTTCGCCCGCTTCAGCTCGGCGACCTCCTTCTTGAGGGCCTTGAGCTGGGCGGATTCCTCAGTCGTGGTCCCGGTCCGGGCACCGGCGTCGACCTCGGCCTGACGCACCCAGTTCCGCAGGGACTCCGGGCCGATGTCGAGCTTCGCGCCAATCGACCGGATCGCCGCAGACTCCGTCTTGTACTGATCGCGAGTCTCCAGGACCAGACGCACGGCCCGCTCCTCGAGCTCCTTGGGGTATTGCTTCGCCATAACGGACTCGATCCTTCCAAGAGATCGAGTCTCGATCAAACCCGGAACGGTTCAGTCTGGCCTGGCACGGTCACGCCCCGACTCGCTGATCGGGTGGCGCCGCGTCCCGGACGGGCGGGCGTGGTCGGCAACGGTCGCGACCTTCGCTGACCTGCAGGCTCACGGATTCTGAGGGGTGTAGTCGGCTTCTGACCTCAGGAGCGGAAGCCGATAACGCCGAAGCCGGGTTGTGCCGCCGCTCGCCGTAACCAGTCGAGGCACTGCGTGACGGCCTCCACGACGTGGGGCTCCAGCGGCGGTGCCTGTCCCGACGCGTCGGCCGCACGCTGACACTGCCACGCCCGCGTAAACGAGGGGAAAAAAATCACTCGTCCGGGTCGTCACGGAACCCTCCGCCACCCACCCCCGCCCCGGCCACCCGACGCGCGAGGAGGGACAGGCCCTATGGGCCCGCCCCTCCTCGCGCGTGTGCCAACCGCGTCCGATTTACCAGCGCATGCCGAACGCGCCCCAGTCCGCCCGGCGCAGACCGCCGTCCAGGGACGGCTTGCCCGGGGCCGGGCCGAACCCGTCGCGGCGTCATCTGCGTCATCGCAGGCCCGCGAGACCGTCCGCGCCCGCTCCAGCGGGTGGTCGAGTACCGCACGATGAACGTCCGCCGCTGGGACCGGATAGTCGGCTCCTGGGCGGCGGGCGACCACCAGGGTCTCGAGGATGCGTGGACCGCGGACGTCCTTCCGGCCTCGGTGAAGCTGTTGCCCAGACGCTCGCGGAGCTGGCTCATAGGGGGTGACGCTCACGCCGTCGACCGTTGAGGAAACCATCGAGAAGGACCTCAACACCTTGGCCGAGCGGCTCGGGATCCAAGTGCGCTCCGCCTGGCGGTACTTCGACGCCAAGGCCACAGCCGATCGCCTCGCGCAGAGTCTGTCCTCCTACGAGGAGAGCAGCAACGAGAAGGGCGTGGGCCAGGCCCCGATGCCGCCGCTCGACAACCCCGAAATCGCCCTGGTCTTCGCTGGTGTACCGGACTCCCTGGCCCAGACCGGCGGCGACCTGTACGCGGTCGTCATCAACGTGGCGGTCAACGCGTGGATGGCCGGCCACATCCACGGCGAGGACGGCTGCGCCGGATGCAGCGGCAGCCGCGGCCCGACCGGGCACGACTGGGAGGCCCGGATGCGCACCATCACCGAGATGCAGCCCAACATCAGCAAGTGGTTCGACCGCGACGCATGGACCCGCGCAGTCAACGACGCGGGCTACGCCGTCACCCGCCGCTGAAGTCAGCGCACGGGGACACGGCGGGTTCTCCTCCTGGAAGCATGAAGCCTCTGGCCGGGGGCCGGGCTACAGGCCCTTGCAGATACTGCGGGCCTCGTCCAGGTCCTTCTTCACCTTCTCGTCGAAGTCGAAGGCCTGGGCATGACGGTCCTGAGAGCGGCGGATGGCCTGGGCGAGCGGCCGATACGTAGCATCGCCTGCAGCGGCCGAAGCGGAGAGCACTCCCGCCGCGGCATACCGGTTCACGGCGATCTCGCCGGCCGAGCCCTTCGCGATGTACTTCGACTCGTCGAATCCGTCGAGTGCCCGGCAGGCGGCACTGGCGTCACCGCGCGGACCAACCCCCTCCACGGAACTGCTGCTGTTGTCACTGAGGACCCACGCGATCGCCACCGCCCCGCCGCCGAGCGCGAGCCCCAGCAGCAAGGAGACAACCACGACTGCTGTACGGCTTCGGGACTTCGGGGGCGAGATGGGAGAGGGCTCCGGTGCAAGGGCCACGTGCGGCTGCTGCGGATACATCTGGCCCAAGATAGTGCGACAGGCTGCCAGATTCATCAGTGGGGCACCTTCGCCACAACTGCCCCTCCATAGCTAGTAGGGCTTTGTTAGGTACCCCGATTCATCACCTTCGGTTAGGTTGTGATCTTCTGTCAGGTGTGACACCTGAGGAGATGGAGACGGTCCGC
>NZ_JBIRGM010000048.1:0-7499 GCF_044328025.1 Streptomyces sp. NPDC018000
GCTGCGCTCGAGCAGGGGAGGCCCCATCCTCGCCGCGTTGTCGGAACGCCCCAATACATCCAGTATTCGGGCGTCCCTCCGCCTTGCGATGCACCACATCTGACGCCGCGCGCTGATCCACCACGGATTACGGGACAGCCCTTAGGCCGTTTCCGGCGAATGCCGCCGCATTTGTCAGTGCAGGGCTGCACAATGCTGCGAAGTCATCCATCTGGAGCAAGGGAGCACCATGGACCGGCGCCTCATCCAGACTGCGGTTTTCGGGAGTCCGGACTCGGACGAGCCTGCTGTGTGCCCGGAGACCGTGGAGGAGCTGGAGGCTTTTCGGCGAACGCACGAGAACGACACCATCTGGTGCGGCACCAAGTTCGAGGGCGGCTGCGGGCGGCGGCTGACCACGCGGCTGTGCACCGACAAGATCTGTCATTTCGCGCATTACGCTTCCAACGGCTCGGGCGAGCGCTGTGGCCGGAAAGCGAAGGGCAAGGACAGTGCCAACCACTTGTTCGCCAAGGCTCACCTGGCGGCATGGCTGCACACGCAGGGCCTGACCGCCGAGTTCAGCTACCCCGAACCGCTGGGCTCCGCCGTCCTGATACATCTGGAGGATGGGCGGATCCTCCTGGTCCACCTCGACCGCAACCGACCCGTCAGCCGGGACGACAGCTCCTGGGAAGTCATCCTCGGGCCCGGCGTACGGATCGCCCCAGGCATCCTGGAACAGCGCGGCTACGTGCAGCGCATCCGCTTCGAGGGCCGGCCCGGCGGTGGCCGCGTCATGCGGCTGGGCACAGAACACCCGGGAGTGGGCACCACCTGGGACAGCCTGGAGGACGTCGAGCTGACGTCACGGGGCCTGAACACCTCGACCAGGCCCGACGCCGTCCGCGCGCCCATGGCCACGGGGCCGCGGCACAGCGAGTCCGAGGGGCGCTCAATCGTCAGTATCGCGCCTTCCCAGCCGCGGGCGGCGAACACCGTGCGTCAGGACGACCCGGTCAAACGCGCGCTGATGCATCTCGACCGCGCCATGCGTGATCAGCCGGACCGTTTGTACAGCGCGGTGAGAACCATCCAGCAGCTCCTGGAGGCAGAGCAGGTCCCGGAGAACATCGCCCGGCTGCGCCTGGCTCTCGGCCGCGGTCAGAAGCAGCTCGAAGAACGAGCCCGACAACGCCAGACCGTTCTGGCCCAGCTGCAGGAGCAGCCCACATTCCTCCTCCTCACCAAGGCCACCCAGCTGATGAGGGACCTCAACGTGACGGCCGAGGAGCGGGAGGCGGTGCGTGTCGCACGGGTCCGGTACAACCAGGAGCAGGCCGCGCTCCAGCGTGAGCTGGAGGAGCGGCGCACGGCGCGCCAGGCTCAGAGGGAAAAGGAATGGCGCGAGCAGACGGAGCAGCTGGCAGAGCAGCGTGAGCGCGACAAGGCCGCCCGACGGGACCGGGCGGAGCGGGCGTTGGCCATGCAGCGTGAACAAGAGGAGGCAGCGGAGCGCCAGGCACAGCAAAAACGCGCCGAGAAACTCGGCTACCTGGCGCCGTTCGTCATGGGGGCACTGAAGAAGGCGGCCCGTGAGAAGCGGGTCACCACCTGGCGCGAGATCGGAGACAAAACCGGGCAGCGTGAGCTGAGCCGCCTCACCCACCAGGACAAACTGACGCTGCTGGAGACAGCGGAGAACAAAACCCTCCCGGGCAGCCCCCTGTGGTCAGCTGTCCTGGCCGCCACCGGCAGCGATGACGCGCTGCGCCTGCACCGGGACCTGCTGCACCGCTTACAACGCCCCGCACCCGCCGACGACATCGACCTCCTCGCCCAGGTCACTTCGGAGTGCGCCCAGCTGCGCCGCCAGTGGTAAGAGCCTGAACGGCTTCAATGACTCCGGCCATGGGTTTTGGGGCGCGCGGTCATCCCCAGTTACGCAAGTCCCGTTTCAGTTCGTTGAACTGTGCGGCTCGGAGTGGGGCTTGGCTCGCGCTGGGTGCGCTGCCGAGTGTGAGGACGGGATCGGTGACCTGGTAGGTCACCCGGTAGGCCAGGACCTCCAGGGCGGTCTCCAGCCATTCCTCCGCGCGGCGTGGGGGTGCCATGGGACCGAGTGCGGTCGTGAACCACACGGGCAGCAGGTCGGTGCCGGTGAGCGCGTCGGAGAGCCGGCTGCGCAGGCGCACCCGCATCTGGGTGCGGGCACGTTGGCCGGTCTCGATGACAGCAGCGGACTTCGCACGCCGGGCGTTGTCCGCAGACTGCTCGGCCTGGGCACCCTGAGCGCTCTGCGCCAGTCGCCCGATCCGTTCCTGACCTTTCTGGGCCTCGGCGGCGGCCTCGGTGAACGCCTGCTCGGCCTTCTCGCGGCGCGGGTCGCCGGCCGCCGTGGAGGCCAGTACGGCTGCGGCATCGCGGACGGTGGAGCGGTGCCCGGCCAAGGCCTGCCTCCAGTTCCTGCCTCCGGGCCTCACGCTGCCGAGCGGAAGATCTGCCAGGCGCCGTGGGCGAGGAAGAAGCTGAGCAGTCCGGCCCCCGCCAGCGCCAGACGCGGGCTGAAGGACCAGCTCAGGTAGGCGATCAGAGCCAAGCAGGGGCAAGCAGGGCACAGGCAAGCAGGCTGAGTATCGCCTCGGCGACGGTTTCCCCAACCATCTCAATCAGGAACTCGCCGACGCGCTTCGCCGCCCTCCGGGCCCCCACGGCGTCCCTCCACCCTCACGTACGACCGCCCCCACGGGGCCCAGCATGAAGAGGACCCCTCCCAAGCGGAAACGGTTGCAGAGGTGCTCAGGGATGACCGGCTTCGGCACACAGCCACAACAGTGGCGCCCGCTGGGCAGGCTAGATATCCCGCGAAGCGAGGCAGTCAGTGACACCTACCGTGCTTCGCGCGCTGACGCTGACCGGTCGCGCGCTGATCTGGTGACAACCACCCTGCTTCGCGTGCTCGAAAGCGCAGCTCGATGGACCCCGATCGTGACGCCTAGCTTGCTTCGGCTCAGCTGTTGAGCCGAAGCAAGCTAGGCGTCACAAAAGCACGCTTGTTGTCACCAAGATCGACGGGCGGGCCCATCTGCGTTCCGTCCTCTTACTCGCGCAGGGATCGGTTGTCGGAGGCTGCGGATAGCGTGATCAGGTACGGCCGCGCCTTCCGCGCAGCCGTCTCGAAGTAGAGAGGACCGCGAACGTGGCGAGCGCGAGCAGCATCCTGCGGGCAGCGTGGGTGCCCGACAACGACCCCGAGCGGGATTGGGAGATCGCAGCCGATCTGGCCGTGGCGTGGGTTCGGCAAGAATGCGCTGAACAGGGCGCCGTCGGCGTGCTCGTGCTCAATGCCTTCGGCGTGGAACAGCAGATCCCGTCCCTGCGACGTTTCGCGGCGGAACACGCTGTCACCACACCGCGTGCCTCCCGCGACCGTGTCGGCCGCGGCAAGGGGCCCGTTCTGGCATACGTTCCGGACGAGAGAACCCTCGACTTCGCCGCGAGCCTGGCCCGTGGGTCCTCGCTGGCCATCGTGGAGAGCGTCCACGGCTTCCCGCTCGAAGGCTGGGCGCGCCAACTCGGCGCCATCGACCTCACCCGGCCCGATGAGCAGGCCGAGCAGCTCGATTCCGAGCTGGCCGAAGCAATCGACCGGCTGGACTTCTATAAGAACAACGGCTTCGGTGACCAGTTCGGCAAGCAGCAAGCCCAGCGCATCTTGCAGGACCTGCGCGGCGCAGGGCTGCTGGACCGGGACGTCGTCCTGGGAGCTCTGGCAGCCAAGGGCGCCTCCGATCGTGCGGTGCGGAACCTCGGCAAGCTGATAGACGCGCTGGACCGCCGCTGAGCCCCCGCAACGGCCCGACTCATCTGCCTCGCCAGCTGCGGCGCGTCTGGTGACAGCAAGCCTGCCTAGCTGTTGCGGGGCAGGACGTTGGTGACAGCGGCGTCGCGCGAACCGGTGAGTTGCCCTCGTCAGCCTTTGAGTTCGCGGAATGCCGGGATGGTGGTGATGAGGAGCAGGGCCTCCCAGAGTTTGACTGCTTCCTCGGGTGGGGGGACGGCCTGGATGACGGGACCGAAGTAGGTGTGCTGATCACCAGTGGGCATGGTGATGGTCAGGATCGGTGTGCCGATCTCTGCCTCGACTCGGTTTACGCCGGAACGGTGGGAAGCACGTAGGGCACGGTCGTAGGCGGTTGTGGTACCGGCCTCCGCCAGGGAAGTCGGCAGTCCGGCTCTTTGGAGTGCGTCGGCTGGGTCGTCGATCCATTCGCGCTCGACGCCGGTGGAAGTGGTCCAGAGCGCTTCGTAGAACATGCCGAGCGCGTTGTGTCCGTGCTCAGTCTGGACTGCGGCAGCGATTCGGGCGGGGATCCAGAGGTAGCCGTTGGGGTCGCCTTCGGGGTCGTCATCGCGATGCTCGTTGAGGATCGACAGGCTCATCGCTCGCCAGGTCACCTGGAGGGGGACGACCTCGGAGACGTGGGTGATCCAGCGGGCGGTGTTGCGGGTGAGTGGGCAGGCGGGGTCGAGCCAGAAGTCCACCGTCCAGCATGGTCCCGCGCCGGGTTCTGCAGCAGGTGCCGTCGCGGCCGTGGAGTCCGTCAGTTCGTTCATGCCTGGTCGCCGTCGTGGGTGGTGATGCCGCGCTCGAGGGTGCGGGTCACGGTCGCAGCGACATCGAACTTTGCCAAGGCGCCCTGGGTCACCTGTTCGAAGGCGGTGTAGGACAGGCCCCACAGGACCTGCTGGATCCACTCGGGGGCGAGCTGGTCGTCGAACACCCCGTCGGCCTGTCCCCGCCGGATGAGGTCGAGAACCGGATCGTGCGGGGTCGGCAGGTCGGGTTCGACGGTCGGGACCACCTCGCGCACCAGAGACTGGTCCCCGAAGACAAACATGATCGCCTCGCTCACCGACGCCAGAGCCGCGACGACCCGCCGCATCGCCTCAACCGGGTGGCCCTTGCTTGGTTCTGCCTCGGCGATCGCGCCAGCGACGCTCTCCAGCGCGTACTCCACCGCAGCCCGCACCAGCCCATCACGCTCAGGGAAGTACCGGTGCAACGTCGTACGCCCCACCTCCGCCGCCTGAGCGATCTGCGGCAACGTGGCCGCTCGGTCACCTGCCCAGGTGCGTGCCGCCGCGGCGACGATGGCGCGTTCAGTTCTGTTCTTCGCACTCACACCTTCATGGTACCAACACCCCCCCTAATGGAAGCTTGTAGTTCCACTACGGAGACTCTAGAGTCCAAAACATGAGTAGCGAGTTGATGATCCGGGCGGAGGGGCTCCGTCGCGCCTTCAAAGCCGGCAAGGAGGTGATCGAAGCGGTACGTGATGTGAGCTTCGATGTGGCGGCCGGCGAGCTGGTGGCACTGCTTGGGCCGAACGGCGCGGGCAAGTCGACCACGTTGCGGATGCTGACCACGCTGCTGCCGCCCACCTCCGGCAGCGTGCACATCGCGGGCCACGACGCCGCACGCGAACCCGGCCGAGTACGCGAGGCCATCGGCTACGTCGGCCAGAAGGGCGCCTCCGGTGAGAACCATCGGATCCGCGAGGAGCTCATCACCCAGGGCCGGTGCTACGGCCTGAGGACCCGGGATGCGGGTCGCCGAGCCGATGAGGTGCTGGGGGTCCTCGGCATCGGCCACCTGGCCAGTCGTGCTCCCGGCACGCTCTCGGGCGGTCAGCGCCGCCGAGTGGACATCGCCCTCGGCCTCATCCACAACCCCCGAGTGTTGTTCCTCGATGAGCCCTCCACCGGCCTGGATCCCCACAGCCGCGCCGCCCTCTGGGAACAAATACAGCTTCTGCGCCGCGAATACGGCATCACGATCCTGCTCACCACCCACTACCTCGACGAGGCCGACGACATGGCAGAGCGCATCGTGATCGTCGACCAAGGCGAAGTGATCGCCAACGGCACCTCGGACACCCTCAAAGCCGACCTCGCAGGCGACCGGATCCACCTCACTACAGGCAGCGCCGAGGACGCCCACTCAGCAGCAGGTCTCGTCAGACAGCTGGCAGGGGTCGCCGAGGTCGCCTTGGACGGTCAGGTGGTGAGCGTGCGGATCGCCGATGCCGACGCCGCACTCCCAGCCCTCCTGCGACGGCTGGACCACGAGTCCATCCCCGTCATCCGCGCCAGCGTGCACCGCCCATCGCTTGACGACGTCTTCCTCAATCTCACCGGCCGCCGACTCGAAGTCACCGGCGATGCCACCGACATCACCAAGCCCTCCACCAACGGGCAGATCGGAGCAACTCATGCCTTACCTGACACCTAAGGCCCTCCGGGACACCGCCACGGTCTTCTCCCGTGAGATCACCCCAGAACTGCGGTCCCCGATCAGCATCATCTTCGCCATGGGACAGCCTCTGCTCTTCCTCGTGCTGTTCGGCTCGATGCTGGTCGGCACCGACCCCAACTTGGGAATCGCTGCCGGTGCAGGTGACGGTGACGTCTGGCAGTGGTTCGTGCCCGGCATCCTGGTGATGATGTGCCTGATGGGGCCGCTCTCAGCCGGTCACGGCATGCTGGCCGAACTCAACGGCGGACAGATGGAACGCTTCCTCGCCACACCGATCAGTCGCACCGCGATCGTCCTCGGTCGCACCGGCAAAGACACCGTCACCCTGCTCGCCCAAGCCGCCCTCTTGACGATCATTGCGATCCCCCTGGGCATGGACCTCCACGTACCCGGCGCACTGGCAGCCATGGCCCTGCTGATCCTTCTGGCCACCGGACTCAGTGCGTTCTCCTACGCCCTCGCCATCGCCTCCCGGCCCAGCGGCAATCTGTTCTGGATCGTCACCCAGATGCTGATCTTCCCGATCATGCTGCTCTCCGGCATCCTGCTCCCCGTCGACGCCGGCCCCAGGTGGCTTTCTGCCATCGCCGCGATCAACCCCATCACCTACATCGTCGACGCCGCCCGCACCCTGTTCGCCGGCGACTTCCTCAACACCTCCGTAGCCGCTGGCATCACCGCAGCCGTGGCGATCGCCATCATCGGCATGACGCTTTCTACCCGCGCAATGAAGCGCGGACTGTGAGGACGCTCGGCATGGGACGCCGCAACGCGCCGCTGTCGATGGAAGGATGTCGACGCCTGGTTCGACGCTGCCAGACTCGCCCGATCGCTCACGTCGCGGAAGAGATGGGCATCTCCCAGGCTTGTGCGTCGAAGTGGGTCAACCGGTGGCGGCGTCACGGTGAGGCTGGCGATCCTCGACTCCTCACCGAAGCCCAAACGCGACACCTGCCTGGGCCATCCTGCAGATCGAGACCTGGCGGCTGTCGGCGTACTCGCGTATGTGGTCCGCTCAGCGGATCACCGACGAATTGACCGACGTTGGGTTCGTGATCAACCGGCGCACTGTCAGCCGGCATCTGACCCGACTCGGGCTCGGCAGATGGAGTTGCCCCGGTCTGACGGACAGCGATGGGCTTGCGAGCTATGCGGCTGCGTAAAGCACTCTATGTGGTCTTTTCGTGGCGTGACGACGTTC
>NZ_JBIRGM010000049.1:0-7410 GCF_044328025.1 Streptomyces sp. NPDC018000
GCCTGCGACACCGCGGGATACCGGGCCAGAACCGCCTCGATCTCACCCAACTCGATACGGAAACCCCGCACCTTCACCTGGTCGTCCGCACGCCCGACGAACACCAGCTCACCGTCGCGAGTCCAGCGGACCACATCCCCGGTGCGATACATGCGTGTGCCCGGACCACCGAAGGGATCGGCGACGAAACGCTCCGCACTCAGCCCGGCACGGCCCCAGTACCCACGCGCCACCCCCGCACCGGCAATGTACAACTCCCCGGTCACTCCCGGCGCCACCGGACGCAGACCCCCGTCCAGCACATACACCCGGGCATGAGGAAACGGCCGGCCGATCGGCACCGCACCCGAAGCAGTCGCCTCCCCCACCGCCACAACAAAATCACAGCAGTTGACGGTCCCCTCCGTCGGACCGTACGCATTGACCACCCTCACCCCGGGATGCTCGGCACGCCACCGCTCCAGCACCGGCCCCTGCAACGCCTCCCCGCCCGTCACCAACGTGCCCGACGGCAGCATCCCCTCCGGCAACTCCGACGCCACCGACAAATGACTCGGAGTCACCTTCGCGATCGACACACCCCCCGCCGCCACCACCGCATCAGGCACACGCACATCCGAACCCCACTCCGCCAGCCACACACAGCCACCCCTCACCAGCGGCGTGAACAGCCCCGTCACCGTCAAGTCGAACGCCACCGACGTACTGACCAGCGACACACCCGCCATGTCCCCGTACGCCCCCGCCGCATACCCCACATACGCAGCCACACTCGACCGGGACACAACCACACCCTTGGGACGCCCCGTCGACCCCGACGTATAAATCGCATACGCCGCACACGAATCCGGTACCCGCAGTGCGGTGTCGGAGGAGTCCTGCCGGGCACTCTCCTCCACCACCACGTCGTCCAGCACGAGCGACGACGCGCCCGACGGCAACATCCCCACCAAGTCCCGGACGGTCACCGTGACCGCGGGTTCGGCATCAGCCAGAACGTAACCGATGCGCTCCGCCGGGTAGTCCGGGTCGATCGGCACATACGCCCCACCCGCCTTCCACACCGCCAGCAACGTCACCACCAGATCCACCCCACGAGGCAGAAGCACCCCGACAAACGACTCAGCCCCCACACCACGCCCGACCAACACCCGCGCCAGACGATTCGCCCGCGCATTCAACTCCCCATACGAGACACACTCGTCCCCGCACACCACCGCGACCGCATCGGGCGTCTGCCCGACCTGCCGCTGGAAACGGTCCACGAGGGACTCGGACACAGCCGGCGCGACGCCGGTGTCGTTCCACCCCTGCGTAATCCGCTTCCGTTCGTCCGTCCCGAGCAGGTCGACACCGCCGACCGGGCCTTCCGGTTCGCGGGTGACCGCGTTGAGGATCCGCTGCAGGCCGTCCGTGTACCGGTGAGCGTCCTCGGGGTCGATCAGGTGCGGCTGGTACTTGATGCACAGTGTCAGCTCTGCGCCCGGGATCGCGAGCAGGTAAACGGGGTAATGCGTCGCGCTCTGCGCTTCCACGCCCGCGACCCGCACGTCATCGAAGAGGCTTTCGAGGCTCTCGGCGTCGAACGGGTAATTCTCGAAGACGGTGACCGTGTCGAAAAGTTCACCGTGTCCGGCCCAGCGTTGAACGTCCGCCAGGCCGGCATAGTGGTGGTCCGCAAGCTGAGCCTGCTCCCGCTGGAGCCGTGTGACGAGGTCCTTGAGAGATTCGGCAGGGTCGACGCTCACGCGCACCGGCAGGGTGTTGATGAACAGCCCCACCATCGACTCCACACCCGCCAGTTCGGCGGGACGCCCCGACACCGTCGCACCGAACACCACATCGGTACGGCCGGTCATCCACGACAGCACGAGCCCCCATGCGGCCTGCACCACCGTGTTCAGCGTGACGCCCCACTCCCGCGCACACCGGCCGAGCTTCTGCGTCGTGTCCGCGTCCAGCGTGACGGTGATCGCCTCGGGAACGACGGCGGTGTGGCTTCCCCCCGCCGGCCCCACCAGCGTCGGGCTCTCCACCCCCGCCAAGGCGTCGCGCCAGACGCGCCGGGACTCGTCCCGGTCACGGTCGGCGAGCCACCGCAGATACTCCTTGAACGGACGCACCTGCGGCAGATCGCGGTCGTCACCGCCCTGTCGGTACAGCCACAGCAACTCACGCAACAACACGGAGGACGACCACCCGTCCCACAGAATGTGGTGATGGGTCATCAGGAACCGGGAACGACCGCCACCAAGACGGATCAGCATGAACCGCACCAAGGGCGGACGCCGCATGTCGAACCGCGCCCACCGGTCCGCCTCGACCAACTCCGCGGCCGCGGCATCGGCATCCTCCGCACCCGAGACGTCCTCGTCCCGCCACGGCGCCGTCACCGACCGCGCCACCACCTGGACGGGCTGCGCCAGGCCTTCGTGGCGAAAGCCGACCCGAAGGTTCGCGTGCCGACGCAACAACGCCTCCGCCGCCGCGTGCAGCCGGTCCCGGTCGATCTCACCGTCGAGGTCGAACGCCAACTGGCGGACGTAGAGATCGGTGGGGCCCTCGTCACGGATGCTGTGGAACAGCATTCCTTCCTGAAGCGGCGACAGTGGAAGGATGTCCGCGATGTTGCGCTTCTGCGTGCTCATTCGAAACTCTCCCAGTCAGCTTCAAGAAGGTCGATCTCGCTCTGACTCAGGGTGGAAAGCGAGAAGTCGGTCGGGGTGATCCCTCCGGCGTCGGGATCCTTGGTGTGCTCGGCGATGCCGGTGAGTGCGGAGACCCACAGCTGTGCCAGGACGCGCACGTCGTCCTCCGACAGCAGCCGTGGTGCCCAGCTCCAGTTGGCCCGGAGCCGGATGAGCCCGTCCTGCTCTTCGGCAACCGCGTTGAGCTCGACCACGTGACTGAGCGGCACGGCGGGTCCGGTGCCGTGCACGGCACCGGGCAGCAGCCCCCAGTCGTGATCCTCACCCGCTGCGGTGCGCATGCGGCCGAGGTAGTTGAAACCCACCTGCGGCGTGGGGTATTGGCGGAGTACGTCGGCGGTGCCGGGGTTGAGATGGCGCAGCAGACCGTAGCCGACGCCCCGGTCCGGTACCGCGCGGAGCTGTTCCTTGACCCGCTTGATCGCCTCTCCGACGCCTGGTCCGCCGGTCTCCGACCACCGGATCCGGCCCGGGTCCAGCCACACCGGATACACCGTCGTGAACCAGCCCATCGTCCGCGACAGATCGGCTCCGGGTATCAGTTCCTCGTGCCGGCCGTGGCCTTCCAGTTCCACGACGCATCCCGGGCTCGGGGACCCGTCAGGGGCCTGGTTCCAGCGCGACAGTGCCAGGGCGAACGCCGTCAGCAGCACGTCCTCCACACCGGCGTTGTAGAGATCCGCGGTCCGTGTCAGCACAATCTCCGACACGTCCGACGGCACGACCTCCGACAGCAGCCCCATGGCGCTGTACTGATCGCGCTCGGGGTCCAGCTCACCGTCGGCCACCGGGGTTCGACGGGACAGAACGGACGTCCACCAGTCCAGTTCGGACTCACGCCGCTCGCTCACCGCCTGCCGTGCCAGTTCCAGCGACCACGCCCGCAGAGCCGTGCCGACGGGCGCCAACGCCGCGGCCGCACCGCCTGACCGGGCGTGCTGCACGGCTTCCGCCAGGTCGGGCAGCAGCACCCTCCAGGAGACGCCGTCCACGACCATGTGGTGGGCGACGATCACCAGCACCCCGGGGGCCTGCGTGCCCGCGTCCAGCCAGACCAGCCGCAGCATGATCCCCGTGGCCGGGTCCAGCTCCTCCCCTGCCGCTGCGGCCCGCGCCGTCGTCTCCTCGCGCACCTCGGACCCGTCCCGGCCGCGCACGTCCACGCGGGACAGGACCGTGTCGGCGGCCGGCGAACCCGGCGCGGAGACGTCCATCACCAGCCCCTGTTCCTGGTCGTGGCGCACACAGGAGCGGAGTACGTCGTGGCGGTCGAGCACCGCCTGGACGCCGGCGAGGAGGTCCGGCCAGGTCAGCCCCGCCGGTACGCGCAGCACCTGTGTGTGGTGGTACGCGGCCCAGTCGCCGCCGCGTTCCAGCAGGGAACGAGAGATCGGCAGCGCCGGGAAGACGCCCACACCCCGGCCGGCCTCTGCGGCGTTCTCCTTGCCCTCGTCCTCGCCGACCCAGTCGGCGACCCGCGCCAGTTCCGCGACCGTGGGGTGCTCGAACAGGGTACGTACCGAGAAGCGTGAGCCCGATCGACGTGCGCGGCCGACCAGTTGAATGGACATGATGCTGTCTCCGCCCAGCGCGAAGAACGAGTCGTCGATGCCGACGTCCGCGACTCCCAGAGTCTCCGCGAACAGCCGGCACAGCAGTGCCTCCTGCGGTCCTCGGGCGGGGCGGGTCCCGGCGTTGTGCTCGTGGTCCGGTGCGGGCAGCCGGGCCCGGTCGACCTTGCCGTTGGTGGTGAGGGGCAGTGTGTCGAGGGGGACGACAGCTACGGGGACCATGTGGTCGGGAAGGCGTGTGCGCACGTAGGCGCGGAGGTCGGGCCCGGGGGCGTTGTGGCCCTGGGCAGGGACCACGTAGGCGACCAGGCGCTGGGTTCCCGGTCGGTCCTCCCGCGCCATCACCACGGCGCGGTGCACATCGGGGTGCTCGCCCAGCACCGCCTCGATCTCGCCGAGTTCGATGCGGAAGCCCCGCACCTTCACCTGGTCGTCGACACGGCCGAGGAACTCCAACTGCCCGTCCCAGGCCCACCGCACGACATCTCCCGTGCGGTACATCCGCGCACCCGGCTCACCGAAGGGATCGGCAACGAACCGCTCCGCGGTCAGTCCCGGACGGCTCCAGTACCCACGCGCCACCCCCGCACCCGCGATGTACAGCTCACCACCCACACCGGGCGCCACCGGACGCATGCACCCGTCCAGCACATACAAGCGCGCATTGGCCACCGGCCGCCCGATGGGCACCGCCGCCTCCGGCACCACATCGTCCGGCCCCACCACGAACACACAACAGCCCACCGTCGCCTCGGTCGGCCCGTACTCGTTGATCACCGTCACACCGGGACGCCGACGACGCAACTGCGCCACCGCACCCCCCTGCAACTGCTCACCACCGACCACCACATGGTCCGTGGCCGACAACTCCAAAGGCAGCTCCGACAACAGAGGAACATGCGCCGGAGTGACCTTCGAGAACGTCGCCACGAAACCTTCCGGCAACGACCCGGCCTCATCAAGCCCGGCAAACCGCACACAGCCACCCAGCGTCAACGGCACGAACACACCCGTCACCGTCAGATCGAAAGCAATCGAGGTATGCACCACCGACTGCCCCGCCAACCCCGGATACGCCTGCCCCGCAAACCACACATACGACGCCAGATTCCGCTGCTCCACCACCACCCCCTTCGGCCGCCCCGTCGACCCCGAGGTGTAGATCACATAGGCCGCACGCCCGGCCGGGGCGGCGTTCTGCATGTCCTCCGCGTAGTCCGTGTTCCGGGACGTGAGGTCCGCCGCCACCGCGGGGTCGTCCAGCACCAGGCGGGCGGTGCCTGCCGGTGTCCGCCCGAGCAGGTCGCTTGTGGTCACCGTGATGGCCGGCCGGGAATCGGTGACGAGGTAGTCGACCCGCTCGGCCGGATACTCCGGATCGATCGGCACGTACGCCGCGCCGGCCTTCCACACCGCCAGCAGCGTGGCCACCAGATCCACGCCACGGGGCAGGAGAACGGCCACACGCCCCTCCGGGCCGACGCCATGGCTGAGCAGGGCCCGGGCGAGACGGTTGGCCCGGGCGTCGAGCTGGGCGTAGGTCAGTTGCCCCGCCGGGTCCGCGACCGCGACCGCGTCCGGCGTGAGCGCCGCCTGCTGCCGGAACCAGTCACGGACCTCACCGGTTCGGATCTCCGCCGCGGTGTCGTTCCACTCCTCGATGACGCGGTGCCGTTCCCCGGCGTCGAGCAGGTCCAGGCTTCCGGCGGGCCGGTCGGGGGTGGTCGCGATGCGCGTGAGTGTGGTGATGAGCTGCCTCATCGTCGCGTTCGCCTCGTCGCCGCCGATCACGCCCGGCTGGTGGTCGAGCCGCAGCGACAGTTCCTCTCCCGGCGCGACGGCCAGGCCCAGGGAGTAGTGCGTAGCGTCATGACCCCCGGCATCGGTGATGCGGAATCCGGTGCCCTCGGGCGGGGACAGCGTCTCGGCGTCGACGGGGTAATTCTCGAAGACGGTAGCGGTGTCGAAGAGTTCGCCGTGTCCGGCCCAGCGCTGGACGTCGGCGAGGCCGACGTACTGGTGCTCGACCAGCAGGGACTGCTCCCGCTGGATCCGCTCGACCAGGTCGCGCATCGGCTCGGCCGGATTCACCGTCACCCGTACCGGAACGGTGTTGACGAACAGCCCCACCATCGACTCCACACCAGGCAGGTCGGCCGGGCGACCCGACACCGTGGTGCCGAACACTACGTCGCGCCGGCCGGTCGTCCACGACAGCACCAGCCCCCACGCCGCCTGCACCAGTGTGTTCAGGGTGACGCCCCATTGCCGCGCGCACCGGTTGAGTGCCGCCGTCGTCTCCTTGTCCAGGGCGGCGAAGACCTGCTCGGGGACCGCGGTCGTGCGGCTGCGGTCGGTCGCCAGCAGTGTGGGCTCGGCAAGACCGTCCAGGGCACGGTGCCAGGCACGCTCGGACTCGGCCTGGTCGCGTGCGGACAGCCACCGCAGGTAGTCGCGGTACGGGCGCACCCGGGGCAGTCCCCGGTCGTCGCCGCCCTGCCGGTACAGCACCAGCAGTTCGCGCAGCAGCACGGGGGTCGACCAGCCGTCCCACAGAATGTGGTGGTTGGTCATCACGAACCGGAACCGGTCCTCGGCCAGGCGGATCAAGGCGAAGCGCACCAGTGGCGGGCGGCGCAGGTCGAAGCGTGTCCACCGGTCCGCCTCCACCAGCTCCGCGGCGGCCGTCTCCGGATCGTCCGCGTCCGAGACGTCCTCGTCGCGCCACGGCACCGGCACCGACCGCGCCACGACCTGCGACCACTCACCCGACTTCCGCTGGACGAACCCGGCACGCACATTCGCATGCCGGCGCAGCAACGCGCAGGCCGCGTCCCGCAGGCGCGCACGGTCGACGTCGCCCTCGAACTCGAGCACCAACTGCGCGGTGTAGACGTCGGGCCCGGCGTCTTCGTCGTAGATGCTGTGGAAGATCATCCCGCGCTGGAGCGGTGCCAGGGGGAGAACGTCTTCCAGGCCGGGTGTCTCGGCCTCCAACTCCTCCAGGTCGGCCTGGGTCACCGTCGGATCGACGATGTCGGTGGGGGTGAGTCCGCCGGCGTTGGGATCGGTGGTGTGCTGGGCGATGCCCTTGAGCGCTTCGGCCCACAGATCGGCCAGCTCGCGCACCG
>NZ_JBIRGM010000050.1:0-6147 GCF_044328025.1 Streptomyces sp. NPDC018000
GCCGACGGGAGGGGGCGCGGTCCTTCCATGCGTAGTAGCCCTGCCGTGACACACCCAGCAGCCGGGCCATGAGGGAGACGTCGTGGTGTGCTGTGATCTCGACTTCCAGCGCGGCCTTGTTCCGGGCCAGTTCCTTCTCCAGCCGTTCCACCTGGCGGCGCAGTTTCTCGTTCTCCGCCTCGGTGGCCGACTTCTTCGGCCTCGCCGGGCTGGTGCGCTTGTCGACCAGCTTCTCCAGCGCCCCGGCATCCCGCGCCGCCCGCCACTCCTTGACGTGCGAGTGGTACAGGCGCTCGCGGCGCAGGACCGCACCCTTCTCGCCCTCGGGCGCGGCGTCGTACTCGGCCACGATCCGCAGCTTGTACTCGGGACTGAAGGAACGGCGCTTCGGCCGGGGAGCCGGATCGGACTCGGCGAGGTTGGTGCCGGTCATCAGGGGGTGGTTCTCCTGTCGTGCCCTCTCAGGCTAACCCGACGAAGCGGGACGTCTCACCCAAGGCTGACAGAGAGGGTAGCGGGCGTGGCAGGCCATCTGCTCGTACACGGATGAACCCTGGTCCGCAGTGAGGCGTGACGACGGGTACGGGACAGTGTCCCAGCCGTGTTTTCGGCGCATCCCGAGCTTCCACGCGGAAAGCGGATCAACCTGGCTTGACGATCCGCGCCCTTATAGCTTCACCCGCAGCTTCCCAAGCAGCTCGGCCCGCTGCGATCTTGCCGCTGGTTGGGTCGACGAGATTGCCGACAAAGAGACTGTCCTCGGGGGTCAGCCCGCTTGTTTTCAGTTCGCCGCCTACGGTCCGGGGGCGCTTGAAGTCGATGGCAGTCAGTGCCTCCACGGCATGAGTGATCGGCAGTTTGTGGTCGTGGCGTGCCATGTAGATCGCGTACGCGATGGCGTACAGGACACCGGCGCTGGCCAGATAGGTGTCACTGCGAAGCTGAGCCGCGGAGCGCGAAGCGTTGATGACCTCCGCGTAGGGCCGGAGATTCGCCAGGCCGGCCCACAAGGCGATCAGATCCTCGCGAGCGCTGTGAAGGTCCTCCTCGACGTAGGAGTTCACCCACTTGTCCCAACTAGCGGACGAGCGCTGGCTGACGCCGATAAGCGCTGTGCCACTGGTGTACCTGACGGTCTTGAACGAGAACAGTTTGGCGCTGAGCTTGCCCGGCGAGTCCTTGAGGAACTCGACCCGGCTGGCGCTCCCATCGTCCCCGAAGATCTTCAGCCGCGGCTCCTGCACCAGGGAGATCAACAAACGGTTCACCGGCTGTCGCCGGTCCATGCTCAGCCCGATACTTGCGGGTGGCAGCTTCGCGTTGCGTTGCAGGTCGGTGAAGTCCTGAGCGCGATTCAACGGGTTGTCATCAATGACCACGACGACCGGCTGCCCAGAAGCGTGGAGCCTCTCGCGCACCGGGTCGCCGTCCTCGATGTGCGCACGCATAACATCGGAGTAGGCGCCAATACGGTGCTGTCCGTCGCCGACATCAAAGTTGGCCCCGTAGTCCAGGTAGAGGATCCCTGGAGCGCGCTCCTCATCCTCGTTCCAGTCCCTATCCGGTACGAACCTGGCCTCGCTCTGTTTGGCGTACAGGACGACGGCGCTGAGGACGAAGTGCTCTACGGTCTCCAGGTAATCGGCGATGCCTTTTCGGTGCTGCTTGTTCTGGGGTCGGTTGCCGTGCGGCTGCGAGCCGACAGGGTTCCATTGGTCGGGCTCGGCCACAGTCTTGACCAGGGCAATCGGATTCATCGCGGTCACGACCATCTGCCGACCGCCCTGCTTGTAGCCGATCCCGGCGAGCTGGAGTTTCATGATCGCTCCGTCAGATTGATCGCTGCGGAATCATTTGCTACGTCCAAAATAGACCTGATTACGTTATATTTGCACCACTATCGGCGCATTTTATCTTGATCCAAGTATGGAATCTGACGGAGTGAATGCAAGGCGTCAGAGGAATTGGACGGTGTGTAACTGAATGCCAGCTCGGTAGAAGGTGGGGGTCGCAGTAGCTGGCTCGGCGAACGAATCAGCAGGTTTGTTCACCGAGTGCTTTCGACGGTGATCGTCTTGCTCGGGCAACCGGCCGCGGCTGGAGCTCGAAGTCGTCGACCAGCGGGAAGCCCTACTAAACAGGGGCCGCGTCAGGACCTCCACCACCAGGTCGTCGACCTGCACGACAGAATTGGAGTCACTCCCAAGACGACGCGCTGATCTGCACGTTGGCCCTTCCGAGCTGCCACCGGCTGGGTGCTACCTGGTGGAAGGCGGGGAAGCGGTGCAGCAGCCGCCCCAGCCCGTCCATCTGCCGGCGGTGCGGCTCCTGCACCGAAATCGGGAGCGCGGCAAGGATGTCGGTACGAGTCATCGGCTCAGGCGCGCGGGCGAGCAGGCGGGCCACCTGCGACAGCACGTCGTCCCCGGCAGCGCCGCGCTGCGCCTGATTCCAGTCGCGCCCGTGCACCTCGTGCTGGACGAACGGCTCGCCCAAGATCTTGAAGGCCTCCGTGCCGAACCGGGCGAGCTTCGCACGGGTGTCGCTGGAGAACCGGGCACGGTTGCGGTACGCGTAGGCGCTGGCGGCGGCAACTGCCGCTGTGGCGGCCACAGGGTGGGCTCGTGCCAGCCACACGGTTCCGGCCAGGCCGTATCCGGCTCCCACGATCGTGGTGGTGCTGCCACGCATGCCTGCCTCCGCCTTGCCGATCCTCCCCAGCACGCCCCGAACCGCTTCCCAGTTCGGGACGGCGACGCCCTGGCGGATCAGGTCACGGTCGGCGGCCAGGAGGACGACGGGGGCGAGTACGCCGGCGAGCTGGAGGATGCCGACGTCGCTCAGGTCCTCGTGCGCGAGCTTGTCGGCAGCCGCCGTCATGGGCAGTCCGTCCACACAGACGACGCGCAGCAACGGCACGTACTGCTGCCACCACAGCCTCTCCGCCCGGGCGAGATCGAAGGTGCCGCCCTCGCGCTTGCGGTCGGCCAGCATGCGGGGAACCTCGGCCCACACGTAGTGCGGGATGAACCCGCGCAGCGTCCCGTGCCGCATTCCGGCGAGGATCGAGGACGGCTGGCCCCGCTTCAGCGCCGCGGTGACGTCTTGGGTGAGCACTGAGGTGTCGAAGACTCCGAGCCGGAAGCCGCCGGTCAAGGGGCTGGGGTGGGTACTGCTGTACATGACAGGAGCGTAGGCCCCCAACAGGTCCTTGCCGAACCAGCCGGGCGACTCCGTGGCCATCCTCACGGCCGCGGACTGGGGCTGGGCACCGAGCGGCCCGGCGCTGGAGTCCCAGCGGATGGACCTGCTGCGCCGCCTGCGGGGCTGGGAGCCGCGGTTCCGGCTGCTGTTCCCCCACCCGACTACCGAGACAGCGGAGAAGCTCAAGGAGGGCCTGGAGCACCTGGAGCGCTGGCTGGTCCGCGAGGGCTGGTCCGTCCCGCAGCACATACCGGAGGCCGTGAAGCTCCTGCAGGCGTCCGTCCAACAGCTGCGGAGCCTGACCGATCTGCTGCCAGCGGACCCGTGGCCGGTGCGCCTGACCGTCGACGCCAACGCACTGATCGACAACCCCGATCTCGCCGCCTACACCGGGCAGATCGATCCGCGCTACATGGCGCACCTGCTGCCGGTCGTGCTGCGCGAGCTCGACGACAAAAAGCGCTCCGGCCGCACCGATTTTCTGCGCGAGGCGGCCCAAAAGGCCGACCGACGGCTGAAGGGGCTGCGCAACAACGGCGACGTCACCCTCGGGGTCCGGGTCGCCGGCGACGTCCACGCCGTCTTCGAGTACATCGAGCCCAAGTCCGACGCGCTGCCCGACTGGCTCGACCTGGATGTCCCGGACGACCGGTTCATCGCCTCGACCCTGCTCCTGCAGTCCCAACACCCCGGCTCCGCGTGGTACGTCGCCACCCGCGACATCAACCTCCAGACGAAACTGCACGCCGTCGCACTGCCGTTCATCGAGCCCTGACCCACCTCACCACCGACACCCCCGCACAGCGATCTATCGGGCTGGCTGCGAGGCTCACAGCCCGTCTCCGCAGTTAGACAGGGTGGGCTGCGAGAGTGTGAGCCTGTGAAACCTTCGAGCTGCCGCACGGCAACCTCGCGGCTACGACCCAAAGCTCACTCGGCCCGCACTGCTGCCTGGCTTGTCCGGCACCACCACCTCCGCGCGATGCTCCTCATACGGGAAGTAGTCGTACGTCTCGGCTGCTGCTGGGTGTTCCTCCTCAGTCCTGCGGCGGCGTCGCGCCGGGCAGCTGCCCGGCGAAGTCCCACCACTGCTGGATGGTCCACACGGCGACGCTGGAGCGGTCGGTGGACATCCGCAGCCAAACCTCATCACCGCCGGGCATGAGGCCCACCTCCAGGTGCGGCTGCTCCCACGTCCCCACGGAGCACATCCACTCGATGCCGTCGGGCCAGGCCCGCATCGCCACCGTGCGCACAGCGCTGCGGCGAGGGGTCCCGCCCGCCGGCCCGGAGGACGATGGAGTCATGGGCGAACACAACGAGGACCAGGAGCACAGCGCCGAACCGGCGCGGCCACAGCTCACCGCGGCCCGCGCCCGGGAGCTGACGGCCGGGCTGCGCCAGGCGATGGACGACGTCCGGTGCTCCGTGGCGGTGCTCGCCGCCCGGGTCCGCGACGCCCACACCGCCCGCGTCTGGCTCCCCCTCGGGCACGGCAGCTGGGAGTCGTACTGCGACGCGGAGTTCGGTATCAGCCGCGCTCAGGCGTACCGGCTCCTGGACGTCGCCCGCTCTCTCGCCGCGATCCGCGAGACAGCGACCCGGCCGCCGCGGCCGCGCTCGATTACGGCCTGTCCCTGCGCGCCCTGATCGCCGTCTCCAGCCGCGCGGAGGACGTCGCGGAGCTCTCCTGTAGAGCGCCGATCCCGGCTGCTCCTGTAAGGCACACAGCCCGTTTCTCCAGGTGGCGCGGTGCGTGTGAGGGTATGAGGTGCGAGCCGAGGGCCCGCGGGCCATGAGATCCCGCTGCTCCTGGTCGTGCTGCTCGCCGTGGTGTGCAGCAGGTTGCTACCCGGTGGGCAGCAGCGGGCGTCGCCGGGGCGCTGCTCGTGGTCCTGGTGGTCCTCGGGTCGCAGCAGGGCGGTGTTGTGGGTGCAGCGCAGCATTTGCATGGGCCGTGCGGCACACGGGCGCTGCACGGGTAGCAGTCCGGCCCCGGCCGGTGCAGCACGGCCAGCTGCTGCATGCTCTCGGACCCTGCTGCAACAAGCCCGCGCCCGCTGCTCCAGAGGCAGGCAGCAGGACTGCGGGCCCGTCCCGGCGGCTGCATAACGTCGCAGATCTGCAATGTTTGGCAGGAGATCCATGCACGACTGCTGCATACAGCGCCCACGCTTTGAGGGGCCGCCGGTTGTTCTGCTCCTCCAGAACAAGCCGGTTTAGCTACGTAGGTGAGATCGGAGAACGTTTGTAGCCGAGCGCGAGAAGCACTTGCTCACCCTGAGAGCCTGGAATGTTCGCGAGATCTGAGAGCACTCCTCGGCGTGTCGGGCTAGCCTCGCGAAGAGTAGGGCGGGTAGCAGGACGGGAGGGCTTGGTGGGGACGATCCTCAAGGGCATGAGCCGCGTGCGGTGGCACGAGCTGACGCATGCCTACGGATCCGCGCAGGACGTTCCGGGCCAGCTGTCGAGGGTGGCGTGGGGCGATGCCAGGACGAGCACCGAAGCCCTGAGTGATCTCGGCTTGTGGCTCGGTGAGCTGGCGGTCTTCGATGCGACCGTTGCGGCGGTCCCGTTCCTGTGGGATCTCGCCGTGACCGACAGCGTCATCAGCCGGCCCGGAGTGATTGAACTGCTACAGGCGATCCTCGAACACGACAATCCTCCGCAGCTCGAGGTGCAGCACGCGGCTCACCAAGGTGTGCTCAGCGCCAGGGGCACGGTGGGAGTACTGGCCAGTGACGAGGATCCCGCGGTACAGGAAGCGGCTCGCGATCTGGCGGCAGCGATCGACAGCCACGCCTGCGAGGCCTGCCGTCCGTCCTGACGGCCGTCGACAACCGTGCGGGGGGGGTGCCCCTATGGGTTTCGTCAAGAGAATCGGGCTGCGTTTCGGTGAGTGGCAGGGCAGCATGGCGTGATGCCTGACCTGCTGTGGGATGA
>NZ_JBIRGM010000051.1:0-5309 GCF_044328025.1 Streptomyces sp. NPDC018000
AACACAGTGGACGCGAGCAACTGAGGACAAGCCCTCGGCCTATTAGTACCAGTCAGCTCCACCCGTTACCGGGCTTCCACATCTGGCCTATCAACCCAGTCGTCTACTGGGAGCCTTAACCCCTCAAGGAGGTGGGAATACTCATCTCGAAGCAGGCTTCCCGCTTAGATGCTTTCAGCGGTTATCCTTTCCGAACGTAGCCAACCAGCCATGCCCTTGGCAGAACAACTGGCACACCAGAGGTTCGTCCGTCCCGGTCCTCTCGTACTAGGGACAGCCCTTCTCAATATTCCTACGCGCACAGCGGATAGGGACCGAACTGTCTCACGACGTTCTAAACCCAGCTCGCGTACCGCTTTAATGGGCGAACAGCCCAACCCTTGGGACCGACTCCAGCCCCAGGATGCGACGAGCCGACATCGAGGTGCCAAACCATCCCGTCGATATGGACTCTTGGGGAAGATCAGCCTGTTATCCCCGGGGTACCTTTTATCCGTTGAGCGACAGCGCTTCCACAAGCCACTGCCGGATCACTAGTCCCGACTTTCGTCCCTGCTCGACCCGTCGGTCTCACAGTCAAGCTCCCTTGTGCACTTACACTCAACACCTGATTGCCAACCAGGCTGAGGGAACCTTTGGGCGCCTCCGTTACTCTTTAGGAGGCAACCGCCCCAGTTAAACTACCCATCAGACACTGTCCCTGATCCGGATCACGGACCCAGGTTAGACATCCAGCACGACCAGAGTGGTATTTCAACGACGACTCCACAACCACTGGCGTGGCCGCTTCAAAGTCTCCCACCTATCCTACACAAGCCGAACCGAACACCAATATCAAACTGTAGTAAAGGTCCCGGGGTCTTTCCGTCCTGCTGCGCGAAACGAGCATCTTTACTCGTAGTGCAATTTCACCGGGCCTATGGTTGAGACAGTCGAGAAGTCGTTACGCCATTCGTGCAGGTCGGAACTTACCCGACAAGGAATTTCGCTACCTTAGGATGGTTATAGTTACCACCGCCGTTTACTGGCGCTTAAGTTCTCAGCTTCGCCAACCCGAAAGTCAGCTAACCGGTCCCCTTAACGTTCCAGCACCGGGCAGGCGTCAGTCCGTATACATCGCCTTACGGCTTCGCACGGACCTGTGTTTTTAGTAAACAGTCGCTTCTCGCTGGTCTCTGCGGCCACCCCCAGCTCAGGACGTAAAGCCCATCACCAGGAATGGCCCCCCTTCTCCCGAAGTTACGGGGGCATTTTGCCGAGTTCCTTAACCATAGTTCACCCGAACGCCTCGGTATTCTCTACCTGACCACCTGAGTCGGTTTAGGGTACGGGCCGCCATGAAACTCGCTAGAGGCTTTTCTCGACAGCATAGGATCATCCACTTCACCACAATCGGCTCGGCATCAGGTCTCAGCCTTAACGTGTGACGGATTTACCTACCACACGGCCTACACCCTTACCCCGGGACAACCACCGCCCGGGCTGGACTACCTTCCTGCGTCACCCCATCGCTTACCTACTACAAGTCTGGTTCATCGGCTCCACCACTACCCTCAACTCCGAAGAGATCGGGCCGGCTTCACGGACTTAGCATCGCCTGATTCAGTATTGGGCGTTTCAAAGCGGGTACCGGAATATCAACCGGTTGTCCATCGACTACGCCTGTCGGCCTCGCCTTAGGTCCCGACTTACCCTGGGCAGATCAGCTTGACCCAGGAACCCTTAGTCAATCGGCGCACACGTTTCTCACGTGTGTATCGCTACTCATGCCTGCATTCTCACTCGTGAACCGTCCACAACTCGCTTCCACGGCTGCTTCACCCGGCACACGACGCTCCCCTACCCATCCCAGCAGGCGTTAGCCCTCAACACTGGAATGACACGACTTCGGCGGTACGCTTGAGCCCCGCTACATTGTCGGCGCGGAATCACTTGACCAGTGAGCTATTACGCACTCTTTCAAGGATGGCTGCTTCTAAGCCAACCTCCTGGTTGTCTCTGCGACTCCACATCCTTTCCCACTTAGCGTACGCTTAGGGGCCTTAGTCGATGCTCTGGGCTGTTTCCCTCTCGACCATGGAGCTTATCCCCCACAGTCTCACTGCCGCGCTCTCACTTACCGGCATTCGGAGTTTGGCTAAGGTCAGTAACCCGGTAGGGCCCATCGCCTATCCAGTGCTCTACCTCCGGCAAGAAACACACGACGCTGCACCTAAATGCATTTCGGGGAGAACCAGCTATCACGGAGTTTGATTGGCCTTTCACCCCTAACCACAGGTCATCCCCCAGGTTTTCAACCCTGGTGGGTTCGGTCCTCCACGAAGTCTTACCTCCGCTTCAACCTGCCCATGGCTAGATCACTCCGCTTCGGGTCTTGAGCGTGCTACTCAACCGCCCTATTCGGACTCGCTTTCGCTACGGCTTCCCCACACGGGTTAACCTCGCAACACACCGCAAACTCGCAGGCTCATTCTTCAAAAGGCACGCAGTCACGACATACAAGCAAGCTTGCATGCGACGCTCCCACGGCTTGTAGGCACACGGTTTCAGGTACTATTTCACTCCGCTCCCGCGGTACTTTTCACCATTCCCTCACGGTACTATCCGCTATCGGTCACCAGGGAATATTTAGGCTTAGCGGGTGGTCCCGCCAGATTCACACGGGATTTCTCGGGCCCCGTGCTACTTGGGTGTCTCTCAAACGAGCCGCTAATGTTTCAGCTACGGGGGTCTTACCCTCTACGCCGGACCTTTCGCATGTCCTTCGCCTACATCAACGGTTTCTGACTCGTCTCACAGCCGGCAGACCGTGAAAAAGAGATCCCACAACCCCACATGCGCAACCCCTGCCGGGTATCACACGCATACGGTTTGGCCTCATCCAGTTTCGCTCGCCACTACTCCCGGAATCACGGTTGTTTTCTCTTCCTGAGGGTACTGAGATGTTTCACTTCCCCTCGTTCCCTCCACACTGCCTATGTGTTCAGCAGCGGGTGACAGCCCATGACGACTGCCGGGTTTCCCCATTCGGACACCCCCGGATCAAAGCTCGGTTGACAGCTCCCCGGGGCCTATCGCGGCCTCCCACGTCCTTCATCGGTTCCTGGTGCCAAGGCATCCACCGTGCGCCCTTAAAAACTTGGCCACAGATGCTCGCGTCCACTGTGCAGTTCTCAAACAACGACCAGCCACCCATCACCCTGCTCCGAAGAACAAGTTCACTGGGACCGGCAACTGAAGGCGACCAAACGGCCGTACCCTCAGACACCCAACAACGTGCCCGACACAACCGATCCCTTCCCACGTTCCACGCCGAAGCAGTACTAGTGAAAAACAACCTGTCATGCCGAATAGTCAACGTTCCACCCATGAGCAACCACCGCCGGACATTTGCCGACGTAGTGGCCTCTGACCAAGCCAGGCTCGGTAAGAAGTGCTCCTTAGAAAGGAGGTGATCCAGCCGCACCTTCCGGTACGGCTACCTTGTTACGACTTCGTCCCAATCGCCAGTCCCACCTTCGACAGCTCCCTCCCACAAGGGGTTGGGCCACCGGCTTCGGGTGTTACCGACTTTCGTGACGTGACGGGCGGTGTGTACAAGGCCCGGGAACGTATTCACCGCAGCAATGCTGATCTGCGATTACTAGCAACTCCGACTTCATGGGGTCGAGTTGCAGACCCCAATCCGAACTGAGACCGGCTTTTTGAGATTCGCTCCGCCTCACGGCATCGCAGCTCATTGTACCGGCCATTGTAGCACGTGTGCAGCCCAAGACATAAGGGGCATGATGACTTGACGTCGTCCCCACCTTCCTCCGAGTTGACCCCGGCAGTCTCCTGTGAGTCCCCATCACCCCGAAAGGCATGCTGGCAACACAGAACAAGGGTTGCGCTCGTTGCGGGACTTAACCCAACATCTCACGACACGAGCTGACGACAGCCATGCACCACCTGTACACCGACCACAAGGGGGGCACCATCTCTGATGCTTTCCGGTGTATGTCAAGCCTTGGTAAGGTTCTTCGCGTTGCGTCGAATTAAGCCACATGCTCCGCTGCTTGTGCGGGCCCCCGTCAATTCCTTTGAGTTTTAGCCTTGCGGCCGTACTCCCCAGGCGGGGAACTTAATGCGTTAGCTGCGGCACCGACGACGTGGAATGTCGCCAACACCTAGTTCCCAACGTTTACGGCGTGGACTACCAGGGTATCTAATCCTGTTCGCTCCCCACGCTTTCGCTCCTCAGCGTCAGTAATGGCCCAGAGATCCGCCTTCGCCACCGGTGTTCCTCCTGATATCTGCGCATTTCACCGCTACACCAGGAATTCCGATCTCCCCTACCACACTCTAGCCTGCCCGTATCGACTGCAGACCCGGGGTTAAGCCCCGGGCTTTCACAACCGACGCAACAAGCCGCCTACGAGCTCTTTACGCCCAATAATTCCGGACAACGCTTGCGCCCTACGTATTACCGCGGCTGCTGGCACGTAGTTAGCCGGCGCTTCTTCTGCAGGTACCGTCACTCTCGCTTCTTCCCTGCTGAAAGAGGTTTACAACCCGAAGGCCGTCATCCCTCACGCGGCGTCGCTGCATCAGGCTTTCGCCCATTGTGCAATATTCCCCACTGCTGCCTCCCGTAGGAGTCTGGGCCGTGTCTCAGTCCCAGTGTGGCCGGTCGCCCTCTCAGGCCGGCTACCCGTCGTCGCCTTGGTAGGCCATCACCCCACCAACAAGCTGATAGGCCGCGGGCTCATCCTTCACCGCCGGAGCTTTCAACCCCGTCCCATGCGGGACAGAGTGTTATCCGGTATTAGACCCCGTTTCCAGGGCTTGTCCCAGAGTGAAGGGCAGATTGCCCACGTGTTACTCACCCGTTCGCCACTAATCCACCCCGAAGGGCTTCATCGTTCGACTTGCATGTGTTAAGCACGCCGCCAGCGTTCGTCCTGAGCCAGGATCAAACTCTCCGTGAATGTTTTCCCGTAATCGGGACACACATCACGAGAGCGGAACGATCAGCCGGAATAAGACCGATCGTCCACAGCGTCCTCGCTGTGTAAATTGCCCACCGGAACCGTGAGGCCCGGCAGGACTTTCAAAGGAACCACCAACCTGCCGAAGCAGGCCGGGGTATCAACATATCTGGCGTTGACTTTTGGCACGCTGTTGAGTTCTCAAGGAACGGACGCTTCCTTTGTACTCACCCTCTCGGGCTTTCCTCCGGGCTTTTCCCTTCGGTCTTGCGTTTCCGACTCTATCAGACTCTTTCGTGTCCGATTCCCGGTCGAAGCGGGGCCGCTTTCCAGTTCTTC
>NZ_JBIRGM010000052.1:0-4591 GCF_044328025.1 Streptomyces sp. NPDC018000
GCTGGTGCTGGTCATACGGGTGGTTCTCCTGCTCGTTCGTCCACCCAGGCTAACTGATCACGCTAGGGTGTCTCACCCAACGATGTCAGAGAGGGGATCGCCACCGCCTCCATGGCAACCGCCAGAGCCTCCTCCCGACGCCCGACTTCCCAAAGCATCGCCCCAAGATTGCTCAGAATCGTCGGGTACCTGGGACCATCCACCGGACTCTCTGCGAGTGCCTGGCGGGCCAATTCGACGGCCTGGTCAAGGCCAGCCAAGTCGCCCCTTCGCTCGAAACGGGCACGCAGCGCGCTCCCCAGGTTGTTCAAGAGCGCAGCGCGGTCAGGGTGCCCAGAGGGAGCGACCTCCACTGCCTGGCGGGCAACAGCGACGGCCTGGTCAAGGTCAGCCAAGTCGCCCCTTCGCTCGAAACGGGCGACGCCTGTCCGAAGCGCTCGGACAGGCCGTCTGGGAAGCCTCCGGGCTCGGTGCCCCCGCCGACGTCGAAACACTCACCCGCCGGATCGGCGAGCTGGAGCAGCGGATCCTCGACCTCCGCTCCGACACTCGCCGAGCGCGACGAGGACCTCGCCGCCGCACGCGCCGCGAACCGGAACTTGATGGCTCAGCTGAACAGCTGACGGGGTGGTTCCGGAAAACGCCGGAGACGTGTCTTCTGCCAGCGGCAGAACACCGGCCCCACTGGGCCCGGCGATCAATACAGTCCAGGCTCATGACGACAGTTACCACGCGCACGGTCGAATACGCGGCCGACGGCCTGACGATGATCGGGCACCTCGCGCTCCCGGCCGGTTCCGGCCGCCGGCCCGCGGTCCTGGTCGGGCCCGAGGGGGTGGGGCTCAGCGACGTCGAGCGCCGCCGGGCCGATGCGCTCGCCGAGCTGGGATACGTGGCGCTGGCCTTCGACCTCCACGGCGGGCGCTACTTGGGCGACCCCGAGGAGATGCTGGCCCGTTGCATGCCGCTGCTCGCCGACCCCGACCGGATGCGGGGCATCGGTCATGCGGCGCTCGACGTGTTACGCGCCGAACCGCGGACCGACCCCGGCCAGATCGCCGCCGTCGGCTACGGCACCGGGGGCGCAATCGCGCTGGAACTCGGGCGCGACGGCGTCAACCTGCGCGCGATCGGGACAGTCAACGCACTGACCACAGGCCGACCGGGCGAGGCAGCGCACATCCGCTGCCCAGTGTGGGCCGGGGTCGGGTCGGAAGACCCGATCATGCCGCCCGCGCAACGGGAAGCATTCACCGCCGAGATGCAGGCCGCGGGCGTCGACTGGCGCCTTGTGGTCTACGGCGGCGCCTTGCACGCCTTCCACCACCCACCGGTCGACCACACCGTGGTCCCCGGCGTCGGCTACCACCCACGGCACGCGCAGCGAGCCTGGTGCGACGTCGTCGACCTGCTCTCCGAGTGCCTGCCCATAACGGAGTGATCTGGTCGGCAACCGCGATTCCGGTGCGCCAGCAGGCTCTCGAAGAACAACATCAGGCGGCCACCGCCTCGGTCCGCGACACCTGTCGCTCACCCAACGACCGCGGACACACGCCCCGGAGCTGCACGGTCATCGTGCCTCCCGGGCTCGAACTCCGAGCAACCCCGAGAAAAGCGACGTGGTGAAGGCACGCCTTGCGGCCGTCGGCCGTGCCGTGGGTGGTCTTCTCTTCGGTGGCCGGGTCCTGGTAGGTGACCGGGTGGTCGTCGGAGGCGCCCTTCAGGCGGGCGCAGAAGTCGTCCTGTCGACTTTGCCGCCGAACGTTCCGAGGCCCTCACCGCCCCCGAACGGCCCCGTTCGCGCCGGAGGCGCGTCGCCTGATGCTCGCCCGCCTGCCGGACCCCGTCCCACCCGCACAGCACGAAATCGCCGCCTCCTACATCGGCCGCCTGGCGACCATCCACGGCCTCGACATCAACGCCCTCTGGCGCCGCGTCACCGAACGCGAAGCTTCCGGCGGCATGCGTCGTGTCGTCGTTCCCGAACGGCTCGCCGCCGTCACCGGCCGGACAGTGCACGCCCTCGTCGGCGCCCTGCCCGAACTGCGCACCCCGCAACCCGACTGGGCCATGTTCCGTCACCAGCCACAACCCGGCTGCCACCACTGCGACAGCAAGCACCCCGGCGGCAGAGTCACCAGGCTCCTGCCGCACCATCGCTACGTCTGCACCCGCCACAGCGTCTGGATCGGTCCGCCCGATGCCGACCAGCGCTCCGTCAGTCTGGCTGGCCTGCCAGAAATCGTCGGCGCCCAGCGCAAGCACCTGCGCATCCTGCGCCAGCACAGCTGGGCCACCACCTACGACGCGTTGCTGACCGCTTTCACCTTCTGCGGGCACATTTGGACGGGCAAGGAACCTCCCGAGAACCCGCACCACGTCTGGCACACCTGGGACGAACGCGCCCACGTCCTCATTCCGCCCGAGACGGTCAAGAAGTCGTACAGCACCTCCCGCCTGTTCGCCGCCGTCTATCCCGAAGCCGTCAGCGTCGCCGCTCTCCTTGCCTCACCCAACTGGAGACGCTTGGCAAGCGGCACAGCCACGGAACGCGAAACCTTCTACGGCGAAATCAGCAAGCGCATCGACTACCCCTACAGGAGCAACCACGACCACAGCGACGCCATCGCTCACTGGGCCGACGCGGACGCATGGCGCCCGCCGTCGAACCCCCTCGTCACCTTCAGGCCCGGCCGCACGCAAGGCCGGCTCCCCGAACGCCACCGCGGCCACGAACAACGCCAGGAAAAGAGCGCTCTGTGGTTCAGCCGCACTCGTCGCAACGCGGGGCGGAACCTGTTATTCCACAATCACCTCAAACCTGTGCTCACCCGCGCTTGGACCCCCGCTTACGAGAAGTTCGAAGGCGTGATCTGGCACAGCGCCCGCGTCGACGAACTGATGAAGACCACGACGGCACGAGAGCGGCAAAAGCTCAATCCATCCCCGGGAGTCGCCCGTGACACCATGCAGCCATGAACTTCGAGCTCGCCCCTCCCATCGGAGTCGGACCGCTGCACATAGGCATGTCGCGTCGGGAAGCTGACAGCGCACTCCAGTCGCTGCGCGAACCCACAGATGTCTCGCCGTCCGACCGCCCGGGGCAGCACATCTTCCGACCGAGCGGCCTGATGATCAGCATCGGATGCACGCGCGACCGCCTTGAATCGGTGGAGTTCGGACGCCCGTCCAACTCGTCAGACGCTGTCCTCTTCCGCGGCATCGACGTCTTCGCCCTACCGGCCCGCGAAGTCGTGAGGCGCATGACCGCGCTGACGACGATCGCCGCCGATCCAGACGACCCCGCGTCGTTCGTCGCGTCGGATCTGCTGCTGAGTTTCTGGCGCCCGTTCGAAGCCGACGACGAACCCGATGAAGAGCAGGGCTACTACTTCACTACGGTCCTCCTGGCCCGGCCTGGCTACTACGACGGCCCGGGCCAGACCGATGCCTGAGTAGCCCTCTGGACGACATGACTGGGCCCCGATCTGGTGGCGGGAGGAACCGGTTGAGCTGGCCCCACCCCTCTCATCAGACCGATAGCAGCGCGGGCATGGCGTCCACTCGTCCATAGGTGAGCACCTGCGCGAGGACCTCGCGGAACCGGGCGACGTCTTCGGCCGGCGCCTCGATGACGGCCTCGATCTCGCCCTCGTTCAACCGAAGACTCTCCAGCGCCTCGGGATCCAGCGAAATGCGGAGCACATTGCCCTCCAGGGCGGCTTCGCGAACACAGCCGTAGGCGGTCCCCTGGCCAGCAGTGACCAGGCAGTGCGTGTCCATTCCCAGCGCGACTTCTTGGTCGTCGGGCTCTTCCTCGCCTGCCATAAACATCAGGATGAAGCCGCTGCCATCCTCGTGCTCCGAAAGGCCTGCCTCGGTGAAGTAGCCGTCAGGATCGATCTCCGTGCTGGCGACACGAGCGGTGAATCGGTACGTCATGACGAGGTTGTATCAGCGTGGTCGGACACGGCTCCCAGGAGGGGCGTCGACGTCATCACGGCTACTCCAAACCGCTCCTCAGTCAGGGCCAGACGAAGTCGTTACAGCGGGCTACGAAGAGGCCGTCCTGGCCACGTGTTCAGCCGAACGTTCCATCCTCGCGAACGGCGAAGAGCTCGCAGCCGTCGTGCTCGAAGCGCACCCGTCCGTCGAACGGCGAGTCGGCACGAGTGCAGACCCCCCAGTCCAGGCCCAGCTCTCCGCGCAGCGCGATCCAGAATCGGCATCCACCACACTGCTCGTCGAACCATTCATCCCGATAACCGGGCTCTCCAGTTGAGCGATTCAGCAACCGCAACCAGCGCTCATGGACCTCGTCGTCGCCTTCGTCCACGCCACCCGCTTGATGCCCTCCGAACGCCATCGGTTCCCCACCCTCTCGCCGAATTCGCAAGGTCAATCTGCACGGAACCGGTGTCTCGTCGCCAACCGTTTCCTGCGAGCCGCAGGCCATCGAGTCATGGTGTCGCAGACATCACATGCAAAGGACACGTGCGGCCTATGCGTCCACGGGGAGCCGGTGGCACGGTGGTTTTCACCGGTCGGTGCTGCGGGACGTCCGGTGGTGAGTCCCTGGTGGTTGCGGGGT
>NZ_JBIRGM010000053.1:0-4548 GCF_044328025.1 Streptomyces sp. NPDC018000
GTCGGTCGTCGGCGCAGCCCGCTGCGCTCTCCTCCCTCCGCCTTGCGATCGCACGCACCAGACACCCCCGGCCCCGCCCTGCGGGCGGACGACGCCACTTTCGAAACACGCCCTAATCCGCTGGTTGACCGCCAGCGGGCGCCTCACACCTTGCGGTATTGCTGGGCCTTGCCCCGGTCCCGCACGCTGATGCCGAGCGTGCGCAGCTCGTCGCGCGCCTCGTCGGCGGCACCGGTCCGGTCGTCGGCGAGCGCCCGCTGCCGCATCCGCAGCAACGTGTGGGCACGCTCGTCGAGGCCCGGCCCGTTGTCGACCCAGGCGGTGTAATCCGCCTCGTGCGGGTCGGCGGTGCCACGCCAGGGATACCTCTGCTGCTCGAACGCGGACGACAGACGCCCCACGAGGCCACTGTCCACCCGGGTGCGGACGTGCTCCCAGCCGTCGGTATCGCGCAGCACCAGCTCACGGCCGTCGGTGAACACCTCGGCGATCCGGGCCCGTTCGACGTGGCGGCCGCCGGTGGCGTCGTGGACGACGACGCTGTCGACACCCACCTCGATCACGGGATTCTCCTTGCGCCAGGTGCCCGCCACCCACGCCCCGGCCACACCGCCGCAGAGCGTCAGCACCGGCACGGCCCACACGAGCGGCAGCGCGGCCGCCAGCCGGAGCGGGCCCGGCGCGCTGTCGAAGAGGCTGATCATCCAGTCGGCGAGCGGGCCCACGGCGAACGCGGCGCCGAGGCCGAGCGCGGCCCCGCCCAGGATGACGGCCCACAGCCACGCCTCGGGCAGGCGCACAGTGACGGGGGGCTCACGCTTGGCCATCGGTGTTCTCACTCTCTCGCTCCGTCCTCTTGGGCTCTCGGTCCGTCCCCGCGGGCGCCAGGTAGCGCGCGACGGTGCGGCGCAGCGTGGGGAGCGGGGAGTGGTCGGGGCGAGCGCCCAGGTACGTGGCGTCCACCAGGTTCTCCAGCCAGGCGGCGGCCTCGGCAGGGTCGAGCTCCGGGTCGACGGTACCTGCCTCGATTCCGCGCGCGAGGAGCCCCGCCAGCCCGTCGCACACCACCCGGGACGTGCGGCCGACGACTTCGAGGAGCTCGGCGTCGTGCTGGACACGCCGCAGCAGCTCGACGACCATGCCCGAAGCGCTCGGGTCCTCGGCCTCCGCGGCCAGCTCGGTCACAACGGCGAGGACGGCGGCGAGGGGGTCGTCGGTCCCCTCGTGACGGGCGATGAGCGCCTCCGCGCGCGGAAGGTCCTGCTCAAAGACCGCGCGGAAGAGGGTCTGTTTGTCGGCGAAGTAGTAGAAGACGCTGCCTGAGCTGAGCCCGGCGGCCGACGCGATCTGCGCGACCGTCGTCCACTCGAATCCCTGCACCCCGAAGAGGCGGCCCGCCTCGGCGACAATTGCCTCCCGCCGCCGCGCATGCCGCACTGGGTCGGCCGTTCGTGGCATCCCGCACCCCCTATTCATTAACTGGCTAGTCAATCAAAGAATAGTGCACGCCTCAGCCACCACGTCCCCGGCGGAGGCTCTGAAGGTCTCCGGTCCACCTCAAGTGGCGTCGATTTAGCTTGATCTTTAAGGCTGCTGCACAGCCGCACCACGCCTGAGCCTGTCCGGTTTGCGCATTTTCTTGCCGACTGGGTGGCGGGGTGCGGGGGTGGAGGTGCGGCCTCGGGGGCGGCCGGGTCCGGGGTGGGTGGCTTTCGGCGTACTGGCTGGAGTGCCCAGGATCCGCTGGATGCGGGGATAGCCGCGGCGGACCCGGCCGGGAGTGAGCTGATCTGGCGTCAGTGGCTTCTCCCAGGGTCTGCGCAGGTCCTCGGCCAGAGGCCGGGCGAGGCGGAGCTGGGCGTAGGCGGCCAGGATCAGCCACACCCACCGGTCGGCCTGCTCGGGAGTGCGCAGGCGTGGTCGGGTCAGGCCGAGGGTCTGTTTGAAGAAGCGGAAGGTGTGTTCGATGTCGAATCTTCGAAGGAAGATCCGCCACAGACGGTCGACGTCGTGCGTGTCGGCGTCGGGTCGCCGTGCCACAGCCGCAGCGGCTTGGGATCGCGGTTGCCGGGCAGACGCTCGACGGCCAGGTGAACCAAAGTGCCCTCGACGAGGGGCAGTTCGCCCTGATGGTCGACCCAGGAACCGCGCCGGTCCGGCTTGGGGTGCATCCGGCCCCAGCAGCGGGCGAGGACCTCGCCGAAGCGGTCGCGGACGCCGGTTGACTCCTGGGCCGGGGCCGGGTGGGTGGTGGGGTCGGACAGGCGGAACTCCGCTCCGTGACGGGGCGGGCGCCCGGGGTTGGTTCCGCGTCGCTTGCCGGCCGGTGCGTACATCACCCGGTCCGCGCGGATACGTCCCAGCAGCCGTACCGGCTCCTCGCGCAGCAGCCAGGTCAGACGCACGAGGTCGTAGCCGGAGTCCAGGACGAACAGGACCGGCGGGTCGCCCGGCCGCCACTGTCCGGCCCGTTCCAGGCGAGCATGCAGCTCCCGGATCTGGGCCGCGGTGATCTCGGTGGGGTCGTCCTCGGGTCCCAGTCGTACTGCGTCCAGCGGGCCGGTCCACGAGGAGCGGCCACCACCCAGTGCTGCGGCCACTTGATGGGGCCAGCCCGGGATGGTCTGGCGAACCCCGTCGCAGCGGCACGGACGGTGGCAGTGCAGCCGCTCCGCAGAGCACTCGGCATCCGGACGGGGCCACGGAATGACGTCCAGCGCGATCGAAAGTTGCCGGTCCGCCCCGCGCGGTAGTTCAAGTCCGGCCAGCGCCATCCGAAGGCGAGACACCGCGATGTGCCCCTGGGCCAGCGCGTCGTACATCGCCCCGTGCCCACGCCGGTGCACCTCCTGAAGCGACAACTCCGGCAGCGACACCACCGGCCCGCCCGCACACAGCACCGCGTCCGCCAGTTCGAACAGCGCATCCGCCCGCAGTGTCAGGCACCCGTAGAAATCGCGGCGAAACCGGGACAACCTGGCCAGCGCCTCGACGCGTGCAGCATCATCTTGCAGACTGTCCATCACGGCCTTTGGTTGATCAACGTGTCTCTTGGCGGAAACACATGATCAAGCAGAGGCCGCCCTGCTGTCAGGCAAACAACGAACCCCACCAAGAAACGATCTTGGTGGGGTTTAAAGCCAAGTTTGGATAGTCCGCCGCTTGCGCCCTCAACAAGTCAGTCCGATGCCCGACGGCGTGCCTGGAAACGCGAAGAGGGCATCCAAGATCGTTCTGTGAACAACGAAGACTTGGACGCCCTGCTGGCAGCACTGTACGTGAAGATCGACGACGAGCTGGAGGTGGAGCGATGGATGGGCTGTCCGCCGCAGTTGAGCGATGCCGAGCTGGTCACGCTCGCTGTGGCCCAGTCCCTGCTCGGCTTCCACTCCGAAGCTCGGTGGCTGCGGTATGCGCGCAAGCACCTCGCGGCGATGTTTCCGTACCTGCCGCAGCAGTCCGGATACAACAAGCGCCTCAAGGCTGCGTTGCCGCTGGTCAAGAAGGCGATACGACTGCTCGCCGCGGAGAGCGACTTCTGGTTCGACAACCACTGGATCGTGGACTCGACGCCGGTGGAGTGCGGGCGTTCGCGGCCGACGGTGAAACGCTCGAACATGGCTGGCTGGGCCGGATACGGGTACTGCGCCTCCCACTCTCGCTTCTTCTGGGGCCTGCGCCTGTACCTGGTCTGCACCCCGACGGGGATGCCAATCCTGTGGGCGCTCGCGAACCCGAAGATGGACGAACGCGAGGTGCTCCAGGCATTGCTCGACGTCGACGAGCACCTGGTCGCCGACCGGCCCGGCCTACTGCTGATCTCCGACAAGGGCTTCGCTTCCAAGGAGTTCGAGATAGACCTCGCGGTGCGGGGGATCGACCTGCTGCGGCCGGCCTTCAAACGGGAGGAGAAGCGTAAGGGCGAGTCTCTCCTCAAGTCCGTGCGCCAGCTGATCGAGTCGGTCAACGACACGTTGAAGGGGCAGTTGGACCTCGAACAGCACGGCGGACGGACCTTCGAGGGCGTCGCCGTCCGCGTCGCCCAGCGCATTCTCGCGATGGCAGCCGCGATCTGGCGCAACCACAAGACCGGCGCCCCGACCGTGCGGTCGCTGATCGCATTTGATCACTGAACACATCGGACTTACTCGTCTAGCCTCAATACCGGTGACTTTGGACGCCAATGACGCCTTCTTCGGCCGTCCGGGATCCTCGCGCGGCCAGCGGCGGGGCGCGTATCCGCAGGCGCGGATGACGGCGGTGGTCGAGTGCGGCACGCATGCGGTCTTCGCCGCAGAGGTCGGCCCGCTGTCGGTGCGCGAAACAGCGCTGGCCCGGCGCCTGTTCGGGCGGCTGGCTGCGGGAATGCTCCTTCTGGCCGACCGGGGCTTCGCCGGGTTCGACCTGTGGCGGGTGAAGAGCAACGCGGTCCTGCCCGTGGTCGAGACCCTGAACGACGGCTCGTACCTGTCGGAGATCGTTGCCGCGCGGGACAAGAACCGCCGGGCCGACCCGATCACGGTCCGAGTCATCGAGTACACCCTCGAC
>NZ_JBIRGM010000054.1:0-2933 GCF_044328025.1 Streptomyces sp. NPDC018000
GGATCAGAACCTTCCGTCGCGGACCTGGAACTTGGTGGGCTTGCCGGACAGCGGCAGCCCGCGGCGCAGCCAGTCGGCCTGCCACTCGACGAGGGTGCGCAGGGACACGTCCGGGTAGCCGAAGAGGGCGTGGCAGGCGCTCGCGTCGGAGAGCAGCGCGGTGGGTGCCTCCTCGCCGGCGATCACGGGCTCGTGGCCGAATTCCTTGCCGAACCACTGGGCGATGCGGCGCACCGATGCGGTTTCGGGCCCGGTGAGGTTGAGGGTGAGCGCCTCGCCGTCGGTGGCGTGCAGCAGGGATCGCAGGGCGACTTCATTGGCGTACCCCTGCCACACGACGTTGGCGTGGCCGGTGGTGACGTCGACGGGTTCGCCGGCCTTTACGCGGTAGGCGATGTCGGCGAGGACGCCGTAGCGCAGGTCGACCGCGTAGTTGAGGCGGATGTTGGCGACCTTGGTGCCGCGGGTGAGGGCCGCGTGGCCGAAGATCCGCTCACGGCCGAGGCATGACATGGCGTACTCGCCGACCGGGCCGATGGGGTCGGACTCGGTGCAGCCGCCGGAGGAGGCCGGTACCAGTGGATATACGTTGCCTGTGGAGAAGGCGGCGATCCGCGCCTGCGGCCAGCGGCGTGCCACCCGGTCCGGCAATGCGGCGTTCACGGCCCAGGCGTGGGAAGGTGCCGTGGCGGAACCGAACTTGGCGCCGACCATGTAGACGATGTTCCCGGCGTCCGGCAGCTCGGCCGGATCAGCCGCCGGGTCCATCAGGTCGAAGGCGATGGTGGAGACCCCGGCGGCCTCCAGTTCGTCGGCGGCGGACTTGTCGGACCAGCGGGAGACCGCGTACACGGTCACGTCCGACCGGCCTGCGGTGTCCAGCGCCCGGCGGGCCAGTCGGCACAGGCTGGGGCCCATCTTGCCGCCGGCGCCGAGTACCAGCAGATCGTCTTCGAGGCGGCCGAGGTCGGCGACGAGTGCGGGGGAGGGGGTGGCGAGCCGCTCTTCGAGGGCGGTCTCATCGGTGAACATTCGTAGTCATCCCTTGATTCCGGACGCGGTGACGCCCTCGGTGAAGTAGCGCTGGCCCACCATGTACGCGGCGAAGATGGGCACGAACGCGATGACGGAGCCGGAGAGCACCACATTGAGCGGTACGTTCTGCTGCTGGAGCGAGGCGATGCCGACGGTGAGGGTGCGCATGTCGGTGGACTGGCCGATGATCAGGGGCCACAGGAAGTCGTTCCAGTGCCACAGGAAGACGAAGATGCCGAGCGTGGCGAGGATCGGCTTCAGCAGCGGCAGTACGATCCGGTAGAAGATCTGCCACTCGTTGCAGCCGTCGAGCCGGGCCGCCTCGAAGAGTTCGTCCGGCAGGCTCTGGATGAACTGCCGCATCAGGAACACTGCCTGGGCGTTGGCCAGGGTCGGCAGGATCAGACCCCAGTACGTGTCCACGCCGCCCAGCTTGGCGATCATCGCGAACGTCGGGATCATCGTGACGTGGTACGGGACCATCACCATCGACAGGAACGACCAGAACATCGTCTCCCGGGCCGGGAAGCGTTTCTTGGCGAAGGCATACCCGGCGAGTGAGGCGAGCAGCAGCACGCCGACGACCGAAACGACCGAGTAGATCAGGGTGTTGGAAAGCCAGCGCGGCACGTCCTGGGCGTTCATGACGGTGTCGTACGCCTCGCCGGTCAGCGGCCACGGCAGCAGACTGCCGGGGAACTCGACCGCCGCGGACGGCTTCAGGGAGAGCACGGCCATCGCGTAGAACGGGAAGATCGTCACGATCGCCGCCACCGTCAGCAGCGCGGCGCGCGCGATCCGGCCGGCCGGGGTGGGCCGCATGCCGTGCGGGACGGTGTCCTGCTCCGAGAGCTTGCGCAGCTTGCGTTCGGCCCGGCGCGCGGCCCGGTCGGGGGCCGCGGGAGCCTTGCCCGCGGGCGGGGTCCCGGTCTTTACGGGGGCTGCGGTCATGGTCACTGGTCCTTCCCGATCACGAGCCGCTGGATCGCCGCGACCACCACGGTCAGCACGAAGAGCGCGACGCCGATGGCGGAGGCGTAACCCAGGTCGAAGTACTTGAAGCCCGCGTCGTAGAGCTGGAAGACGAGCGTGTAACTGGCGTTGGCAGGGCCGCCCCCGGTCATCGTGTAGACCGCGTCGAAGACCTGGAAAGAGGCCGTCGTCTCGATCACCGCGAGGAAGAACAGGGCCGGCTTGAGCTGCGGCAGCACGATGTACCGGAACCGCTGCCAGGGGCCCGCACCGTCGGTGAGGGCCGCCTCCTCCAATTCCCGCGGGATGTCCTGCATCCGGGCCAGCAGGATGAGCATCCCGTATCCGAAGCGGGACCAGACGCCGACGATCGCGAGCGCGGGCAGCACCAGCACGTCGTCGGAGAGCCAGGAGCCCTCGGACATCCCGAACCAGCCCATCAGTGTGGACCACGGGCCGCCGGTGGAGAAGATCCAGACGAAGACGGTGGCGGCCAGCACCAGCGAGGTGACGACCGGCAGGAAGAACACCGAACGGAAGAACTTGGCGCCGCGGAAGGCGCGACGGGTGATCAGGGCCAGGGACACCGACGCGATGAGCGTGCCCGGCACGGCGAGCACCGTGTACAGGACCGTGACCTTCAGCGCCTGCCAGAACAGCGGGTCGTCCCACAGGCGGGTGAAGTTGTCCAGTCCGATGAAGCTGCCGCCGCCGGTCAGGGAGTAGTCGGTGAAGCTCATCAGCACACCGGCGACGCCCGGACCGAACCGGAAGGCAAGGAAGAGCAGGAAACACGGAAGGACGAAGAGCAGGCCGATCCGGGCCTCGCGGCGCGCCTGCGGCCCGCTGCGAGGGCCCCGGCGGGTGGGTTCCGCGACGACTGCCACGGGGATCTCCTTGCGGTACGGGGGGAATTGCGGGGGGTC
>NZ_JBIRGM010000054.1:3028-4407 GCF_044328025.1 Streptomyces sp. NPDC018000
TCAGCGGCCGAGCATCGCCTGCGCGGCTTTCTGCGCGGCGTTCAGCGCCTCCTGCGGGCTCTTCTTGCCGAGCAGCGCGGCCTGGATCTCCGGCGCGAGGACGCCCTGGACCTCACGGGACTTGTCCTGGAGCGGGCCCACGGTCATGCTCGGCAGCGTGGCACCGACCGCCGTCTGCAGGGCGTCGTCCGGGTACAGGTCGCCGCCGGACTTACGGGCCGGGAAGTAGCCCGCGGCCTTCTGGAGACCGGCCGCGTTCTTCGACTCGGCGACGAAGTTCAGCCAGTCGCCGGTGTTCTTCTTGTCGGCGCCCTTCAGCATCGACAGGGCGCCGACCGTGCCGTAGCCGACCGACTCGACGTCCTTCAGCGGCGGCTGGACGACGATGTTCTCCTTGCCCCAGAACGGCTCGACGTCCGCCGGGGTGTTCTGCCAGGTGCAGGCGATCCTGCCCTTGGCAGTCGGGGTCTGCTCCAGCTTGGGCGTGGTCGTGACCAGGTCCTTGTCGGTGTAGCCGCCGTCGACGAGCTTCTTCAGATACGTCAGGGCCTTGACGCCGGCCGCGTCGTTGAAGGTGACGCTCTTGCCGTCCTCGGAGAAGACGTCGCCGCCGGCCTGCCACAGCAGCGGGTAGAAGGTCATGTTCAGCGTCTGCTGGGTGTCACCGCTGTAGCTGGTGGCGTAGTAGCCCTTCTCCTTCAGCTTCGGGGCCAGTGCCTGAAGGTCCGCCCAGCTCGTCGGGTAGTTCTTCTCACCGATCGCGGCGAACACCCGCTTGTCGCAGATCAGCGGGTTGGCGCTGGTCAGGATCGGGGTGGCGAGCGCCTTGCCGTCGATCGTGACGGACTTCAGCGCGAAGTCGGTGTAGTCCGACTTGGCGTCGGACGGCATGTACTCGTCGGCCGGGACGATGCTCTTGGCGTACTTCGGCAGCTGGTCCGGGATCAGGTAGACCGCGTCCGGGCCCTTGCCGGAGGCGATCGCGGTGGCCAGCGCGGTGTCGCGGTTGGCCCACGGGAAGGTTTCCACCTTCACCTTGACTCCCGAGTGCTCCTTCTCGAATGCCTTGACCAGGCCGTCCCAGTACGCCTTGTTCTTGGCCTCGTCGAAGATGACCGGGTAGGTCCACATGGTGACGGTGTTGTCGTCGCCGCTGCCGGAACAGCCGGCCAGCACACCGGCGGCGAGCGCGGTGGCCAGGACGGGGGCGGCGACGGCACGGACTCTGGAACGGCGGGTGAGGAGACGGGACATGAGGTGGTCCTCCGAGGACGTGAGGGCGGGGCCGGGAAGAGGGCCTGTCACTTGGCCGGCACCGTCTGGACGGTGCCGGTGTGCCGGGCACGTTCGGCGGCGAACGCCGCCAGATGACTGCCGAG
>NZ_JBIRGM010000055.1:0-4369 GCF_044328025.1 Streptomyces sp. NPDC018000
CGCGGGCCCCGGGAGGAGATCCTCTGCGGGCTGTTCGCCGAGGTACTCGGCGTCGACGAGGTAGGCATCGACGACGGATTCTTCGAGCTCGGCGGCCACTCGCTGCTGGCGACCCGGCTGGTGAGCCGGATCCGTTCACTCCTCGGCGTCGAGGTGGCGATCCGGGACCTGTTCGAGTCGCCGACCGTTGCGGGACTGAGCTCCCTCCTCGACTCGATGGCAAGCGCACGCACTGCGCTGCGCAAGGTCGAGCCACGCCCGGAGCACGCCCCGGTCTCGTTCGCCCAGCAGCGGCTGTGGTTCATCCACCGGCTCGAAGGGCCGAGCCCCACCTACAACATCCCGCTCGGCGTGCGCCTGCACGGCGAGCTCGACGTGGACGCGCTACGGACCGCGTTCCACGACGTCGTCGCCCGGCACGAGAGCCTGCGCACCGTCTTCGCCGACGGTGACGAGGGCACCAGCCAGCTGGTGCTCGACGCCGACGAGGTCACCCCCGTGCTCGAGGTGGTGGACACCAGCGAGGACCAGGTGGCCCGCGAGGTCGCCCGCGTCGCGCAGCACAGTTTCGATCTCGCCACCGAGATCCCGATCCGCGGCTGGCTGTTCCGTCTCGATCCCGAGGGCACCGACTGGGTCCTGCAGGTCATGCTGCACCACATCGCGGGAGACGGCTGGTCGCTCGGGCCGATCTCGCGCGACATGACCACCGCCTACGGCGCGCGTCTGGAGGGCCGCGCCCCCGAATGGCCGGAGCTGCCGGTGCAGTACGCGGACTACGCGCTGTGGCAGCGAGACGCTCTGGGCTCGGAGGACGACCCGGACAGCGTGGTCTTCGGGCAGCTCGCCTACTGGACGCGGCAGCTGGCCGACCTTCCCGAAGAACTCCCCCTGCCCTTCGACCGGCCCCGCCGCGCGGCCGCCTCGTACGAGGGCCGACGAGTGCCGTTCACGATCTCCGAGGAGATCCACGCCGAGCTGGTCAAGCTGGCCAGGGAGCACGGGTGCAGCACCTTCATGGTGACGCACGCCGCCGTGGCGACACTGCTGTCCAGGCTGGGCGCCGGCACGGACATTCCCCTCGGTTCCCCCATCGCGGGACGCACCGACGACGCGCTCAACGACCTCGTCGGCTTCTTCGTCAACACCCTCATCCTGCGCACCGACCTGACCGGGAACCCGACGTTCCAGGAGCTGCTGCAGCGGGTCCGGGAAACCGACCTGTCCGCCTACGCGCACCAGGACCTTCCGTTCGAGCGGCTGGTCGAGGCACTCAATCCCGCCCGGTCGCTGGCGCGCCATCCTCTGTTCCAGACACTGATCGCGTTCCAGAACACCGACCAGGGCATGGCCGAAGCCGCAATGGCCGACTTCCCCGGTGTCCGGGTCGCGCCCACCGAGATCGAAACGACGAGCTCCAAGTTCGACCTCGCGTTCTTCTTCGTCGAGGACAGCGGCGACAGTCCCGCACCGGGATTCCAGTGCGTTCTGGAGTACAGCTCCGACGTGTTCGACCAGGCGTCGGCAGACGGACTCGTCGCGGGGCTGCTCCGGGTGCTGGAACAGGTCGTCACCCGTCCCGACGTACGCGTGGACGACGTCGAGATCCTGGACGCCGCTCAGCGGACCCGGATGCTGACGACGTGGAACAACACCGCCACCCCGGTGCCCGACGTCTCGCTGCCGGAGGCGTTCGCGGCACGCGTGCGGCGAACGCCGGACGCCGTGGCGGTGTCATGCGGCGAGGACCAGCTCTCGTACACACACGTGCACGAGCTGTCCGACCGGCTCGCCCGCGACCTCGCCGAGCGTGGCGTGGGTGCCGAGTCACCGGTGATCGTGGCGATGGACCGTGGCGTGAACGTGCCGGTCGTGCTGCTGGCCATCCTCAAAGCAGGCGGCGCCTATGTACCGGTCCGCCCCTCCGATCCCGTCGAGCGGATCCGGCACGTGGTCGACGACGTGTCGGCCGTACTGGCCGTCGTGGACAGCACGCACGCCGACGCCGCTCAGGCATGGGGAGTTCCGGTTCTCGAGCTGGCTCAGGCCCTGCGACGCGAGGTGACCGGCACCGCCGCCGGGGCCGCGGTGCCCGGCGCTCAGCTGGCTTACGTGATGTACACGTCGGGGTCGTCCGGCACCCCGAAGGGCGTTGCGGTCACGCATCGGGATGTCCTGGCCCTGGCCCACGACCCGCGATGGGAGGCCGGGCAGGACCGGGTGCTCGCGCACTCGCCGATGGCTTTCGACGCCTCGACCTACGAGATCTGGGTCCCGCTGCTCAGCGGCGGACAGGTCGTGTTCGCGCCTCCCGGCGACGTGGACGTGGCGGTACTGGCCGATGTGGTCGACCGGCATGCGGTGACCGGGTTGTGGCTGACCGCCGGTCTCTTCCGCGTGGTGGCGGAGGAACAACCGGCGGCGCTGGCCGGCGTGCAGCGGGTGTGGACCGGTGGCGACGTGGTGTCGCCGACAGCGGTGGAGCGGGTGCGGACCGCCTGCCCGGGACTCGTCGTGGTCAACGGATACGGTCCCACGGAGACGACCACCTTCGCCCTCAGCCACGAGATCGCCACGGACCGGCCGATGGGAGCGAGCGTGCCCATCGGACGTCCGCTGGCAAACATGGCCGCGTACGTCCTCGATGACCGGCTGCGGCCGGTGCCACCCGGCGTGGCCGGGGAACTGTACGTCGCGGGCAGCGGGGTGACACGCGGCTACTTCAGGCGGCCGGGGCTGAGCGCCCAGCGGTTCGTCGCCGACCCCTTCGACAGCTCGGGCGCACGCATGTACCGCACCGGGGACCTCGTGCGGTGGACTCACGACGGAGTGATCGAGTTCCTCGGCCGTGCCGACGACCAGATCAAGCTCCGCGGCTTCCGCATCGAACTCGGTGAGGTCGAAGCCGTGCTGGCACGGCATCCCGCCGTGGCCCACGCCGCCGCCGTCGTCCGGGAGGACCGGCCGGGCGACCGCCGACTGGTGTCCTACGTCGTACCGGCACGGCACGTCGAGGTCGACGAGTCCGCTTCGGGCGAGGTCGTCGGCGACTGGCACTCCGTGTACGAGGACCTGTACCGGCCGGATATGGAGTCGCCGGGGTTCGGCCAGGACTTCCGTGGCTGGCACTCCAGTTACGAAGGCGGCGCGATCCCGGTCGATCAGATGGAACAGTGGCGCCGGGCGACGGTCGACCGGATCCTCGAACTGGAGCCGCGCAGGGTGCTCGAGATCGGCGTCGGCAGCGGCCTGCTCCTGTCGCAGGTCGCACCGGAGTGCGAAAGCTACTGGGGCACGGACTTCTCCGAGCCGGCGATCGCCCGGCTGTCCGGCGAAGTGAAGCAGGTGGCGGAACTCTCCGAGCGGGTGACCCTGCGCGTGCAGGCCGCCGACGACGTTTCCGGACTGCCCCGCGGCTTCTTCGACACGATCGTCGTCAACTCCGTGGTGCAGTACTTCCCGAGCGAGGACTACCTGTCGACGGTCCTGGACAAGGCGCTGGACCTGCTGGCCCCCGGCGGCACCATCTTCGTCGGCGACGTCCGGAACTACCGGCTGGGAGCGTTCTTCCACACCGCTGTGCAGATGTCCCAGGCCGACAGGGACGTACCGTTGTCGGCGCTGCGCCCGGTGATCGATCGTGCGGTGGTGTTCGACAACGAACTCCAGCTGGATCCGGACTATTTCGCCGCATGGGCACGGCGCGACTCCCGAGTCGGCTTCGCGGACATACGCGTGAAACGGGGCGCATACCACAACGAGCTCAGCCGGTACCGCTACGACACCGTCCTGCACACGCGCGTCGTGGAACCCGCAGGCGAACTGCGGAGCCTGGACTGGGGCGAGGACGTCAAGGACCTGGAAACGGCAGGCACTCTGCTGAAGGAAGCCTCGGAAGAAGGAACCCGGCTGCGGATCCACGGGATACCCGGCGACCGGATCGCTCCGGACCAGGGCGTGCTGCACGCCGTACAGCAGGCGAAGCCGGCCGACACAGTGGCCGATGTCCTCACCACGGCAACCGCCCGCCGGCACGGGGTGGATGTGGAGGCTCTTGCCGTGCTGGGCGAGCAGTACGGTCTCGTGACCGCGTTGACCTGGTCGGCGGGAAGCGACGAGGGGCGCGTCGATGTGCTCTGTCAACCCGCTGACCACGGCAGGCATTTCCCGGACGCCTACGTGCCCAGCACCCTCCTCCCGGAGGCGCGGCACGCGAACGACCCGATGAGTGCCCGCGACGTGAAGACGTCGCTGGCGAACCTCGACCCGTATCTGCGGGAGTGGTTGCCGGAGTACATGGTGCCGGCGGCGGTGGTGGTGCTGGACCGGGTGCCGTTGACGGCGAACGGGAAGGTGGATCGTAAGGCGT
>NZ_JBIRGM010000056.1:0-4180 GCF_044328025.1 Streptomyces sp. NPDC018000
ATCCTCGACGGCTGGAGCCTCGCCTCCACCCTCGCCGAAATCATCGACACCTACCACACCCTCCTCAACGGCAACACCCCATCACTCCCACCCCTGCGCTCCACCTACCGCGACTACATCGCAGCCGAACAAACCGCACTCACCACCCCCGCACACACCACCTACTGGCTGAACCTCCTCACCGACCGCCCCGACACCCGCCTCCCCCGCCACAGTGGCAACGGCGACTGCCTGCTCATCGGGGAACGGCTCGACGGCGAGGTGCATGAGCACGACGGCACCGGCGGGTACGGAGCGCTGGTCACCGTGGTGCCACCGGAGCTGCTGTCGGCGCTGGAGGACAGCGCCGCCCGGATCGGCGTGCCGTTCAAGGCCGTCGTCCTGGCCGCCCATGTGCGGGTTCTGAGCCTGATCACCGGCAGCGCGGACGTCGTCACCGGACTGTCGTCCAACGGACGGCTGGAGGAGACCGACGGCACGGAGGTCCGTGGGCTCTTCCTCAATTCGCTGCCCTTCCGGCTGCGGCTGCCCGACGGCAGCTGGGCGGATCTGGCGCGCGCCGTGTTCGATGCCGAACGGGAGATGCTGCCGCACCGCAGGTATCCCATGCCGGCGCTGCAACGTGCGCTGGGCGGCGACCCCCTGTTCGAGACCGGCTTCGTCTACAACCACTTCCGGCACGTGGACGAGCTGTCCGAGGGAGGCCGAGCCTCGGTCTCCGGGCCGCACGACGAGACGGCCGCCGGTGTAGCCCGGACCAGCTTCCCGCTGCATGTGGCCATGAGCCGCGAACCGGGCCTGGCCGGGATGCGGATGGAGCTGGAGTACGACGCCAGGGAGTTCCCCGCTGAGCAGATGCGTCTGATCCGCGACTATCACCTGCGGGCTCTGCGGGCGATCGCCGAGAATCCGGATGCCGCCCATCGACCGGCCGCCATTCTCGGTGAGGCCGAGCGGGCGCTGCTGGAGCGCTGGAACGGCAACGCCGCCGATGTCCCGTCCACGCCCGTCCACGAGATGGTCGAGGCGCGGGCGGCAGCGCAACCCCACCGCGTCGCGGTGGTCGCCGGGGAGCGGTCCCTGACCTACGGCGAGCTCGATGCGCGTGCCGACCGGCTGGCCCGTCATCTGCGCCGGCTGGGCGTCGGCCCCGAGGTGTTCGTCGGGGTCGGCCTGGACCGTTCCCCCGAACTGGTCGTCGGACTGCTGGCGGTACTCAAGGCCGGTGGGGCCTATGTACCGCTGGATGTCTCCTTCCCCGCGGCCCGGCTCTCGCACATGCTCCAGGAGGCGGACGTGCGGGTGGTCCTGACCGGGACGAGTACAACGGCACTGGTTCCGCAGGGGCCGTGGGAGACGGTCGACGTGGACACCGTCGTACTGCCCGAGGAGGCGCGGTACGACCGCGCTCCGGAGGCCGGTGCCGGGCCGGACAATGCCTGCTATGCCATCTTCACCTCCGGTTCCACAGGGCGGCCGAAGGGTGTGGTGACCCGGCACCGCAACGTGACCGAGCTGCTGCACGGCGGCGATGCGATGGAGCTGCGGGAGGACGACACCGTTCTCCAGATCGCGACGGTCGCCTTCGATGTCTCCACCTTCGAGATATGGGCGCCTCTGGCGGCGGGGGCCCGGCTCGTGCTCGCTCCGCCGGGACGGTACGCCCCGGCCGATGTGGCGGGCTGGGTGACGGATCACGGCGTGACGGTCCTCCACGCCACGGCCTCGCTGTTCACCCTGCTCGTGGACGAGCAGCCGCAGACGTTCGACGGACTGCGCCGACTGCTCACCGGAAGTGAGACGGTTTCCGCGCCGCACGCCGACCGGATCCTCGCCCGCTGCCCGGAGCTTGAGCTGGTCAACTGCTGGGGGCCGACGGAGACCACCACCTTCTCCGTCTGCGGAATCTTCACGGCCGACTCGCTCCCGACCGGCCCGCTGCCGCTCGGCACACCGCTGGCCAACACCGAGGTCCGGGTGCTGGACGAAGCCGGCCATCCCGTGCCCGTGGGCAGTCCGGGTGAGCTTTACGTGGCCGGGCCGTGCCTCGCACGTGGCTATCTCGGCAGACCCGCGCTGACCGCCGAGCGCTTCCTGCCGCATCCCTCCGTGCCGGGTGCTCGGCTGTACCGCACGGGTGACCGTGGGCGCTGGTCGGCCGACGGCCGGGTGGAGTTCCTCGGCCGCGTCGACCACATGGTCAAGATTCGCGGCTACCGGGTGGAGCCCGGCGAGGTGAGCGCGGCGATCGGCGCCCACCCGCGCGTTCGCCAGTGTGTCGTGACAGCGCCGCGGGACGCGTCGGGCCGGGCCGATCTGGTGGCGTACGTGGTGTGCGATGCCCCGGCGCCCGATGTGTCCGAACTGCGGTCGGCTCTGCGGGAGAGGCTGCCGGAGTACATGCTGCCGAGGGCGTTCGTGTTCCTCGACGCGTTCCCGCTGACGGCCCAGGGCAAGGTGGACCGCGGCAGGCTCCCCGCACCGTCCGGGGACCGGCCGGAGCTGTCGGCGCAGTACGTGGCGCCGCTGCCCGGCGTGGAGGAACGGCTGGCGGTGATCTGGCGTCAGGTCCTCGGGGTGGACAGGATCGGTCGGCACGACAACTTCTTCGACCTGGGCGGCGACTCGATCCGCAGCATTCAGGTGATCGGACGGGCCCGGGAGGAGGGTCTGCTGCTCACACTGCCCGTGCTGTTCCGGTCTCCGACACTCGCCTCGCTGGGCACCGAGGTGACTTCGGTGACGGACGACCTGCTCCGCGCACCGGCGGCGGAGCCGTTCGCCCTGTTGTCGGCGAAGGACCGGCAGGCGCTGCCGGAGGGGCTGGTGGACGCGTATCCGATGGCGGCCCTCCAGGTCGGCATGGTCTACGAAATGGAGATCGACCCGGACCGCAACCCGTACCACAACGTCAGCACGGTGCGGCTCGGCGAGCGGTTCGAGGAGGACGCCTTCCGGCGGGCCGTAGCGCTGACGGTGGGCCGCCACGACGTCCTGCGTACCTCGTTCGACCTGAGCGGATACAGCGAACCGGTGCAGCTCGTGCACGAGCGGGCCGAGCCGCTGCTGACCGTCGTCGATATACGGGGGCGGCACGACGGTGCGCAACGGGCGGCGGTGGAGGAGTGCGTCCGTGACGAACAGGACAAGGGCTTCTCGCTGGCGGTGGCGCCGTTGTTCCGGATGACCGTCCATGTGCTGTCCGACGATGCATTCCAATGGACCGTCACCGACCACCACGCCATCCTCGACGGCTGGAGCCTCGCCTCCACCCTCGCCGAAATCATCGACACCTACCACACCCTCCTCAACGGCAACACACCATCACTCCCACCCCTCCGCTCCACCTACCGCGACTACATCGCAGCCGAACAAACCGCACTCACCACCCCCGCACACACCACCTACTGGCTGAACCTCCTCACCGACCGCCCCGACACCCGCCTCCCCCGCCATACCACCGCTCTTCCCGACGGACTCGGGAGGCCGCGCAGCGAGGGCGAGGTGCACCGCAACGATGCGGAGCGCCGGCACGGGGAATTGGTCACGCCTCTGCCGGTCGGGCTGGGCAATGGTCTCAACCGGTTCGCCCGGCGTTGTGGGGTGCCGCTGAAGTCCGTGCTGCTGGCAGCACATCTGCGGGTGATGAGCCTGGTCACCGGCAGCCCGGACGTCGTCACGGGGCTGTCGTCCAACGGACGGCTGGAGGAGACCGACGGCACCGAGGTCCGGGGGCTCTTCCTCAACACTCTGCCGTTCCGGCTGGAGCTGCCGGAGGGCAGTTGGCGAGACCTCGTGCGCGCGGTGTTCGAGGCCGAGCAGGACATGCTGCCCCATCGCAGATATCCGATGTCCGCGATCCAGCGTGAACTGGGCGGGGAACCGCTTTTCGAGACCGGCTTCGTCTACAACCATTTCCGCCAGATCGACGCACTCGCCGGTGGGGCGGACGCGGATGACGATCGCGCCCGTACGACCGGAGGCGGGCGGACACACTTCCCGTTGCTGGTGGCCGTCAGCCAGGAACCCGGGCACCAGGGGCTGAGCCTGGAGATGGAGTACGACAGCGGCGAGCTGTCCTGCGTCCAGGTGGTGTTGATGCGGGATTACTACGTGCGGGTGCTGGAGTCGATGGTCTCCGAGCCGGACAGCCCGTTCGGGAACGTCGTCCTGCTCGGCG
>NZ_JBIRGM010000057.1:0-4117 GCF_044328025.1 Streptomyces sp. NPDC018000
GTGTGCGTGCGGGTTCGGCCCTCGTGCCGGTACGGCTCGATGTCGACGCGCTACGGGCGCAGGGCACGGAGCTCTCGCCCCTCTACCACCACCTCACCGGCCGCCCCGCCCGCCGCCAGGCCACCTCGCGTACCGCGATCGCCGCCGCGAGCTCGCTCGGCGAGCGGCTCGCCGCGCTCCCCGAGTCCGAGCGCCACGAGGCCGTCCTCAACCTGGTGCGGGGACAGGTGGCCGCGGTGCTCGGCCACGCGACCCCCGAGGCCATCGAGCCCGACCGTGCCTTCAGCGACCTCGGCTTCGACTCCCTCACCGCGGTCGAGCTGCGCAACGGCCTGGGCGGCTCGACCGGGCTCCAGCTCCCCGCCACGCTCGTCTTCGACTACCCGACCGCGGGCGCCCTCGCCGACTTCCTGCTGGCCGAGGTCTCCGGAGACATGGCCGCGGCCGCCGTCCTGCCGACCACCGGCCTCGTCGCCGACGACCCCATCGTCATCGTCGGCATGTCCTGCCGCTTCCCCGGCGGCGTCGAATCCCCGGAAGACCTGTGGCGGCTGATCGCGGACGGCGACGACGCCATCACCGACTTCCCCGGCAACCGCGGCTGGAACCTCGACCGGCTCTACGACCCCACCGAGACCCGCCCCGACACCACCTACGTCAACAAGGGCGGATTCCTCCACGACGCCCCCGACTTCGACGCCGACTTCTTCGGCATCAGCCCCAACGAGGCCCTGATCACAGACCCCCAGCAGCGCCTCCTCCTGGAGACCTCCTGGGAGGCGTTCGAGCGCGCGGGCATCGACCCGGCCACCCTCAAGGGCAGCGCCACCGGTGTCTTCGCCGGGGTCGTCTACCACGACTACTCGGGCAGCAGCAGCTCCGGCAGCATCGTCTCCGGCCGTATCGCGTACACCTACGGCCTCGAAGGCCCCGCGGTCACCGTGGACACGGCGTGCTCGTCGTCCCTGGTGGCGCTGCACCTCGCCGGCCAGGCACTGCGCAACGGCGAGTGCGACCTCGCCCTCGCGGGCGGTGTGACCATCATGGCCTCGCCCGCCGCCTTCGTGGAGTTCAGCCGCCAGCGCGGCCTGTCCCGCGACGGCCGATGCAAGGCATTCGCCGCCGGGGCCGATGGCACCGGCTGGGGCGAGGGCGTCGGCGTGCTGGTGGTGGAGCGACTGTCGGACGCCCGGCGCAACGGGCACCCCGTGCTCGCGGTCGTCCGCGGCTCCGCCGTCAACCAGGACGGCGCGAGCAACGGCCTCACCGCGCCCAACGGCCCTGCCCAGCAGCGCGTCATCCGCCAGGCGCTCGCCAACTCCCGGCTGAACCCGGCCGACATCGACGCGGTGGAGGCGCACGGCACCGGCACCGTCCTGGGCGACCCCATCGAGGCGCAGGCCCTGCTGGCCACCTACGGCCGCGACCGCACGGCGGAGCAGCCGCTGTGGCTGGGCTCGGTCAAGTCGAACATCGGCCACACCCAGGGCGCCGCCGGTGTCGCCGGAATCATCAAGATGGTCATGGCCATGCGCCACGGCGTACTGCCCAGGACCCTGCACGTCGACGAGCCGTCCACCCACGTCGACTGGACGTCGGGCGCCATGCGGCTGCTGACCGAGGAAGTCCCCTGGGACGCCGGCCGGCCGCGGCGCGCGGGCATCTCCTCCTTCGGGATCAGCGGCACCAACGCCCACGTCATCATCGAGCAGGCGTCGCCCGAGCACGACCACGAGCAGGCCGCCTCCTCGGACGACGCCCCCGCGCATGGCGCGCTGGTGCCGTGGGTCATCTCCGGCCGCGGCGAGGACGGACTGCGCGCCCAGGCCGCACGCCTCGCCTCGTACGTCGCGGAGCACGGCGACCTGAGCCCCGTGGACGTCGGCTGGTCTCTGACCACCAAGCGCGGCGCGCTGGAGCGTCGCGCCACCGTGCTCGGCGCCGACACCGCCGAACTGCTGACGGGCCTCAGCTCCCTCGCCGACGGCACCGGCGCCGACACCGCCCGCACCAGCGGCAAGACCGCGTTCCTGTTCACCGGCCAGGGCGCCCAGCGTCCCGGCATGGGCCGCGAGCTGTACGACACGTACCCCGCCTACCGGCGGGCCTGGGACGAGATCCGCGAGCAACTCGACGCAACTCTCGAACGCCCCCTGAACGACGTCCTGTTCGCCGACGAGGGCACCGCGGGGGCCGCGCTCCTCGACCGCACCGAGTACGCCCAGCCCGGCCTCTTCGCGATCGAGGTGAGCCTGTACCGCCTCCTGGAGTCCTGGGGGGTTCGGCCCGACATCGTCATGGGCCACTCCATCGGCGAGATCGCCGCCGCGCACATCGCGGGTGTGCTCTCCCTGGCGGACGCCTGTGCCCTGGTCGCCGCGCGCGGCAGGCTCATGCAGGCCCTCCCCGCGGGCGGCGCCATGATCGCCGTCCAGGCGAGCGAGGACGAGGTGCTGCCGCTGCTCGCCGAGGCACCGGGAGCCGACCTGGCCGCGGTCAACGGCCCCAGGGCGGTCGTTCTCTCGGGCCCCGAGGCAGCGGTGACCCAGGTCGCCGAGCGCCTGAAGGCCGCGGGCCGCAAGACGTCCCGTCTCCATGTGTCGCACGCCTTCCACTCAGGACTGATGCAGCCGATGCTGGACGACTTCCGGCGGGTACTCGAAGGTCTGTCGTTCGCCGAACCGCGGCTGGCCGTCATCTCCAACGTGACCGGCGACGTGGCGGCGGGAGAGGACCTGCGCACCGCGGAGTACTGGCTGCGGCACGTGAGCCGGGCCGTGCGATTCGGCGACGGCGTGCGCACCGCGGTGGACCGCGGCGTGACCCGGTTCGTCGAGGTCGGCCCGGACGGCGTGCTGACCGGTCTCGCGCAGACCTGCCTCGAGGAGACCGAGGGAGCCGAGCGCCCCGAGCGCATGGCGCGCTTCGTGTGCGTGCCGCTGCTGCGCAAGGGGCGCCCGGAGGCACGGGGCCTGCTCACCGGGCTCGGCCGGCTCTACGCCTCGGGCGGCGAGGTCGCCTGGTCCGCCGTGTTCGACGGCACCGGGGCCCGCCCCGTCGACCTGCCCACGTACGCCTTCCAGCGCCAGAGCTTCTGGGAGCAGGCGACGGGCGACCAGGGCGACCCGGAGTCCATCGGCCTCGGCGCCACCGATCACCCGCTGCTCGGCGCGGCCGTCGCGCTCGCCGACTCGCAGGGCCACCTCTTCACCGGGCGGCTCTCGGCACAGACCCAGCCCTGGCTCGCCGACCACGTCGTCGGCGGCTCGATCTTCTTCCCCGGCACCGGCTTCGTCGACCTGGTGATACGCGCCGGCGACCAGGTCGGCTGCGGGGTGCTCGAAGAGCTGACGCTGGAGGCTCCGCTGGTGCTGCCCGAGCGCGGCGGTGTCCGGATCCAGGTCGTCGTAGGTGCCCCCGAGGACGGCTCCCTGCGCCGCTCGGTGCGGGTGTACTCGCGCGACGAGGACGCCACCGGCGAGGCCTCCTGGGTCCGACACGGCTCGGGCACGCTGGTCGCCGCAGCGCGCGGCGGTTCCGGCGGCTTCGACCTCGGGGTCTGGCCCCCGGCGGGCGCCGAGCCCGTCACCATCGAGGGCGTCTACGAGCGGTACGCGGAGGGCGGCCTGTCGTACGGCCCGGTGTTCCGCGGCCTGCGCGGCGCCTGGCGGCTGGGCGAGGACGTGTACGCCGAGGTCGCCCTGCCCGACGGTGTGGCGGTCGACGGGTTCGGTGTGCACCCGGCGGTGCTCGACGCGGCGCTGCACGCCGTGGGCCTGACCGGCGCCGGGGAACAGGCCGCCCTGCCGTTCGCCTGGTCGGGCGTGGAACTGTTCGCCACGGGCGCCACCGCACTGCGGGTGCGGGTACGCCCGCTGGGCTCGGGCATGGCCTCCGGCGGGGGTGCCGGCGTGTCGCTCGACGTGGCGGACGCCGCCGGGCGCGCCGTCGTGTCCGTGAACCGGCTCGACGTACGGCCGATCTCCGAGGAACAACTCGCCCAGGCACGCAACGAGTACCCCGAGTTCCTGTACCGGGTCGAGTGGGTGCCGGTCGGGGAGGGGCCGGTGCGGGTGGGGTCTTTGGTGGTGGCCGACTTTGATGATGTGGTGTCGGG
>NZ_JBIRGM010000058.1:0-3270 GCF_044328025.1 Streptomyces sp. NPDC018000
CCCCCCAGATCATGCGAACTACAGGGGGGAACAGTCATGCCGTCCCAGAGGCCGGGAACCCCATTGCGGGGCTGATCAAGAAGGTAATGGGGGGGGGCAGCGCCGTCATGTCGACTGGATGGCCGGGTCAGGACACGGCTTTGAGGTTCTGGCGGCGCTTGGCGTCCTCGCGGCGCCGACGCTTCTCAGCGAGCTGGTCCTGGTAGGCGGCGACGGCTGTGCGGTAGTGCTCCACGAAGCCCGGCGAGTTCAGGCGCTCGTTCTTCGGCATCGCCTTGACGGCGGCGATGGCGTCCTCGGGGGAGAGGTAGGCGGCGAGCATGGGGTTGAGCTGGTAGACGCCGGCCCGCTTCTTCTTCACCAGCTGCGCCAGGTCCAGGTCGCGGAGCGCGGCGTTCACGGCGGCCCGGCTCAGGCTGAGCATCTGCGCGAGGGTGACCTGGTCGACTTCGATTCGGCCGCCCGGCTCGCTGTGGGCGCGCATCTTCAGCAGCACGCGGTAGGCCGCGGGCAGCAGGTCCAGGTCGGCGACGATGCCTTCCGCGTTCACTGCGGCGAAATGCAGACCGCTCACTGTTCGGCCTCCTTCTCCTTCTGCTGTACCCGCTTCCGGCGGCGCTCAGCACGCATCTTTGCCCGCTCCTCGCGCAGCCGCTCGATCTCCTGGCGCATCCGCTCCAGCGAGGGGAAGCGCACCAGGTCGGGCAGGCTCTCGTCAGTGCGGATCTTGGCAATGGTCTCGTGCTGGTCGACCCGGATGTACTGCGCGTCCGTGGTCTCCGTGCCCGGGATGAATTCGGCAACCCGGTAGGAGTACGGCGGGTTGAACTGGTAGACGCCGCGCTTCACCCGGAACACGATCCCGTGGCCCATGACTTCCTGCAGCGCCTCGTTCACCTTAGTGCGCGCGACGTCCAGGACGTGTGCCATCTCGTCCTGGGTGAGGGGGATGCGCCCGCCGGCCTTCTGGCAGGCGATCATCAGCAGGATCAGCCGGAGCGGCAGCGCCTCGCGGAAGAACTGCGCGATGACCAGGAAGAACTCCAGGCTGTCCATGGAGAAGGCGTTCGGCTCGTCTGGCGGTCCGTAGAACTCCAGCGGCTTGCGCTCGCTGTCCAGCGTGAGCTTCCGGCCGGGGTAGGCCCGGGCGACGTCGTCCAGGTCCTTGACGGGCCGTAGCGGCCGGTCCCAGGCATCAGCCGGATCGGGCAGCGGCAGCTTCGGCTGGGGCGCTCCCCGGACGCTCGTACGGCGGCGCTGCGGCTGTGTCGACACGAGGCTGCTCTCCAAGCTGTTGATCTACCGACGCGCAGCAGTATGTCACCTGCGCTTGACACTGATGTCGCTCCGACACGACATGCCGCACGAGTTGTGTCCCCCCAGTGGGGACAGATCTCCCCCACCTCGCCGGACGGTCTCCACTCCAGACACATCCGTCGCCAATGTCGCCTCTACTTGACACCCGACACGAAAGCGTGTCGCCTCTGGTTGATACTGAGGGCGCGATCTGCCCCCTCAGTCGGTACACATCGACCGGGTTGTGTCTCCTCAGCCGGTACGTATCTCGCGATTCGCAACGCTCTGACCTGCGGTTTCTTGATCTCCGTATATATCAGTGGCTGAGGTCTGCCCCCGACCGGCTGCCGGACCCCGTCGGGGCTCACGCAGCTTCGCGTGCGGGGCCGGTGACCCTGTGCGGGTCGTGAGCGGCAGCAGCGGCTCTGAGTCTCGGGTGGTACCGGCCGTGACGGACAAGCACCAAGAGGCGGGGCCGGCCTCTGTGGTGGGTTCCGCCGTCCGGCCCTGGGGGCCGTTCGGTACGATTTCTCGGTTTGGTGTCGGTGGTGGTGAGAGTCGGTGGTGGTGTGCTGGGGCGGGGTGTTTCTGGGCTGGTCAGCGGTTGTTTGTGAGTGGGTGGGCCGCTGTCATGAGGTGAGAGGGCGATGGGCGGGATCGCTGTCGTGGGGCTTTATCCCATGGCGGGTGATGCTGTCTCAGGTTCGAGAGTTCTTACCCCGCGGTCGCCGCGCCCGCGGCTCCGACTGCTCCGGTACGTGTACCTGTCGCGCCTGTCGCGCCCGCCCCTCGCACGGGGGTTTCGGCCCCGCAGGCCCGCACTGGAGCCGACAGCGGCCCCGCTGTCGCGTCACAGGCCGACCCCCGTGCGACAGCAGCCGACAGCCAGCTCGGCACTCGCAAGGACGCCACAGCGTCCGTGGCCGCAGCCCAGACCGCCCCGAACCGGGTCACCGCCCGCGTCGACACCGAGCAGCGGGAGCAGCCGACGCCTGCGCCTGCCAAGCCCGCCGGCCCCGTGAAGGACTGGGAGCTCCCCGGCCTGCCCGCCGAGGTCCGTCCCGGCGTCGAGCCCGTCATGCTCACCGATGAGCAGTCCCGCGCCCGCATCCGCTACGGCCTCGGCCGGGGGTGGACGCAGCGCCGGGTCGGAGAGTTTGCCGGGCGGTCGGCGACGACCGTTAACAAGGTGAAAGCGGCGATGGAATCCAGCGTGTAATCCTGTCTTTTCTCTGAGTGCCTCGGGGCGTGAATTCGTTCCGGGGCACTCATTGTTTTGGGTGTGGGGCGGAGAGTGTCCGCTCGGGTCCGTACGGGGCTGCGCCCCGGGGTAAACACAGTCTGTTCACCCCTCCGGGCCCCGGGGTGGTGGGCCAGAATCCCAGTTCCCACACAGCCTGGAGGGTGATGCACCCTCAACACCCCCGAGAAGCCACAGAAGCGCGCCTCGGGCGATCCCGCACCCATCCGGGCATTCCTCGACCCAAGCCGCACCACAGTGCCTCACGCGGACGCACAGGGGGTGTCACGCCGTTCCGCCAACGGTACATGCTGCCTCAGAGGTGATGCAGGCTCATTCCAGAGTCTGGCCAGCCGTCAGAATGAGGCACAGTCAGTCACGATCCAACCCGCCCCGAGCCACCCCATCTTGTAGCCAGCCAGGCCCCGAAGGGGCCCCGGTCCGGGAGCGCAGCGGACGGACCCTCACGACCCGCAAGCGGTACGCGAATCGCGCGCTCCCCAGCATTCGGGAGCGCAGCGGACGGACCCTCACGACCCGCAAGCGGTACGCGAATCGCGCGCTCCCCAGCATTCGCACGGGAAGCGCAGCGGACCGTGCCACCCGTGGCGCAGCCACGGGCCAGCCCCTCGGAGCCCCCGCGGGGGGGCGGGTGGTAACACTCCGTCACTCGCCCCCGCATCGCGGGGGCGTTCTCTAGGGCGCGCACCGCGCGCTCCTACCCGCTCCGCGGG
>NZ_JBIRGM010000059.1:0-2928 GCF_044328025.1 Streptomyces sp. NPDC018000
GCTGGTGCTGGTCATACGGGTGGTTCTCCTGCTCGTTCGTCCACCCAGGCTAACTGATCACGCTAGGGTGTCTCACCCAACGATGTCAGAGAGGGCTTCGTGAAGCCATCGGGGCCCCTCCCGTGGAACCGGGCCAGGGCGATGCCGTGGTGATCAAATCGTTGCCGCACCGCGTACAACCGCGTACAGCCCTCCCCTGTCCCACAGTCAGCCACTGAGGATGAACCTCTGGCCGGTGCGCCCACGCGCTCGGTTCAGGCTGCAGGGGAAAGGATGTGCTCGTAGGTGGGGAAGACGATGTGGAGAGCGGTGTTGGCCGGTGGAGCGGCGGTCGTGTTCACAGGGGTGGCGGCGGTGCCGGCCGGGGCGGCGGAGGGCGGGGTCTCCTTCACCCGGGTCGCGGTGAACGGTGGGAAACCGATCGTGATCGGGGTCAAGGAGGAGGTCGAGGTGCACGCGGTCTTCCGGATGACGACCACGCTCACATACGACTTCGGGCCGACGGTGTTCCCCTACCGGGGAAAGCCCGACACGGGGGACACCCCGCACAGCGCCATCATCACCAGCGACTGCAAGGTCGTGGACAGGGCGAAGGGAATCTGCGACTTCGACGAATGGCTGTACATCGACCCGCGGCACCTTGACTTCGGGAACGAGGACGCCGGCACCTGGAAGACTGCCGCTCGGGTCTTTCTCGCCGGTGACGCCCATGACACTGACGACCTGAACCTCCCGTTGCAGGTCAAGCGGGCCGCACGCGTCACCGTCAACGCCTCGCCTGAGCCGGTCGCGGCAGGGAAGACGATCACCGTGACCGGGCGGGTCACACGGGCGAACTGGGACACCCACACGTACCAGGGGTACGCGGGCCGCACGGTGAGCCTGCAGTTCAAGACGGCGGGCGCCTCCTCGTACACGACGGTCAAGAAGGCGACGTCGAGTGGTACGGGGGCGCTCAGGACCACGGTGAAGGCCACCGGGCCGGGGACGTGGCGGTGGACGTACTACGGGAACTCCACCTCCGGGGCGAAGTCGTCGACCGGGGATTACGTCGCCGTGCGGTAGGCGACGCGTGCGCGCACCGTCTCCCCTCGCAGAACCGTCATCATCCGGACCGGCCGGACCGGGGGCCTCATCGACCTGTAGCCGACGCCGCAGGGGTCGGAACTCCTTGTGTTCAAGCAAAGTCCGATCCCCTGGGCTGGCCGACCTAACGCCGCTCTGAAGTCCGCTCCCTGCGAGCGAAGTGCGCGGCGCAGAAACCTGAGCGCGCTGCTTGGCCAGCCTGGCCAAGTAGCGCGCTCAGTCACACCCTGGACCTGCGGAGTGGTCCAGGGCTCGCACCGTGACCGGGCGTGGATGTCTGAGTCCCGCGGGGTGCTGAGGGGCAGCCGGTCTGGCTGGCCGGACGATCGGAGGGGCGCATCCGCGTGGGGATGCGCCCCCTCGTGGGCGCCGCGCTGGAACGCGGTGAGCCCGGTCCCTGTTTCATGGTGCAGCCACGACGCCAGGGGACCTCGGCAGCGAGTGCCGGAGGCAGCGTTGCAGGGACCATGGCATCCGATGCCCCGCTTCGGCAATGGCACCTGGACGAAAATGAATGAAAATAGCGGTTTCGTTCCTCTGATCTGCGGTTTTCGGATGGCCGGGGTTCTAATACTCCAGTACGGTTTCGTGATCTATCCAGTGGGTTCGTCGGCGGTTCGTCGTCGGTAGTGGCTGCATTGGGCTGTTGCCTGGTGGCGTCTGCGCCAGATGGACCAGTGCAGCAGCCTGGCCGCGGTCACGGCCGGTGGGTTGAAGACGGCGGCAAGGAGGCGGCGGATCTCCGGGACGGTAAGCGTGATCGGATCGCGGTTGCGGGCGGGCTGGTGCGTATCGGCGGGCCGTTGCGGTGCCGCGTCGGCGGCGAGGGCGGTCAGGAAGGCCAGGGCGAGCATGGCGAGCGTGATGTGCCGGTGCCAGGCCGTGGCGGGCAGGCGGCCGGCGACGGTGTCCGCGCGGACAAGGGTGCGGCCGTGGTTGATTCTGACCCGCATCGAGCAGGCGACGGCCATCACGTAGCCGATGCCGCGTGCTTCGAGGGCGGCGCGGAGCTGGGGGTCCTGGCCGTAGGCTTCGTCGCCGGTCACCCAGGAAGCGGTGATCCCGGCGTCCAGTGCGGCTGTGATCATCTCGGCGGCCAGGCGGGGCTTGGTGGCGAACTGCACCGTCTCGGGTATCCCGGCCGCGGTGCGGCGTTCGGGATCATTGGACCAGGAGTGTTCGGGGAGGTAGAGCCGTCGGTCGATCAGGGCCCGTCCCCGGCTGGTGGCCAGTGCGAGGAACACACCGACCTGGGTGTTTTCGATGCGTCCCGCGGTGCCGGTGTACTGCCTCTGCACTCCTGCCGAGGACCGGCCCTTCTTCAGGAAGCCGGTCTCGTCGACAACGAGAACGGCGCCGTCGGCGCCGAGGTGTTCGGCGGCGTAGGCACGCAGGTCGTCGCGGACAGCATCGGCGTCCCAGCGGGCGTAGCGCAGCAGGCGCTGCATCGGCCCGGGCCGGGTATGGCCCGCCTGTTCGGCCAGCTGCCAGCAGTTCTTGCGTTCGACGTTCGACAGCAGCCCGAGCAGGTAGGAGCGGGCGGTGGCCAGCGGCTCAACTCGGCCGAAGCGTCCCGCGATCCGGGCCATGGCCTGGTCGAACATCGCTCGCCAGCGGGCAGGGTCTACGCTATGGCCTGCGGCCACCGCACGATCTTCAGGAGTCCACACAACCCCCGATGATCACGCGGTGGCCGTACCCATTCCCAGCCGGGTCCGCGACAAGATCGCGAAGTCAGACTGGAGTACTAATCGGCCACCCGTTCGCCATCCCTTGGCGGTGAACGCCTGGACGTGCATGCATCAACGACCCCACCCCGGGGGGCCACACATTGTGATGGTC
>NZ_JBIRGM010000060.1:0-2839 GCF_044328025.1 Streptomyces sp. NPDC018000
GCCACGTCACCGGGCAGGCGGCGCTTTCCCCCCTGCCGACTCGGCCGGGCCCTGGCACACGCCCTGCGTGAGATCCGTGAACGACTCCTGCCGCCAAGGCGGCAACGCTCCAACCCTCGCGTGATCAAACGCAAGATGGCCAACTGGAAACTCAAACGAGCCGAACACTGCCACCCACCCCGCCCAGAGAAGCCAACCGTCACGATTACCAAGCCGACCAAGACCAGCCCGACCCGCCGGGAAAACCACTAAATCACCGGTATTGGAGCTAGCCGCCATCCGCGGGAGTGTGGTCGAAGACATATGAAGGACATGGCCGTCGCACTCCTTAGCCATACAGGATTTTTCGTCGACCCCGACGGCCAGGACCTCACCCCCAAAACCGCCGAAGGGAGTTGAGTACCATCGTGGGAGAGATCGAGGACGGCCATCGAGCGGGCGGACCGGGAGGCGTTCACCCGGGAGCCGCCCAAGACCCGTGCGCCGGTCGGCACGACCGACGACGGACGGTTCCGCCGCCTCACCGTGCACCTCCCCCCGGCGTACGCGCAGCGCCTGTTCGACGCCCGCGACGCGGGGGCCAGCGACCGGCAGATGCACGGAATCATTGCCGAAGAGTTCAAGGATGTTTATTTCCAGGACGGCGGTGGCCGCGCTATGGAGCAGACCGGCATGCGCTACCTCGGCGCGGCCCACCCGAAACGCACCGCCAAGCTGCCCAGGTAGCCCGCCTGGTTCAGCTCTGAATCGTGGCGAGCCAGTCGGTCAGCAGGCTGTTGACCTCGTCGGGGCGTTCCTGCTGGATCCAGTGGCCGCAGCCTTCCAGGAGGTGGGAGGCCGACAGGCGGGGGAGGGTGGCGGGGTAGGCGTCGATGGCGTCGGACATCCAGGTGGTGGAGGCGTCCAGGGCGCCGCCGATGAACAGGGATGGCTGCTTGATCGGGGCTCCGCGGTGCGGGGCGAGGTCTTCCCAGTCGCGGTCCATGTTGCGGTAGCGGTTGAGGGCGCCGGTCAGGCCGGTGCGCTCGAACTCCCCGGCGTAGACGTCGAGGTCCTCCTCGCTCAACCATGCCGGGAGCGGGCCGGCGGGGAAACGGTCGCGCAGCTGACAGCCCAGGGCGACGAAGTGCGGGTCGGGCTCGCCCTCGGCGGGCATGGTGTCGGCGGACAGGGCCGCGTAGAAGCCCGCGAGCCAGCTCCGGACGTCGGGCTCGATCTCCGCCTCGGCACGGCCGGGCTCCTGGAAGTAGGAGACGTAGAACTCCTGCTCGGGGCCGCCCATCTGGCCGAAGATGTCGGTGGGGCGGGGGCCGCCGGGCGGCGCGTACGGGACGCTCAACAAGCCGACCGCGCGGAAGACTCCGGGGTGGAGCAGGGCGGAGGCGGCGGCGATGTTGGAGCCCCAGTCGTGGCCGACGATCACCGCGCTCTCCTCGCCGAGGGCGCGTACGACGGCGACGTTGTCCTCCACCAGGTCGAGCATTCGGTAGGCGTCGGTCGCGGCGGGCTTGGAGGAGCGGCCGTAGCCGCGCACGTCGATCGCCACTGCCCGGTACCCGGCCGCGGCGAGGGCCGGGAGCTGGCGGCGCCAGGAGTACCAGGACTCGGGGAAGCCGTGCACGAGCAGGACCAACGGGCCGGTGCCCTGCTCTACCAGGTGCAGGCGACCGGCAGGGGCCTCGACGGTGCGGTGGCGGAGTGCGGCGGTCGGCTCGGATCGCATGGGGGACTTCTCCTCGGTACGCGGGCGGCTGGCGGGAACCCATCGATCATGCGGCGCGGCGGCCACTCGGCGCGATCAGCGTTGCCATTCTGGCAAGGTTGCAGGACAGGGCGGTGAAGCGGCATGGCGGGAAGGAACGGGGACGGTGGCAGGTGACGACGTGGCCCAGACGCTGGCGGCGATGGGGCCGCGGCTGCGGGTCGTGCGCGAGCGCCGTGGCGTCACACTCGCCGATGTCAGCTGCGCGACCGGCATCTCGCCCAGTACGCTGTCGCGGATCGAGACCGGCCGACGCAAGCCCACCCTGGAGGTGGTGCTGCAGCTGGCGAAGGAATACGGAGTCGCCCTGGACGACCTGGTCGGCACCGCACCCGCCCCTGCGGTCGAGCCCCGCAGTACGGCGCCGCACAGCTTCGGCGACGACAAGGCAGTGTTGCCGCTGACCCGGTACGTCGGCGGCTTGCACGCCCACAAGCACGTCCTGCCTGCCGTCGCGGAGCCGCCTGGGCGGCCCCGACAGATGTCCCACGAGGGCTACGAGTGGCTGTGCGTCATGTACGGGCGGTTGTGGCTCGCACTCGGCAGCCAGGACCTCGTCCTGACTGCCGGGGACGTCGTCGAGTTCGACACCCGCATCCCCCACGGAGTCGCGAACGCCGGATCCGCCGGACCGGTCGAGTATCTGATCATGTTCGGGCCTCAAGGAGAACGCCTACGGCTGCGCACCCCTCCAGCCGCTGGTCGCGGGACTGGTGACAGAAAGGCTGCTGAATGAGCAGTTGTGACAAGCCGCGTGCCTCGTCGGTGACAACCACGCTGCTTCGTTCGGTCTCATTCGCCACGTCATCCGGCTCTGCCGGTGACAACTACTCAGGGTTCCTTTCGGATAGTTGGCCACTCTGGCACCCAGTCGTTTGCGCGGAGGCAGCACAGGGATCCGGCGCGGCGAATGTTCCGATTTCGGGTGTGCCTGTTCCGCTACGGAGGGGCAGGCATGTGGACTCGTTGATCAGCGGATCCTTCGGTGCCTGTCAAGTCAAATGAAACGAATGTGATGCTATGAGATCTGTTGTTCGGTTTGACGTCGCTTGGCGGGGTCGTTGATCCATGCCTGGC
>NZ_JBIRGM010000061.1:0-2547 GCF_044328025.1 Streptomyces sp. NPDC018000
TCCGGCGGTTCCAACCTTACCAGATTCTTTTTTCGCCCCGTTTCCGGTCCGAATTTGAATTCCGGTGGCCGTTGGAGTGGCCTTTGCCTTTCGGCTGACTCGACATTACCAGAAGTATTCAGCCGAGCTAATCGGCTGCGTGATTCGGAATGAAAGAATCAACGACTCTGCGGAAATTTCTATCTTCCGGCAAGAGTGAGGAAGATGTTATCCGTTGGGATCGGACCTGTCCAGTCCGACGCAACCGTTAAAATCTACCTCCCCTGCTCGACCATGTCAACGGTCTTTCGGGGCGAACAGGAGACTAGCAGGTCAGCGGGGTCGTACGCACATCAGGCAGCCACCGGGAGCTCGGCACTGCGTTCCACGGGATCGACGTCGCCCCGTTCGCCCGCTCGCGCTGCTCGGCCGCCCAGGATGTAGACATACGCAAGGAACGCCAGCTCGGCCGCGATGCCGATGGTGATGCGCCCCCAGGTCGGGAGATCGGAAGGGGTGACGAAGCCTTCGATGACGCCCGAGACGAACAGGACCAGTGCGAGGCCGATGGCCATGCCGATCGCGGCCCGGCCCTGTTGGGCGAGGGCTGAGCGACGGGTGCGAGGGCCCGGGTCGATGACCGTCCAACCCAGGCGCAGGCCCGTACCCGCTGCGGCAAAGACGGCAGTGAGTTCCAGCAGGCCGTGTGGGAGAACCAGCCCCAGGAAAGTGTCGAGCTGGCCGGCTGCCGACATCAGGCCGATGCCGACGCCAAGATTGAGCACGTTGACGAAGAGGATCCAGATCACCGGGATGCCGAGGAACGCTCCCAGGACCAGGCACATGGCTGCGGCCTGGGCGTTGTTTGTCCATACCTGGGCGGCGAACGATGCGGCCGGGTGGCTGGAGTAGTAGGTCTCGTACTCCCCGCCCGGGCTGGTCAGGCGGCGGAGGTCGTCCGGAGCCGCGATGGCCGACTGGACTTCCGGATGTGTGCCGATCCACCAGCCGATGACTGCGGCCAGCAGCGTGGAGAGTACGGCCGTGGGTATCCACCAGTGGCTGGATCGGTAGACGGCAGCGGGGAAACCGGCGGTCAGGAAGCGTGCCGGGTCACGCCAGGAGGCTCGGCGGGTACCTGTGACCGTGGATCGGGCGCGGGCTACGAGCTGGGTGAGGCGCGCGGTGAGCATCGGGTCCGGGGCGCTGGACTGGAGGAGGGAGAGATGGGTGGCCGTGCGCTGGTAGAGCTCGACGAGTTCGTCGGCTTCCGCGCCGGTGAGTCGGCGCCCTTGGTGCAGGAGATGGTCCAGGCGGTCCCACTTGGTGCGGTGGGTGGTCACGAAGACGTCGAGGTCCATGGTCGGCTGCTGCTCCAGGCATGGGTGCGTACGGGTTCGTACTACGGCGGCGCGCTGCGGGTCAGCTTGGCAGACTGAGGTCCCGAGGGGCAGGGAAGACCAGCGAAGGAGGGGGCGGCGATGAGTGAGCTCGTGACCGGGGATGCGGTCGTGCTGGGGCTGCGTCCGGCGAAATTGCCGAGTCGGGCGCTGGCGCAGGCCATCGATCTTGCCGTGGTGGGGGCGGCGTTCGTTCTGGTGTCGATCGGGTTGGCCATGGCGACGGCGACCCTGGATGACGCTGCACTCGCGGCGATATCCGTCGCGGCCTTCCTGTTGGTGCTGGTCGGGGGCCCGATCGCGGTGGAGACGCTCAGCCATGGGCGGTCGCTGGGGAAGCTGGCATGCGGACTGCGGGTGGTCCGGGACGACGGGGGGCCGATTCGTTTCCGGCATGCGCTGGTGCGCGGAGCCATGGGGGTCGTCGAGATTCTCATGACGCTCGGGGTTGTCTCCTGTATCGCTTCGCTGGTGTCGGCGCGGGGGCGGCGGCTCGGGGACGTGTTCGCGGGGACGCTTGTCGTACGGGAACGGGTGCCGGTGGGGCGAGTTACTGCTGTGCCGCCTCCACCACCGTGGCTGGTCGGGCGGTTCGCGAGGCTGGATCTGTCGGCGGTGCCGGACGGTCTGTGGATGGCGATACGGCAGTACCTGACGCGGATGCATCAGCTCGACGCGCAGGTAGGCCGTTCGATGGCGGAGCGGCTGGCTGGGGAACTGGCGACGCGGACCGGGGTTCCGGTGCCCGAGGGGGTGCCCGCCGGGGCGTATCTGGCAGCGGTGGTGAACGAGCGGCAGGCGCGGGATGCGCGGCGGGTGTTCGTCGCTGCTCGGGACGGTGCTGCGCAGGCGGGGAGCGGAGTACTGGCGGGTGGGGCTGTTGTTTCTGCGCCGGTGGGGTCCGGGCAGTCCATGGGTGGCGCGGGGGCGGCAGTTCCCGTGGTCCCGGTGGTGGAGAAGGGCGGGGCGGCGCGCGCTGCGACGGGGTTCGCGCCGCCTGCCTAAGGGCTGTCCCGTAATCCGTGGTGGATCAGCGCGCGGCGTCAGATGTGGTGCATCGCAAGGCGGAGGGGCGCCCGAATACTGGATGTATTGGGGCGTTCCGACAACGCGGCGAGGATGGGGCCTCCCCTGCTCGAGCGCAGCCGAGAGCTTGGGGAAGCAACTG
>NZ_JBIRGM010000062.1:0-1680 GCF_044328025.1 Streptomyces sp. NPDC018000
GGAGGAACTGGTCTCCGGTTTCCGGTTGTTGTTGAGCCAGGTGGCCGACAACCCGAACACCCCTCTGTCCGGCCTGGACGTTGTCGGTCCCGAACGGCGACGTCAGATCGTTGTGGACTGGAACACGCCGGCCGAGGAAACCGTCCCGGCTGTTCTGCCTCCCCTGGTGGAGGCCCATGCCCGGACCATGCCGGATGCGGTGGCGGTGACGGACGGCGCTGAAGCGCTGTCGTACGGCGAGCTGAACGCACGCGCCAACCGTCTGGCCCGTGTGCTGATCGAACAAGGTGTGGGCCCGGACAGTTTTGTTGCTGTCGTCCTGCCACGCTCCGTGGAGCTGGTCGTGGTACTGCTTGCCGTGTGGAAGGCCGGTGGTGCCTATGTTCCGGTCGACCCTGACTACCCGGCCGAGCGCATCGAGTACACCCTCGTGGATGCGGCGCCCACGCTGACCGTCAGCCGTTTTGAGGTGGCGGACGTCATCCCGGCCGGTATGCCGGTACTGATGCTGGACGATCCGGCCATCGTGGCGGCGTGTGCGGCGGCGAGCCCGGCGGACGTGACGGACGGTGACCGTACCGGCCCGCTGCTTCCCGGCCACGCCGCGTACATGATCTACACCTCGGGTTCCACCGGGAGGCCCAAGGGGGTGGTCGTGGAGCATCGCAACGTGGTGCGTCTGTTCGCGACCACCGAGCGCTGGTTCGCGTTCGGTCCCGAGGATGTGTGGACCTTCTTCCATTCCTATGCTTTTGACTTCTCGGTGTGGGAGATCGGCGGGGCGCTGTTGCACGGTGGGCGGCTGGTTGTGGTTTCGCACGAGCAGCGCACGTCGCCCGCGGAGTTCCTCCGGCTTTTGGTGCGGGAACGTGTGACGGTTCTCAATCAGACGCCCTCGGCGTTCTACCAGCTGATGCAGGCCGACGAGGAGAATCCGGAGGTCGGTGACGGACTCGTGCTGCGTCGCGTGGTCTTCGGTGGTGAGCCGCTCGAGCTGGGCCGGCTCGAGGGCTGGTACCGCCGGCACGCACCGGACTCTCCCGTGCTGGTCAACATGTACGGCATCACCGAGACCACTGTGCATGTCACGTACCAGGAGCTCGACCCGGTGATGGCCACCGGGGCGGCAGCCAGCGTGATCGGTGAGCGCATCCCGGACCTGCGGGTGTATGTCCTGGACGGCGGGCTGTGTCCGGTGCCCCCGGGTGTCGCGGGCGAGTTGTACGTTGCCGGTGCCGGGGTGTCCCGCGGATACTGGCGGCGTCCGGGGCTGACGTCGGGCCGGTTCGTCGCCGATCCGTTCGCCGGGGGCGGTCGCATGTATCGCACCGGTGACGTCGTGCGCTGGAACCGGCATGGCGGGCTGGAGTTCGTGGGCCGTGCCGATGACCAGGTCAAGATCCGTGGTTACCGCATCGAGCTCGGTGAGATCGAGACCGCGTTGATGCGTCACCCGTCGGTGGCCCAGGCTGCCGTGACGGTGCGTGAGGATCGGCCTGGTGACCGGCGTCTGGTGGCTTACGTGGTGCCGTCCGGGGGCCATGCAACCGTTCCGCCGCTGCGGGACTGGCTCGGTGATTTCCTGCCGGGCCATATGATTCCCGCGGCTCAGGTCACGATCGAGGGCCTGCCGCTGACTTCGAACGGCAAGCTCGACCGGAAGGCATTGCCCGCGCCCGC
>NZ_JBIRGM010000063.1:0-1524 GCF_044328025.1 Streptomyces sp. NPDC018000
CCCTCTCTGACATCGTTGGGTGAGACACCCTAGCGTGATCAGTTAGCCTGGGTGGACGAACGAGCAGGAGAACCACCCGTATGACCAGCACCAGCGGTCCCGGCGCCGATCCGGCGCCGAAGCCGAAGCGTCGCACCTTCACCGCCGAGTACAAGCTGCGGATCGTCGCCGAGTACGACGCGGCCCCGTCCGGTGAGAAGGGCGCGATCCTGCGCCGCGAGCGCCTGTACCACTCCCACGTGATCGAGTGGCGTGCGGCCCGCGACACTGGCGCGCTCGCGCAGCTGACCGACCACCGCACCAGCCCTGCCCGCCCCAGGAAGCACCCGGCCGAGGCCGAGAACGCCAAGCTGCGGCGGGAGAACGAGCGGCTGCGTGCGGAGGTGGACCAGAAGAACGCGGCTCTGGAGGTGCTGGGAAAAACACACGCGCTCTTGCAGTCACTGTCCAAGAGCGCGGACTGAGCCAGGCCCTGGACGGCCATCTGCACGCAGCGGCCGAGGAGTTGAGGCTGTTGGTGGGCATCGTGGACGCCTGCCGGATCACCGGAAGGTCCCGGGCGACCCACCACCGACGGCTGCACCCCAAGCCGCCGGCACCCAAACGCCCACGCCCGGCCCCGGCCACCGCACTGTCGGCCACCGAGCGGGCCGCAGTGCTGGCGCTGATGAACACCCCCGAGTACGCCGAGCTGCCACCCGCGCAGATCTATGCCCGCGAACTGGACGAGGGCCGCTACCACTGCTCCGAGCGCACGATGTACCGGATCCTGAAGGAGGCCGGCCAGGAAGGCGAGCGACGCCGGATCGCCACCCACGGCGCCAAGACTGTGCCAGAGCTGGTCGCTGACGCCCCCTCGCAGGTCTTCACCTGGGACATCACGAAACTGGCCGGCCCGGACAAGGGCATCTGGTACCACGCCTACGTCGTCATCGACATCTACAGCCGCTACATCGTCGGCTGGACGGTGGAGCGGGCAGAATCGGCCGAGCGCGCCGAGGAGTTGATCCGCGAGACCATCGAGCGCAACGGCATCGTGCCCCAGACCGTGCACGCCGACCGGGGCACCTCCATGACCTCCAAGAAGGTCTCGCAACTGCTGATCGACCTCGGAGTCACCCGCAGCCACTCACGCCCCAAGGTGAGCAACGACAACCCCTACAGCGAAAGCCACTTCAAGACCACCAAGTACCAGCCCGACTTCCCGCAGAGATTCGACTCCCTGACGCACGCCCGGGAGTGGATGGACGGCTTCATCAGCCACTACAACCACGTCCACCGGCACTCCGGGATCGGCTACCACACCCCGGCCAGCGTGCACTTCGGCACCGCGGACCTGGTACGCGAGCAACGAGCCGCCACCCTCGCAGCGGCCTACGAACAGCATCCCGAACGGTTCAACCGCCGCCCCGTCCCGCCATCCATCCCCCGCCAGGCATGGATCAACGACCCCGCCAAGCGACGTCAAACCGAACAACAGATCTCATAGCATCACATTCGTTTCATTTGACTTGACAGGCACCG
>NZ_JBIRGM010000064.1:0-1412 GCF_044328025.1 Streptomyces sp. NPDC018000
CTAGTAGGGCTTTGTTAGGTACCCCGATTCATCACCTTCGGTTAGGTTGTGATCTTCTGTCAGGTGTGACACCTGAGGAGATGGAGACGGTCCGCCCGCGCCTGGAGGCGTTCGCGGCGGAGACGCTGGGCTCGCTGGCCCGTCGGGATCAGCGAGCCAAGGGTGAGCTGTATGTGCGCGGGCTGCTGCTGGACGGCAAGCGCAAGTCGATGCAGCCGATGGCCGAGCGCCTCGGGGTGGACCACCAGCAGCTCCAGCAGTTCGTGTCCTCCTCGACCTGGGACTATTCCAAGGTTCGTGAGCGGCTGGCACGTTGGGCTGCAGCGCACATCGCCCCAGAGGCGTATGCCATCGACGATGTCGGCTTCCCCAAGGACGGCTACGACTCCCCGGGGGTGGCACGGATGTACTGCGGAGCGCTGGGAAAGCGTGGAAACTGCCAGATCGGGGTCAGTGTGAACCTGGTCAGTGACCGTGCGTCCTCGGCCGTCGACTGGCGCTTGTTCCTGCCAGGGAGCTGGGACGACGCCAAGCACGGCGAGGACCCGCTGCTGGCCGAGGCGATCAGGTGCCGCCGCGCCAGGGCGGGTATCCCCGACGCAGCACGGCATCGAGAGAAGTGGCGCCTGGCCCTGGACATGCTCGACGAGGTTCGCGGGGACTGGGAGTTGCCCGATCTGCCAGTCGTCGCCGACGCGGGATACGGCGACGCCACGGGCTTTCGCGAGGGCCTGACCGAGCGTGGTCTGACCTACACGGTTGCGGTCAAGGCCATCACGACCGCCTACCCGGGCGACGCGAGACCCGAACGCCCGCCGTACTCCGGACAGGGCCGCCCTCCCGTGTCCGCCTACCCCCAGCCGCACACCACCCTGCGCGCGCTGGCCCTGGCAGCCGGACAAGCCTCAGCCCGCACCATCACATGGCGCCAGGGCAGCAAGGCCACCAAGCGCAACCCGAACGCCGACATGCGCTCGCGGTTCCTGTCGCTACGAGTTCGTCCGGCCAACCGATCGATTCGCAAGAACACCGACGGGTCCCTGCCCGAATGCTGGTTGCTCGCCGAATGGCCCCACGACGCCACCGAGCCCACCGACCACTGGCTGAGCACCTTGCCCACCAACACTCCGCTGCGGGAACTCGTGCGAATTGCCAAGATCCGCTGGCGAGTTGAGCACGACTACCGCGAGCTCAAGAATGCCCTGGGCCTGGACCACTTCGAAGGACGCAACTACCTCGGCTGGCACCGTCACGTCACCCTCGCCGCCCTCGCCCAGGCCTTCTGCACCATGCTCAGACTCGACCCAAAAGCCCCTGCGCCGGCCTGACCCTCTACGCGGTCCTACGCGAACTCCAGGCCCTCCTGGCCACCTGGACCGGCGCCTGCTCCATATGCGGCCAACCCGTACCAA
>NZ_JBIRGM010000065.1:0-1352 GCF_044328025.1 Streptomyces sp. NPDC018000
GACGAGATCGAGTACCTGCAGCGGGAGTTCGGCACCCGGTTCCTCTGGTTCAACGACGACAACTTCGGCGGCGCCTTCCAGGACGGCTACAACCACGCCGTCGGCTTCGCCGAGGAGATCCTCCGCCGCGACCTGAAGATCAACTTCCATTGCGAGTTCCGCGTCGACACCGGCCTCATCGACCGGGAGGCCCTGCGCACCCTGCGCCGCGCCGGCATGGTCTCCGCCCTGCTCGGCATGGAGACCGGGTCCCCGGCCATGGCCAAGAGGTTCCGCAAGGGAACCCTGGTGGAGTACAACTTCGACGCCGCCCGCATGTTCAACCGGGAGGGCATCGAGCTCGAACCCGGCTGGATCATGATCGAGCCCGGCACGACGGTCGACGAACTCTGGGAGAACCTGAAGTTCATCGTGGCCGCTGACATCGCCGTCAGTGAGAACCCCTTCTCCTTCATCAGCCGCGCCATCGCGCTGCGCGGCACGGAGATGTACGACAAGATCAGCGACCCCACTCCCCCGGAACTCCCGGATGTCGAAGGCCCGGCCAGGGATGTCCTCCTTGAAGCCCGCCGGGAGTACCGGATCCCCGACCAACGGGTCGAGGATGTGTGGGCCGCCTGGAGCAAGGTCAGCGGGGAAGTCGCCGACCGCAAGGAAGAGCTTCCCTTCGTCGCCCAGCTCATCGTCGATGCCACCAGGGCGCGCAGGTCCCAGGGCGAGCAGGGCCTGCGCCCGCTGATCACCCGGCTGCGCAGCTGGGCCGAGGGCCTGTCGGATCTGCTGATCACCTTCCTCAACGTCGGGCTGCTGCTCGCGGACGAGAACCCGCCCCAACTCGCCGACCGGCTGGAGACCGAACTGCGCGCGCTGGTCGACGCTTACGACCGCAAGGTCCTCGGGCAGCCCTACCCGGAGTTCGTCGAGGAGACGAAGAAGCTGTGTGGGCAACAGGCGATGGCTGAGTGACCCGGTCGGTGTCGAGATGCGCACGTGAACACGAGAAAGGAATCGGGCCATGGCAGATGTAGTCCTGCTGACCCCCCGGGAAATCCCTACCGGCGCCGCAACCCTGAACAACCAGAACGTCCTGATCAACGATGAGGAATACCTGTCTCTGGACCCGGCGATGAGGCTGTTCTACAAGCGGGTCCGGGAGAACCTGGGCGTGGCCTGTATCGCGGGTCACCTCAGGGGCTGCGGATACTCGGTCCAGGCACTAAACCTGCACGGGCGTAACCCGAGTGACGAGGCGATCACCGATCTGATCCGGCGTGAACGACCGAAGTTCGTCGGCATCAGCATCATGTACGACCTGCACATCATCGACGCGGTCCGGCTCCTGCGCTGCGTCC
>NZ_JBIRGM010000066.1:0-1157 GCF_044328025.1 Streptomyces sp. NPDC018000
GGCCTGCTGCTCAACGCCGAGTCGGAGATCACGCAGCAGCCTGCCGACACGGCTTTGTCCCAGAGCACCGCGACCGCGTCGGCCGGCGATGCATCTCCTGCCGGTCCGGTCCACTACGTGGGCGCCGGTCTCGGCCCGTCGGCCATGGTCCCCAAAGAACTCAATTTCGTCTGGCTGGGTGGCGAACTGACGGACAGTGCCCGCGCCAACCTCCGGACATGGGCGGCCAAGGCAGAAGAAACACAGTGGAAGCTGACGATCTGGACGGACGAGGGCGGCCGGCGCAACAACAAGGAGTTCCTCAAGGACCTGGTGGATTCCGGCACCGTTCATCAAGGCAGGGTCGAGGACCTGTTCAAAAAGGACAAGACCCCCGGCGGGGAGAAGCTGCCCTCCAAGGTGTCCAAGCTGTACGAGGCCGCGCGCAAGGAGAACAGCTTCGCGATGGCCTCCGACATCGCCAGGTACGCCCTCCTCCACAAGCACGGCGGGGTGTATCTCGATGTGGACCTGGGCCCCGGAGAGGTGGTGCTGCGTCCCGAGGGCGTGATGCTGCCCAAGGGCGACGACACCCTGCCGATGTTCGGTCCCATGCTTCGCGACCCCAAGAGCGTACGGAGACTGCTCGGACTCGAAGAGAACGCACCCGTGACCGCGGACCACATCCACCAGGCCGCCGAAGTCGCCTACCAGGAAGGCCGCTTCGGGAACCAGTTCATCGTCACACACCCCCGAAGCCGCTTCATGAAGCAGGTTCTGGACAATCTGCCGGACATCAACAACAAGGACGCCTACGCCAGGGGTGTCCTCGAGCTGGCCATCAAGTCGAAGAACGTGGGCGCCAGCACCGGTCCGATATTCCTCCTGCGGCAGTTCAACGAGCACATCAAGTCCCTCGACACCACACAGGCCCCGAACATCAGGTTCGGGCCGCCCCCCGAGTTCCGTGTCCGGGCAGCCGAGTGGACGGACTGGACACGTCTGGACTGGCTGACCGACGAAAGCGAGAACCAGGAAGCCCCCCAGAGCACGTCCGCACCCGCCCGGCGCAACACGCTGGCCAAGCGCCTCGGCGACACCGTCAGGACAATCAAGGGCTCAATACGGTGGGGCAGCGGCAGGTCCGGGTCGCACACAGCACCGCTACCGAACAACGG
>NZ_JBIRGM010000067.1:0-1121 GCF_044328025.1 Streptomyces sp. NPDC018000
GCCAAGGACGCGTTGCGCAAGGCGTTGTCGATGGGTGCGGACAAGGCCGTTCATGTCGAGGACGATGATCTGCACGGCAGTGATGTGATGGGTACGTCGCTGGTGCTGGCGAAGGCGGTCGAGAAGACCGGTTACGACCTGGTGATCTGCGGTATGGCGTCGACGGACGGTGTGATGGGTGTGCTGCCGGCGGTGCTGGCGGAGCGTCTGGGTGTCCCGCAGGTCACGCTGTTGTCCGAGGTCGGGGTCGAGGGCGGCACGGTGACGGGCCGCCGGGACGGTGACACGGCCTCGGAGCGGCTGGAGGCGTCGTTGCCGGCGGTGGTGTCGGTGACGGACCAGTCGGGTGAGGCGCGTTACCCGTCGTTCAAGGGGATCATGGCGGCGAAGAAGAAGCCGGTTCAGTCGCTGGATCTGGGGGATCTGGGGATCGAGGCGGACGAGGTGGGTCTGGCGGGTGCCTGGACCGTGGTGGATTCGGCGGCGGAGCGTCCGGCCCGTACGGCGGGCACGATCGTCAAGGACGAGGGCGAGGGCGGCAGGCAGCTGGCCGAGTTCCTTGCGGGTCAGAAGTTCATCTGACTCTCTGCTTGTCCCCTTGCCCCCGTAGTTTCTTCGCAACTCGCAGGAGATTGAAGTCCCATGGCTGAAGTTCTCGTCTATGTCGATCACGTGGACGGTTCCGTCCGCAAGCCCACCCTGGAGCTGTTGACGCTGGCCCGTCGTATCGGTGAGCCGGTCGCGGTCGCTCTCGGCAGTGGCGCTGCCGGTACCGCCGGGGTGCTGGCCGAGCACGGTGCGGTGAGGGTCCTGACCGCTGATGCGCCGGAGTTCGCCGACTACCTCGTCGTGCCGAAGGTCGACGCGCTGCAGGCCGCCCATGACGCGGTCTCCCCGGTCGCGGTGCTGGTCCCGTCCTCCGCGGAGGGCAAGGAGATCGCGGCCCGTCTCGCGGTCCGGATCGGGTCGGGCATCATCACCGACGCCGTCGACCTGGAGGCCGGTGAGCAGGGCCCGGTCGCCACGCAGTCCGCGTTCGCCGCGTCGTTCACCACCAGGTCCCGTGTCTCCAAGGGGACCCCGGTCATCACGGTCAAGCCGAACTCGGCTCCGGTCGAGGC
>NZ_JBIRGM010000068.1:0-1013 GCF_044328025.1 Streptomyces sp. NPDC018000
CCGGCGCAGCTCGACAAGATGCTGACCGGGGCCAGGAAGAGTGCTGCGTGGCTGCGGGAGGGCAGCTCTGTTCCTCAGCAGCAGGTCATCCGTGATTTCGGGAAGTCCAAGGCCAAGGCGCAGAAGGACATCAGGGAACGGCTGCCCATGCACCGCCGGGCCGGGATGCCGAAGTGCAAGAAGAAGCGTGAGGCCCTGCCCTCCCTCGACTACACGCGGCGCGGCTTCCGGCTCAACGGCGGGAAACTGCATCTGGCCGGAGGCGTTGTGCTGACGGTGGTGTGGTCGCGGGAGCTGCCCGCCGACCCGTCGTCCGTGCGTGTCTATCAGGACGGTATCGGGCACTGGTACGCCAGCTTTGTCGTCCCCGCCCAGATCCGGCCGCTGCCCCGGACCGGGTGCGTGATCGGGATCGACTGGGGTGTGAAGGAGACCGCGACCACCACCAGCAGTGCCCATGACCTCCCCCACGCCGGGCACGGGCGCAAGGCCAGGGAGAAGCTGACCCGGTACGACCGGATGATGGCCCGACGCAAGCCGAAGAAGGGCCACGCCGGGTCGAAGGGGTACCGCGAGGCGAAGCGGCTGCGCGCCAGGCTGCACAAGAAGGTGGCCCGGCAGCGCCAGGACACCGCCCGCAAGTGGGCCAAGAGGGTTGTCCGCGACCATGACGCGCTCGCTGTCGAGGACTTCAAGCCGAAGTTTCTCAGCCGGACCACCATGGCCCGCAAGGCCGCTGACGCCGCCATCGGCGCGACCAAACAGGCCCTGATCGAGATGGGCCGCAAGCACGGACGGTCCGTGCACCTGATCCACCCTGCGTACTCCACGATGGACTGCGCGCACTGCGGAGCGAGAGCCAAGCACGCACTGCCGCTGGGAGAGCGCACCTACACCTGCACCGTCTGCGGAGCCGTATCCCCGAGGGACAAGAACTCCGCAGGTGTGATGCTTGTCCGGGCTGGTCTGGACCCGGCTGGTGCTGATCGTGGAAGACCTGACCAGGCGCTGCC
>NZ_JBIRGM010000069.1:0-1000 GCF_044328025.1 Streptomyces sp. NPDC018000
TTGTCGGGGTGCTTCTGCCTCGTGGGGTGGATCTGGTGGTGACGTTGCTGGCGGTGTGGAAGGCGGGTGGGGCGTATGTGCCGATCGACCCGGACCATCCCGCGGAGCGCATCGGCTATGTCCTGGCCGACGCCGAACCTGCGGTCACGGTGACGATCCGGGACCTGGCAGGGATGCTGCCGCCGGGCGCATCGTCCCTTCTGCTGGACGATACGGCGGTGGTGGAGGAGAGTGCTCTGCTGGACTCCTGCGACACTGCGCTGCGGGTGCCGGGTTCGTGTGCGGCGTATGCGATTTACACGTCGGGGTCGACGGGGCGGCCTAAGGGTGTGGTCGTGTCCCGGGGTGCGTTTGAGAATTTCGTGGTTGCCATGGGGTGTGTGGCGGGTGTCGGTGTGGGCGAGCGGCTGCTTGCGGTCACGACGGTGGGATTCGACATTGCGGGGCTGGAGCTGTTTGTGCCGTTGGTGAGCGGCGGTGTGGTGGTGCTGGCTTCGGAGGAGGTGTCGCGGGATCCGGCAGCGGTATGCGGGCTGTTGGAGCGGGAGAGCATATCGGTGGTGCAGGCGACGCCGGCGTGGTGGCGTGGTGTGCTGGCCGAGGCGGGCACGGGGTTGTTGTCCGGGGTGCGGGCGTTGGTCGGTGGTGAGGCGTTGCCGGCGGAGGTGGCCGGTGGATTGGTGCGGTCCTGCGCGTCGGTGGTGAATGTGTATGGGCCGACGGAGACGACGGTGTGGTCCACGGCCCATCCGCTGAGTGCAGTGAGCGGCAAGGTCGTGCCCGTTGGCGGGCCGATCGCGAACACGCAGGTGTATGTGCTGGACGGGGGTCTGCGTCCGGTGGCGCCGGGAGTGACCGGGGAGTTGTACGTTGCCGGTGCGGGGGTGGCGCGTGGGTACTGGGGTCGTGCCGGGCTGAGTGCGGAGCGTTTCGTCGCCGATCCCTTCGGTGGTCCGGGCACACGCATGTATCGCACCGGGGATGTGGTCCGCTGGACTCG